>DASRYH010000035.1:0-11746 GCA_035687245.1 Coriobacteriia bacterium
GTTCGCGCCCGACGATCTGCGCTCTGCCCTGGCGGCCCTCGCCGACATGATTGAGCGCACGGAGAAGTCGCAGGGGAAGTTCCGGCCCGGAACTCCTCAGCATTCTCTCCAACGAAACCGTCTCGAAGCGCTGCGCAGGGCCGAGGCCGCTGTCTCGGCCGAGCTCGACGGCGACGCGTCCTCATGATCTTGCCGAAGGAACGCGATCCGCGCTTCATCACCGTCCGACGCGGAGGCACGCTAACAGATGCCGACCATCGGGTCCTCGCACTGTGGGCGGCTGCGTGTGCAGAGCACGTCCTTGAGCTCTTCGAGGCGGTCAGACCCGATGACCAACGCCCGCGCATCGCGATCGACCGCGCACGGGCGTGGGCGCGCGGCGAGATAGGGATGCAGGACTCGCGTACCTGGGCTGGCAAGGCGAATGCAGCTGCCCGTGACCTAACTGGCGCACCGCGTTTCGCCGCTTATGCGGCTGCGCAGGCAGCTGCGGTCGCGCACGTGGCCGCGCACGAGCTTGGTGCCGCTGCCTACGCGATCAAGGCCGTCCGCGACGCCGCGCCGACAGGGGAGGGCGAAGCCGCCGGGCGTGCCGAGTGTCGGTGGCAGCGTGAACAGCTTCCGGACGCTATCCGCGAGCTCGTCATCGACGACATGCGGCTTCGCAACGACCTCTGCTGGGACGCCTTCGACTGCTAGCAGCGCACCGCGCGCCGCTTGAAACCAAGTCGGCCCTTCGCTTCGGCGGCCCTGATCTGCTCAGACGCGCTCTTGAGCGTCTTGGCAACGCCATCCACGACAACCTCGACATGGCCGATCGCGTCCGCGGTCGAGAGCGCGGCATTGTGAAGTGGCAGGTAGGACACCCCGATAGCCACCAGGCAGCTGTTCATATTGCGCTTCACGCGAGGTGCTGCGTCGTGAATGGTCGCAGCCATCAACTCGAGTAGCGCCTGGATGGTTTCCACGTCGAAATAGCTGTCCGGCCTCCAGCCCAACAGCCACTCGTAACAGGCCCACCCAGCAGCAGCGCGGGTTTCGTCTTCGCTGCGAATCCACCGGCCCGCGACCACCTGCGCCAGCTCCGATTCGGCCAAGGTTACAGACACCACATGGTCGGACAGCATGGGCCCGTAGGAGTCGTCGATCCACCGTTCGAAGTCGGCCTCGGTCATCACTGAGACATCGGCCACCATGCCGGCAAGATACATCGCGTCGTAGTTGCCGGTCTCCCACAGCGCGTTCGCCATGGCCTGGTCTATGCCTATCTCCTTCTTGAGCGGCTTCATCGCCCCCGTGGCAACGCCGAAGAGGGGCTCGCGCACACCCCGCGACAGGTACGACTTCCTTGTGTGGGCCGTGCCGAGCGATTCAAGCTCGCGCATGACCGAATCGAGATCGAGCGGCATGTGGACGTCCTTTGCGGTCGCAAGACATCGGCTGGCGCCAGGTTGCGTCCCATTGTAGGGAACTGTTCCCGGCTTCATCGGCGTCTGAGTTGCAACATAGTCTCTCGACGACAAGCTAGAGCCCATGCTCAACGCTATCCTGAGCAATGTCGTTGTCTAGCGAGGAGCCATCGAATGCCGAAGCTTCGCCGAATCGCCGCCATTGCCTATGCCATTATCACCGCAGGGATCGTGGCGTTTCAGCTCGCGCTGGCCGCGGGAGCACCGCTTGGCGCCTACGCCATGGGAGGTGCGTATCCGGGCACGTTCCCGCCGGCATTACGCGTCGCAGCAGTCGTGCAAGGTGCTCTACTGGCCGTCTTCGCACTCGTGGTGCTTGCCCGCGCCGAAGTGGCCATGCCCCGGCTGGAGCGAGTGTCCCGGATCGGAATCTGGGTCGTCGTAGGGATGTCGTGCGTGAGCCTCGTGCTCAACACGATCACTTCGAGCGCCGGTGAGCGCGCAATATGGGCGCCCGTGGCGCTGGTCATGGTTGCGTCAAGTCTTGCGGTTGCAGTGCTCTCGCGGCGGGCTAGTACTCGCCCTTGATCACGAAGAACGACCCTCGAATCGTGCCGGCGAGCTTGGACTTCTGCCGCGCGAACTTGAACTTCCCAAGCTCCTCAGGCACGTCCATACCCTCCGAGAGCTTGAAGCCCACCGCGCGCTTCTTGGGATTGTCGAGCGTGTATAGCACGTTGATCGACAGGCCACTCTCGTAGAAGACGTAGGTCCAGTCGATGTTCTCGACCACAAAGCGCGAGACCTCGAGGGGCTTGGATGCGATCACGATGTCGCGCTCTTCCTTGAGAATCCGCGTCGCGCGATCCAGCGCGTCCTTGCCTTCGGCAGCGGGCACCACGGTGAACGGATGCTTGTACTTGTTCATGAAGTAGCGGGCCTCGTTCGCGCGCAAGCCCGCGAGGGCCTCGGCTACTGGCGAACTCTCAAGCCCTGCGGTGGTTACTTCTTTGAAGTCGACGACCATGGACATCTGCAGCCTCCCGAAACTGGGTCAGTAGGGACAATGTGCCCAGTTGCCGGGCGCCCAACACGCAACGAGTGCTGAACGCTAGTCGGCCGCACCGCCACGCTGCTTGATGATCTCGATGGCGGCCTTGCCGGTGACTTCCTCGATGTCCATCTCGAGGACAGCCGTTCGTTCCAACGCGCCGGCAATCTCCGAATCCGCCTGAGCGATGAAGTCCGGTGAGTACTTCTGGGCAAGGCACATCAGGCCATGTCGCCGCTCAGCCGGGTCGGTCAGCACGCGCACGCGACCGAAGGCAATCGCGCTGCGGAAGTGGGTCGTAAACGTCTCCTGGATGATGTGATCCTCGGCGATCACGCAGAACGACGCCTTGTCGTTGCGCGCGATGGCGTCGAGCTTGTGGCCCGTCTTCGCCGAATGGAAGTAGAGCTTCCCGTCCTCGTAGGCGTAGCTGAGCGGGACAGCGTAGGGGTAGCCCTCGTCGCCGTCGACGGCAAGCACACCCGCGGTGGCTTCCTGGAGCGTCGTGAGGCTCTCCGCCTCACTCAGGGCTTGACGCTTGCGCCGCATCTCCCGCTGCATTCCTATGCTCACTTCCGCTCTGATACGAGGTACGAATACTGCCACCGGTACCATTCGCCGGGCCACGCGAATCACAATAGTAGCGGAGGCTGGCGGTGGAGTGGCCGCCGTCTTTCGCTTGCTCGGCTGCACTACACTCACTCTTGTACTGGGCCTGCTGCCCGGGGCGATTCGAAGACAGGAGCTTGGGTGTCGCTCAAGGACCGCACTCGGATCCTCAAACAAGAAGCGCACGCGATCTACCTTGCGGTTCGCGATCCGCGCACGCCGAAGGTCGCGCGTGTGATCGGCGGCGCGGCCGTGGCATACGCGCTGAGCCCCATCGATCTCATTCCCGACTTCATACCGGTACTCGGATACCTCGACGACGTGCTCATCGTGCCCCTCGGCCTCTGGCTGGCCCTGCGCATGATTCCTGCCGAAGTGCTGCAGGATGCGCGGGACCAAGCTCGTGCGGCAGCGACGCCAGCCGGCGACGAGCACGAGACGCCGTCAGACAGTTAGAATCAACCCGTCAACCTGCATCGTCATTCGTCACACCCGCCTGTTGCCGAAGGGGACGTGCTGTGGAGTCCGCGGACATCAGCATCCGAAAGGCCACCGCAGATGACGCCGCGGTTCTGGCAGAACTCGGTGCACGCACCTTCCGCGAGACGTTCGGTCCTGACAACACTCAGGCCGATATGGACGCCTATCTCGCCGGCGCCTTCTCTGAAGCAATACAGTCACGAGAACTCGCCGAACCTGGGACGATCTTCCTCATCGCTGCCGTCGAGGGTGCACCGGTCGGATACGCGAAACTTCGGCTGGGCGCGGCTCCGCCCTGCATCGCTGGCACGAGTCCAATCGAGATAGTGCGCTTCTACTCCGACAGGCCGTGGATCGGGCACGGAGTCGGGAGTGCGCTGATGCATGCCTGCTTGAGCCACGCTGTCACGCGCCACTGCGACGTTGTCTGGCTCGATGTGTGGGAGCGCAACGATCACGCCATCGGCTTCTACGAGCGCAAGGGCTTCAGCGTGGTTGGCGAGCAGGAGTTCGTGCTGGGCACTGACGTTCAACACGATCTGCTGATGGCAAGACGGCTACAAGCCGCGTCCGAGGAGACCAGCAACAGGTAGTCTCGGGTCCTCGCCCGCAACGGCTGCTCGCACGCACGTGATAGTCCCGGCGACGAGTTCAGACGAGGCGCATGGACACGATGCAGCCGACTGCAGGTAACAAGGCGGGTATGACCGTGCGAGGGTTCGTAGGCGCCGCAGCCCGTCGTGCCCGCCGTCAGGCTCAATGGTTTGCCGTACGCTCCGAGCTCACCCGCGGAAGCAGTCCGTCGGAGCTGGACTACGTCGTGGCAACGCACCGAAGCCCGTTGGTCCGACAACTTGCAGGCGTCGACCCACAGCTGCAGCATAGCAAGATCGTGAACCTCCGGCTCGCGGCGACGCAGCTCAACGAAGTCGTCCTGCGGCCGGGCCAACGACTCTCGTTCTGGCACCTCGTGGGCAATCCCACGTACGCCAAAGGCTACGTCGATGGGCTCGTCATCTCGCATGGCCGCATCGGCGTCGGAGTGGGTGGCGGCCTGTGTCAGATGACGAACTTGCTGTACTGGATGACGCTGCATACGCCGCTGGAGGTCGTGGAGCGATGGAGACACAGCTACGACGTATTCCCGGATAGCAGCCGCACGCAGCCCTTCGGCAGCGGTGCTACGTGTGCCTGGCCCGCGCTGGACCTGCAGATCGTCAACCCCACCACGGCGACCTTTCGGCTAACCGTGAATGTCGGCGATGATTTCCTGACGGGTAGCTGGACCTCAGATCATGAGTCCTTGGTCCAGTACCAAATTGAAGAACGAGCCCACCGCATCTCCCATGAAGGGCCCGGTGTGTACGTGCGGCACAACGAACTGTGGCGTTTGGAAAGCCAAGGCGAGACCACGGTTGAGCGACTCGTCGCGGCAAACCACGCGCTGATGATGTACGAGCCATTCCTGCAGCCCGCACCAGCGGCAAGCCACTCGATCACGTGCCGGGGATTCCATGGAGGCGCTTTGCAGATAGGAAGAGCAACGACGTCCGACCTTTCGGCGATCGGGAAGCTCCACGTGTACTTCTGGGGCGAGAGCTCAGATGTGGAGTCGATGGCGCGAACGCTGGAGGCGCTCGCTGACGACCCCGACCACGTCATCTTGGCTGCGAGGGTGGACGGCGAGTGCGTGGGTACCGCCACTGGGGCCATCTGCCACGGCCTGTACGGGGGCTACGACACGTATATGGTCGTTGAGGACATGGTGGTTGCCGAAGATCACCGGCGACGCGGTATAGCTAGTGCCCTGCTCGCGGCACTTGAGGTTGCCGCACGTGAGCGCGGCTGCAACCAGATCATCTTGCTGACCGAGTCTGAGCGCGAGGCCGCGGTCTCGTTGTACGAAGCGAACGGTTATGCCACTCGCTGGACCGGGTGCAAGAAGAAGCTGTAGTTGCGCACTAGCTGGGCCCGCCGCCCCTTCGGCTAACCCCAGTTTCGGGTACCCTAGTCCTAGCGGCGCATTTCGGAGCGCCCGCTTCGCTGTGACTTCTTCCCCGACCCGTCAGGGGGCTTCGATGTTCTATCGCAAGACAGTGCTCGACAACGGCATCACCGTGATGTCTGAGCCCATGGATTCCGTTCGCTCGGTGGCTCTGGGCATTTGGTTTTCCGTGGGAAGCCGCGACGAGAACTCGGCTGAGGCCGGGATGTCGCACTTCATGGAGCACATGATGTTCAAGGGCACGCCCAGCCGGAGCGCTCAGGAGGTATCCGAGGCCTTCGACCAGCTGGGCGCGGAGCTCAACGCCTTCACGTCGAAGGAGTACACCTGTTATTACTCCCGCTTCGTCGACGAGAACCTCCCTATCGCGTTCGAGCTGTTGGCTGACATGGTGGTGGCTGCGAATCTGGATGACGAGTCTTGCACGAGCGAGCGCGAGGTCGTCATCGAAGAGATCGCGCGCATGGAAGACACGCCCGACGATCGCATCCACGAGATCTTCAGCCATGCGCTGTGGCCCGATCACCCCATTGGTCTGCCGATTCTTGGTAGCCGCGAGACGGTGGGCCAGTTCGACCACCTGCAGTCGGTCTCGTTTCGCCAGAAGCACTACCTCTCTGGCAACTGCGTAGTCGCAGCCGCCGGCAACGTCGATCACGACGCGCTCGTCAAGCTCGCCGAGTCCTTCCTCGCCGACCTGCCGAAGGGCCCGCGCAGCGTCCGCCCTGTCGCTGAAGCCGCAGGCCAGGCCCGCATCGCCGTTCTCGAGAAGGAGACTGAGCAGGCGCATATCTGCTACGGCCTCGCTACCATGAACGCACATCACCCGGACCGTTTCCCGCTCGCACTGCTCGATGGCGTGCTGGGCGGCGGCATGAGTTCGCGCCTCTTCCAGGAGATTCGCGAGAAGCGCGGCTTGGCGTACTCCGTCTACTCGTTCTCCGCGCTCTACCAGGACACTGGCGAGTTCGCGGTCTACGCCGGAACCCGTCCGAGCAACGCTGAAGAGGTTCTCAAGCTCATCCGCATCGAGATGGAGCGCATCGCCGAAGGCGGCGTGACGAGCGAGGAGCTCGAACGCGTGCGACAGGCCGCCACCGGACACCTCGTCTTGGGCCTCGAGTCCACCCGCATGCGCATGACGCGCCTGGGCAAGAACGAGGTCACGGGTGGCGAGATCCTTTCGGCAGACGAGGTCATGGAGCGTTTTGCCGCCGTCTCGATCGACGACATCAAGCGCGTCAGCGCCGATGCCCTCACTCGTCAGAAGGTGCTCGCAGTCATCGGCCCGTTCACGGAGGAAAGGCTCGCGCCGCTCGTTCGCTAAGCTCGTCGTACCGCCCGTCTTAGAAGAGGGAGTGTTCTCGACATGATTCGCGTACTCGTGACCGGCGCCGCCGGACGCATGGGCTCCGAGGTCGTTCGCGCCGTCACAGCTGCCGAAGGCATGCAGGTCGTGGCTGCAGTCGACCCGAACGCGGTTGGCAAGCTCGTCGATGACGGCGCTGGCGGCACGATCGAGTGCGTAGCGTCGCTCACCGCAGCGATCGCTGACGTGCGTCCCGACGTGATGGTGGACTTCACGCATCCTTCCGCGGTCGAAGGCAATCTCTGTACCGCGCTCTTGGCCGGAGTTGACTGCGTGCTTGGCACCACAGGCTTGTCCGAGGAGCGTTTGGCTGAGCTTGTTGCCGAAGCGCCCTCCAAGACCTGCCTGTTCTTTGCGCCCAACTTCGCCATCGGCGCAGTGCTGATGATGCAGTTCGCCGAACGTGCTGCGCGCTTCATGCCGCATGTCGAAGTCATCGAGCTGCACCACGACAAGAAGGCCGACGCGCCCTCAGGCACCGCCATCCGTACGGCGCGCATGATCGCCGCGGCTCGCAGCGAAGTCCCGCCCGCGCCTGGCGACGAGACCGAGCTCGACGGCATGGACGGCGCCCGCGGTGCCGTAGTCGACGAGGTCCGCGTGCACTCGGTGCGCCTGCCGGGTCTGGTAGCGCATCAGGAAGTACTCTTCGGCGGGCAGGGCCAGACCCTCTCACTGCGCCACGACTCCATCGACCGAACGAGCTTCATGCCGGGTGTGGTTCTCGCTTGCCGTGAGGTAGGCAAACACTCCGGACTCGTTGTGGGTCTCGAGAAGCTGATGGGCGAGTAGGCGTGGGGGAGAGCAAGCCGATCGTCGTCATGAAGTTCGGGGGCACGTCTGTCGCCTCGAGCGAAGGCCGAAGCGCCATCGCCGCCCGCGTGAGCGCCTCTCTCGAAGCCGGGCTCGCGCCGGTTGTCGTGGTGAGCGCGATGGGCCGAAAGGGCGCGCCCTACGCCACGGACACGCTGTTGTCCCTGGTAGAAGGCCTGCCCGCCGATGCGCGCGAGAACGACCTGCTTGCAAGCGTCGGCGAGGTCATCAGCGCAATCGTGGTCGCCCACGAGCTTCGCGCCGCGGGCATCGCCGCAGCCGCGTTCACCGGTCCCGAGGCTGGCATCTGCACCGACGGCGTCGCCGGCGAGGCCGCTATCACCGAAGTCCACACCGGTCCGCTCGTGGCGGCCATCTCGCGCGGCGAGGTGCCGGTCGTCTGCGGCTTCCAAGGAATCGCCGAAGATGGGCGCCTCACGACGCTCGGACGAGGCGGCTCCGACACAACCGCGTGCGCGCTGGGTGTTGCCCTCGATGCCCGTGAGGTCGAAATCTACACCGACGTCGATGGCGTCATGACGGCCGATCCGCGCTCCTGCGAGGGCGCCGAAGTCCTCGAGACCATCAGCGCCGACGAGCTCTTCCAGATGGCGAAGGCCGGTAGCCGCGTGGTTCACACTCCGGCGGCCGAACTTGCGCTCTCCAGCGGGCTCGCGGTGAAGGTCAAGAACACCTACACGGACCACCCAGGCACAACCGTGGCCGACATCGCCGGATACCGCCCGGCCAGCGTGGCAACCGCGGTGACCCACACGGCAGGCATCGCCCGCGTGCGTGTGGCGCTGCCGGCCGCAGAAGGCTCTGCGGAGAACATGGCAGCTCAGACTCGTGTCTACCGCGCGATGGCCGACGCTGGCGTGTCGCTCGATATGTTCACACCGGTGGGGGAGATACTCATCTTCGCCGTGGCAGAGAGCGCACTTGCAGACGCAAGCGCCGTTCTCACCGGACTAGGCCTGACTCACCGCGTGACGGAAGACCTCGCCAAAGTCACCCTCGTTGGCGCAGGCATGCATGGCGTCCCCGGAGTGATGGCCCGCATGGCAGAGCTGCTCGCGGAAGCCGGCGTGAACGTCATCCAGACTGCCGACTCGCACACCACGATTGCCGTCCTCGTCGCCGAAGCCGATGCTCCCGTTGCGGTTCAGGCGCTACACGATGGGTTTGAACTCGCGAACTAGGCTTCTGCACGCACCCTTTCGGCAAGAGAACCCGCAGTTCGACGGCTTGTTAACGCTGCCCGGCGCGAGCCGCTCGCGCGCTGCTGGGTATGTCACAATATGCGGGTAGTTGCGAACACGCTCGTGCTTGACGCGCGGGCTTATCTCGAGGGGCTGAAGAACCACAATGACGACTCCGCGCTTCGGTCGGATGATCACCGCTATGGTCACGCCGTTTGGCGAAGACCTCTCGTTGGACCTCGATCGCGCCGCCCAGCTCGCCGACAAGCTCATCAACGAGGGCAGCGACGCCCTCGTGGTGTGTGGCACAACGGGCGAGAGCCCCACGGTCTTCTACGATCAGAAGATGGACCTCTTCCGCGCAGTGATCGACGCCGTTGGCGGTCGTGTCCCCGTCATCGCTAACGCCGGCGACAACTGCACTGACGACTCTGTTGAGTTCGCCAAGCAGGTCGTCGACCTGGGCGTGGACGCGATCATGGCGGTCGTCCCGTACTACAACAAGCCGCCGCAGGAGGGTCTGTACCGCCACTTCTGCTCGATCGCCGGTGCGGTTGACGTCCCTGTGATCCTCTACAACATCCCTGGCCGCTGTGTCATCAACATGGAGCCCGAGACGGTTGTTCGCATCGCCACCGACTGCGAGAACGTAGTCGCCCTCAAGCAGGCCAACGCGGACCTGTCGCAGGTATCTGCCATCCTTGACGCCGCTCCGAAGGGCTTCGAGGTGCTCTCCGGCGACGACGAGCTGACCCTGCCGATGATGGGCATGGGGGGCAGCGGAGTCATCTCCGTTGTCAGCCACATCGCAGGCCCACGGTTCAAGGAGATGATCGCGGCGCAGGCCGCCGGCGATCACACGCGCGCTCTGCGCATTCACATCGAACTGCTGCCGCTCATGAAGGCGATCTTCCTGACGGCTAACCCGATCATGGTCAAGAAGGCCCTTGAGCTGCAGGGCTTCCCGGTCGGTGGCGTGAGGCTCCCGCTTGTAGAGCCCGCCCCCGAGCTGGTCGCTGAGCTCGAGCGCATCATGCGCCACGTCGGGGTCCTGTCCTAAACGTACACGCGCCGAAACGCGTGCGAAGGGAGCCCGAAACTCCACATATGTCGAAGAAGCAGACCCGCTTGCGGGTAATTCCACTCGGTGGGCTAGACGAGATCGGTAAGAACATGACCGTTCTCGAGTACGGTGACGACATGATCGTCATCGACGCCGGAATCATGTTCCCAGACGACGACCACCCGGGCATCGACCTGATCCTGCCCGACTACAGCTACATCGTGAAGCGCAAGGAGAAGCTGCGCGGCATCGTCATCACTCACGGCCACGAGGACCACACCGGTGCTCTGCCGTACCTGCTCAAGGATCTCGGCATTCCTGTGCCGATCCTAGGCACCAAGCTCACCCTCGGACTCATCAAGGGCAAGCTCGAAGAGCACAAGCTCAAGAAGACGAAGTTGCGGGAGGTTCGCGCGAGCGGCCACTGCACGCTGGGCGTCTTCGGCCTCGACTTCTTCGCCGTCAACCACTCGATCCCTGACGGCGTCGGCGTCTTCGTCCGTACGCCGGTCGGTAACGTGCTGCACACGGGTGACTTCAAGCTCGACCAGACGCCTATCGATGGCAGGCTGACCGACTACGGCGCGCTCACGAAGTTCGGCAAGCAGGGCGTCATGCTGCTGATGTCGGACTCTACCAACGCGGAGACTCAAGGCACGACCCGCTCAGAGGCCGAAGTGGGCAAGACGCTCCGACGCCTCATAAGCGACGCTGAGCAGCGCGTGATCGTCGCCTCGTTTGCGAGTCACATCCACCGCCTTCAGCAGGTGTGCGATGCAGCCGTCCAGAATGGCCGAAAGGTCGTCGTCACCGGCCGTTCCATGGTGCAGAACACCAAGATCGCCCGCGAGCTGGGCTACCTCACGATCGACGACGAGAACATCCTCGACGCCTACGAGACCAACGGTCTGCCGCCCGAGAAGGTAGTCGTACTCTGCACGGGCAGCCAGGGCGAGCCCCTGTCGGCGCTCGCTCGCATGGCGAACGGCGATCACCGCACCGTGTCGATCGAAGAGGGCGACACCGTCGTCATCTCCGCTTCGCCGGTGCCGGGCAACGAGAAGGCCGTTTCGCGCGTCATCAACCGCCTTGCCAAGGCTGGCGCGAGCGTGATGCACAAGGGTTCAGCTGAGGTTCATGTCTCAGGTCACGCCGCGTCAGAGGACCTCAAGTTGATGTTGAACCTCACGCAGCCCGAGTACTTCATGCCGATTCACGGTGAAACGCGCCATCTGGCTGCGCACAGGCTGCTCGCTGAGGCTGTCGGCGTCCCGCGTGAGTACATCTTCGTTCTCGACAACGGCGACTGCCTAGAGATCGACGGAGAAGGCGCACACGTCTCCGAGCGTGTTGAGAGCGGCGTCGTCTACGTGGACGGCGTCTCCTACGGCGATATCGGGCAGGTCGTCATCCGCGACCGCCAACACATGGCCGAAGACGGCCTGATCTCCATCGTTGCAGTGGTGGACGGCTCTACCGGTGTCCAGGTAGGGGAGGCCGAGATCGTCACGCGTGGCATCGCCTTCGACGAGACCGACGGGCTCGCCGAAGAACTGCGTGCGCGTGTAGCCAAGACGCTTGCGAAGACGGGCCGCGAGGGTGCCACCGACCAGAGTGTCATCCGCCGCGCCGTGCGCGAGTCGGTTTCGCAGCTTCTGTGGGAGCGCATTCGACGTCGACCGATGATCATTCCGGTCGTTATGGAGGTCTAGGGAGTTGCAGCTTCTACCCGCGGCGGTACTTGG
>DASRYH010000036.1:0-10160 GCA_035687245.1 Coriobacteriia bacterium
GAGCGCTGCGCGCCTTGCGCTGCCATGGTTGCGATGGCCGAAGCCGAGGCCAAGTAGACGAGCAGCACGATTGCGAGGCGCGGGGACTCGAGGAAGCGCAGTGCGCGGCGAAGCATCTACTTCACGGCCGTCGTCGCCGACGCCTCAACGGAGTCGACAAGCCAGTCGCCGTCGGTCTTGACCACGGTGTAGGTGGTGACGTAGCTGGCCGTCGCATATGGCCCGGGCTCGCGCTTGTCGATTGAAACGTAGCGGTAGCGCCATTGCTCGATCGCACCGAGCGTCACCGTGTGCTCGCCGCTGGGCTTGCCACGCCACTCGAACGCGGTCAGCTTCTGGTCGATGGTGCGGTTGCGCTCCTTATTGAGCTGCACGTAGGAGTTGACCCGCACCTCCTCGTCCGGCGTCATCGTCATCGTGGCAATCTCGGAGTTGGCCATCGCGTAGCCGAATGACGTCCAGTCCAGGTAGGACCGCACCGCGTCCTCCGGCGTGGCCAGATCAGGCTCTGCGGGGCGAGCGGGCGTCACAGGCTCGGTGCTCACGCCCGCGGTCGACGAGGGTCTTGGAGCGGTGCACCCGCCCAGGGTGAGCGCGCCGACGAGCAGCACAACACAGAACGCAGCACGTATCAGGGGTCGTGTCGTCTGGATAAACATGACTGGCATGATAGCGTCTGGCACTTCTGCTGGCGAAGGGGCGACTGGCTCCGAGATCAGTGCGACTAAGCTGTGGCGGCAGCTTCGGCCCGGGGCTTCGGTCTCGGCCACTGCCCCAGCAGCACCGCCCGGGTGGGCGCCCAGCGCTCGAGCAGCAGGCTGATGACCACACACGCCGCCATCGTCGCCGACCACGACAGCGCGACACCCAGATAGCCATCGCCGAATACGAGGAATGGCAGCACGAGCATCTGCGCACCGTAGATGCCGAGACTCAGCCGTCCCCAGTGTGCTTGGATTGCGACGCTCCGCTTGGGCAAGACCCGGTAGACCGCCCATGAAGCACCGATACCGGCGAGTGCTGTGAGCTCCTTGGGTACCGATGCATCGAACGCGACGAACACCGGGAAAGCGATAAAGCCCGCTATCATCGCAGGCCACGCGAATGGGCTCAGACGCTCGCGCTCCGACGCGATCAAGTATCCGATGACGAGGAAGAGATAGAGCCAGCAGACCTTCGAGACGGTCCACGGCGCATCGGGCCAGAAGCGCGGAACCTGAGAGAGAGCTACGGCGGTCGCCGCAAGCCACCAACGCGACGTGCTGACGAGGCGCAACAGCACGAACACAACGAAGACCCAGAAGAGCGCGATGAGGAACCACATCTGGATGCCGCGGCTCACGTCGATGAGCGCCCACGCCAGACGCGGCAGCCAGTCGCTCGGTTCGTAGCCCTTCATGTGGAAGACGAACTGCCGAATTGGCAGCTCCAGCGAGATCCATACGATGTAGGGCACGACGAGCGCCTGAGCCTTGCGCCACAGGAAGCGCACCGGGTGGTGACCCTCGCGCCCCCACAGCACCAGACCTGACAGCAACGCGAACAGCGGCATGGAGAACGCCCACAGAACGTCGACGACCGTGGACGCGTGCGGAAGCCGCTTGAACGCGGGCACGAGGTTGAACTCGTGCATCATCACGACTAGGCCCATGGCGTAGAACTTCAGGGCGTCAATTGACTCGTCTCGACCGGCACCCTTGGCCATAGCCGCTTTAAGGCTTCTCTGAGAGCACCCGCTCGGCGAAGGCGTCGACGGCCATCGCACCGATGTCACCCTCGGTGCGCTCGCGCACGCCGACGGTATCGGTCTCGATCTCCTTGTCGCCCACGACGAGCATGTAGGGCACCTTCTGCTGCTGGGCCTTTGCGATCTTCACGCGCATCGGCTCGTTCTGGTCGTAGACCTCGACGCGCACCTTCTGCGACGACAGGCGCTTCGCAAGCTCACGAGAGTGCTCGAGGTGGCGGTCCGAGATCGGGATGATCACGGCCTGGATCGGCGCCAGCCATGAGGGGAATGCGCCCGCGTAGTGCTCGATGAGGATGCCGAAGAAGCGCTCCATTGAACCCAGGATGGTGCGGTGCAGCATGAACGGCGTCGCCTCGGAGTTGTCATCGGTGCGATACGTGAGGCCGAAACGAGCGGGGAAGTTGAAGTCGACCTGAATCGTGGAGCACTGCCAGGTACGACCGATCGCGTCACGGAGCTTGATGTCGATCTTCGGCCCGTAGAAGGCGCCGTCGCCCTCGTTGATCTCGAAGTCGATGCCGCGCTCCTCAAGCGTCTTGATCAGTGCGTTCGTGGCGAGCTCCCAGTCCTTGTCCTCGCCGATCGACTTCTCGGGACGGGTGGAGACTTCGGCAGAGTACTCGAAGCCGAAGACGCCCATCACGTAGTCGACGAGGTCGAGCATGCCGACAACCTCATCGTGGACCTGCTCCGCGGTGCAGAAGATGTGCGCGTCGTCCTGGGTGAAGCCGCGCGCACGCATGAGGCCGTGTACGACGCCTGACATCTCGTGGCGATAGACCGTGCCGAATTCGGAGATGCGCATCGGCAGATCGCGGTAGCTGCGCAGGTCGTTGTCGAAGATCAGGACGTGGCCGGGGCAGTTCATGGGCTTGACCGCGTACTCGGCGACCTTGCCGTCCCCTTCGTCGATGTTGAAGAAGTACATGTTCTCGCCGTAGAAGTCGTAGTGCCCGCTGATCTTCCACACGTCGGTCTTGTAGATGTGGGGCGTGATGGCCTCTTCGTAGCCGCGCTCGTAGAGCACGCCGCGCAGCCACTCCTGCATGAGCCTGAGCGTGCGAGCGCCCTTCGGGTGGTAGAGCGGCAGGCCGACACCGGCTACCTCGTGGAAGCTGAACAGGTCGAGCTCACGGCCGAGTTTGCGGTGGTCGCGGCGCTCGGCCTCTTCGATGCGGGTGAGGTAGGCGTCCAGGTCCTTCTGGGAGAACCACACGGTGCCGTAGATGCGCTGCAGCATCGGGCGGTCGGAGTCGCCACGCCAGTACGCGCCGGCGATCTTCGTGAGCTTGAACGCACCGGCCTTGGCGGTCGACGGGATGTGCGGACCGCGGCACAGGTCGGTGAAGAAGCCCTGCGTGTAGGTGGTGATGGTCTCGCCCTCGGGCAGCTCGGCGATAAGCTCCTGCTTGAAGGGCTGCTCCTCAAAGGCGTCGGTCGCCTCGAGCTTGTCCAGAACGGTTCGCTTGAACGGCTTGTCTTCGGCGATGATCTGGCGCATCCGCTCCTCGATGGCGATGAGGTCCTCGGGAGTGAAGCTGCGGCCGATCTCCATGTCGTAGTAGAAGCCGTCTTCGATCGACGGGCCGATGCCGAACTTCGCCATCGGGAAGAGCTCTTTGACCGCCTCGGCCATGATATGAGCCGTAGAGTGCCGGAGGATGTCGAGCGCCTCGGGCGACTTGTCGGTGATGATCTCGATGCCTGCGCCATCGGTGACGACCGTGTTGACGTCCACCAGCTTGCCGTCGACCTTGCCGGCGACGGCTGCCTGCGCGAGGCGCGGCCCGATCGAGGCAGCGACGTCGAGGATGGTCGCGCCCTCGGGAACTTGCTTCTCGCTGCCGTCCGGGAGGCTGATCTGGATGTCTGGCATGTCTCTCGACTCCTTGTCGATAGCGCAACCGCCCCGCATACGGCGGGGCGGCTCTTGGCGTCAGCTCGTCACGTGGCGACTGACGTTATTGCTGCTTAGTCCTGCAGTAAGGGCACACAGCCCAGCTGAGCTTGAGTGCTTTGCCGCACTCGATGCACGGCTTCTTGAGCTTCTTCATACAGTTCGGGCAGATCAGGAAGTCCCTCTCGACCGGCTTGTAGCAGGCCGGGCAGGTCTCGTAGTCACGCGCGAGTGCAACTTCCTTCGCACGAATCTCCAAGTCGCGCTCGCGTACGTCGTCAGCGAACTCCGGCGGGCGTACCACCAGGTAGATCATCCAGCCAGCCACGGGGAACAGGAGCGCTGCGAGCGACCACAGCCACGCCATCGCGCCACGCCGTGCGGCATCGCGATAGGTCCAGAAGATGAGTGCGACATCGAAGACGATGAAGAAGAGGACCAGCACCTGGCGCGCGAAGATGAATGCCGGGTTGGTCACTATCGGTTGGAGCAGCTCGCCCATCGACGTCCCTTCATAAAGAGGCGCGCGCCGCGCGCGCGTACGGGACGGATTCTAGCATTTCACAGTCACGTTCATCTGCGCTTTCGGCGCCAAGCGTTACCGCATCGATTCGCGAATCAGCTTGCGCGCCTGCCCTGCGGTAGTCAGCGAGCCGGTCACAACGAGGTCGCCGGCGCTCGCCAAGGCGTCAATTGCCGAAGCCAGGTCGCCGAAGACGAGCGGCTCCACGCCGGTGGCCTCGATCACGACGGCTTCCAGCGTCGTGGCAGCGAGCGCGCGCGGAGAGTCGGGGGCCGTGACCGCGAAGCGGCACGCGGTCGCCGTGAGCGCGGCGACGATGCCGCGCGCGTCCTTGTCGGCGAGCACGCCGAGCAGGATCGTGGGGCGGGCGGCCGCAACTGGCCATGCCTCGTCGATGGCGCCCGCAAGTACACCTGCGGCCTGGGGGTTGTGCGAGCCGTCCACGACTACGAACGGGTTGCGCGCGACGATTTCGAAGCGGCCGGGCAGCGCGAGTGCTCGCAGCGTCTGGCGCGCAGCAGTCGCATCGAGAGCACGGCCGATTGCGGCCTCAGCCGCAGCGATCGCGGTGGCGACGTTGGCGGCCTGATATGACGGCGCATTCACGGCAAGCGAACCGTAGCCCGCCTCGACTCCCCGAACCGTGACGATGCTCGAGCCCTCCGGTGCCGCCGGGTGCGCCAACAGCTCGTAGCGCACGGTAAGTGCCTCTGCCACAGGGGTCTCGGTAGTGATCTCGCGTACCGCTCTGGCCTGCGTGCCCATGACGCCTGCGCGCGCAAGAAAGACTGCGTCGCGGCCACGAGTGCCCGGGCCAAGCACCGGTATCGCTCCCGGCCGAATGATCGCGGCCTTCTCAGATGCAATAGCCCCGAGCGTGTCGCCAAGGATGCCGGTGTGGTCGAGCCCGACTCCGGTGATGACCGCAACGGCTGGGGTTGCCACACTCGTCGCGTCCCACCGGCCTCCAAGCCCCACCTCGAGCACCGCGATCTGGACGCCGAGCTCGCGGAAGAGCCACAGGCACGCCGCTGTGAGTAGCTCGAACTCGGTGAAGCCCGCCGTCTCGCCCAAGGTGCCGGGCCTCAACATCTCGGCGGCGTCGAGCGCGGCCGAGACCGCTTCGGCGAACTGCTCGTCGGTGACCGGCGCCTCCCCCACCTGCATGCGCTCGGGGTAGCGCTCCAGCTCGGGGCTCGTGTAGAGCCCCGCTACGAGGCCTTCGGCGCGCAGCAGCGCGTGCGTCATGCGCGCAGTGGAGGTCTTGCCGTTCGTGCCGGTGATCTGCACGACCGAGAATGCGTCCTGCGGCCTGCCCAGCTCTTCGCACAGCTCGGTCACGCCATCGAGCGAGGGGTTTATGCCGAAAGCCAGCGCGCGCCGAAGCGCCACGAGCGATTCGTCGTAGCTGCGGGCGCTCACGCTTGCGCCTCCTCTAGGACAAGTCGGCCAGCTGGGCCTCGACGAGAGCAAGCGCCTCGGCGAGCTCGGCCGCGCGAGCGCGGTCCTTCTCGATGATCTCTGAGGCTGCTTTCGCCAGGAAGCCTTCGTTAGACAGCTTCTTCTCGAGCTTACCCAAGTCCCCAGAGAGCCTGTCGCGCTCCTTGGCAAGGCGAGCGGCCTCCGCATCGAAGTCCACAAGCCCCTCAAGCGGTACGTAGACCTCGAGTCCCGAGGCGATGACGGTCGCCGAATGTGCCGGCTTGTCCACGCCCACGCCCGCTTCGAAGCTGCCGACTCCCGCGAGCCTGGCCATCGCCGCGAACTCCGACTCGACCCACTCGCGTTCGGCGTCGCCGGCGGTCTTGAAGACGACCTCGAGCTGCTGCTTGGGCGGCAGCTGGTAGCGTGCGCGCACGCCGCGGATGCCACTCACGACTTCGATGAGACGCGAGACGCTTCGCTCGGCGCCCTCGTCGACGAAGCCGGCGAGCTCGGCCGGGTCGGGCCAGGCCGCGATCATGAGGGATGCAGCGCGCTCCGATTCGGGAAGCGGCAGGTTGCGCCAGATCTCCTCGGTCACAAACGGCATGATCGGGTGCAACAGGCGCAGTGCGCGATCCAGCACGAAGACGAGGTTGCGCTGGACGGCGAGGCGCGAGGCCGCGTCGCCGCAATTCAGGCGCGCCTTGGAGAGCTCGATGTACCAGTCACAGAACTCGCTCCAGAAGAAGTCGTAGAGCAGGCGGGCGACCTCGCCGAACTCGTAGGTGTCCAGACCCTCGCTCACGCGCGCCGAAAGGTCAGCGAGCCGCGAGAGGATCCATCGGTCGGCCACCGTGTTTGCGACAGGTTCGCCGGGCTCATAGCCTTCGAGGTTCATCAGCACGAACCGACTCGCGTTCCAGATCTTGTTGGCGAAGTTGCGGCTCGAGACGAGCTTCTCTTCTGAGAACTTGAGGTCTTGCGCGCCGGTCACCTGCAGCATGAGGCCGAAGCGCATGCCGTCGGCGCCGTAGTGGTCCATCAGGTCGAGCGGGTCCACGCCAGTGCCGAGCGACTTGCTCATCCGCTTGCCTTCGGCGTTGAAGACCGTGGGGTGAATGATGACGTCATCGAAGGGAATCTGCCCTTCGTTGAAGTACATGCCGCTCATGATCATGCGCGCGACCCACAAGAACAGGATGTCGCGGGCGGTCGATAGCATCGCAGTCGGGTAGAAGTAGTCCACGCGCGGGTCAGGCTCGGGCCAGCCGAAGGTCGCAAACGGCCACAGCTGCGACGAGAACCAGGTGTCGAGAACGTCCTCGTCCTGGCGGATCGAGGAGCTGCCGCACTTCGAACACGTGGTGATGTCATCGAGAGCGGCCTCCATGTTGCCGCACGCATCGCAGTAGAAGACCGGGATGCGGTGGCCCCACCAAAGCTGGCGCGAGATGCACCAGTCACGGATGTTTTCCATCCAGTGGAAGTAGACGTTCTCCCAGCGCTTCGGGTGGAAGGTCACGCGACCGTCGCGCACTGCATCTATCGCGGGTGCGGCGAGCGGCTTCATGTCGACGAACCACTGGTCCGACAGCCACGGCTCGATGACCGTATGGCAGCGGTAGCAGTGCCCGACGGAGTGGACATGATCGTCGATACCCACCAGCAGGCCAGCCGCCTCGAGGTCGGCGATGATGCGCTTGCGGGCTTCGTACCGATCGAGGCCTGCGTAGGCGCCACCCTCCCCAGAGATGGTGGCGTCCGCGTTCATGACGTTGATCTTGGCGCAGTCGTGGCGCTCGCCGATCTCGAAGTCGTTGGGGTCGTGTGCCGGCGTGACCTTGACCGCGCCCGTGCCGAAGCTCGGATCGACGTAGTCGTCGGCGACGATGGGGATCTCGCGGCCAATGAGCGGGAGTACGACGGTAGCGCCGATGAGGTCTTTGTAGCGCTCGTCTTCGGGGTGCACTGCGACGCACGTGTCGCCAAGCATCGTCTCCGGACGCGTAGTGGCGACGATGACGTGGTCGATGCCGGCAACCGGCTCCTTGAGCGGGTAGCGCAGGTGCCACAGGTGGCTGTCGACGTCTTCGTGCTCAACCTCGATGTCAGAGAGAGCGGTCGTGCAGCGCGGGCACCAGTTGATGATGCGCTTGCCCCGATAGATCAGGCCCGCGTCGAACCAGTCCACGAATACCCTACGCACGGCCTTCTGGTAGCTCGGGTCCATCGTGAACCAGATGTCGTCGTAGTCGCACGAGCAGCCCATCGCCTTGAGCTGGTTGATGATCGTGGAGCCGTACTCGGCCTTCCACTCCCAGCAGGCCTCGACGAACTTCTCGCGGCCCAGGTCGTAGCGCGACAGGCCTTCGGCGGTGAGCTTCTGCTCGACCTTGTTCTGCGTGGCGATTCCGGCGTGGTCGGTACCCACGACCCAGCGCGCGGGGCGGCCGGTCATGCGGATTCGGCGAATGACGACGTCTTGGATGGTGTTGTTGAGCGCGTGGCCCATGTGAAGCGAGCCCGTGACGTTGGGCGGCGGGATGACGACCGAGTACGGGCGTACTCCATCTACGATCTCGCTGCCGAAGTAGTTGCCGGCCACCCAGGACTCAAAGATGGGACCTTCGACTGCGTTGGGATCGTACGAACTCGACATCTCGCTCATGGGCTTCGAACACGCCTTTCATGCAGGGTGGCTTTCAACTTGTGAACAGCTTCCCGATTCTACGCGAAGCACGCCAGCACGGTCGATGAGCGAAGGGCCGCCCTGTGCGAGGCGACCCTTCGGCAGTACATTCGTAGTGCGCGAAGGGCTACTTCACGCGTACCTTCGTCTTGCTCGACTTGTTGGCGAAGTTCATCTCAGCGCCCGCGCCAATCGACCAGCGGTAGTAGACGGTCTTGGCCGTCTTCACCTTGAACGACTTGCTTGCAACGCCGGTGGCTCCAGTTGTGAGCTTGTAGGTGTTCTTCCAACCCGTCTTGCCATTCTTGGACGTCTGCAGGTAGACGATGCGGCCTGCCAGTGGAGTTGCTCCCCAGCCTGTGAAGCTCGCTGAGAGCTTGAACTTCGCCACGCCCTTCTTGCGCTTGTAGGTGACCGATGAAGCGGCGGGCTTCTTCACGATGGTGGACTTTGCGATGACACGGGCCATCTCAGTGGAGCCGGCGGCAGCCGCGTCCGCGACTACGGTGACAGGGAGCGTCTTCGCGACGTACAAGTCCTTGCTGAAGCTCGCCGAATAGGAGCCGGGCGCCAGCCCATCGATTGCGTACCCGCCGTCTGCACCGGTGGTGGTCGATGCGACGCCCGGGAGCGTGACGATCACGCCCGCGAGGGGCGCACCGAGGTACGTGACCTTGCCGACGATACTGCCCGTGGTACGCGCCAAGGCGATGTCGCGGGTTGCTGCCGCGCCGCTCGGCACCGATACGCTGACCGTCTGCGACACGTAGCCCGCCTTCGAGAACGTCACTGAGCGCGTGCCCGGAAGCATGTTCGCGATCGAGTACCCGCCATCGGCCCCGGTGGTGGCGCTGCCGCCGCCGGCGACTGAGACGCCCACGCCGGACAGTGCGACCCCGCTGGTGGTCGTTACCTTGCCTTTGACCGAACTGGCGGGAGATGCGTCCCACGTCAGCGTGTAGTCGGCGCCGCCCCCGACGATGCTCGCGCGAATGTAGTAGTAGCCGTCGCTCGGCGCCACAAGACCGATCTTGCGTGGGTAGGCACCGGTGAGCGTCGTGGCAACCGGCGGGTCGGTGATGCTGCTCGCGCTCTCGTTGTAGACGTAGAGCCCTACGTCCTGGCCCGTGTCCGGAGTGGTGATCTGCGCCGTGAGTGCCTGACCCTCATCGACCCAGACTCGATAGACATCGTTCGAGTCGCTGAGCTGGTCCAAGGAGTTGCTGACCGGACTCGTCCACGCGATGCCCGGCAGGTTGTTGTCGTTTTCGACGTAGGCGTCGATCCAGTAGTCGGTCGCACCGCCGTAGATCGACTCGGCCAGACTGTAGGTGCCTGCCGTCTCGACCCGGTACTGGAGCATTCCGTCGGCGTCGGCCGTGGCGATGGGCGGAACCGCAGCTGGCCACGAGGTCTCGCCCGGGCCCCAGAGCGCCATGCTTAGCAGGCTCAGGTCGTAACCGGTGAACGCCCTGACGCAGTCACCGGGCACGAGGCCAAGGCGGTAGATGTCGTGGTCGTCGGTTGCGTCGTCCAGCAACCCATTCACAGACTCGCCGGGGATGATCGCCCCTGGGAAACTGTCGTCATTGTGGAAGCCATACTGCAGCCGGTAGTTGCTGCTGCCCTCGTAGATCCACGTGCGGAAGTAGTAGGTTCCGGCGGTCTCGACCGTGTAGTAGACCGTCGCCGGCGAGCCATACGACTCAGCGTCGGCGAGAAGGGTGTAGGAAGCGCCTGGACCGTGGATCTCGCAGATGATGTCTTGCCCGTCATCCGCTGTGATCGTGAGTTCAATCTGATCGCCCTTATTGAACGGGGCACTCCAGATGTCGACTTGGTCCGTGTCGCTGTCCAACGAGTTGGTGAAGTCGTA
>DASRYH010000037.1:0-48493 GCA_035687245.1 Coriobacteriia bacterium
CGGCTCGACTTGGACCGCGCGCCCGTCCGACCGCGGGCCGGCTTCTTCTTGGCGTCATCAGCCTTGGTGGGGCAGTTGGGGTCGATACAGATCTTCCACGGACCCTTGGAGGTCGTGATGACCACCATCGGTGCTCCGCAGCCCTCGCAGACCTCATCGGTCGGGTTGATGTCTCCGCGCTGAGGCAGCGGGTAGCTCTGACCGCACTCGTCGTAGTTGGTGCAGCGCACGAATCGCTTGAGGTTCTTGGAGCGCTGGGTCAGCAGGCGCCCGCCTTCGCGACCCTGCTCCTTACACGTGGGGCACGCGCCGACGTCGATCTGCGGCTCGTGATTGGTCTCGCAAAGTGGGTCGAGGCAGCGCACGAGCGGCTTCTGGCGAAACTGGATGATGCGCACCTGTGGGGTACCACAGACCGGGCACGCCTCGTCGACGGCCTCGATCTTGCCTTGTGGCAGCGGGTAGGTGACATCGCAGTCCGGCCAGCCGGAACACCCGACGAACTGCCCGCGCGTCTTGGGCGAGCTCTTCACGAGCAGGTCGTGGCCCGACTTGGGGCAGACGCCCACTCGCGCGTCTTCGACGCCAGCCGCCTTGAGCTTCTCGCCGACCGCCTCGGTCTGCGGAATGAGCTCATCCATAATCTTGCCCAGGATCTCGCGGGAGTGGCCCACGACCTCGGTCTTGACCGAGCGCCCGTTGGCGATGTCGTCCATCTCGGCTTCGAGTTCGGCGGTCATGCTGGGCGACGTGATGCGCGGCGCGAACTCCGTAAGGACATCGATGACCGCACGCCCGCGGTTCGTGGGTGCGAGCGCCTTGCCCTTCTCGAGCTCCTCGACGTATGAGACGTCGATCAGGCGCTCGATGATGGCGTGTCGGGTTGCTTTGGTGCCAAGGCCGCGCTTCTCCATCTCCTGGATGAGCGTACCTGCGCTGAAGCGAGAGGTCGGCTCGGTCTGCTTCTCGAACAGCTCCGCACCGAGGAAGTCGACTGCGTCACCTTCGGCAAGCGAGGGAAGTTCCTCGTCCCTCTTCAGGCCGTACGGGTAGATCTCGCGGAAGCCGCGCTGCAGCAAGACGTCGCCGCGAGCGATGAACGGCTCGTTGTTGACGTCGACAGTGACCTTGGTGCCCTCGATCGTTGCCGGGCCCGACAGCGTTGCCATGAAGCGGCGCGCCACGAGGTTGTAGAGCTTGAACTCCTCGGGCTTCATCTTGTCGGGATCGGCTGCGCCCGTCGGGTGGATCGGCGGGTGGTCGGTCGTCTCCTTCTTGCCGCGAGTAGCCTTGAGCTCGCCTGCCGAAAGGAGGCGCTGCGCGTAGTCGCGGTACGCCGCGACCTGCGTGAGCGTGCCCAGCAGGCCACGAAGGTCGAGCGACTTGGGATAGACGGTGTTGTCCACACGCGGGTAGCTGATGAAGCCATTCATATAGAGAGTCTCAGCGACGCGCATGGCGCGCGCCGGAGAGAGGCCTTCGCGGGCGGCAGCGGCCTGAAGCTCCGTGGTGTTGAACGGAGTGGGCGGCTGCGCGACGCGCTTCTTGCGCTCGACCTCGCGCACGGTGCCCGATGTCGCCCCCTCGACGGCCGCCATCACACGGCGTGCCTCTTCTTCGACCTTGAAGCGATCGGTGGCATGCCCGGCACTGAACTCGGCGGCGTCAGCTCCACAACACGCGAAACCGGCCTTCACCTGCCAGTAGGTCTCGGGTACGAACGCCTCTCGCTCCCGCTCTCGCTCGACGATCAGCGCCAGCGTCGGCGTCTGAACGCGACCTGCGGAGCGCACGTTTCCGTAGCCGGCGAACTTGGCCATCGTCAGGTAGCGCGTAAGCACGGCGCCCCACACGAGGTCGATGTCCTGGCGTGACTCGCCGGCCTGAGCCAGACAGTCGTCGACAGGCGCGAGTTCAGCGAATGCACGCTCGAGCTCTTCTTTGGTAATCGCGGAGAAGCGGGCGCGCTTGATCGGCACGCTCTTGTTCGCCGAAAGCACCATGGAGCGAGCGTCGCTGCCGATGAGTTCGCCTTCGCGGTCGAAGTCGGTCGCGATCACGACCTCGTCGGCTTCCTTCGCGAGCTTCTTTAGGGCGCGAATAATCTCACGCTCCGCGGGAACCTTGCCCACCGGTGCCCAAACGAGGTAAGGCAGCGATGCGAGCTTCCAGCTCTTGAGATCGAGACCGTCGGCAGTGAACGGCTTCTTCTTCGGCCACGGCGGGGTGCCAAGCGTCTTGGGGATGTCGACCTTGGTGGGCGAACCCTCTTCCCACACCGCCGTCCACGAGCCGTCGTAGGTCAGCTGCAGCGGGAAGTCGACGCCGAGGATATGGCCCTTCAGGCCGATCGAAACCCAGTCCTCACCATCCCTGCGGAAGTGATAGACGGGAGTGTTGTAGACCTTGTCGGACTTCGCTTTGCCCACCGCGAGTATCTCGGCGAGCTTCTTGGCAGCGATGTTCTTTTCGGAGACGACCAACTTCACGTGGAGACTCGCCCCTTCGGCGACGGCGGTTTTGCAGCCGAGTATACACACGGCCGTCAACCCGCTCTTCTATATAGACCTTATCCGGATGCTAATCGAGCGCGGTGACATGGACCGCGAGTCGCCCCGAACTCACCACAGAGATCAGGGCATGACCTTGATGAGCGAGTCGGTCGGCGCATAGGCGTCGGTGAGCACGGGGACGTCTGCCATCGCAGGCGTCGAGGTGTACATGTCGTCGGCGAAGTCGGGGAATCCTGCGACCTTCACGCGGCCGCCCACGCGACTTCGAATCCGCGCAAGTAGCGTCTGATTGCTGAGCGCCGAGTCTGTCGCAAGCACTATGATGTTGCGCGGTTCGCGCACCGCGCCATCTTCGGCGAGCCCGATTCCGAACACCCACTCGCGACCGAACTGCTCCAGTACGGTGCGGTACACGCTGCGGAATAGACGGCTGTCGTCCCCCTTCACCGCCCCGATCACGTTGTAGGCGACCACACCGTCGGGCGCGAGCCGTTCCTTGACCTCGCCGAAGAACTCCGAGGTCGTCAGATGCGCCGGAATCGAGTCGGAGTAGTAACAGTCGACGATCACGATGTCGTAGGTGCCGCTGGCGCGCTTCACGAAGCGGCGCGCATCCTCGTTGAATACGCGTAGGCGGGGGTCGGTGGGCAGCGCGAAGTAGCGTCGAGCGACATCGACAACCGCCGGGTCGATCTCGACTGTATCGATCGTCATATCGGGGTAGTCCCGCCACCAGCGCTTCGTCACGGCGCCGCCGCCTAGACCCAGCACCAGCACGCGCCTTGCGTCCGGCTTGAGGGCGATTGCGAGGTCGAGGTAGTTGGGGTAGCGGATCTTGCTCGTGTAGCCATCTGCCAGCAGAATCGCCGACTGGTTGCTCGCGTCGAATCGCAGGTGACGTATGCCGCCGGCCTCGGTAACCGTGATTCGGTGGTACTGGCTGTCCTGGCGCAAGAGAACCGTCTCACCCTCGGTGTTTTTCGCCTGCACCGAGACACCCCCGGCCAGCACGACTCCGCCCACAGCGAGACCGGCCACGGCAAGCCCAAGCGTGGCCAGCGCAGGCCGGGCGATTGACCCAAGCTGACCGGCGACGCCAGCGCCCTCCTCCACCGCGCTTGCGGCGGCTTCGCTTGAGCGCGTCAGCACGAGCGCCAGCAACGAGCACCCGGCGAGCGTGAAGCCGACAGCCACCACGAGCGGCTCGAGCGAGAGCACTGGGATGAGCCAGAACGACGTCGCGAGCGTCCCCACAACGCTGCCTGCGGTCGAGACAGCATACAGTCCGCCAGCAGAGCGCCCGATCCGCTCAAGGCCGCTGTCGGCCGCTAGGCGCACCGCGAGCGGCGAGACCGTGGCCAGCAGAATCGAGGGCACGAAGAAGATCACCGCAGAAGCGATGAGCGCGCCGATGCGCGGGTCAAGTCCCGACACCGCCATGAGGGTCGGCTGGGCGATCGTGGGCGCGATGACGGTGGCTAACCCGCCAGCCGCGATGAGCGGTGCGAGCAGGTGCGCGGGCCGGTAGCGGTCGGCAAGCTGACCGCCAAGCCAGTAGCCGATGCTGAGGGCGATCATCACGACAGAGATGACGGCGCCCCACACGAAGATGGAGTTGCCAAGCACCGGAGCGAGCAGCCGCGCGGCCACGAGCTCGAGTGCCATGAGCGCCGCCCCGCAGATGAAGACGATAGTCCTGAGCACGCGTCCCCCTGCTGTTGCGGTGCTAGAGACCGACCTCCGACGCGCGTGCCTTCATTGCCTCGAGCGCGATGCTCAGGAACTCGTCGCGTTCCAGCCCGAGCTCCTCGTGTCCCGCCATCTGATCGCGGGACGCGCCGCGCGCGAAGGCCTTCTCTTTCCAGCGCTTCTTGAGGCTCTTCACCTCGACGCCCGCGAGGTCCTTCTCGGGACGCACGAGCGCCGCTGCGACGATGAATCCGGTGGTGGGGTCCGCACACCACAGCGCCTTGTCCATGTCGGACTCGCGGGGCGCCTTGTCGGCGTGCGCGAGAATCGCGTGGGCCATTCGCGGATCGATGGCGCCCTCGAGTTCAGCCACCGTCACAAGCCCGTGCCGCTCGAAGTCGTCGGCCGTCTCAGCATAGTCAAGATCGTGCAGCAGGCCGGCAAGCTCCCAGGCTTCCACCTCTTCGGCGCACTTGCCGAAGTGGCGCGCGAGCGCTCCCATGATGATCTCGGTGGCCACGCAGTGCGAGACGAGGTTCTTGTTGGGGATGCGTTCCCTGACGAGTGCGAATGCCTCGTCGCGCGAGATCATCGCGGTTCCTTGCCCGCGGCCGCCCGCACGACCTCGATGCGCTCGGCCAGCCACTCGGCCCACGCGTCGACGCCCTCTCCCCTGGTGGCCGCGATCTTGAAGATCGGGGCCTTGGGATTCAGCTGCTTCACCACACCGGTGAACTCGGCCTCGTCGAAGTCGAAGACCGGCATCGTGTCGACCTTGTTTAGGATGACGGCCTCGGAGATCTGAAAGATGTTCGGGTATTTGTAGGGCTTATCGTGACCTTCGGGCACCGACAGGATCATGACTTTGGCGTGCTCGCCAAGATAGAACTCGGTCGGGCAGACCAGGTTGCCCACGTTCTCGACGATGATCAGGTCGAGCGTGGACAGGTCCAAGGCGTCGACCGCGCGCTTGATCATGTCGCTCTCGAGGTGACAAGCGCCTCCGGTATTGATCTGCACCGCCGGGATGCCGTGCGCCTTGACCTTCTCGGCGTCCACCTTGCTGGCGATATCGCCTTCGATGACAGCGATGCCGTACTTCTCGCGAAGCGCCGCAATCGTGGCAAGGATCGTTGAGGTCTTGCCCGCGCCAGGCGACGCCATAAGGTCGAGCACGAAGACACCGGAGGCGTCGAAGCGCGCGCGGTTCTCAGCGGCAAGCCGCTCGTTCAGGTCGAGAATGGGCTTTGAGACGTCGATCTGTGCCATCTTCGGCTACTCCTCGATCTTGGACGGGTCGTACGCGACGTGCCCGCCGGGGGCGATCTCTTCGGCGATCTCTTCGTCAGTCTCGGGCTCATCAGGCGTTTCGATGGCGTCGATCGTCATCTCGCGGCCCTGCAGCAATGTCACGTTCAGCGAGCCGCAGTCGGGACATACCATCTGGAAGCGGTCGTGGTCATAGTCGAGCCCGCAGCCTTCGCAGTGTGAGCGCGCGGGGATGTTGTTGACGACGAGCGTCGCGCCCTCGGCCATCGTGCCCGGCGTAAGGGCCTCGAAGGCGAACTGCAGCGCGAACTCGACGATCTCGGTGAGCTCGCCGACGCTGATACGAATCTCTGTGATCTCGGTGGCGCCCGCGCGCTCGGCGGCCTCGAAGGACGCAGCCAAGATGCCCTGCGTCACACCCATCTCGTGCACTACGGAGTCACTCCTCGGTTGTCAGTCTTCGGCTGCCTCAAGGGCTTCTAGCGCCTGCTCCTTGATGCGTTTTGCGAAGGCGAAGCGCGCCAGTAGCAAGCTCGCCTCATAGAGGACGACCAGCGCGCCGCCAAGCGCGCCCATCGTAATCGGTGACCAGTCAGGTGTGGCAACGGCCGCCACAACGGCAAGTGCTGCGTAGACGTAGCGCCAGTTCTGCCGGATCTTCCGGTACGGGATGAGCCCGAACCCAATCGAGTAGAAGACGACGATCGGAATCTCGAACGCGAGACCGAAACCGACCATCAGCAGCCCAATGCCGGTCAGGAACTTGTCTGCCGAAGGGATGATGGCGACCGTGTTCCCGCCCTGCGCGAACATGAACTGGAACGCGGGACGCATGATGACGCCGTAGGCGAAGCCCGCACCGCCAAGGAATAGGACTGCGGCAGCGATGAACGTCGGAATGACCCACTTGCGCTCGTTGGGCTTCAGGGCCGGGATGAAGAACGCGAGCACCTGCCAGACGATGATCGGACTGAAGATGACGATCGATGCGAACATCGCCACTTTGAAGCGGAACGTGAACGACTCGAACGGGCCGAAGACGGTGAGCTGGGCGGGCATGATGTCTTCGATCGGCTTGAGCAGCCACTCCATGATCGGGTTGAAGAAGATCTTCATGTACAGAATCGTGGAGCCGATTCCGACCGTGGCAACGATGATGACGAGCCGCTGCCGAAGCTCGGCAACGTGCTCGAAGAATGGGAGTCGTCTCGGGGAGATAGGCATCTGCTGATATGAGGACTACTCCTCGTCCTCCTCATCTTCATCGTCTTCGGCACTGACGGCCCATGCCGCGGCAGCCGATTCGGTCGCCCCAACTGCATCGACGGCGTCGTCGACTACAGGCGCCTCTTCGGCGAGCTTCTGGTTCTGAGGGCCGAGGAAGTCCTTGGTCTTGTCGTGCAACATCTCGACTTTGATCATCTTCTCCATCTCGTCCTGGGCCTGCTTGAACATGCGCGTCGCCTTACCGATGGTGCGCGCAAGCTCGGGCAGCTTGTCCGGGCCGAAGATGATGAGCACGAAAGCCACGATGATGAGCAGCTCGAAGCCGCTGATTCCGAACACAACCCCACCTTTTCGCAGTCCGGGCGTCGCAGAGGGCGAACGACTCGGCTGATCCATCCGGACGGTGCCGGCCGCCTAATGGGATGGAACGACTAGAAGCGCCGGGCATCCGCCATGTTGTCGAATATCGGGAAGACCTTGTCGAGTCCGGTGATCCGGAAGATCTTCAGAATATTGTCGCGCGTGCAGACGATTCTTACCACACCATCACGCTCGCGTGCGCGGCGCAGTGCGCTGACAAGCACTCCGAGACCGGAGCTGTCGATGAAGCCAACCTTCTCCATGTCCACGATCACGTTCGCGCAGCCCGACTCGATCGCGGCCACGAGCTGTTCTTTGAGTCGTGGCGCAG
Source organism: Coriobacteriia bacterium (assembly GCA_035687245.1). GTDB lineage: Bacteria > Actinomycetota > Coriobacteriia > Anaerosomatales > PHET01 > DASRYH01. Next base: position 7,390 of record DASRYH010000037.1, read on the forward strand.
TGTAGACATCGATCTCGCCGTCGAGATTGACTGCGCACACGTTGCCCTGCACATCGGTCTTGATGTCGAGTTCCATGTCTGATCCGGCTCCTTGGCAGCGCTTCGCGGAACGGTGTGCCTTCGGATTGTACCCGTCTGCAGAACACGCATTCCAGTTCGCGCACGAAAGCGTGGGTCCGGATGCCGTCATGGGTACGAACCCAATGACGCAACGACGGAACGTGCTAGCTGCGAGAAGGGAAGATATGTCACTCACGATCGACCTGCAGCAGGAGCCCACGTTCTGGCTGCTCAAGCTCTCTGGTGACCTCGACTATGGCGAGTGCTCGACGTTCAGGGCCACCATCGACCAAGTGATCAAGGCAGGGCCGTCAGCCATCGTGGTGGATCTCTCAGCCATCGACTATCTCGACAGCTCGGGTCTGGGTCTGTTGCTGTCGCTGTCCAAAGAGTACGGAGCACAGGGCGGCAAGCTCGTACTAGTCACCAACGAGAGCGTCGACAACATCCTCGCCCTCACGAGACTCAACGGCATCTTCACGACCGCCGAAGACCTGGAGCAGGCCCAAGAGGTGCTTCAGCGCATCGCATAGCTGCACAGATGATCCCTACGTGGCCCACGCGCACAACAAGAAGGGGCGCCTCGAAAGAGGCGCCCCTTCGTTACTGCTGCGAAATGAGTCCTACGGTGCCGACGGACTCGGCGTGGAGCTGGCCGGAGCCGACTTGAGCTCGGTGACCTGCTGCTTCGCGTAGTCGATGCTGATCTTCGCGCCCTTGGGGTCGAGCTCGATCGCCTTCTGAAACGCGCCGAGGGCGGTCTTGTTGTCGCCCAGCGCCTTCTTGAAGATACCGAGGTTGAACCAACCGTACGGGAACTTGGGGTCGTCCTTGGTGACGGCCGTGACGATCTCGACCGCCTTGGTGGTGTCCCCCGTGTAGAACAGCGTGATGGCGTAGTCGGTGCGAACCGACGACTCCTTGTTGTTCACGGCGACGGCACGCGCATACGCGTCCTTGGCCGACGTCCACAACGGCTGATCCGCCCCGACTGCGGAGGTGTTGGCCTGTGAGGCCTGCTGGATCTGCGCAGCCCAGTCGAAGTAGGTGTTGCCCAAGTTGACGAGCGCCGTGTAGCTCTCCGGGCTGCTCTGGAGCGACTGCGTGATCGCAGCGACGGTCGGCTGATACTGTGCGTTGATCGCACTGACGGTGTCAGTGGCGGTACTCGACGCGCCGGTCGTGCTCGTGCTGCCCGAATTGCTGAACAGGCTCATCGTGCCGATCGAGACGAAACCCAAGACGAAGGCGATGATCAGGAAGATCAAGACCGCCTTCATCGCCGGCGAAGTGTTCGACTTATTGATAGCCACGTGCGTCTCCCTCTACGTAAAACGGGGCCCGAACCGCCACTGGGACAGTCCGGGCCCTGTACGCGATTACTCGCTACTTGCCGGTGCCGGTGGAGCCCGACGTACCGGAGGTGCCGGTGCTGCCGCTCATACCGCTGATGTCCGGGTGGCCTGACGGAAGCTGGCCGCTCTGCATCTGCTCGTTGGAGAGCTGCGGGGCGGTCTGACCAGCCGGGCTCGACGGAGTGTTGGTCGCGGATGTCGCAGGGGTGCCGCCGATCGGCAGCAGAATGCCGACGATGAGGCCGGCAAGCAGTGCGATGACGCCAATCAGCGAAGCAATCGCAACCGAAACGCCCTGCGCAGCCGGAGCGGCAGCAGCCGCAGCCTTGGCCTTCGCGGGCTTCGGTGCGCTGACCTTGACCGGCTCGACGTCCTTCGGCTGCTCGTCCTCGTCGAAGAAGAAGTCCTGATCGCTCACGTTGGTGAACCCTCCTGTTTTAGAAAAGGCGAGAGCCCCTTCGGCACTGCGCCAGCCTGCCTGAACCCCGCGTAGTATAGCACGCGATATGCGGGGATTTATCACTCATTAATACAGAGATAGCAACCCTCGCGCCAAGCACCGAAGTGACTTGCCGAAGGGTTCTTGCGGCTCTAGGAACGGAGCTTGTCGCGCATCTCTTCGGTCCGGGCGAAGATGCGCTCGTGGTCGATGCCGGGCCACTCGCGCGCCTCGTAGACGACACGGCCGCCGATCATCGTGCACAGCACGTTCTCGGGGTTCGCCGTGTGCACGACCGTGCTGTATGGGAAGTGCGTGGGTAGCTGGTGCGACTTTGAGAGGTCGACAGCCACAATGTCGGCCTTCTTCCCCGGCTCCAGCGATCCGACCACGTCGCCCATGCGCAGCGCCCGCGCCGCGTCTAGCGTGGCAAGCTTCACGAACTTGCCGCCGGTCATGAAGTTCTCCTCGCCAAGCACCGCGCGCTGCAGCAGCAAGCCGATGCGCATCTCCTCGAACACGTCCATCGAGTTGCTGGCGGCCGGCGAGTCAGTACCAAGACCGACCTTGATACCGGCGGCGAGGAACTTGCCGACCGGCGCGATGCCCATTCCGAGCTTGGAGTTGCAGCGTGGGCAGTGCGCGATAGAGACATCGCGGCTTGCCAGGACCTCGATGTCCTCGTCGTCGACCTGCGTGCAGTGCACGGCCATGATGTTGGGTACGTCGAGAAGCCCCCACTGGAGCACGTATCGTACGGGGCTGACGCCGGTGGGCAACCACAGCGGCGCCTGCGTGTTGTAGACATCGCGGACGTCTGTGGCTAGCGGCGAGGAGCCGTACTTAACGAAGTCGTGCTCTTCCTTGCTGCCAGCGAGGTGGATGGAGACGGGCGTCCCGTCAGCGGCGTATTCGGCGACTCGCTTGAAGAGCTCGGGATGGCACGAGTAGGGCGCGTGAGGCGCAAGGCCGAAGTTGAGCCGCGTGGTATCGCTCGTCTCCCGCCACGCGCCGATGTCGCTCGCAGCGACGTTCATCACGCCGTCGACCTTGGACTTCTCCATGGTGGCGACTTCGCGGTAGATGACGCCGCGCATGCCGGTTGCCTGGGCCGCGTGACCTGACGCTCCGGTCGACGTGATGTCGGCGATCGTCGTGATGCCGGACTGCACGGCCTCGAGCGCACCAAGCAGCGCCGAGTCGTCCCAGTCCTGCGAGGAGAACTTGCCCTGCTTCTGCATGAGCTGGAGCTTCCACTGCGAGTAGGGCAGGTCGTCGACCAGGCCCCGCATCGCCGAGTACTCAAGGTGAGTGTGCATGTCCACGAAGCCCGGCAGGATGGCGGCCAGACCGAAGTCCTTGACCTCTTCTTCGGGATGGCGCGCGCGCAGCTCGTCGAAGGTGCCGATCTCCACGATCGAGTCGTCGCGCACGAGCACCGCGCCATTCTCGATGTGGGCACTGGCCACCGGAAGCACGTAACGGGCAGTGAGAAGCATGTCTTCCCCTCGTCAGCGGTTATGGCAGCGATTCTACCGCAGCCGACGCCCTCGAGGTCACGCGGCCTCGCCTACTTGACGGCGGTATGCAGCGCGGCGATGCCCCCCGAGAGGTTCTTCCACGTGATCGCCGAGAAGCCCGCGGCCCGAAGCTCGGCGGCAAGCTGCGGCTGCGTGGGGAAGCGGCGAATCGAGTCGTTGAGGTAGACGAAGCTCTCGCGGTCGTGGGTGAGCAGACCGCCCAGCGCCGGAATCACGTTGCGCAAGTAGATGTGATAGACGCCGCGCCACGGGGCGAAAGACGGCCGCGAGAACTCGAGGATGACGTAGCGACCGCCCGGCTTGAGCACGCGCAGGACCTCTGCGAAGTTGCGCTGACGATCAGGCAGATTGCGCACGCCGAAAGAGACGGTGACGACATCGAAGCTGTTGTCATCGAACGGAATCTCCTGAGCATCGACCAGCTTGAAGGTCAGCAGGCTACGACCCTCGTAGGCGCCAGCCTTCTGTTCGGCGATCTCGAGCATCTCTGGCGTGAAGTCGGTGATGACGACCTCGGAGGGCTGGGCCTTGCGCGCGATGGTGAGCCCTACGTCGCCGGTGCCGGCGCAAAGGTCCAGGACCCGGCTGCCGGCGTCGAACTCGCCGGCCTTGACGAGCGCGTTACGCCACGTGCGGTCGATACCCATACTCGAGAGCATGTTGAAGGTGTCGTATTGACCGGCAATGTTGGAGAAGATACCGCGGACCCGTTCGGTCGTGGCCTCTCCCGGAGCGGGAACGCGATCAGTCATCTTCGAGTCAGCTTTCGGTCTGGGAGGCCGCCGTCGACTTGGCCTTGTGCTGGTCGGACGTGGCGGGAGATGTGTTCCCGCGCAGGTGCCCGAACAGGTTAGCCGACGTCTCGCGCACCCACAAACCCGCGGCCGCTGCCACATGACGCGGGCCGACGTAGGACGGCCAGTTGAGCTCTGTCTTCTCGCAGACGGTCGACTCAGAGAGGCGGTCGAACTCCTCTTTGAGCGCCTTGAGCGCGGGTTCGCGGGTGACCGGCGGCTTCTCCATAATCTGGTCGATGCGCTGCATGGCTGCGCGTGCCTCGGTGATGCGCTTCTCCGTGGCGTGCATGGCGGCCAGATCGATGATGCCGCCCTCGCCCTTCACCCGGTTGATGCCCAGCGCCGCGTCGTAGGTCGACTCGACCATCTCATCGGGCGTCATGGCGTCGGACTGGTAGTTCATGATGTGCTTCCACGACGGCATCACCATGCGCTCGCGGTGCTCTTCGAGCGTCCTGGCGCGCAGCGTGTAGCCGTACTTGTCCGGGTCGTCGAAGACGCGAGAGCCCGGATCGAGGAACGGCGCCATGGGGCTGATGAAGCACAGCAGCCGCTTGTCGTAGTTCACCGACTCGTAGAGGTACTTCACGTAGTCGGCGGTCTCGCGTACCGACGCGGCGGTCTGCGTGGGGATACCGGTCATAAAGTAGAGATCGAAGCGCGAGCAGCCGTTGCGCAGCGCGTCCTTGATCGTCTTCTCAACCTGCTCGATCGTGTAGTGGCTCTTGCCGAAGGCAGCGCGCACGCCGTCGTCGTGGCTCTCCACGCTGATCTCCACCGACCAGTCGTTGAGGTTGGAGTCGAGGAACTCATAGAACTCCTCGTGCGGCGGCTTGAAGAACTCGAAGCCGATCGGGTTCTTCATCTTGATGTCTTTGAGGCCGCGAACGAACTCGCCGGTGTAGGAGCGTCCCGCCTGCAAGAAGTCGTTCAGGACGAAGATCGGCCCTGGGATGTACTTCTGAATGTGCTTGATGTCTTTGACCAAGAGCTGCGGATCGCGGAATGCCACCTTGTCGCGACCGAAGTGCTCGCGGAACGCGTATGCCGAACCGCCACAGGTCACACAGTCATGCGTGCAGCCGCGACAGATCAGTGACGCGCACACGGGGTACTGCAGCCAGTCCTTGAACGGCACGAAGCCCATCATGTCGCGGTGACGGATGACGGCCTTCATGTTGTAGGAGTAGTCGAGTGAGATCGAGTTCATGTCGGCGGGTACCCACGAAAGCTCGTTCACGTTGACCGCGCCGCTAGCGTCTTTCCACGTCAGGTTCGGAATGTCGGCGAAGCTGCCGCCTCGCTTGACGGCGGTGAGCAGCTGGCGCATCGGCTCTTCGGTCGAGTCACCGCGCATCACCAAGTCGACGGAGTCGTAGGTAATCAGCTCGTCATGGAAGACGGTTGAAGACAGGCCGCCAAATATGACGGGCGTGTCCGGGTGGTACTTCTTGACGATCTTGGCGACCTCTATCGATCCCTGGCAGTGAGGCAGCCAGTGCAGGTCGATGCCGAAGATCTTGGCGTCGATATCGCGGATGTATGCCTCAACGTCGAAGTTCGGCCGGTTGAGCATGAGAACGGCGAGGTTGACGATGCGCACGGTGATGCCGTGGCGCTCGAGGTACTCGGCCATCGTGGTGAGGCCGACGGGGTACATCTCGAATATGGGTGTAGACGGCACCATGTCTGAGACAGGGCCGAACATGATGGAACGCTCGCGGAAGTCGTACACCGCGGGTGCGTGCAGTAGCACCAGGTCCACTTTGGGCATAGCTTCGCAAGGTCCTTTCCGGTCATATGCAGTTGGCCGGTTTACCCTTGCGGCAAGATGCGCCGCACCCCTGCCCGGTGGCGGCGCAGGCGGCCAGTATAACACCCTGAACTTACCTTGATTCGGCCCTCTGAACTGTATTCGCGCACGGCCGCGTCCAGTCCTGCGCGAAGCGGTTTCGGCAGGGAATCAGCCGGGGCGAATCAGCCCTACTGGGAGACGGTTCCGCGCGTGTGGCAGCGAGCGCAGTAGGTGGGCTCGTGGCACTTGAAGCACGCAGTAGCGCCGACGGCCTTCACGGCATCGGGGTGCTGCTGGAACCACGTGCGCGACGGGTCGTACTTCCTCTTGATCGAGGTCTTGTGATGGCACTCGTCGCAGAAGCGGTCCGCCGCGCCGTGGCACTTAGCGCAGGCGTCCGGGTTCTTCTTGCCGGTCGCTCCGTGGTTCTTCTTGAAGTCGGCCGGGTGCGGCATGATCACGTTGCCGTGGCAGTCAGAGCAGAACTTGTCGCTGTGGCACGTCGAGCACTCGTTGATCGACTCGACCTTGGGAAGCGACGGTCCGAGCTCTTGCTTGCCACCGGACTCTTCGCCATCGGCACCTTCGGTCTTCGCCTCGGCGGTAGTGCTTGCGACCTTGGCCGCAGCTTCCTTGCCTAGATCGCCGTGCCCCTTCGGGAAGAACCCAGCCTCGAGGTGGCTCGGCGGCTTCTTGGTCTCGTAGCCCGCGGGATGACACGCGATGCACTGACCGGGAGCCTTGACAGAGCCGTTGGCCGTCGCGTTCTGAGTGTGGCAACGGAAGCAGGCCGTCATCGACATGAAGCTCTCATGCTTCTTGTTCGGCTCGCCGGTCTTGGGGTCTTTGAGGACGAGCTTGAAGTCTTCGTTGTGCGCGATGCGGTTGTGGCACACCGTGCACTCGACGCCCTTCTCCTCGTGCGCCTTGTGATCGATCTTCAGGCCTACGGTCGGGGTGATCTTGCGATTCTCCGTATCGTGGCACTGGGTGCACTGAGTAGACTTCATCGTGAGGGCGACTTCACTCTCGCCGTTCAGCGGAAGCTCGTAGTTGCCGGTGACTGTGAGGTAGAGCTCACCGAGCGCCTCGGCCTTGTGCAAGATGAAGATGACCGGGCTCGCACCCACCGGCATGTGACACGCCATGCAGCTGATCTCGCGGTGCGAGGAGTGCTCGTAGGCGATGATCGTATCGTCCTGGACCTTGTGGCACGCCTCGGCGCAGAACCAGCGAGTGGACGTGACGCCCAGCACCGGGACCATGATCCCCGCGATGAGGAGCACCGCGACGCCTGCCCACAGGATCGAGCGAGGACGACGGACCGGATCGCGGAAGCCCTCTATGATCTTGACCTTGCGCCGTTCGCGCTTCGGGCGCTCCTGCTTCGGCTCCCTGACCTTTGGCTCCCGCACCTTCACGGCGCGGCGAGAACCGCCCAGACCTACGACCTCGGCGCTCTTGGTCACGCTGCCGGATCGGCGAGCGGCCTTCGGCTCGCGGATCTTGGCCGGCTTGGGTTCCTTTGTCTTCTCAGGCTTGGACTGCTTGGATTTCGGCAGTCCAACCGAGCGCGGTTTCTTGGGCTTGAACAGGCCACCAGCCGCCGCAGCTCCCGCGACCACTGCACCGGGAACAACGACGTCCGCGATGTCTTCGATCCCCTCGACCTTCTCGTGCACTGGTGGTGCGACCTCGGCCTCAGGTTCGACGGTCTCCTGCCCGGGGGCCTCATCGGATCCCGTTGCAGCCGTGATCTCAGGTTCCGACTCGACCGCCGGCGCGATGGCTTCAGGCTCCGGTTCCGGCTCGGGTGCGACAACCGGCGCGATTACCTCAGGTTCGGGCTCGAACTCGGGTGCGACCGCCGCTATCTCGTCGGCGTCCTCGGCAGTGGCCTCTTCACGAGCGGTCTCTTCGACCGGAGTCTCTTCGACGGGGGCGTCTTCGGCTGGAGTCTCGGAGGCCACGACGGGAGCGCTTTCGCCCGCCTCGTCGACCTGCTCGCCAGCGACTTCTTCGATGGGTTCAGACGACGCGGCGAGCTTCGCAGCACGCGGAAGCTTCACCTTCGACCGCTTCCGGCCGGGCATGTTGTCGAACAGGCTCATGAAGCGCCCTCAGTGTCGTGTTGTCTGGTTTTGCGAGTCCCCACGCGCTAGTGAACCGCGTCGCCCAGTGCCGTTGCATGGCAGTTCAGGCAGAGCGAGTCACGCGGTTCTACCAGCATGTTCACGTTCAGTGTTTCATGCGGGAAGTTCTGGAAGCGCGGGTTGCCAGAGCCAGCTCCGTCAACCGCAGCGGTGAAGCTCTCCGTGGTGCTCGAGATGACACCCGGGTTGTTGACCGGATCGTTAGCGATGTCGCGTGCGTCCTCGTGGCACTGCTGGCAGATCGGCAGTCCTCCCGAACCCTCCGGAACGACGTAGCCGAGGTTGCTCTGACCAAGCGCGCCCTTGTCGGGGTCGACGGTTGCCGTGTCGTAGGCAGACAGGCGGGCGACGTGATCGTAGTCGGCCTTGAACTGGGTGCCCGTGCTCGGGACGGTTGTCTCTTCGAGCGAGGCGACCGGGTGAGTCATCGTGCCGCGCGCCTGGCCCTTGTGGCAGGACAGGCACCAGTCGGAGCCGTAGATCGTGACGGTCGTGTCCGACGAGGTCGGCCTGGCAAGCAGCAGACGGTCGGTCTTGATCGTCGCCGAAGTGGTGTCGTCGCTGGAGCGTGCGCGGTCGCCAAGGAACGGCGCGACCGTGTTGGAGTCGTGCGGGCTGTGGCAGTCCGTGCAGGTCATGCCCTCATCGACGACCGAGAACTGGTAGTCGAGATCGCTTCCATCGGCGTTGCCGCCGGGGATGCTCACCTTGCCACCGGTGTGGCCGCCAACCATGTGACCGCCAGCGGGATCTTCGCCGGTACGGCGCTTGATGACGCCGTAGACGCCGCCGCCGCCGGTCCCGTCGTGGCAGGTGTTGCATGTGCCTTCGATGGTGATGTCAGGAAGCAGGGCGCGGGCCGAAGCGGCGCCGTGCAGCGTGTGGCAGGTCTCGCACTTGTTCGTGCCGATACCGTAACCGCCGTGGGGGCCCTTACGAGTACCGCCGTCCACGACCGGCCCAACGGTAGGCGAAGAGAAGCCCGACTCAAGACCGTGGCAGGAAGGACACGAGTACGCAGGCGTGTCTGCCGGATCAACGGTCGAGCTGGACTCCTGATACGCGAAAGCCGGCATCGCCCCGACAAACACGAAGGCTGCCGTTATGAGAATGAGCCTTAGGGATCGTCCCATTAGGCGCTTTCACCTGTTTCTTCGACCACAGCGGACGCTATCGTCCGCGTCAATATTACCGTCGCCATTAAGGTATAGCAAGGTACGGGCCTACTTCTTGACCAACCGCACTATCTGTACCCGATTGTTCTCCCTATCAGCGATGACGATCCTCGAGCGGACCCAATCGCAGTCGTTGGGGAAGTTCATCTCGGCAGGCTCGGTACCCCTCGTCCCGTAGTGCGCCCCGAGCTCACCTTCGAGGGAGATCTCTGTGAGCTGCTGCGCTAGCGGGTCGGCAACGAGAAGTGACTCGTCGTTCACCACAGTGATGCCACGCGGCAGGATCAGGGATGCCGAAGGCGCGACTTTGCGCTCGACGGGGATTCGCGAACCGGCCGTCCACAGCGGGTTGCCCGCTGGCGAGAATGCTTGGACCCGGTTGTTGTTCGAGTCTGAGACAACGACGGTGCCGTCCTTGAGCGCCACAACGCCATTCGGCCTATCGAGTGCCCCACGCGCCGTTCCGGGCTTGCCGAACTGGCGCACGTACTTGCCCTCGAGGGTGAACACGACGATTTGGTAGCCGTCGGTGGCGTAGACGTAGTCGCCCTCGACATCGACTGCGGTGACCGCGACGCCCTTGCCGTCTGCACCCGAGCTGCCCTTCCCAACCGGCTTGGTGGGGTCAGGGAACCGGCGGAGGAAGGAGCCATTACGCGAGAACACCGAGATTGAGTCGTTGTAGAAGTCCGCGACATAGAGGTTGTCGTCGCGATCGACCGCGACGTCGACCGGATAGTTGAGCAGCCCCGGCTTCCACGTCGCCTTGGCGCCAGCGGTCGGCTTAGCGATTCCGAAGCCGCCGAACTCGCGGATGAAGCGCCCATCGCGAGCGAAGATGCAGATACGGTTGTTCTCGCTATCGGCTACGTACACGTAGTCGCCGCGAACACTCCATGCGACGCCCATGGGGCGATTGAATGTCGGGTTCGCACCGCGCCCTGGTCCCTCGATGACGAGCTCGGCTTTGATACCACCGGCGCTGTTATCCGCGACCCTGGCGCTGGGGTTGTCCCTCATGCTGAGCAGCAAGAAGATGATCAGCGCTATGAGGACGACGCCGAGAACGATGGCAATGATCACGAGCAGCCTGCGCGGCGTCAGGTATACGCCCGCCGGGACTTCGTCTTCCTCGGCGACGTTATCGGACACGTCGACATCATCGATGCCTTCGAAGATTTCGGGGGCGGCGGCGGGCGCAGCGGGCTGCTCGGCGGCCTCGATTGGCTCGCTCGGAGTCTGCTCTGGTTCTTGCTCGTCCAACGACATCTACTGCCCCTTCACTCGGGCCAGGCCATCTTTCGCCATCTTCAGCTCCGGCGACAGCTTGAGAGCGGCTTCGTACTCACGAATCGCGTCCTGCGTTCTGCCATCGTGCTCGTACCCTACACCCAGCATCGTGTGCAGGTCGGCGAGGCTCGGGTTGGCCGCGGACGCCTGCTCGACTGCTGAGGCGATCTTGTCGTATTGCTTCGTGTCGATGTAGTACTGACCCAATGCCGCCGCGGCTAGCGAGTGTTTCGGCGCCACAGCCAGCACCTTCAAGAACGACCGCTCGGCTTCGGCCTCTCGCCCCAGCTCCATCAAGCACACCCCCCGATTGTAGAGGGCGCCAATGTTGTCGGGCTCAAGGTTGATCGCGCTGGTGTAGGTCTCTACTGCCATCTCGTACTCGCGCTGCTTCTGATAGGCATAGGCCAACGCAACGATCGACTTCGTATTGGAGGGATCGGCCTTGACCTCTGCCTCCCATCGTTCGATCTCGGTAACCGTTGCTCGCTCGCTGGCGGTACCGGCCACTCGGGCGTAGACCATGAAAGCACCCAGCCCAACTACTCCCAAAAGCAGTACGACCACGAGAATCAGCAGCCACCACGGCACGTACTCTCCGTGGCCTGGCGCAGGGGCCGTGCTCTTTGCGGGCTTGGTGGACTCAGGCATAGCTCAATCGACGCCTCTCGGCGGCCGTCACCTGGGTGGCCGGTCGATGCACTGGCCGGCCAGACGGGTGCGCGTCACGGTCACTTCGCGGACATGCTCGCTTCCAGGGCCGCGATCCTGTCGGCAATGCCGGCTTGGTTCGGGAACCGCGTGTTCACGTCCTTGAGCACCTGGAGCGCGTTGGTCATGTCGCCTTGGCCCTCGTAGATCGTGGAGAGCAGATATGCGGCGGCCCCGTAGGCGGGGTCGAGCTTGAGGCAGTACTTCAGCTGCCTGATGGCCTCGGGATCCTCCTGCGTGGCGTGCAACGCACGTGCGTACTCGACGCGCATCGCCGGGCCGTACTTCTCGACTTCCATGCCTCGGATCGCGATCGCCTTTGCCTGCTCGTAGTAGGCGGGATCGAAGTAGTTGCCCATCTGGATGTAGAGATTGGCAAGGAAGACGTAGTTGTCATACTCCGCGGGGACGAACTTGATCGTCTGCTTGAACGACTTCTCGGCCTCCTGCATCAGGTTGTAGCCCTGCTGGATGGTCGTAGTGTCGCCCTGCTGCGCACCAGCAAGCACCTGGCTCGCGTAGTCCATGTAGGCAAGACCCACTTCGGCGCGGTACATGTCGTTGTACGGGTTGAGCTTGACGGCCTTGAGTGCGGCGTCGAGGTCTTGGTCGGGCGCGAGCACGTCGATTCGGCTGAGCAGGTACTGGTAGTCGGCCACGACGTAGCGGACGTTGCCTGCCGAAAGGACGAGGGCGGCGGCGAGCACCGCGACGCTTGCCAGCCAACCGACGGCCGGCATCGCGGCTTTGAACTCGATCGTCTTCGCGTGCGGGGCCACGAGCAGACCCAGAAGCAGCCACAGAATCACGGTCGTGCCAGTGACCGACAGCCCGAAGAACAGGTGCACCAGGTATCCGACTACCGATGCCCAGACGCCGCTATACAGGATGCGAGACGGGCCCGACTCCTTGGTGAACGCGCTCTTGAACGAGTCGACGAGAATCCACCCGAAGAGACCGTAGAGCAGGATGAATCCGGGGATACCGATCGCTGAGGTGATCTGCAGCGGGTAGTTGTGGACGTTGTCGGCAACCGAGACGTAACCCGCTGCAGCGACATAGGCAGCTGGCTTGAACATCGGGAAGACCAAGCGGAACGTGTCGGCGCCGAAGCCGAAGATCGGACGCGTCTTGATGGCGTCGATCGCCGCACTCCAGATCTGGAAACGCGTGACCGAGCTGCCCTTGTCGAACTCGAAGATCGACTTCACTCGCGCGAAGAAGTTGAGTACCTCGGACTGCGCGCCAAGGCTGCGCACGACAACGATCGAGGCCAAGGTCGCCGAGACGCCAGCCATCACCCAGTCTTCAGTGCGAAGCTTGATCTTCTGTCGGAAGGCGAAGATCACGAGCAGGGGCATGGCGACCATGCCTCCGACCCACGCGCTGCGGGTGAAAGCCGTGATCCACATGACCGCCGAAAGCACCGTGCCCATCCAGTAGATCGTGCGCCACAGCACGTCGTCTTCGGAGAGCGCGAGCGCCGCCGAAAGGGGCAGCGAGAACATGATGAAGCCGCCCAGCAGGTCGGGGTTGCCGTAGGTCGCGAACGAACGCGTGGCTTCGAACGGCAGGGTTCCGTACTTGATCGGCTCGAAGCCCAGGTACTGGAGCACCGAGTAGATCGCCACGAGTACGCCCGAGAAGAAGAGCGTGCGCAGCAAAGACCTCATCCGCGAGGGCCGGTCCACCACCTGAATCGTCAAGAAGTAGATGAGCGCGTAGTTCACGAACGAGAGCAGGCCCTCGAAGCGGCGGTACTTGCCGAACAGCGCAGTGGGCCAGTGGATCGACGTGGCAGTCGTGATGCCGACCCAGGCGAGGAATACCAGCACGAGCAGGTCGATCTTTGTGAAACGGATCTTGCCGCCCCGCATCAGGATTGAGATCGCCCAGGCCGCTATCGCCACGATGGTGATGGCTCGCATCACGAACAGCTTCACGATGTCGAACTGGTCGAACGTGAGCGGTAGCCCGCCGCCGATACCGAGGAATGTCAGGTTTGAGACTGCGAGCGGCACGAGGAGCAGCAGGGCGTGCAGGCAGATCCAGACGATCTGCGTGCCCCAGTCCATCTGCTGGAACCCAGTCGATGAGGGGGTCTCGCTACGGAGCGCAGGTGCCGCAGCAGCGCGCGAGGAGCCTTTCTTCGCCAAACTGATTCGTCCTTTCAGCGGGCTCCACGGCCCGTGAGTACTACGCGCAGCGTCTCAACGAGTATCTGCACATCCATTGCCAAGCTCTGATGATACAGGTAGATGAGGTCGTACTTGAGCTTGCGGCCGGGTGTCGTGGCGTAACCGCCCATGACCTGTGCCAGCCCCGTCACCCCCGGCTTCATGCGGAAGCGCTCGCGGTAGCCCGGGATCTCGACAAGATACTGCTCGACGAAGAACGGTCGCTCAGGCCGCGGGCCAACGAAGCTCATGTGACCAGACAAGATGTTGAACAGCTGAAGAAGCTCGTCGATGCGCGTCTTGCGCAGGAAGCGGCCGACCGGGGTGATTCGCGGGTCGTCCTCTTCGGCAAGTACAGGGCCGGAGAGCTTCTCGGCGTCGCGCACCATCGTGCGGAACTTGTAGACGTTGAAGCGGGAGAGTTCGCGGCCCACGCGCTCCTGCTTGAAGACGACCGGCGCGCCCATCGTGAGGAGGATGGCGAGCGCGGCGAGCAGAAGCACCGGGCTTAGCACGACGAGTAGCACGATTGCTGCGGCGAAGTCGATCGTGCGCTTGGCGGCGGCGAACCACTCCGGAGTGCTGCGCCGTGTGATCTGCATGAGCGGAATGTCGCCCACCATGCTGTCGATGCGACCGATGAAGACCTCGTAGAGCTCGGGCACGACGTCGACGGTGACGGCGAGCTCCTCTGCGAGGACGAGCTTCTCCACCAGCTCGCGCAGTGCGACGGGGCTGACCACGATGAGCCGGTCGACGCTCTTCTCCGAGATGATGCGCGTCAGGTTCCCCTCGCCGCCGAAGACCGGGTGGCCGCACAGCTCGTCGGGAGCCGGTGCGGCATCAGGCGTCTCGACCGAGACGAAGCCTTCGACCTGGTAGCCCCACTTCGCGCGGCGATCAAGCTCCGTGGCGAGTTCGCACGCGAGCGCGCCCGTGCCCAGCAGCAGCACGCGCTGCGTAGGCCACGTGATCGTGCCGAATCGCAGGAAGAGGAGGCGCCAGCCTACGAGCAGTACGCTCACGGTCACGAGCGACAGGACGATGGCGCCTCGTGAGAGAACGAAGAACTCCCCGCCCTTAAAGAAGGCAGCGGCCACGAAGAGCAGCGTTCCGATGGTGACGGCGGAGACGACCGCACGAACGACGGCCCACGCGTTTTCCGTGCGCTCCGGAGAGTAGAGCTCGTAGACGTAGCCAGAGGCGAGGTAGCCCACGGTCACGAAGGGCGCCAGCGTGAGGTAGGGCGCGAGGTTGAGGTCGGGCAGCGTGCCGCGGAACCACAGCCACACGTAGTAGGCAGCCACGAAGCCAACGTTGACGAGCACGGCGTCGAGCAGCAACGACAGGGTTATGAAGCGTGCCTTCGGCAAGCGTGTCTCGTCTTTCGTCTTCGTCGCGCGTGCGTATTCGCAGTTCCCCGAGGCCGGCGTGCGCGGCGACTCGTGCGGGATGCCGCGTCTAGTGTAGCGGCAAGCTAGTCGGCGTGGGCCGCGATCGCCTCACGGTAGACCCCAAGCGTCTGCTCCACCATGCGCGGGACGCTGAAGTCAGCGAGCGCGCGGGCCTTGGCCTGCTCGCCGTAGCGGGCGCGCAGCTCGTCGTCGGCGAGCAGCTTGTCGAGCGCTTCGGCGAGTCCGCGCACGTCGTGCGGCTCAACCACCAGCCCGGTCAGCTCGTGCTGGTTCACGAAGGGCACGCCGGTTGTGAGGTTGGTAGATACCGTCGGTGTGCCGGACGCGTGCGCCTCGACCTGCACGAGCCCAAACGCCTCGGAGCGCGCCACGCTCGGCAGGGCGAAGACGTCGGCGGCGTGGTACCACGCGACGATCTCGGGCAGGGGCTGCGGCGGCAGGAAGCTGATGCGGCCGATCGTGCCGCCTGCGACCGCGATCTCGCGCAGCTGCGCCTCGAGCGGTCCGCGTCCGATCATCACGAGGTGAGCGTCGGCTAGCGCGTTGCCCGCGCCCAGCGCGCCCATCGAGCGCACGAGGACGTCGGTGCCCTTGTAGTAGATGAGACGCCCGATGAAGAGCACGATCTTGTGACCCTCGTGCAGTGCACGCAGCTCCGCGGCACGCTTCTCGATCTCAGGCGTCGATGCGAAGTCCTCGACATGGATGCCGAAGGGAACGACCCGGCACTTGTCTGCTCGAGGTGCGAGGAACTGAGAGTGCTCCACCATGTTGGGGGAGCTCGCCAAGATGAAGTCGACGTCATCGAGGAAGCGCTCCATGAACGGCCGGTAGACCGCGAGCCCCGTCTTCTGGCGAACGATGTCGCTGTGGTAGGTCACGACCGTTGGCAGGCCTGTGTGAGCTTTCAGCCACGACAGCTCGCCCCACGGATACGGGAAGTGCAGGTGGAAGACGTCGGTCTGTTCGGCGAGCCGCTCGATCTCAGCGGGCATGGCCGTGGCCACCGGCGCCGACGAGATGCCGAACTGCTTCGGCAGCCTGATGACGTCGACGCCGTTGATCGTCTCTTCGATGCGATCGCGCGACTCGTTCGCCACGAGCACACGCACCGAATGGCCTTCGGCGACAAGCGCCTCGGCCAGATCGCGCATCTGAAACTCGATGCCGCCCAGATGCGGCGGGTAGTGCTTGTTGATCATCGTGATGCGCATGGGGTCTCCTCCGCGCAGCGCCGAACAGGCGACTACAGCAGTCCTTCGACGATTGCGCTGCCCGCAGCGAGCAGCGCCTCGACTGTCTCGAGCTCGCCGGCTTCGGCGTAGATGCGCACGAGCGGCTCCGTGCCTGATGCTCTCAGCAACAGCCAGGCATCGTCGGGGAGCATGAACTTCACGCCGTCGTAGGTAAGCGTCTCACGGATCGCCTGGCCGGCCACTTCGGCGGGAGCGCTCGCCGGAATCTGCGCGAGAAGCGCCTTGGCGTCGGTGCCGGCAGCGAGCTTGAGGTCGATCCGGCGGTACTCCATGGGGCCGGTGACCTCGATGAGCTCGTCGACGAGTCCGTCGAGCGACTTGCCGCGCTGCCCCATCATCTCGGCGAGCATGAGCGACATGAGCAGCGCATCGCGCTCCTTGACGTGGGCGGGGACGCCGATGCCGCCGGACTCCTCGCCGCCGATCATGACGTCGCCTTTGAGCATCTGGTCGTAGATCCACTTGAAGCCCACCGGTGTGGTGGTGACTTCGCGCCCCAGATAGGCACCGAGCCGGTCCACGAGCACGGAGGTCGACAGCGTCTTCACAATGCGGCCTTCGTAGCCCTTGTCCTCCGCGAGGTGCCGGGCAACCAGGCAGATGATTCGGTGCGGGTTGACGAAGTTGCCGAAGCGGTCGATCGCGCCGATGCGGTCGGCGTCGCCGTCGGTGACGAAGGCGGCGTCGAGGTTGTTGGCGCGCACGAATTCGGCGGCCTCGTCGATGTGCGGCGGAATCGGCTCGGGGTGCAGGCCGCCGAAGCCGGGGTTGCGCGTGCTGTGGAGCTCGAGGACTTCGATGCCGAAGTGCCGAAGTGTCTCGGCGAGGTAAGTCTGCCCGGCGCCGAAGAGCGGGTCCACCGCGACGCGCAGGTTGGTCTTGGCAATCGCCTCGGCGTCAACGAACGAACGCAGGCCTGCAAGGTAGGGCGTGACGAGGTCGACGTGCTCGAAACCGCCGCGCAACGCTGGAGGCTCGTCGCGCAGCTCCGCTTCGACGCGATTGGTGAACTCAACGGGCGAGGCACCTCCGTCGGCCATACGGATCTTGAAGCCGAGGTAGGGCGCCGGGTTGTGGCTCGCCGTGAGGATGACGCCGCCGACCGCGGCATCGTCGTTGGCGATCGACCAACACAGACCCGGCGTGGGAATGTAGCGGTCCGTCACCTTGACGGTGAGTCCGTGCGAGGCGAGTACTTCGGCAGCGGCGGCAGCGAAGCTCTCGGCCTCGAAACGGGTGTCGTGCCCGACGTAGATAGTGCCACCAGGGTGGTCGGCGGCAAACACGCGGCCAGCCGCGTCGGCGACACGGCGCAGGTTGTCATAGGTGAACGACTCAGCGATGACCGCTCGCCATCCGTCGGTGCCGAAGGCGATCTGCGTGGGCGCTGGCATCTGTCGGGCTCCTTCTTCGCATGGGACCAAAGGACGCGGCGACCTTCACCGCGAGACTTCGCATCGCAGACGATTCTTTCACATTCCGGGTCACTCATGGGCAGCGCGCAGCACCTCGGGTCGCTGAGCCCCGCCTCCCACACCACGGGAGCCCCCGGCGCATCGCCGGAGGCTCCCGATACTCGCGGTGTCAGCGTGCCGCTACTTCACCTTCACGCTGTCGTACTTGGCCGACCATGAATCAGAGTGCTTGGAGTCGGGTATCGCATAGGCTTGCAGGCGCCAGCTACCCTTGCTGGTGAGCCGCATCCTCACCTTGTAGCGCGTGTAGCCCTTGTAGTTGTAGGCCTTGGCCTTCACGTAGCCCTTCGACACCCACTTGGTGCCGACCTTCTTGAACTTGTAGATGCGCACCGGCTTGGTGCCCTTGGAGTGCTTGGGCTTAAGCGAGCCGTAGACGCTGAAGTACCTCGACTTCTTCACGCTCTTCGGGGCGACAGGCGTGCCGACCTTCGGATGCGGCGCGATCAGAACGGGAGCGCTGGTTATGGTGTCATACGCCTTTGGCGTTCCAGCGTACGAGAGACGATAGGTCGTCTTCACTCCAGGCTTGACGGTGAACAGAACAGCGCCATCTGCTCCCGAGACCGCACTCGCGACATCCGCCCATGCGCTGCCCGCGAACTTCTGCAAGACGACGGTGGCACCAGGTATCGCATTGCCGTCCGCACTGTTTGCCTTGAGCGAACCGGCGAGTGTCACCGATGCGTCGTAGGCGGGAGTCATGGCGCTCGGCGTCAGCGTCAGAAGTGATGGCTCGGTGCCGAGCTGCTTGACGAACACGTCCGAGAACCCATTCGTGTCGACTGCGACCAGGTTGGTTGCGACCGAATTGAACGCGAGGAAGCGCCCGCTTGCTGCCAATCGCTGAGATGACGAGCTCCCGTTTGCCTGGGCGCCCGTGGCGCTGACCGACGCACGCACGGTGGTATTGGCCACTCGATCTCGGATGAACAGATCGGGTGCTGCGTTCGTGTCGGCATCGACAAGCGTCGAGGCGGTCGAGTAGAACGCGACGTAGCGACCATCACCAGAGATCGCAGTGTCCGTGTTCGAGTCCCCGTTGCCCTGGAGGCCCGAGGTCGACATGCTGACCCGCTGTGTCGAGCCGATTACCATGTCGCGAACGAACACGTCAGCGACACCGTTAGTGTCTCCAACCACTACGTCAGACGCGTAGGAGCGGAACGAGACGTACCTGCCGTCGGCGGACATCTCGCTGTAGTCGCAAGAGGCGTTCGACAACGAACCAGCAGGCGTGAGCGAAATTGGCGTGAGGCTACCGTCGGTGCGATCCCAGCGCCACAGATCGTAGTCGTTGTTGAGATCGAGCTGACCGAAGTTGGTTGCCTTGGTCGAGAAAGACACATAGCGACCGTCGTAGCTGAGCGAGCAGTAGTCGCTGAGGTTGTTGGCCTGTGTGCCGTTCGCCAGAGCGCTGACACGCGTGGTTGTCGCCAGCGCCAGGTTGTACAAGAACACATCCGAGAAGCCGTTGGAGTCGCTGGCGACGAGGTTCGATGCGGTCGAGTAGTATCCGACGAACTTGCCGTCGCCAGAGATGCGAGGCCTAGAGCAGGCGCCATTGGCGGCAGCTCCGCCGACTCCCGTGCTGACCCGCAGAACGGCGCCCGTGACGGTGTCACTCAGGAAGATGTCACTCACCGAGTTCGTGTCTCCGGCAACAAGGTTCGAGGCCGACGACTCAAAGGCGACGTACCGGCCGTCGTCGCTGATGCTCGGCGCAGCGGCGGATCCGTTCGGCTGCACACCGCCCGTGCCCATCAGCCGTACAGTCGTGCCCTTCCAGCGATCGCGCAGGAAGACGTCGGAGAACATATTCGTGTCGTCGGCCACCAGATTGCCGGCCGCCGAGACGAAGACAACGAAGCGACCGTCCGACGAAACGTCGGAGTCGTAGCTGGTCTGGTTACCTTGGCCCCCCGCCGTATTGACGCTCGCGAGATAGACGTCGTCGATGGCGGCGAAGGCGGTCCCCACACCGAGAACTGTCAACACCCCCACAAGCACGAGAAGCAGACCGAGCCGAACTGACGCTCTCATGATCTCCCCCCAAAGGCTGTGGCGGAGTGGATCCGCCGTAGATGGATCTCTACGGCCAATCTTACCCCGTGTACAGTCCGTCCGCTTCATCCGTCCTGTAACCAGATAGAAGCCCGCATCCCGTCGGCTAGGACGAGGTGCGGGCATTCAATGACGAGCTGTGGGCGAGGGTGCCCTACTTCACGGTCACGTAGTCGTACTTCGCCGACCATGTCGCTAGGTGATCGGTGTCACCCGGCGCATACGCGCGAAGGCGCCATGACCCCTTGCTGGGCAGGCTCATCTTCACCTTGTAACGGGTGTGACCGTCGGCGCTATTCGAGGCGGTGGCCTTCACGTAGCCGTACTTCTTCCACTTGCCCGAGACCTTCTTGTACTTGTAGACCCAAACGGGCTTTGAACCGGCGGTGTGGCGCGGCTTGAGCGGGCCGTAGACGCTGTAGCCCTTCTTGGCCTTCATCGTCTTGGGCGCCACTGGCGCGCCGACCGAAACCCTCGTCTTGGTGATGACCGGCGCGGTCGGTGCAGCGACCGTGAACGACGTCGACTTGGCCGATTCGGCGTTGCCAGCTTTGTCGGTGGAGTAGAACTCGAGCGTGTGTGCACCCAACGCGGCCACGACGGTGCTTGTTCCTGCACTCCAAGGCCCGCCGTCCAGGCGATAGTAGGTCGCATTCACGCCGGAGTAGTTGTCGCTCGCCGAAAGCGCAATCGTCGCCTGGCTGACGTAACTCGCCACCGCATTCGACGTCGTAACCGGCGCCTGCTTGTCGACCGCGGTGACGCCAAGCGTGTAGTAGCCGGTGTACTTGGCGCTGACGCGAACGCAGAGCGCGCCATTTGCCGGAGGTGCGTACGTAAGCGACGCGAAGTCGACGTCGTCCTCTTCGTCGGCGAGCAAGTTGCCTGCAGCGTCGTACACCTGGACTCGAGTATCGAGCAGCTCGGCGCCTGACGTGCCGATGGTGTACTCGACGCCCGTCGCGCCATTCAGACGAATCCAGTCGGCGTCTCCCAGCGCATCAATCGAGTGGCTCTCCGTACACGGGAGCGTGACGAGCCGAGCGCTAGACAGCGAGTCGTCGTCCTCGTAGGCGTCGGCTGGCACCGGTGGCGGCGTGATGCGCGTGAGCGCCGCGGCCTTCGATGGCACGAGTTCACCGGATGCCACACCGAAGCTGTCGACTTCCGCGAGTGAGATGTCGTCGACGTGTGCGTCGTCCCAGCACTCGGTCTCGTAGTCGCCGTTGGCGTCGGTGAACTTCAGGCGGTAGGTACCTGCCGTGAGCCAGCCGATCTCGTAGAAACCCGGTGTCGATTCTCCGCTCGTTGCCGAACCAGCAAGCGCCCAGCTCGAAGACGACGAGTTCCAGCGATAGGCGCTCACCGTAATCTCATCAAGCGTGGCACCGCTGCCGTGCTCGGTCACTGCACCTGTGATGCGTGCTGCCGGGGTGAGAATCGCGTTCTTGGAGCCGACCGTCTCGTCCTCCCCGACGGGTATGCCGGTGCACGCCGCGTCCAGCACGTTGGTGCCGGCGATGTTGTCGTAGCACTCGGTGAGGTAGGCCCCGTCAGACGTTGAGAAGCGCAGCCGGTAGGTGCCCGGCGCAAGACCTGCGAGCGTGTAGCTGCCGTCCGAGAGCACGACAGTCACTTCGGCGAACTCGATGCCGCTCGGGCCCTCGAAGAATGCCTCAACGAGCGCGCCCTCCAATGCCACGGTGCCGCCACCCGATACGGAGCCAGCAACCACGCCCTTGATCGAGCCAGTGCCCACCGGGACCGTGGCCGCGAGCGCGGCGTTCAGCCCTGTGACCGGCAGAGCCTCGTCGACATCGACCTGCGTGCAGCGAGCGTCGTTCGGGTCGCTCGTCTTGATGTTGAAGTGCATCTCTGTGGTGTATCCCGTGCCGGAGAAGCGCAGCCGGACGGGGCCCTCAGGCAGCCCAGGCAGCGCATAGTCACCGTTGGCGTTGGTGGTCGTCGACGAATACTCGACCCACTCAAGCCCGCTGATCTCGCTCGATTGCACGAACGACTTCACGGCGATCCCGGGCAGCTTTGCGCCGCCTGATTCGGCAGTCACCTGCCCGGCGATGCTTCCGCCAGTTGCCAGGACTGCGTTGACAGCACCGCTGCTACCGCCCGCTGCGAGCGAGAATACGTGGTTGCGCGTATCGGTTGCCGAAGGGGTGGCAACGTCGTTGTAGAACTCGTTCACGTGTGCGCGGCTGGCGTCCACGAACTGGACGACGTAGTCCCCGCCCTCGAGCCCAGTAACGGAGTACGAACCGTTAGACACCGTCGCAGCCGACGACTCAATCCGCCAGTCCCCCGTGTCGGTGTAGTAGTGCCAAGCATAGACCGTGATTCCAGAGAGTGGACCGCCAGTGTCGGTGACGCCACCCGAGATGGTCGCAGCAAACGCCGCCGGCGCGCTTAGGAGAAAGGACAGTACGCAGACGCCGAGGGCGGCTGTGAGGCGGAAACGCTTCGTCAGACGGATCACGACAGCTCCAAGGGGGCTACGCGGGCAGAGTGAAGCACTCTCAAGGTGCCAGACAAACGAAGCCCGCACCCCATCAGCGAGGACGAGGTGCGGGCAATCAATGACGAGCTGTGGGAGGAAGTGGCCTACTTCACGGTCACGTAGTCGTAGCCGCTCCACGTCTCTGCGTGCTTGGAGTCGGGATTCTCGTAGGCACGCAGACGCCAGCTGCCCTTGCTCGTGAGCTTCACGTTGGCGCGATAGCGCGAGTAGTCGCCGTATTTGTAGACCCTCGCGTTCACGTAGCCATAGCGCTTCCAGTTGCCACTGACCTTCTTGTACTTGTAGATGCGCACGGTGCCGCCGGAGTGCTGCGGCCGCAGCGAACCGTAGACGCTGTAGCTCTTGTAGTAGCGCATCGTCTTCGGCGCGACCGGCGCGCCCAAGGCAACGCGCGGAGTGAGAGACATGACCTTGCTCACCGTTGCCGGCAGCTCATCGGTACCGTCGTAGGTGAAGCGGATGTAGCGCTTGGCCGCCAGCGGCGGCACGGTGATGCTCGCCTCACCAGCGCTGGTCGTGACGGTTCCTTCGTTGGACCACGCAACTCCGTCGGAAGACACCTGAAGGCCGATGGCAGTGCCAGTGCCCACGCTGGACCCGTCGGGCTTGGTCACCGTGATCTTCACACTGGTCGGCGTGTTGTATGAGACGGTCATCGAACCGGAGTGAGCGATCCTAAGCGTATTGATCGTGCCCGTGTACATGTCTTCGTCGCCCCAGCTCGCGCCCTCATCTAGCGGGTCGCCGTTCTGGACGCCGGCGCGCATATCGGTCCACGCCAGACGGTCGCCCCAGATCGAGGCATCCATCGACTTGCCGATCTTGAGGTCCCAGCTGCGCTTGGCCCGCGTGTCGTGCAGCACGAGCTCTTCGTTGTAGATCGAACCGCGCGTATACACGACCCGCGCGGAGTACACCGCCGGATTGGCGTGGCTGGTGGCGTCCTTGCTGATCTGCTCGCGCACCTTCGAAGCGAGATCGTAGGTGAAGACCTGATTCGGCCCGCCGTCAGGATTCGCAACGTAGGCAACGGTGTTCTGGTAGATAGCCGGTCGGTTCTGGCCGCTATCTGCATAGTCACTGTCGATGTCGTAGCCTGCGGCGCCCAGCGATGCCGACTTCTTGGTCGACAGGTTGAATACGCGCAGGTCCTTGTAGTTCACGACGTAGAGGACGTTGTTGCCCCAGATGGCCTGGACGCGGTCGTCCGCATAGGCCCCGTTGGCGACGCTGTTGATGATCTTCTTCTCTTTGCCGGTGTCGATGTCGTAGACGTAGATGTCATTCGTCTTGGTGAGCGTGCTGTACTTCGAGTAGACAACCTTGTCGCGATAGATGTCGGTGAGTGTGGATCGCGCGTTCTTACTCGCGATCGTCTTGGTGGTTCCGGTTGAGATCCGGTACAGGTGAATACTCGCCTGGTCACGGTTGTAGACAACGTAGTCGCCCCAGATACGCGGACGGTACTCGCCCACGGAGCTCGAGGCGACCTTCTTCTTCACACCGGTTGCCGAATCGTAGAGCCAGATGTCGTAGCTGCTGGTCCGCTCCGCGTATACGACCTTGCCCTCGTAGACGTCGCTCCATACCGACTCTGTCTGGTACTGGTCGGTGTGACCTGTGGCGATCGGCGTTTCCGTCACGAGCGACGACGCCGGTACCGCGAACGCTGCGGCAACGGGACTCATTGCCGTGGCTAGAACGACCGCTGCCGCAGCTCTCGCAAGACTGCTTGTGCGCATGTGAACTCCCTCTTTCGTGGGTGAGTGCAGCTTTCATGTCGTCCGCCTCCCGCACTCGGAGGCGGACGGCACATTTCGGCGAACTGGTGAACCGGACTACTTGACCTTGACCTTGTCGTACTTGGACGACCAGGTATCCGCGTGCAGCGAGTCGGCCGGAGCCTTGGCCTGCAGCTTCCAGGTGCCCTTCGAGGGCAGGCTCATCTTCACCTTGTAGCGGGAGTAGCCGCTGTAGTTGGAGGCCGTGGCCTTCACATAGCCGTAGCTCTTCCACTTGCCCGAGGTCCACTTGTACTTGTAGACACGGACCGGCTTGCTGCCGCTGGCGTGCTTCGGCTTCAGGGTGCCGGTGACCGTGAAGCTCTTCTTGGCCTTCACGGAGGCGGGGGCCGCCGGCGTGCCGACGGAGACCTTCGGCTTGACGGTGACTACCCCGCTGACAGTCGGCACAGCGCCCGGGTTGCCCGGTGTCGCCGACTTGCCGCCGTACCAGAAGCGCACGTAGCGCTTGGACGGCGTTGCCGGAAGCGTTGCAGTGACGCTTCCGCTCGCGGTCGGACCGGTGCCCAGAGACGTCCAGTTGATGCCGTCGGCCGAAACCTCGAAACCGAGGTCAGTCCCGTTGCCGACCGATGAGCCGTCCGGGTTGGTGACAGTGGCGGCGTAGGTTGCCGGGGCGCTATAGGCGATCGTAGCTGGGCCGGCGATGGCGATTCTGACCGTGTCGAGCGTCCCAGTGTAGACGTCCTCGTTCTTCCAGCTGGTGTAGTCGTTGTACTGGTAGTCAACAGCCGCATTGCGCAGGTCGGTCCAGGCAAGTCGATCGCCCCAGATCGACGGCTGCATGGCCTTGTTCACGTTAAGCGTCCATGTCGCCTTGGCCTTGATGTCGTAGAGCATGAGCTGCGGA
Organism: Coriobacteriia bacterium; assembly: GCA_035687245.1. Classification (GTDB taxonomy): domain Bacteria; phylum Actinomycetota; class Coriobacteriia; order Anaerosomatales; family PHET01; genus DASRYH01. The sequence continues at coordinate 32,278 of DASRYH010000037.1, forward strand.
TCGGCGACGCTGCCCGACTCGTAGACGATCCGAGTGCCGTCGATTGTCGGATTCGCATGAATCGTCGCGTCCTGGCTGACCTGCGTCCGCACCTTGGTGACAAGGTCGTAGGCGAACACGTGGTCGAAGCCCGACGCCGTCGCCACGTAGGTGACGGTGTTCTGGTAGATGGCGGGGATGTTGCGGCGGACTTGGTAGGGATCGCGGTTCATGGAGAGCCCCTGGACCCCAAGCGACACCGTCTTGCCCGTCTTGATGCTGCAAGCACGAAGATCCTTGCTGTTGGCAAGGTAGATCACGTTGTTGCCGTAGATGGCGATCGCTGCGTCGTTGCTGTACGTGCCGTCCGACTGCTTGCCGGTTACGAGCAGCTTCGTGCTGCCGGTGCCGATGTCGTAGGCGTAGACGTCGAGGCTCTTGGTGGTCTTGTTGTACTTCGAGTAGACGACCTTGTTCGCGTAGACGTCGACCGCGGAGTTCCAGACCGTGGAGCTCGCGATCTGCTTGGTCTTGCCGGTCGAGATCCGGTAGAGCTGGATGGTCGAGCCGTTTCGGGTGTAGGCGACGTAGTCGCCGTAGATCTTCGGGTACCTGTCCTCCGCCTCGCTGCTCGCGATGGGAGCACTCAATCCGCTGACCGTGTCGAACAGGTAGACGTCGTAGTCTCCTGCCGATGACATCTCGTTGTAGACGACCTTCGTCCCGTAGACGTCGGTGTCACCGCCGTCCATCGGCGAGGTAGTGCTACCCGCGGTACTAATGGCCTTCTCGGTCACCATGTTCTTGACCGGCGCGGCGTAGGCTGCGGACGCAGCTACCATGGCCCCCGCGAGTACGGCGACAGCAACGGTCCTCGCCAGATTGGCGCGCTTCATCAACTTCCTCCCTCTTCCCGTGTCGAAACGAATCGTTTCCCAAAGAGGAGATTCCGCTTGTCGGTGCGCCCCCAACCTTCGCGTCACTGTGCCGTCACCAACGGGCACCGTCCCGTCACCGGAGACTACCCTGCCGTCATTTTCGGCGGACTGCCGAAGGGAGGCCGGATGCTGTTCGCGGGGCGTTGAAGCGTGTGAGCGACGGGCGCTAGCCCGCGGCGCCGCGCTCGACGAGGAAGGTCGCATAGACCTCGAGGTGACGGTCGACAGAGTCGCGCATCGGCGAGTCGGAGGTATCGAGAATGATGCGACGGGCGTGGCGCCCCTCGCGACCGGCGGCCATCACCTCGTCGACCAACGCCTCGGTAGGCACGAAGACCGCGTCGGCGTGCTGCATGCCGATCTCGTCGAAGCGGAAGAACAGCGAGTTGATGGGCTTTCGGCGGCGAGTGGCCTGCGCTGCAGCGGTAACCGTATGCGCCACACGCACTTCAGGCACCTTGCGCGAAGCCCATCGCAGCAAGAGGTCACCTTCGATGCCCGTGGAGTGCGCGCAGACCGGCAGGTAGCGCTTCAAGTACTTGCGCAGACGCGAGCGGGCGCGGATGACGTTCCACTTGTCGAGGATGTAGGGGTCAACCTGGATGCCCTTGAAGCTGCGGGCCCACTCCCCCATCTCAGAGTGCATCGGCGCCAGAAAGCGCACCTTCGCCCCAAGTGCTACAAGCTCCGTCATCACGGGAATCCAGCGCTCTTCGACGCCACCGTCGAGGTGCTGCGGGTTGGTTGAGATGAACAGGAAGGTCGAGTCTTCCCAGCGCCTCATCGAAGCACCTCGGCATAGACTTCGGCCGTCAGCTTCGCGGTGTGCGCCCATGTGAACTGCCGCGCACGGGCGAGTCCGGCTGCCGCAAGCTCCTTGCGGCGGTCCTCAGAGTCGAGCAGCTTGGCGAGCGCGGCCAGAAGCGCGCGGGCGTCCTGCGGCGGGACGAGAACCGCAGCGTCGCCTACGACCTCGGGGACGGACGCAGCATCTGCAGCCACCACCGGCGTCCCCATCGCCATCGCCTCGAGCGGCGGCAGGCCGAAGCCCTCGTAGAGCGACGGGAACGCGAAGATCGTCGCGCCCGCGTAGAGCGCGCGAAGTTGGTCGTCGTTGATGGGGCCGGTGAAGTGCGCGCGGCGGCGCGGCTCGCCGGACAACCGTGCGTCCAGGTAGCCCTTCGGCTCTTCGCCCGCTAGCACCAGATGCAGTCCCGCGCGATTCGGCGCGAGCCGCTGGAAGGCGTCGAGCAGCGTCGGCAGGTCCTTGTGCGCCTTGGTGTTGCCCATTGAGAAGATGTAGGACTTGCCGTGCACGGGGATGCCGGCAGGGATCTGCCCGACGGGCCCTACCGAAAAGTCGTCGGCAGCATCCGCGATCGCAACGATCTTGCCTTGCGAGCGCGGGAAGAAGTGCAGCACATCGCGCGCGGTCGCATCCGACGGCGTGATGATGCGCGTGGCCTTCGCTACAGCGCGGTCGTTCAGCCAGCGATACGCAACGCGCTTCGGCCATCCCATCACGCCAGGCACCGCAAGCGGGGTGAGGTCCTGCAGCGTGACGACGAGCGGCACCTCGCACTTCCACGGCGTCGGGAAGTGCAGGCAGTGAACGAGGTCGGGGCGTGCCCGCTCAACTGCTTCGGCAAGTGCCTGCATACCGCCGAAGGACAGCGGCGAGCCCGCTACCTCGACGTTCTTCACCCGTTCGTTGTCGTCGAGCACCCGCGCGTCGCCCGGGGCGCACGCGAGTGTCATCTCAATATCCGGAAGCTCGTGGAGCGCGCGCACGAGATCGCGAGTGTAGCGGCCTACTCCGGACCAGTAGGCCATGCGGCAATCGAGGAAGATGCGCACGTAGGTTCCCTTGCAGAAGTTCGACACCGACCAGCGCCTAGACTACCATCTCGCCGATGCCTCGGACACGCGAAACAAGCAGCCCGAACGCCCCGTATGGGTTCAACGTATACGGGTATCTCTCAGCGAATCTCGGGCTAGGTGTGGCGGGTCGAAACACCGTGCACATGCTTCTGGACAACCATGTTCCGGTGAGGCTCTCCGACATCAGCCCCGGGCGCGGCATGAAGGGCAAGAATGCAGACCTTGCCGAAGCCATCCAGCAGACGGCTGGGCTTGACCCCTTCGTCATCAACCTCTTCCACCTGAACCCGGACCAGATGCTCTACCTGCTCAACCCGCTGTCATCGCTTGTGACAACGCAGGGCCGGATGAACATCAGCGTCCCCTTCTGGGAGCTGCCGAAGCTGCCGCCCTCGTGGATCAAGCCGCTTGAGGCCATGGACCTGATCCTCGCCCCCACTCGCTACATCGAAGACGCCGTGCGCGAGGCGCTGCCGAACGCCAACGTCATCCACTTCCCGCAAGCCGTGCACGTGCCCGACGACATCACCGCGGATCGCGCGCGATTCGGGCTGCCCAACGACGCAATCGTCTTCGTGTCCAGTTTCGACATGCGCAGCGACATCGAGCGCAAGAACCCGTGGGCTGCTATCGAGGCGTTCCACCGCGCGTTCCCCGACCGCGACGACGTTCGGCTCGTCGTGAAGGTGAACAACGTCGAGTACTCCTCGCGGTTTCCCGCATACGTTCGGCGCCTTGCCGAAGAGGCGCGCGACCACCGCGTGATCGTGAACAGCGACGCCATGGGCTACCGCGATGTCCTCTCGCTCTACGCGAGTTCCGACGTGCTGTTGTCGCTTCACCGCGCCGAAGGGCTGGGCCTGTCGCTCCTCGAGGCGATGTCGTTCGGCAAAGTGGTCGTGGCCACAGCCTTCTCAGGCAACATGGACTTCATGACGCCGGAGAACTCGTGCCCGGTGCCCTTCACGATGGTGCCGGTGCAGGCGAGCACGCAGCCGGCGTACAGCAAGCGGTTCGCCGGAGAGCAGGAGTGGGCGGAGCCGGACGTGGATGCGGCCGCCACAGCACTGCGCGCACTCGCCGACTCGCCCGAGCTCCGAGCAAGGCTCGGGTCGGCCGCGAGCGCGACGGCACAGACTGTGCGGGCAGGCTACGACAATGGTCTCGTGCTGACATCCGTGCGAACGCACTACGCGACATGGGCCGCTGACCCAGGCGAGCGCGAACGCTCTCGAGAGAGGGTCCTCGGGCTCGAGCGCAGCTTCTTCGGAGCATATGCGGCTAGAATCGTACGTGCGGGTTCCCGCAGGCTCAGGGATGCTCTTCGAGGCGGAAGCTAGGGTCGCGTGGCCGAAGAACGAAGCATCAAGCGCACGATTCTCACCAACACCGCCGCCGGCGGTCTTGCCCAATTCGTCTCGATGGCCGCCAGCCTGGTGTTCATGCCGCTGTTGGTGCGCCAGTTCACTGTGCAAGGCTTCGGTCTGTACATGCTTGCGACTACGGTCACCGGCTACACGTGGGTATTGGACTTCGGCGTCGGTGCCACCATCCAGAAGCGAGTCGCCGAGCTTTCGGCGAAGCACGACACTGACGGCATCGGCGAGGTCGTCTCCGCCGCTTGGATGATCTACCTGGCCGTGGGCGTGTTGTCGGCCGCGGTTCTTTTCGGCATCGCACGGCTATCCGGAACCGTCTTCAAGGTGTCGGCCGCTGAGGCGCAGCTCCTCCAGAGACTGCTGTACGTGGCGGCGCTGCAGTCGCTGCTTGCTTGGCCGCTCTCGATCGGCCAGCACGTCTTGGCGGGTCTACAGAAGCACGTGCTTGTCGCTTACACATCGCTGCTGGTGACGTTCGGTACCATTGCGGCGATCGTGGCGACGCTCGTCACCGACAACGGCCCACTTTTCCTGTTCGTCGCAACCACCGCGGTCATCCTCGTGGGTGCTGCGGTCAACACCGTTCGGGGCATCGGCATGCTGAAGGGGACGCGCCTGCGGCCCGGACGTGGCAGCATCGCAACGATGCGCACGATTGCGGCGTTCTCCTGGCCTATCTTCCTGCTACAGCTCTTCGGCATGGTTCTCTACCAGCAGACCGACCGTTTAGTGCTCATGGTCTTCCTCGGAGCGATAGCGGTGGGCCTGTACGAGGCCGTCGGCAAGTTCCAGGGCCTGATCACGCAGCTCGTTGGCATCAGCACGTGGGCAGTGATGCCGATGGCTTCGGACCTCGATGCGCGCCAGCATGACAGCGGCATCCGCACCCTCTTCTTGCGCGGTACCAAGCTCGCCCTCGTGCTCATCGCGCCAGTGGTGCTCGCCCTGATGATCTTCGCGCGGCCGCTCCTGCTGCGTTGGATGGGATCGGACTACATCGCAGTCGCCCTCGCCGCGCAGGTGATGGTCGCGCATCAACTGCTTTCGGCTGGCGTAGGAGTTGGCGACAGCATGATCACGGGCCGTGGCCGGGCGAAGGCTCGCCTTCCCTACATCGCGGCCGTTGCGGCGGGCAATCTCGCTCTCAGTGTGGCCCTCGCCAAGCCGCTGGGCGTGCTGGGTGTCGTGTTGGGAACCGCGATCCCCTACCTGATCGAGTTCCCATTCCACATTCGTTTCCTGCTCAAGGAGCTGGACGTCCCGTTCAGGCGCTGGCTGAAGGAAGTCGTGCTGCCTGTCTATCCGCTGCTGCTTGTGCCGTTGTGCGTCGGCGTCGGAATCACGTTTACGCCGCTCATGCACAGCTTGCTGGGCGTCGCCGTTGCCATGGGTGCGACGGTCGCTTCCTACTGGCTGGTCATCTTCGCCTTCGCCCTCTCGGATAATGAACGCGCAGAGGTGCGTCTCGTCTTGAGCAAGATCCAGCGCCGCGCCGCCTAGTCTGTCGACCCGGTCTTCAGCACCTTCCACGCCCGAGCGAGGCGTCCGCCGACGCGGTGCACGAGCGTGCGACGCGGGTCGGGTGGAAGCAGCTCGAGAAAACCGTAGGACTCCAGCTCCTTCATGCTGAACCGGCCGCGGAACCACCATCCCGTCTGTTCGACGATCTCCGGCGGCAGGTCGGTCAGGGCTGCTCGCCAGAACGCGGGCAGATCGATATCCAGAGACTTGGCCTCTTCGAGGACTTCTACACGTGACGCCTGAAACGTCGCGTCGCGCTCTCGCGGGTCGTAGCCGAGCTTCTCCCAGTACCTCGACCCCTGCCGATACATCATGTCGATCCCCGGCTCGAAGACGACATCTGCTTCGCGGGACAGGGCGAGTTCAAAGTCGCAGTCCGCCCAATAGGGGATTGGTTCGCGCGTGAGCACCTCAGCGGCCTTGGCCCCGACGTCACTCCGCGCTATGAGCGTGCTCCACTTGAACGGGCAGAACATCCAGCCAATCGCCAGCATCGCGCGGCGATCCAGCACGTATTGAGACATGCGCGGAGGCGAACCCGCAGCCAACCATAGAAGCGGGGCGCACCACGTCGACATCCGTTGGGAGAGCTCCGATTCGCCAGTCGCGGCCGCAGAGAAGAACGAACCCGCAGACTGGTGGGCGTCCAGCGCCTCAACACCGGTGGCGATATGCCCCGGCGCCCAAACGTCGTCATCACAGCAGAACGCCACGAACTCGCTACGCGCCTCGCGCAGAAGTGTCTGCGCGTGAAGTGACCACGTCAGCTGTGGTTCACGCAGAACGAACCTGATGGGAAGCTCCGGGAACTTGTCGCAAGCGTCACGCGAACTCGCGTCGCCAAGGTTCTCCGAGACAATGACCTCATCGATCAAGTCGCGCGAGACCTGCCGCGATACCGCTCGAAGCGTTACCTCCAAGACGTCAGGTCGTGCTGTGGTCGGTATGACTACGCTGACTCGTCCCATATAGTGAGCTTGCCTTTCTGGAGACAGGCGGCACGGAGCAGTCTGCGGTGTCGTTACGCCGTTGTCCTCGACCGAAGTCCCGATGATGTGAATCGAGACACCGATGCTGCCCGATCCAATATACCGACGCCTGCCCCCCACAGTGAACCACATTGCCCAGGAGATAAGCCGAGTGAGTCAACATCCACGCTCCACACGGGACGCATCTATCGACGCTCTCAAGGGTCTGGCAATCGCCTTGGTCGTGCTCGGCCACGCCCTCGTCATCTCGGCAACGAGCAGCCATCCTTTCCCCGGCGCAGTGTCTCTGAACCCCGGCGAATGGGTCCCTGTCTCCACAGCGTCGAGCCTCCTGCTGAGCTTCGTGTACTCCTTCCACATGCCGCTGTTCGCGTTCGTGAGCGGCAGGCTGCTCGACTCGTCACTGAGCAGGCCAATGGGAGAGGTGATCAGGCGTAGGGCCATGTCACTGCTCTTGCCCTACATGGCGTGGGTACCCGTGCTCTTCGCCGTAGACCGATTCATCCTCAGGCGTGCCTCCGGCTCCTTGTGGACCGCGCTGGTCTCCGCAGCGCTCGGGCGGAGCGGGCTTTGGTTTCTCTTCGCGCTGTTCGTGTGCTCGGTCGTTGCGGTGGCTATTGCGAAGGTTTCGCGACGCTGGCTGCTGCCGCTATCGGCTGTGGTGGCAATCGGGCTGTCGGCTCACTCGATCGTCCCGCTTCCGAACCTGTTCCATCTCTCGAACGTCGTGTGGATCTACCCGTTCGTGGTGATGGGCCTGTACGCTCGCGACTCCGAAGAGTGGCTCAAGCAGCACCGTGCGCTAGCTCTGACCATCTCTCTCGTCGCATTCGGCGCCTTGCTCTATCTGCGACATCCGGTACATGTGCCCGCGATGCAGCCGCTTCGAGATGTGAGCCCTGCACTGCTGGCGAAGGCGCTCGCCCTTGCAGTGCGATACGCGTGTGCCGCTGCCGGGGTGGCAGCGCTGTATGCCGGCTACACCCGCAGAACCGGCCGCTGGATAGACGCGCAGGCGTTCATCGGCAAGCGGAGCCTCGGCATCTACGCTACCCACTCCGCGTTCGTCTGGGCGCTTGTCGAAGTGGGATTGAAGCAACCCCTGCTGATTACCGGGCTCGCACTCGCAGGGTCGCTTGTCGTGACAGTCGGGTTGGAGCGTTTTCGCCTCACCCGCGCCGTACTCCTAGGGGCCGGATCGATCCGGTAGCTGGACTACTCGCCGGCCAGCCGCACGGGACTTCCATCCACCATCTCGCCGACGATCGCTGCGAATGGCTTAGACGCTTCCCAACCCAGCGCCTCGCGGGCCTTAGTCGCGTCACCCACCGGCGCCTGCGAATCCACCGGACGGAAGAACTCGGGGTCCACGATCACGTAGTCCTCCCAGTTCAGCCCCACGTGCGAGAACGCCGCATCGCAGAACTCGCGCACGGTGTGGGCCACGCCGGTGGCAAGCACGAAGTCCTCGGGCTTGTCTGCCTGAAGCATCAGCCACATCGCCTCGACGTAGTCGCCGGCGTAGCCCCAGTCGCGTGCCGAATCGAGGTTGCCTAGGCGAAGCTCGCTGGCCAGCCCCAGCTTGATGCGCGCGGCACCTTCGGCGATCTTCGCGGTCACGAACGATGAGGGTCGCCTGGGCGACTCGTGGTTGTAGAGGATGGCGTTGCAGGCGAACATCCCTCGCCCCTCGCGGGCGTTCTCCACAAGGAAGTGCGCTGCCGCCTTGGAGGAGCCATACGGGGTGACCGGTCGGATGGGAGTCGTCTCGGTCTGCGGTGATTCGGCGGGGTGTCCGAAGATCTCTGCCGAAGACGCCTGACACAGCCGCGCGTCGGGAGCGTATTCGCGAAGCGATTCGATCAGCCGGGCAACGCCGGTCGCGTTGATGTCGAAGACAGCTACCGGGTGCTCCCACGACATGCTCACCACTGAGATTCCGGCGAAGTTGTAGACCTCGTCCGGCACCACTTCAGCGATGAGACGATCAAGTGAGTCCTTGTCGGAGAGGTCGGCCTCGCACGGGTGGAGGTCCTCGCCCTGCGTCGCTGCCCACGAGAGATAGTCGCCCGGCTCGGGGCCAATGACACCCCAGACCTCGTAGCCCTTAGAAAGCAGCAACTCGGTGAGGTAGGTGCCGTCCTGTCCGGCAGCGCCGGTGATGAGCGCCCTGGTTGGTCTGTCGGTCAAAGCAGGCCCTTCGTGTGTGCGTCTCCGCGTCGTTCTTCGAGCTCACATCTTCTCATGACCTGGGCTTGCGCCGTGAGTGTTCGTGCGCATTGGCCCTCTGCACTCGCATGCAGACCCGTTGGAAGTCATACTGCTTTCCAGCATGAAAACCCTGATGGTCGTCCCTACATACAACGAGGCCGAGAACCTGCCGATTCTGGCCAGGCTGGTGCTCGCACTTGGCGAAGACATCTCGATGCTCTGTGTCGACGATGCCTCGCCAGACGGCACCGGCGACCTCGCGCAGGGAATCGCCGACACGAACCCTCGCTTCCACGTCGTGCATCGCACCGGCAAGCGCGGCTATTCGGCGGCCAGCAAGGAAGGCCTGCTGTGGGGGCTCGAGCGCGACTACGACATCGTCGGCACGATGGACGCCGACCTCTCCCACGACCCAGCCACTCTCCCGAAGCTCATCGCAGCCGTTGCCGAAGGCGCTGACTTGGCGATCGGATCGCGCTATGTGGAAGGCGGCGCGCTTCACGTCGACTGGAACGCGTTTCGCCGTGCGGTGAGCGAGATGGGCAGCCGCTACGCGCGGGCGATGGTGGGCACGGAGACCAACGACTGCACGAGTGGCTTTCGCTGCTACCGCGCTTCGACTCTGCGCCAAGTGGCGTTTCAGGGCATCCACTCGGAAGGCTACAGCTTCTTGATCGAGATGCTGGCAGCGCTCATCGACCACGGCGCGACCGTCGTCGAAGTGCCCATCGTCTACGAGGATCGTCAAGCCGGCCGCTCGAAGATCTCGCGGAGGATCATCTTCGAGGCGCTGCTTCAAACAACGCGCGTGGGAGTCTCACGAGTGCTGGGCGAGCGTCACCGCAACCGCGAAGAGTACCTGAAGGCCACGCGCGACTAGCTCTTCGCGCGCCTACAGCTGCTCGAACGCGACCTGCTTGGCCACCAGCTCCATGTCGGCGTCGACCATCATGTCCACGAGGCCGGCGAACGTCGTCTTGGGCTCCCAGCCGAGCTCGCGCTTGGCCTTGCCGGGGTCTCCCAGCAGCAGCTCCACTTCGGCAGGACGCACGAAGCGCTCGTCGATGACGACGTACTTCTCCCAGTCGAGCCCGACGCGGTCGAAGGCCTCGGTCACGAACTCGCCAACCGTGTGGGTCTCGCCGGTAGCCAACACGTAGTCGTCGGGCGTCTCAGCCTGCAGCATCCGCCACATGCCCTCGACGTAGTCGCCGGCAAAGCCCCAATCGCGCTTGGCGTCGAGGTTGCCCAGACGCAGCTCGCTCTGGACGCCCTGCTTGATGCGTGCGACGGCGTACGTGATCTTGCGCGTGACAAACTCGAGTCCGCGGCGCGGCGACTCGTGATTGAACAGGATGCCGTTGGAGGCGTGCATGCCGAACGACTCGCGGTAGTTCAGCGTGATGTAGAAGCCGTAGACCTTGCCCACTCCGTAGGGCGAGCGCGGGTGAAACGGTGTCGTCTCGCTCTGTGGGACCTCGTGCACCTTGCCATACATCTCGGAGGTGGCGGCCTGGTAGAAGCGCGCCTCAGGCTTCACTCGCCGAATCGCTTCGAGCAGGCGCGTCACGCCAAGACCGTCGACGTCACCGGTGTAGATGGGCTGGCGCCATGAGTCTCCCACGAAAGACTGAGCGGCGAGGTTGTAGACCTCGTCGGCACGGGACTCCTCCATCGCGTCGAGCAGCGAGGGCGTGTCGGACATGTCGCCCACCAGAAGCTTTATGCGGTCGCCGAGGTGCGCGATGCGGTGGTCGGAGGGAGTCGAGGTGCGGCGCACGAGCCCGAAGACCTCGTAGCCCTTCTCGAGCAGCAGTTCGGCGAGGTAGCTGCCGTCCTGACCCGTGATGCCGGTGATGAGCGCGCGCTTGGACACGGTGACCTCCGATAGTGTCTTGCCCCTCGTGGTGCGTCTGCCTGCGTATTGTCTCATGAGAATCACCGCACGGGCCGCGCCGCCCACTAGAATGTGGCCTATGAAGTCCCGGATCCCCGGCTTCGACTGGCTGCGTGTCGTCGCTGCGTTCGCCATCGTCGCCTTCCACATCACGCCATACAAAGGAATCGCCAACGAGCTGGCCTTCTCGTGGGCGGTCCCGTTCTTCTTCGCGCTCTCCGGCTACCTCAACGGCGCGAGCCGCACCTACTCAGAGCCGGGCTGGCTGCGCGCTCGCCTGCTGCGCCTCGCAGTCCCCTACGCGATCTGGACGACGCTTCGTCTCGTCGACCTGCGCCCACTCACTCCCGTCAACCTACTCAAGCAGTACCTGCTCTGCGCGCCCACGAGCACGCTGTGGTTCCTCTGGACACTGATGCTGTGCGTCGGGGCCGTGTGGCTCGCTCGGCGCGTAGCGTCGACGCGTACGGTCGCAATCGCTTCAGTCGCCATCGGCATCGCCTACGTAGGCCTACTTGAGTGGTGGCAGATCTTCGGCGGCACAGGCGCCTGGCTGCACGCGAACCCAGGCTACGCACTCCAGGCGCCTATGCTCTGGCTCTGGGTCTACGCTCTCGGCATGCTAGCTGCCGAAAGGCCGTCGCCGCAGCCCGCACTCGGGCTGGCGGCGCTCGCAGCCGGCGTCGCGTTGATGGTCGGCTGGCGAGTGGACCCAGCGCTGGGCTACAACTTCTCCTGGGGCGTGCAGGGGATCGCACACGGCCTTCTGGGACTGGGCACAGTGCTGATGGCGCGCTGGGCGCCGCTGCCGGAGAACCGCGTGGTGGCGACGCTCGCCACTGCAAGCCTCGGCGTCTACCTCATCCACCCTGCGTTCATCCGCGTGGTGCACATTGCAGCGGGCCGCATCCCAGTACTTGGCTGGGTCTCGACGCATGCATTCGTCATGTGGGCGCTCGTGAGCGTCGTATCTGTCGCGCTCGCGGTGGTGCTGGAGCGAGGCAAGATCACCCGCTGGATCGTGGCGTAGCTCCGGCAATGGCAGCGTCAGACGCAGCTCGGCTGAACGTCCCTACGACCTCTCGTAGTCGTCCTCGATGCGCACGATATCGTCTTCGCCCAGGTACTCGCCCACCTGCACCTCGATCACCTGTAGCGTTACCAGCCCGCAGTTCTCGAGGCGGTGCACCACGCCCATCGGGATGAAGATGCTTTCGTTGACGTGAACCTCGACCGCTTCGTCACCACGAGTAACGAGCGCGGTGCCCGCTACGACGATCCAGTGCTCGGCACGGTGGTGATGGCGCTGCAGCGAGAGCTTCGCGCCCGGCTTCACCTCGATGAGCTTCATCTGGTACTGCGGTGCGACGAGCAAGCTCGTCCAGCTGCCCCACGGGCGCAGCGAAACCTTCGGTTGCGTTACCTCTCGCGCGCCCTGCGCCTTGAGAGCGTCGAAGACCTGACGGACATCCTGCGCGCGGCTCTTCGGCAGCACGAGTGTTGCGTCGGAGGTGTCGACCACGATCATGTCATCGACGCCAACCGTGGCAACAAGGCGGTCGCTCGAGTAGATGATGGAGTTGTGCGAGTCGATGTCTACGCCGCGCCCGAGGCGCACATTGCCGTCAGCGTCGGGGCTGGCGATGTCTTCGAGCGCGAGCAATGAGCCCACGTCGCTCCAGTGGATGCTTGCGGGGATGACGGCGACGTTGTTCGACAGTTCCATGACGGCGTAGTCGATGGAAAGGGCAGGCAGCGCGTCGAACAGGTCGAACGCCTCGATCTCAGTACGCTGGTCCTCTGGCATAGCCGCGATCTGCCGAACCGCGGAGGCCACAGCGGCTCCGTCCTCGGACAGCGACTCCAATTCGGCAAGCAGCCGGTCGGCACGCATGACGAAGATGCCGGCATTCCAGAAGTATTCGCCGCCCTCGACGTAGGCCTGTGCACGCTCCGCGTCGGGCTTCTCGACGAAGCAGTCGGCTCGGTGCGCGTGGGCGCCGCCAACATCGAACTTCGGCAGGCTCTCACCGGCCTTGATGTAGCCATAGCCCGTCTCCGGCCGCGTCGGGCGGATGCCGATGGTGACCAGGAATCCGTCTTCGGCAAGCTTCGTCGCGCTTTCGATGCACTCGGCCCACGGTTGCCCGCCTTCAAGAAGGTGGTCAGAGGGCAGCACCACGAGCATGGCGTCGGGGTCTTCGGCAAGCATGACGGCAGCTGCAAGCGCGATAGCGGGCGCCGTGTTGCGGGCCATCGGCTCCTTGAGGTAGCGCACATGATGCAGCGCGGGGTCGGGCTGCGCGGTGAGATGGTTGCGAAGCTCGTCGAAGAGACGTTCGTTGGTGACGATCCAGACGCCATCGCCTAACACGTAGGGCGTGATGCGATGGACGGCCTGAGCGATGAGCGACTCGCTGCCAAACATCGACAGTAGCTGCTTGGGATTGAGCTCGCGGGAGAGCGGCCAGAAGCGGTGGCCACTTCCGCCGGCCAGGATACAGGCGCGAAGGTGCGGGTTACTCACGAGTGGGTTCCTCACAGATGTCGCGGGAGGCTGTTCAGGGTGCCTGCACAGTGTAGCAAGGCCAGGGGCATCTACCACCTACGAAGGGCGCCCGGTCACTGCAGAAGCAAGGCAAAGAGAAGCCCGCCGGACTTCACGGATTCCGGCGGGCCAAGGGGTCTCGTATTCAGGTGATCGCCTGCACGTGCGCGTCAGACAGGGCTAGTGGTAGGTTCCGACGCCTCCGTGGCATCTGACGCACACTGCATCGAGGTTCTCCGGGCCGACCGTGGCGGTGGTCGTGGTGGTCCTGCCCAGATCGGTGCCGTCCATGACGACAGAGTAGTTGCCCAGCATTTTGTAAGAGCCGTCGCCCGTGTGCGGGAAGTCGGATGCGACGTATTCGGCAGCCGCGGGGTCCTTGCGGTTCTCGCGGTAGTTGCCCGTGCCGTAGTGGCACTGCGAGCACGCGTCGCCGGAGTTGACCCGCGGGAGATCGGCGCGGTGGCAGGTGTAGCACTGACCGGGGCCGCTATGCGCGCCAGTGAACGGTGCCGGGTGAGTGCGCTCGGGGTGGCTCTTGAAGCCGAGCTCCTCGTTTTCCAGCACCTTCCAGCCACCGATGTTGAGGTTGTGGCAGTCGGCACACCAGACAGACAGGGAGAAGTTGTTGACTGCCGAAGCAATCGACTGCTCCGCTCCTGCCGCATTGCGGTCGTGCTCGCCGTCGAAGCTCTGCGCCACCCAAAGCGGCGCGGCGAGCTGCATGCTGGCGGTCGTGCCGCCAACCGTACGCGTGATCTTGGTGCCGGCGCTGCCTGACAGCGTCGTGGGGCTCGCGCCTTCAGAGCGCTGGTCCTCGTAGTTGTAGCCCGCCGTAAGCGTGGTCTCCGGCACCATGGAGATGCGGCTGACCGGCACCTGCCCATAGGCATCGAGCGCGCCATAGAACGTTCCTGACGGGGACTGCTTAAGCAGCTTGTAGGAGCTCACTGTCGAGCCCGTGTAGGCGCCCTGCGTGCTGACATCAGAGATCGACTGCCACGTCTGGTAGGTGGCGTTATGAACCTGGTGGCAGTTCATACAGCGCAGCGCCAGCGGACCAACCGGCACGTAGTTCCTACGCGCCGTTCCGCTCGCGATCTGATGACCGTGATGGCGGGCAAAGCGGTACATGTCGTTCTTCTGCTCAGCGTACGCGCGAACCCGCACGGTCTCCTCGATAGTCGTTCCGTCCGCGGCCGTGGTGCGCAAGGCAACCTCTTCGGTCCACTGCGCAACCGTCGAGTCGGGGATGTAGCTCGAGGCACCGATGGTATGCCCGTTGGAGCTGCCGATCCCGCCGTTGTCATAGACGATGGTCGCCGAATGGGCCGAGCCCAGATGGCAGTACTCGCACGCGTCGTCTTGGCTGTCGGCGCGCAGCAGGTAGTAAGCACCTTCGGCGCGGTGGACGGCATGGCAGACCTTGCACTTGTTGGTGGCGGTGTCATAGCCACCGTGCGGGCTGAAGCTCGGCTGGCCGTCGTGGCACGAAGCGCACTCGTAGCCGCCCTCGTACTTGGCGTTCGAGTCAGCCAGATCCTTGTAGGACCAGAAGCTACCGGCCACGTCCCCGTGGCTAGGGATGGAGGCGAAGCGGGTCTCGTTGTGGCAGAAGCCGCAGGCGATAGCCGCGCGCTCGGATGGGTTGCCGTCGAGATCGTAGTAGGTGTGAGCACCGAGACGGTCCGGACCGTGACTCGAGACGCCATGGCACGTACCCCGCCCACACGTGCCGAACGACGGGAAGGCGGCGTTGTGGTAGTTGGCAGGTCCGCCGGCGAAGTGACAACCGGCGCAGTTGGTCATCGGGTGACTCGCGGGATACGTCGGGTGGCACGACTGGCAGTTGTCAGGCCTGACGGTCTGCCCCACTACCCACGTGAACGTGTAAGGCGTGTTACTCGGCAGCTCAGTGATCGTGAAGACGATCGTGTGCTGCTGGTTGGTAGTGAGCGTCAGATCGGTGTAGAGCGTCGCCTGACTGTAGTCGTAGATCGGCATCTCACTGTCGTCCCAGCCAGTCACTGCATAGCTGAGTCCGACGTTGGAGGCCACGCCATCGTCCACCTTGAGCGTGCCCAGTGCATAGTCCGGGTTCGGCGCAGCGGCAAACGTCTGACCGGGCGTGACCGTCGCCGTGATCCTGAACTGAGTGGTGACGGTGGCGTTGACGTCGGGATCACCAAGAATGGCGCCGTTGGCCGGGTTCACATTGGAGAAGGTGGCGCCGAATGCCGTTGCGGCGGCAAACATGAAGACACCGCACGCCATGCTCGCTAGCACGAGCGACGCGCCGCGCAAAATGTGTCGCGGTGCACGGACTCTACCCACCAACACCCCGCCTAACTGTGCGAGAATCTCGTCCCGCGGGGTCTGCGGCGCGCCTGCTCGTGAGGACAGTTTGTGGGCTCGGCGCGTCTGTTCGGCTGGCTAGCTAGCGTAGCACGACTGTGATTACCAGCACATCTTAACGTGTGTTCATCTTACATTCGGACAGCCTGATTCGGCATCCGCCAGAAGGATGAGTCAACAACCGTGCCAAGTGGCGCGCGACGCGTGCCGGTGCGAACCGTCGTCACCTCCGCCACGAAGTCGAGGCCCCCGCTTTCGCAGGGGCCTCGCTTGTGTCTGGCGGTTAAGTCAGACGATCGCTAAGCGGTTGAGGCTTAGTGATAGGTGCCGATACCACCGTGGCAACGGACGCAGACAGCGTCGAGGTTGCTGGAGGTAACAGTAGCGGCAGCGATCGTGGTGCGCTGGGCATCCGTGCCGTTGGCAGCAGCGATCGAGTAGTTGCCGAGCATCTTGTAGGAGCCGTCACCGGAGTGCGGGAAGTCCGACGCGATGAACTCAGCGCCCGCGACCATACG
>DASRYH010000038.1:0-12196 GCA_035687245.1 Coriobacteriia bacterium
CCCGCCTTCCCGCCGCTGATCGCCACGCTAGCGACATGGAAGGGCGGCGCGCTCATGCTCATCGGCGCCGCGCTCTGCATCGGCGGACTCATGGCGCTCGGATCGCCGAATCTCACCGCGTTGCCGTATCCCAAGGACACCGCTGAGCTGCGCGAGTCCGGCCCCTACGCGATCGTTCGGCATCCCATCTACAGCGGCCTCATCTTCGGCGCCTTCGGCTGGGCGCTGTATCTGGAGGCGCCGCTCACGCTGCTATTCGCGGTCGCGCTGTTTGTGCTGTTCGACCTCAAGTCGCGTCGCGAGGAGCGCTGGCTCACCGAGCGCTTCCCGCAGTACGTCGACTACTGCCGCCGCGTGAAGCGCCTCATCCCGTGGCTGTACTGACACGGCGGTAGTCGGTACCCCGTTCGTGCACCCCAGGTAGTACGCCAAGTCGCTCCGGTGGAGTGACGCTTGCCCCTTGCCGACGCGCGACACTCGTATCACGAAGTGAGTCGATGGGCGGTGGGGCTGTTCACGGCAGCCCGCCGCCGACGGCACCTCAACTCGGCAGAAGACATACCGCTCGGCGTAGCTCCCTCCCCTTCCCTACGCCGGACCGACAAGAAGCGGGGCGCCCTCCGATCGGGCGTCCCGTTTCGCGTACGTCGGCCCCGGAGGGGGTTGCGTGACCGTGCGACGCACTGGAACGATTGTTCCGATTGCATAGAGCCCCTCACTAGATGCTTGCCGGTTCCTATCAGGCCAGCTCAGCAGCGGTATTTCCGCGTACAATCCGGCTGCACAGCCGTCCCCTTTGTGCTCCAAGTATTGGAGCGATCGCTCCTATGCGCGTGACGGTTTCAGGAACCCATCCCCCGCGTCCCAGCTGGCCCTGCCCGTTGACTCCGCAATTTCATCCGGGTATTATTCGGCATCGCATCTTACCTGCCGAAAGGCCGCTACCGTGGACCGCAAAGAGGCCGTGCGCCGCTACAAGGAGAACCCGCCGCCCGCCGGCGTCTTTGTCGTGCGCAACGTGGCCGAAGGCATGGTGCTCATCGGCGCGACGCCGAACGTGGCTGGCAGGCTGAACCGGGAGCGCTTCGCGCTTGAGATGGGGAGCCATACGAGCAGGCAGCTGCAGGCCGACTGGAACCGGCTCGGCCCCGACGCGTTCGTCATCGAGATGCTCGACGAGATCGAGGAGCCCGAAGACCCGGGCACCGACCTCAAAGAGGAGCTCGAGGAGCTTCGGCAGATGTGGATCGAGAAGCTCCAGCTCAAGCCGGAGCAGCTCTACAAGATGCTGGGCTAGCGAGCCAATCCCAAGCCGCTACCCCTTCTCGGGCAGCCACTCGTCTGGCCACAGCTCGCAGTGGTAGCTGTGGCAGATCGGCGCGCGGAACTCGGCCGGGAGCAGGCAACCCGTGTCGGGGTGGCAGAACTGGCACTTGCGCACGTCCACCCAAAACGGCAGCGCCGCGAGGTATGCCTCCCCCTCCGGCGTCTGCGAATGCGAGCGCCGCGGGTCGTGCAGCGGCTCGACGCCAGCAAGCCCGGGCACGTACTCGTCGCCCACGCGCACGAGCGCCCCGCTCTCCACGAACTTGCCGAACCACTCGTCGATGTAGGCGAACAGCCACTCCTCGCCGACGTACTCGCCGTTCTCGTCGTGCGCGAGGTAGAGCGCGCAGCACAGCCCCCCGCAGGTGTGGCACAGGTCGTAGTTCTCGTTCGCGAGAGGGTCGACGCGCATCGCGTCTTCGGCAGGCTCGAACAGCATGCGGCTAGCCCATCATCTTGGGCAGCGCCTGCGCAAAGCCCGTCACCAGCGTGATCATCCATAGCACCCAGACCGCGAGCGAGAGCTTGTGGAAGCGCGCAAGCCACGCCTCTTGCTTGCGCAGCATCACGACCGTCGCCCAGATCGAGTGCGCGGCCATGACGGCGATCGCCGAAAAGCCCAAGAAGCCGTGGACGTCAGCCTCGAAGCCGCCGGCGATGATGCTCATCAGCGTCGTCGCGGTGGTGTCGACTACGAAACCGGCCCAGAACAGCGCGAGGTGCGACGGCCTGAGGATGCCTGCTCGGCGCTCGGCGAAGACCGCGATCGTGTAGAGCAGGGCCGCAAGCAGGATGCCCACGACTGCAGCGATGACCATCGGCGACATGAGCTCCCTTTCGGCAGGCTGGAGTGTCATCCCCAGCGTAACCCAAGCGCCAACGCGCCGGGGTCTGAACGCAGAAGCGGAGCCGCCCCGTGCCCGCGGCCCCGCCGTTAGTGCGCTCGCTACTTGCCGTCGCCCGGCTGCTGGATGCCGATCTTGTTGCCTTCAGAGTCGATGAAGGTGGCAGTCCAACCCACCATCGGACCCATGAACTGCGGCTCCTGCAGGACCTCGCCGCCAGCCTCGCGCACGCGCGCGATCATCGCGTTGATGTCGCCGCGGGCGCCCAGGTACGGCACCGGGCCGTCGACGCCCGGCTTGCCGGCGAGGCTGACGTCGGCGCTCACGACGTATTCACCCTCGGGGCCCTGGATAGCGGCCACCTGGTCTTCCATGCCGGGGAAGCGCATCAATACGCGCCCGGTCACGTGCTCGTAGAACTTCACGGCGCGATCGAGATCGGTAGCCGGAATGCTTGCCCAGACGATGACGTTGTCAGCCACTTTGGGCTCCCTTCGGTGTGTGGAACGTGCACCAGAAGTTGTACCCGAAACGAAAGCTTCTATCGCTAGCGCAGGTAGATACGAGTCCGCACGCTTGGCTCGCGCATCTGGGTGCGAGGCATCACGCACTCGCATGGGCAGCACGCTTCTGCGAAAACGTCGTAGGGCTGCTCGCCCCGCGTGCGTCCGGTGCCGAATACCCAGCGCCCGAAGAACTCGCGCGCCCGATTGTTGAGGTCGCTATCCATGGCTAGGCCTCCTTCACCGCACGCACGCGCACGCTGTCAAAGCGGGTCGCGGCTTCGAGCAGCTGCGCGCGGTCGACGCCGGCGTAGCGCTGGAACTGTGCGACCAGGTCCTCGGAGACTGCGTTGACCAGGTCAAAGGTCTGCTCGTGCTCGACCTCGACGTGCGAGAAGCCTGCCTGCCGAATCATCGCGAGGTAGTCGTCTTTGAGCGCCGCACCCGAGAGGCACGCCACGTACGCTTCGACCGAGTCGAGGATCTGCACCGGCACCTCGCCCAGCAGCACGATGTCGGAGACCGACAGCCGGCCGCCGGGTCGCAGAACGCGGAACGCCTCGTCGAAGACGCGCTGCTTGTTGGGAACGAGGTTCACGACGCAGTTGGAGATGATGGCGTCGACAGTCGAGTCAGCCACCGGCAGGTTCTCGATCTCACCAAGGCGGAACTCGACGTTGGCGGAGCCAGCGGCTGCTGCGTTTCGGCGCGCACGATCCACCATCTCCGGTGTCATGTCCACGCCGATCACGTGCCCGCTTTCGCCCACGCGCTTGGCGGCGAGGAAGCAGTCGATGCCGCCGCCGGAGCCCAAGTCGAGCACGGTCTCGCCCGGCTGGAGGTCGAGCATCGCGAGCGGGTTGCCGCAGCCCAGACCGAGGTCGGCGCCTTCGGGGATGTCGGCGAGGTCACCCGCGTCGTAGCCGAGGTCTTCTGGAGTGAATACCGAGTCGGGCCGCTGGGTCGCCGAGCCGCAGCCGCATGCGGCCGGGGCAGTGGCGTCCGCAGGCGCCGACGCCGCCGGGGCGCCGCAGCACGATTCGGCGGCGGTGACGTGGCCAGCGTAACGCTCGCGCACCGCCTGCTTGATGTCCTGCTCGTCATGCATCTGAGTTCTCCCTTCGCTGCGCTGACTGCGAGCCCCACGCCCGCCCAGCGTCGCCTTCCCATCGTTCGACGTGCACAAAACCCGGCTCGTACCGTTCGGCTGCCGGCTTGTCCTCGGCCGGATGGCCCAGAGCGACCAGCGACATGGGCCGAATGTGTCGCGGAGTCTTCACGGCGAGAGCCACCGCCATCTCGAACGGCTTCATCGGGTGCACGCCGATCCACACGCCGCCGAGCCCGCTCGCGTGAGCCGCGACCAGTAGGTTCTCGATCGCAGCAGAGCAGTCGATCGACCAGAACCCCGGGTACCTGAGCACCCGCTTGTCTGCACAGACCACTAGCCCCACCGCCGCGCCCTCGAGCGGCTTGGCGAACGGAGTCGTTCGCGAGAGCCGGCGCAATGCTTCGCGCTCTCGAACGATCACGAACCGCCACGGCTGCTCGTTGCCCGCCGAAGGGGCCGCCATCGCAGCACGAAGCACTTGCTCGAGCACCTCGTCGGAGACTGGCGCGTCTGTGAACCGCCGAATGCTGCGCCTCGTGAGCATGGCCTGCATCGCGTCCATGAGAACCATCCTTCGGCCTGATTGTCGTCCACTTCGATACTTGTCGAATTACTTTACAAGGCATACTATTTCGACAGTCATCGAAATTGTCAAGTAGGAGATTCAAATGAGCGATGCGCAGCCCATGCAGAATGAAGAGATCGCCGACCGCGTCTTCAAGGCGCTAGCCTCACGCCCCCGTCGCAAGATCCTGCTCATGCTGGCGAGCGGTGAGGGCGCCGAAGACGCGCGCTGCTGCGGCGCAAACGAGATCTGCGCGTGCGTCTTCTCAGAGAAGCTCGGCCTGAGCGCGTCGACCGTCTCGCACCACCTGAAGGTGCTCACGGAGGCCGAGCTCGTGGAGTCGCGCAAGGATGGGCTGTGGGTCTACTACAACCTCCGCCCCGAAGTCATCGCCGCAGTCGCCAACGACCTCAAGACGATCATCTCCGGCGGCTGCTGCGCGAGCTAACGCCCGCTCCGCGCGTCCTGCCCGCGCCTCCGCGCCCCGCTGCCCCGCGCCCCTCGCGGCCCCGCCCGCCGCGGCCCCTACTTCGCCGGCAGCGCCTCCGCCGTCCGCTTGATGCCCACAAGCGTCTTGTGGCTGAACAGCGCCCCACCGAAGTTGAGCGGCCCGTTCCACACCCAGCGCCCGAAGCCGGTGTCGGTGCCGTCGGCGCGCATTCGCAGGATCAGCCGCGTGCCCGCGCCGCCGTCGACGGGCTTCATCACGAAAGCCATCGAGTTTTCGGTCCAGGTCTCGGGCATCGAACGCATCGGCAGGTCGACGGCCTTGAGGCTGCCAGTAGTCAGCACAAGTGCGCGGCCCGGGTCGGCCACCACGACGTCGTAGGCCACCATGTCGTTGATCGCGATCTTGTCGCCCACCTTCACGCCCTGGAGTTCGGGCACGATGCGCGTCGAGTAGTGGCCGTCTACGAAGTCCGACGACTTCGTCATGTTGTAGAACCAGTCCCACCCGTACCAACCGCCGCGGTGCTGCCCCATCTGCTGCACGAGCGCGTAGACGGTCTCAGGCGGCGCGGCGATGGTGATCGCCTTGGTCGAGATCTCGCGAGTGGCCGGGAAGAGATCGTCGCCCGGGTAGGTTGCCGAATGCTCCGCGGCCGTGGCTCCCCAGCGGTCCGTGATACGCCGGGTGAGCGGCGGCACGAGCGTGACGCCCACGACCAGCACGACGATGAGCACCGCCACCACGATCGCGGCCCACTTCAGCGTGCTTGCGACTATCGATCCCATGCTTGTTCCTCCGGGCCGTGCGGTGTAGTCTGAGTGTGTCTTACGGTGTAAGGTATATCACCGTACACTGTAAGGGTCAACACCCCAAACGTAAGGGGGCTCCCGGCATGGCCACCAAACGAACCACCCCCTTAACCCCCGACGAGATCTTCGCAAAAGCGCTCGAGATCATCGACGCCGAGGGCGAGAAGGCCCTCTCCATGCGGCGACTTGCCGCCGAGCTTGGCGTGGAGGCGATGTCGCTCTACCACCACGTCGCCAACAAAGACGCGGTGCTCGCAGGCGTCGTGAACCTGGCGCTCGCCACACCCACGCTAGCCCACCCGGCGACCGACAAGACCTGGCAGGCCATCGTAGTTTCAGTCGTTCTGGACTTCCGCGCCGCGCTCGTCGCCCATCCCAACGTGCTTCCCCTGATCACCGCTCGGCCGCCCGAACACGCCCCGGCGAAGCGGGTCTACATCGGCGCTCCGTTGCAGTTCCTGCTCGCGCAGGGCTTCTCGGAGGAGTGCGCGTCACAGCTCTTCGAAGCGGCGCTTGCGATGTCTTTCGGCCACGCGATGCTCACCGTGAACTATCGGCCAATCGAGAACGACGGCCTGCCCACCGTGACCTATACGGAAGCGTCTTTCGAGCGCGGACTGCGCGCGCTGATCACCGGCTACGAGCCGGTCGAGTGCTAGCGGTCGCCCACCCATGACACCCCAACCTGCCGAAAAGCCGCTGCTGGAACTCCCCGATCGCGCCGCCCTGCGTGCGTGGCTGGAGGCCAACCACGCAACTTCGGCAGGCGTGAGACTCGCGGTGGGCAAGAAGGGCGGCACTGCAACCGCGCTGACCTACGACGAAGCCGTTGAAGAGGCGCTGTGTTTCGGCTGGATCGACAGCATGGCCAAGCGTCTCGACGAGCACCGCTACACGATCAACTTCACGCCGCGCCGACGCGGAGGCAACTGGTCGCGCCCGAACAAAGTGCGCGTAGCGAGGCTAATCGCCGAAGGCCTCATGCAGCCAGCCGGCTTCGCGGTGATCGAGGCCGCCAAAGCCGACGGCTCATGGGACCTACTTACCGACGTCGAGGCACTCGTGATTCCCGACGACCTCGCCGCCACAATCGCGGCTGACCCGAAGGCCGCGGCTGGCTGGGACGCAATGGCGAACAGTCGCAAGCAGATTCTGCTCTACGCAGTGGTGACCGCGAAGCGGCCCGAGACACGTGCGCGCCGAATCGAACAGCTCCTCGCGGCAGCGCGCGAGGGCCTGAACGGGTAGCGGCACTAGCCGCTGCGCTTCACCACGAGTATCGCGAGATCGTCGCGCGACTTTCCGCCTGAGTGCAGCTCGATGGCGCTATAGACCGTGGTGGCTATCTCATCAGGAGTGAGATCGCCGTTCTCCTCGAGTAGGTCGAACAAGCGGGCCTCCCCGAAGAACGTCCCCGCGGCATCCCGTGCTTCGATGATGCCATCGGTGTAGAGGAACAGCGTCTCGTCTTCGGCAAGCAGTTCCTCGGCCTGCACGAACTCCAAGCTCTCGAATGCGCCGATGATGGGGCTCGTCGCTGGCAACCGCCGAATACCGCGCGTGGATACGATCGCGCCTGTCGGGTGGCCCGCGCTCGTGTAGACGAGTCGCCCGGTGACGGGGTCGAGAACGGCGAAGAACAACGTCGCGAAGACCTGCGTCGGAGAGCTGTCGTAGAGCACGCGATTCACCGTGGCGAGAACCTCTGTCGGACCGCAGGTGCAGTCGATGGCGCGTGCGTACACGGCGCTCTTGACCAGTGACGTCAGGACGGCCGCCTCGATACCGTGGCCCGCCATATCCCCCACCGTAATCCCGACACCGGAGTCGAGGGCGAACAGGTCGTAGAAGTCGCCGCCCACTCGGGCGAGATCGGTTGAGGACTTGTACCGCTCAGCGTGCTCGATGCCTGTGAGGTTGTCGGGCAATGAGAGCAGGGCGCTTTGCAGGGTCTCGGCCACGTCGTGCTCCGCCCCGTAGAGGCGCGCGTTCTCGTACGCGAGGGCGAAGATGTTGGCTAGGTTGGTGGCGAAGTCGACCTGCGCGCCAGTGAAGTCGTGATGTTTGCTTCGGTAGAGGAAGAACAGGACACCAAAGGCCTGACCACGGAGGATGAGCGGCACGACGATCGCCGACTTGATGCCGTAGCGCTGCGAGAACCACGGGGCCATCTCCTCCTCGGACTCAGCGTTGGCGATGATCACCGGCTGCCTGGTCCGGTAGGCCTCGACCGCCACGGCGTTCTGCTCGTCGGTCAGGACTTCGCCGACGAACCTCTCGGGCAGTCCGTGAACGGCTAGCCGCACCCACACGCCGTTCCTACGCAGGTTCACACCCACGGCATCGCAGCCGAAATCGCGCGTGGCGTCCTCTAGAACCTGTCCGATCGCGTCCTTGAAGTCGAGTGTCGAGTGCATCATCGCCCCGAGGCGGACGAGCGAGGCGTTGAGCTGCGCAATCTCCTGCTCGAGCTCGAACAGCTGGCTGTTCTGTTGCTCGTAGCTCTGGAGGTCCTCGCGTGCCTTCTCGAGCGCGCGGGCCACGGCGCCAATCTCGTCTGCGCGGTCCGTCCGAATCGGGCGCGTGAAGTCGCCACCGCCGATAGTCTCCGCATCGTCGGCGAGATCTTGGAGCGACCGCCGAATGCCGCTCGACATCGCGAGGCTGACCAGGAAGCCAAGCACGACGACTGCGAGGGTGATTGGCATCGAGAACGAGACACTGCGCCAGAACGTGCCGAGCGCGAAGTTCGAGTCAACCGAAGAACCTGCAGCCCAACCGTAGGGCTCAACGGGAACGAAGGCGCCGATGCGCTGCTCGCCGTTCGGGAAGTTGAAGTCTCGCGTGGGCGATACGCGCCCGGCGAGTGCGCGACGAATGAACGGGTACTTGTCGCCCCATCGCTCGCGATGCAGCGCGTAGGCCGGGTCTTCGTTCTGGAAGACCACTTGCCCGTCGGAGTCGATGATGCTGATTCCGCCGGTGGGGACCTCGAGCGGGTACTCGCTGTCCAGTCGCGCGATGTCGACGCGCATGAACATGTATCCGGCGGCTTGGTTGTTGTCGTCGTAGATGTGCTGCGCAATGTGGAACCCGGGCGTTCCAGAGCCCTCCACAGAGCTGGGCTCCAGACCGATGCCGTTCGGGTCGGCAAGGGCTGCGCGGTACGACGGGAGCTGAGAGAGGTCCCTCCCCTCCATGTCCCTAGTACTCGCAAGCAGCACCTTGCCGGCCTCATCGGTCAGCACGATGTAGGAAGCCGGGAAGAGAGCGACCGTACGCGCAAGACGCATCCCGCCTCGCGACGGGTTTCCCAGCAGCGTCGGGTCAGCCCCTAGCGCACGCATGCTCCTGCTCGCGCTATCGATTAGCGACTGGAAGGCGAGCGCCGACAGGTGCGCGTAGCCGATGCGCTGCTGCTCAACGAGGTCGACACGGGTCTGGTAGCGATCGACGTAGGATATGGCGAGGATCACGGCGAGGGGTACGGCGACCGCTAGCCATATCGCTGCAAGCCTGTAGGCGATTCGGCGACGCACGCTAATCGAAGCCCCCCGCGTTGTCGGTGTTGACCGCGCAACTGCCGCGCCGAACCCGATTGTAGCGCGACGGAGGAGAGTGCTTCCTCCGAGGCGCGCTAGCGCTTCACTTCGGCGGCTATACGCTGCCAGAGCTCGTCGCCGCGGCGGCGCATTCGGCGCAAGACGATGGGGCGCAGCCGCCTCGTGTAGTCCACGCGGTCGCGCACGTAGTGCCGAAGCGCCGCAAGCTCTTGGGGCTCAAGCCGCTTGAGTTCGGTCTCTATCGCCTCGGGGGTCGTGGCCTCGCCGAGAGCCTTGAGGTGGTCGTCGGCGAGCGTGGGTAGTTCGGCAAGCCGCTCGCCGAAGTCGCGCAGGCGCTCCCGCGCGCTCTCGAGTGCGAGCGGGACGGTCTCGCGCTTCGTGGTGTCGAAGGCCGCGAACTCGTAGTCGAAGGGCACTTCGCGCACCGGCACGCCAGCGATCACATGCAGCTCCGTGTAGAGGTACTTGAACGCGAGGCCCACGATGCCTTCCTTCTCGATGCGACGCATCGAGGTGCGCATAGGCGGGCAACGCAGGACGCGGAACTTGCCCACGTCGGCGGCCCGCTGGACGTAGTCGTGATCTTCGGCGAGCACCACGGTCTCGTCGAAGCCGCCGATGCGCTCGTGCACGTCGCGGCGCACGAGGATGCAGAAGCCCGGCGCGTGCGGCTGCACGTACTGCATGAGCTCGAGGTAGAGGTTCGCGGCGTCGCAAGCGAAGAGGTTGGCGGTGTCGCGCTCGACAGGCTCGATGCGCCCCGCGGCCACCGCAAGCTCACGTTCCTGGAACTCCGCGACCGCCAGCTCGATCCAGCCCGGGTCGGGCTCGTTGTCGGCGTCGAAGAAGAGGATGAGGTCGGTGGTGGCGACCGCCGCACCGGCGTTGCGGCCCACGGCCGGCATCCCGCCGTCGACGACGATTGCGCCGGCAGCTTCGGCAAGCGCGCGCGTGTCATCGGTGGAGTGCGCATCGGCGACCACGACCGCGTCCGGCGGCGTGGTCTGCTGCGCGAGCAGCTCGAGCAGCCGCGGCAGGCGCTGCGCCTCGTTGAGTGCGGGGATGACGACAGTGAGCGTTTGCACCTACTGCTCCCCCACCACGATGTCGAACAGGTCACTTGCCGTGTACTTGCCGAACTTCGGGCGCAGACCCGCTCCGGGCGCACCAATCGCGAGCCACGAGAGCACGTGTCCTTTGCCCGACGGTGCCCAGTCGGCTGAGTAGAAGGTGTCCAGCAGGTTGTCGAACCCCACCGGTGCGACAGTGCCTTCCCAGTTGTCGCTCATCGCTGCGAGTGCAGCCTTGGTGATCGGCATGCCTAGGAAGACGAGTTGGACGAAGCCGGTCGACAACTCCTCGGAGAGCATCAGCGGCACTTGAGTGACGGTCGATATCTCAAGCTGCGACTCCTCGTGCACTTCGCGCGACGCAGTGCTCTTGAGGCTGTACCTGTCGGCGTCCACTCCGCCCTTCACCGGGGGCATGTAGCCGCCGCCCATCGTGTGCAGCCTGCCCTTCATGGTGGCGACGTCTTCTTGCCGACGATGCAGGACCAGCTGCCGCGTCTGCGGGCACACGAGCACGACACATGAGCTCAGCAACGCCGGCTTCTCGCCCTCAGCGCGAAGCGTCTTGACCCCCGCGTAGTCGAGCGTGCATGCATGGAAGGTGACCGGATCGGACTCCCACGTGGGCGTGCCGACGACGATCGCGTGTGGATCGTTGGGTCGGCCCTTCTTCCGGATTGCCGCGCGGAAGCGCTTGATCTCGGCCTGCTGCTCGGGTGTGAACTTGTAGGCGCCGTCGATACAGACCTTAGGTTCGTGTTCGACGAGCTTTCGAACCTTCAGCTCGCCCTCGCAGTAGTTGTTGATGCGAGCAATCCAGTTCGCGCTGGGCTTCGGCGGTGCGACGAGCTTCGTGGCCACGTCGATGCCCCTGCGAAAGCCCTCCCACGCAGCGTTGCTCACGAGCCACGCGAAGATCGGATCAGGCACGTCTCCCCCTCGTCCGTGTTGCCGACGCTGTCTCGGTGTAGCGCAGCTACTCGGAGACGCAAACATCCTACCCCGATGCTAGTCCCACCAGCAGTGCTTCTCGATCCAGGCGACCGCCTTCTTTGAGTCGAGGAACTCGTCCTCGTGGTCTTTGATGCTACTGAGCTTGAACTGCGCCTCGTAGGCGGTATGCAGCTTGGCATTGACCGCGTTGGCCTCGCCGACTGTGAGCGCGCGTCCTTCGACTCCGCTGCGCAGCTTCTCGGCGGAGGAGTGAGCGGCCCGCCGCACCTTCATGATGCGGGCGGTGCGCTTTGCGCCCTCGTACTGCAGCTTGCCGGTGCCGACGGGTATGACCAGCGGCTCCGAAGTGAGAGTGACCCCGCTGACGAAGTGCTCGGGGATCTCGCCGACGTAGGCCGGCGTCGTGGACTCGACGAAGAGGTAGCTGGTCTCGCCGTAGTGCTTGCCGGGGCCGGTGATGCCGACGGCCATGTGGTTCTCGGACTCGAACGCGAGAAGCGAGACCTCGTAGCCCTCGTGCGCGAGCAGCGCGGCGATGAGCAGCGACTTGTCTCCGCACACACCCGTGCCGTCCACGAGTGTCTCAACCGGGAAGCGCGTCTTGGCGTCCTTGTCGGCGAGCCTCGCGTAGTCATAGGGCATCGACTGCACGTACTTGGCGACGAACTCCACGTAGCGGTCACGGCCCAGGCCCGCGCTCTTGGCAGCGGCTCGCAGCGAGTCGCATGTCGAAGCGATCAGCGGCGCCTGCAGCGGGTCCTGAACGAGGTAGCGGTAGTTGGCGGTGAGCAGCTCGTCATGCGTCTCGCTGGCATCGGTGGTCACGCCGTTTTCGGTGGCGACGGCGCCCCAGTAGAGCTGCGGGTCGACGTCGACCGAGATCGTGTAGGACTTGCCCTCGAAGTCGAACGAGTGCTGGGCGGGTGCGATCGGGTCGCCTTGCTGCCGAACGATGTGCGGGTAGCGCTCACGTGGGGGCGGCGGGTCGCCAAGGTCGCC
>DASRYH010000039.1:0-29022 GCA_035687245.1 Coriobacteriia bacterium
CGACTGCGACAGCGTGCTCACCGGCGAGTGCCCGTAGCTGCCCGCGTAGACCCACCAGTAGGAGGTCTGGAAGCCCGGGTCGTTGACGACCTGAGGCAGCTTCACGCGCAGCTGCTCTATGACCTGTTCGGCGACGCCGAATACAACGGCCAGCACGAGGAAGCGGTTCCACAGGATGATCGACTGCGGCGGTGCCTCTTCGAGGCGGCTGAAATCCTTGAGGAAGTCGCGCACGGCCACGTAGGTGCGCTGGAGCTCGGCGCCTTCGACGCTTCGGCGCTTCATGAGGATGGCGAAGACGCCCATGCCGATTCCCGCCGGCACACTGAGGCACGCGGGCCCGAACGAGCCGGCCCATGCAGCGCCGAAGATGCCGGCGATGGCCACGAAGAGCGCTGCCATCGCCACGCCGATCTGCCAGCCGAAGCTGTCGCCGTCGAAGAACCCCATCGAGTCGGCCTGTGCTTCGGCAGCGGACTTCCACGTCTTGACCGCCTCAGAGAAGCTCTCCGCGTGAGCCTTCGCGTATGCCTCGATCTCGGTGAGTGCGAAGCTCGGGCGGCCGCCGGCCACCTTGTCGAAGAGGATGCCAAGCAGCTGCTTGTCGAGGTCGGTAGCCTGCGCTTCCTTCTCGGGCACGCGCTCGAGCGTGAACGTCTGCTCCTGCCCGCCGAAGAGGCCTCCCTTGTCGACCGTCGCGGGTGCCATGCGCACGACTCCCTTGTCGGCGAGGTCCATGAGCGTGGCGGCGATCTCAGTGTCGGTCACCGTGCCGTAGTTCCACAGCGCGCCTACGACCGCAGGGTGCAGGTCAGGCCGCGGGTCCTCGCGGAAGTACTGCCCCTGAAACGTCGGCTTTGGGTCTTTGCCGTGCTTGAGCCACGCCCACGCAGCGAAGAAGATGCCGCCGAAGGAGAGCAGAACGGTAACCGTCCAGATCGCTCCCATCATCAGGCGGGCCTTCGTGCGTTTCGCGTTCGCCTCGCGCGCGAGCTTGCCTTCGGCGTCCATGACCTCTTGGCGGTGCGCCACCTGAAGAACGGTCGCCGACGGAAGCGATTCCGCCGGGTAGAGGATGCGCGCCTCGACAAACGTACTCGCGGGCAGGTTCGGGACCTCGAGGGTGACCGTGCCGTCCCCAGCGATACTCACCACGCCGGTAAGCGGGCCATGCGCCCACGCCTTCACGTCGGCCTTGGCAAGCTCCGCCGGCGGCTTGATGGCGACCGATACGTTGCCGACGCCTTGCTCCCACTCCCGGCCGATAGGCTGCCAGTAGAGCTCACCGCAGTCGAGGTAGCGCTTGGCGCCGCCCTTCACGCGGTAGGTGAGCGCGAAGGTGGCTTCGGCGTTCGACGTGCGGTGATACGCATGAATCTCGACCTGCGCGGCTTCTTGGACGACGTAGTACTGCCCATCCGGCCGCGAATCAAGTGAGGTCGGGTCCTCTGTCAGCGTCAGGTCGCGGGCCACGGGCGACAGCTGCCGAACGCCCGCAATCTCGTAGCCGTCGGTGAACGCCTTCGGGAAGTTCCAGAAGACCTGGGTGTAGTCGCCGGAGAAGTCGTAGGTCCGCTCCTCAGTGACGTCGAGGTCACCGTTGGGCTGCACCTGCGCGTGGATCGCGACCTTCGGCATCGAGTAGGACTTTGCCAGCGCGCTGCCGGGCAAGACAAGCGCCAGCGCGACCACGAGCAGTGCAACGATGCTCAGCCTACGCAGGTACCGACTCATCACGAACCTTCTCTCAGTCGCCGAAAGAACGCGCGAAGCATGTCAGCGGACTCAGTCTCGAGGCAGCCGGAGGCGACCTCGAAGCGGTGGTTGAGACGGGAGTCGCTGGAAAGGTCGTAGAGCGTGCCGAGCGCACCGGCCTTCGGGTCGGGCGCGGCGTACACGCAGCGAGCGACGCGCGCCTGGTGCATGAGCCCCGCGCACATCGGGCAGGGCTCGAGCGTCACGTAGACGGTGCAGTCTGAGAGTCGCCACCTCTCGAGCTTGCGCGATGCCTCGCGGATCGCGATGAGTTCGGCGTGACCGGCAGGGTCGTGGTCGATCTCCCGGCGGTTGTAGCCCGAGGCCACCACTGCGCCCTCGCAGACCACGACCGCGCCGATGGGCACCTCGCCCAGCGATTCTGCAACGCGCGCCTGTTCGAGCGCCATCGCCATGAACATCTCGTCGGTGTGCTCCACTTGTGTGTCCCCTCCCAGCACCCGATGATTCCACACTCACCGTCGGGGGGAAAGCGGGCCGGGCGGGTGCGCGGCTTCAGGGCTTGGCGACTTCGCCTTCGGCGGTCTTCGGGCGCTTCCCGATGGCCAGCCAGCGGCCCGGACCCTCGAGCGTCACCGGCAGACAGGGCCTGCCACCCCACAGGCGCGGGCGTAGCCAGCTACCCGTGGCGATGATGTCGGAGGGCTTCGGCGAGACGACGTTTCGGTCCACGGGCAGCACCATCATTCCGTCTGCCTCGATCTCGCCGACGGTGACCTCAGCCGGGTACTCGCGCAAGCCGCCGAACTCCACGAAGCGGCCCGACCAGCCCCACGCTGTGAGCCCAACCCCGGCCGCCGCGCCGATGATGCCGTCGTTGGTGCCGCCGTGCCCCGAGAGGTGCGCACCATCTGCCGCCACGCGTGCGAGGTTCTGAGTCACTACCTCAATCGCAGCCCTCTTGCCGAAGGCGACGAGCTTGGCGAGCGCCGGGTTGTCGTCGGCGACCACGCACAAGCCGGGGTCGCTCCCCTCGATGAAGTTACGGGCGATGTGTTCCGCTCCGCGGCGTATGAGCTCTGGTACGAAGCTGGCATCCGGCGCTTCGACGATCGCGCAGGCGGAGCTGTTGTGCGACGTGTAGGGAATCGCCGGGTCAACGAGGAGTTGCTGGCGCACGACGCCCCATAGCGTGCATCCCCTCGGCAGCTCGTGTTCGAACCAGCGAACGAGCTTGCCGGTGCCGCGGTCGGCGTCGATGGTGTCGGTGTCGTCGAAACAGACGAAGATGCGCATGTACTCTCCTACTTGCTTCCCTCGGGGACCCACACGACCTGGCCGTCCTGTAGGCGGTAGACAGTTCCGATTGCCGTGCCCATGCCGCCGGCAGTATCACTGGTAGCTTTGAGCCGCTTGATCTCGCGGCCGCTCTTCTGGATGAGCTCCATGCTCGCCGTGCCGGGATTCTTCACGATCGTCATATCTTCGTTGGAGAGCAGCTCCTCGAGGCCGAAGCCGGACAGCGCCACGATGAGGAATCCGACGCCGATGAGGATGGCGACGTCGAACAGGTTCGCCATCGGCTCCATCGGGTCACCGTGCCGGTCGGGGATCAGCCGCTTCTTGCGCTCGAGCAGCGAGCCGGTCTCGGGTTCAAGAGGCATGCCTCACGCTCCCATCCGGTCGAAGACGTACTCGATGTCGACGACGTCTTGCTGGTAGTAGCGGTCGCGCACCGTGGTCACGAGGTAGCCCAGCGCGCCGATGAGCAGGCCAACGACCGTCGTGGAGAAGGCGACGACGAGCTTGTCTGCGAGCACGTTCACGTCGCCGCGCGCAAGTGCTACGAGCGCGGGGCTGATCGGGATAAGCGTCGTCATCAGGCCGAGGATCGGGCCCATGCGGATGAGCAGGCGTGTCATCTCCAGCGCGCGGCTCGCCTCGAGCTCCGCGTCGGCGATCGCTTTGAGGATGCGGGTACGCGAGAGGTCGCTGCCGTCCCCGAGGGTCTGGCGGGCACGTCGGGCTACGGGGCTGCCTTCGTTCGCCTTCAGGAACGTCATGACGACGGTGGGGTCTTTCGCGGTCGCCGTGCCGACCGCTGCCCTTGCGACAGCGTCGACGTCGATTCGGCGCCTGCGCATGAGCCGCTTGATGCTCTCGACGGTGAACCTCCCCGTCTCGAAGACGGCGTAGGCCAGAGCGATCATCTCGATCACCAAGATCGGGTAGAAGATCGCGGTGCCCACTCCGTAGGCGATCGCCTCAGGGTGGGTCACGTAGTAGGTGAGCATCTGGAAGAACTGCGACATCTTAGCTCCGTCCGAACACGTTGAAGGAAGTGCGAGCCATTGCGCCTGCGAACCCGGAGACGGGAGCGGCCCCGGTTCCAGCGCCGAACAGGAAGAAGACCGCCACGACGCCAAGGGCGACGCCGCGATTTCGAGACGAGACGCGATCTGAGCCTGACACGCCCGGGCCAGACGCCGTGGGGTTACGCGCTGAGGACTGCTTCATTACGCTGCCCTCGACCTGCTGCGGGCCGGCGGTCAGCGCCACCGAAGCACCCGTGCTCGTCATCGGGCCTCCGCTGATGCCAAGGCCCCCAGGAGTCCCGGTCGAAAACGTCGAGGCCCCCGGGACGAGAGTCGGGACTGTGGTGCCGATTCGGGTGCCCAGGCCGACCTTTCGGCGGGGCTTGGAGTGGCCACTGCTGCCCGAACTCGAACCGGTACCCGTGCCGCCCGAGGTGCTGGAGTCAGTGGCGGTGGAGCCACCTGTAGGCGTCGTGCCGGGCACGTAGACGTCGTAGCCGATGCGGATGTCGCGCAGCACGGGGGTGTAGGCGCTCGTGGTTGCGAGAAGAACGCGGTAGCGAACCAGCGTCGCCGTCGTCTTCGCCGGCAGAGTGCCGTCCGCTTTCGGCGACTTCCAGGCGCCGCCGTCGAGCGAGTACTCGACCTTCGCCGACGTGCCCTCGGGAGTCTCTGCGGTCAACACGATCGAGGACACCGTCTTGCGCACGCCGGGCAGGCCCAGCGCGAGCGCCTCAGAGGTCAGCGAGCCGGACCGGGCGTAGCCGATCTCTATGACGCGGCTGTTCTGCTGGTCGGAGACGAGTGAGCCCTCTTCGGTCCGCTGGATGCTGCGGAGCTTGCCGAGGTCGCTCCCCTCGCCGTTCTCGGCGCCGGTACCGTACCAGTCCACCACTGAACCCGCCGGCGATATCTCAAGCACTCGGCCGCCGTCTTCCTCGCCGATCAGAGTGTTGCCGTTCGCGAGCCTGCGCGCCGACGATGGCTTGAACAGGTGTGTCGTGTCGGTGCCACTCACTCCCGTCACGCCGAACTGCCAGCGAATCTGCTTGTCGGGCGTGACCTCGATGACACGCTCGCCTTTGTAGACCTGATCGCTGGAGTCGGCGATGAGCACAGAGCCGTCGGGCAGCGCCTCGGCGAATCGCGGCGAAGCGAGCTGGTCGGGTCCCGTGCCGCCAACCCCATTCTGGCCGTACTGCCACACGACGCTAGCGGCGGTGTAGCCCCAGTTGGGCTTGCCGGGGTCGTAGTCGGAGGTGCGCACCTTCATGACCCGGTTGCCACCGCGGTTGTCCACGATCAGCGTGGTGCCGTCCGGCAGCCTTTCGGCGAAGAAGGGGTCGGCCAGGTTGCCTGGTGCCGTCGAGTTCCTGGTCGCACCGTACTGCCACACGACGCGCTTGTCGGGCGTGACCTCGATGACGCGATCGATAGCACGGTCGGTCACGAGAGTGTTGCCGTTGGCCAGCCGCTTGGCCGCGTAGGTGTACTCGAGATCGGTGTTGTCGCCGTTACGCGTGTAGGACCAGACGGTCGACTTGCCTCGAGTGACCTCGGCGATGACGTTGTCACGCGAGGTGATGAGCGTGTTGCCGTTGGCCAGCCGCTCGGCGAAGAACGGGTCGAAGCCAGCTGTTGTGCGCCGGTACTCCCAGAGTACTGAGCGCACCAGTGCGAGTCCGGGCGCGCCCTTCACGCTGCGCACCGACGCGCCCTCGGTAGCGGCCACGCTGTAGGCAGACGCGCCGCCCTCCACCCACGTCCGTGCCGCGAGCGCCTGGCCCGGAGCTGCGAGGAGCACCGCGAATGCGAGGGCCGCCGCCGCAAGGATTCCGCGCCTCATGACGCGTCCTCCAGCCGGGCCGGGACGGCGCTACCTGCCGAAGGTGCGGGCGCTGCGACTCCGGCCCTGCGCAGCCGGCCGAGTACGAGCGAGCCAGCCAGCCCGCCCAGCCCGCCAAAGACGAGGTGTGTCACGGCCGACACGCCCAGCCCAAGCGCAAGGTAGCCGGCCGAGATGCCCATCGCTCGGCCGATCAGGTAGGACGCCGCCAGCTTGCTCATGTTGGCGGCAGCACCGACCACCGTCGCGGTGAGGGGGCTGTCGAGCCGACCGCCTAGCAGCGGCGTGAGCACATCGGTGAGAAGCCCTGGCACGAAGTACTTGATGCCGACGAGCGGCCCTTCGCTGCCCGGCAGGAAGATGGACGCCAGTACCGCGCTGACCAGCCCGATGAGAGTGCCGGCACCGCGCTTGCCCACCGCCCCTGTTCCGATGATGAGCAGGGCCATCCAGAACAGTCCCGAGTGACCAGGCACTCGAATCGGAATGCGGAGGTAGAACTTGGCCGCCACGATGAGCGCGCCAACAAGGGCGATGACAAGGCGGTCTCTAAGCGAGAGCCCCCAGACGACGGATGATGAGCGCGGCGTGCTCATCGGACCTCGAGCCGTTCCACGTCGCGCACGCGGTCTTCCCACGCGATGTCGGGTCCGCACACCTTCGCGGTGCCTCGCACGGCGAAGTCGAGCAGCACGTCCTCATCGATGGCGGCACGCTTCAGCACGAGCCGGCCATCGTCTCGGACACCTTGGCCGACCACGGTGACCGTATTGAACCGCTTGACGCCAGCTGCCTTCAGCACCGACAGCACACTCGGGCCCTCCTGCGGCTGGCCCTGCATCGCCACGCGCCGCTTCGGCAGCTTCGCAAGCTCCGCCGAAGTGAACGAGCGCAGGACGCTTCCGCCATCGGTGACTTCGATGCGATAGCCACCCGACGCCGCCTGCTCTTTGCGGGCGTTGGCGTCGACAGCCCACGCGGCAGTGACCGCCGCCGCGAGTGCGGCGACGGTCACTGTGAGTGCGATGAACTGCTTGCGGGTCATTTTCGTGTGCAGTATCTCCCTAGCGCTTGACGGCCAGACCGTCGATCGCAACGTACGGACGCTTCTTAACGGAGACACGCACGAACTTGATCGTGTGCTTGCCAGAGCCCTTGAGGTTGGCCACCCAGATGCTCTTGCGGCTCTTGGCCGTCTTGGAGTACAGGCTCACGGTGCGCTTGTACTTGCCGTCGACGTACACCTTCACCTTGCCACGGTTCTTGCCGGTCGCCGTGACGAGGTAGGCCGCGCTGCCGCCCGTGAACTTCATGGACGCGCTCGCCTTGCTCGCCTTGCTGCGGCGCAAGTAGCCGTTGTAGTAGCTCGCCGACTTGATCTTGGCCCACTTGCCCTTGAAGCTCAGCGACGTGTTGTCGTAGGGAACCATCGTCGATGATTCAGCGCTCCATGCGGAGAGGTTGCCGGCGTTATCGACCACGTTCACGCGGAAGTAGTAGGTGCTTCCGGCCGAGCCGGTGAAGACCGCCTCGGTGTCCTTGCCTGCGTACCAGGTCTTCCAGGCGCCAGACGCGCCCTTCTTGTAGTCGACCGTGTAGGTCGCCACGCCCGAGCCCGGAACGGCATCGCTGCCCGACCACGAGACGGTGAAGGACTTGCCCGTGCTAGCTGCCGTGGAGATCGCCGGGGCGACCAGCGTGGCGGTCGGAGCAGTGCCGTCCACCTTGACGGTCAGCTGCTTGATCGCGCTGGACGTGCCGAAGCCGTCCTTCGCGTAGTAGACGAGCGTGTTGATGCCCGCGGGCGCGGTTATGGGCGCCGTGTAGGCGGTGTAGGCGGTGTCGCCAGCCCACTTGTAGAAGGCGTCGGCGGTCGCCTCGATCGAAACCTTGGGAGCTGAGGTGTACCAGCCGCCCTTGCCCGATGCCACGTTCGGCGTGAGCGTCGCCGCGTAGGACGACGGAGCTGCCGGGATGATCATGGCACCTGCCGAATCGGAGCGCGCGCCCACGTTCGTAGCAGCGTCGAAGGCACGCACCTCGTACTTGTACTGAACGCCTGGCGTGGCCTTCGTGTCGACGAAGCCGGTGGTGACCGACGAGCCGAGGAAGACGTGCGGGTTCGTGTACTCGGTGCTATTGGACTCGACCCAGCGGTAGACGCGGTAGCCAGTGACGGCGGTGTTGTCGGCAGCCGGGGTCCACTTGAGCGAGACAGTCGAGGTCGAAGCCGTCGCGGCCAGTCCCGTCGGCTTCGTCGGAGCGCTCATCTCGGCGGCGCCAAGGGCGACATCTTCGTCGGCCAACCCGAGATAGGCGTCGTCGAATGCAAGCGTTGTCTGGTTGTACACATCGACCAACGACCCTGCCACACCCGCGAGTCGGTAGTCGCCGGTCTTGCCTGCGGGTCCGATGTCCTCGTCGTCAACGACGCCGTTAAGGTCATCGTCGACGGTGTTGGTCTCATTGCGGCTAATCGACAGAACCTGATCCTGATTGCCTGACGCCCCTGACGCGTTTAGACTGACCCGCCGGAAGTCCGTACCGGGACCGGCGAGGCCGTTGTGCGCCCACGAGCCGCCGGTCTTCATGTCAACGATCGTCACTGCCTTCGGAACATCGCAGTTGAGAGTCGATCCATCAGCTCCGGGAACCTTGTTCAGCGACACGAACAGGTAGTAGTTGCCTGACGTGGCCTCGTTGCCTACGCAGAAGAAGAACATGCTGCTGTCCGAGCTGGTAATGACGCCCGAACCGTCCGCGGCAATTGTCGGGTAGGCCGACCAATCTTCACCCTTGTTGCGAACCCAGCGCTTGAGCGTTCCGTTCCAGATAAACCCGCGGTTCAGCGCACCTTGACCTCCAAGGGTGGGAGGAATGCCGGGATTCGCGGGGTCCTCTGGGACCAGACGCATCTTCACGTAGTAGCTAGCACCTGGCTCCAGCCCCGATGCCCCAAAACGAACCGTCTGAGGGGTGTAGTCATTTGGCATGACCGCGGGGAAGTGCCCGTTGGACGGGCCGCCGGTGAACGTGCCGTCGGCGGCAAATGCCGGTACGACCGCTACGGGCACGAGCAGCGCAGCGGCAACCAACACCGCCAGCCCCCTCTTCATGCGTGCAAACGCTGCCTTCATTTCGATGTGCCTCCCTCTCCTAGGGAACGTTGCTTCAGATCGACAAACGGTGCTCGTCGCCCATGGCCTCCGGGTCGTACCCACGGATACCGGCCACTGACGAACGAAATGCCTTGGTGTGGAGTACGCTGACGAGCTTCTCGACCTCTTCGGTGCGGTAGATGTCGTCGGGCATCACGAGGTCGTAGCGCTCGTGGAAGAGCGGTACGAAGCCGAGCTCGAAGCGTTCGGCAGCGGCTGCGATACCTACCGCAGCGTCTGCCTCGCCGCGTGCGACGAGTGCTGCCGCGTCCGTGTGGGTGTCGACTGTGGTGTCGAATCCCGTGAGGGTCGAAGAGTCGGCGCCGATGCGGTGCAGCTCGCGATCGATCCACATGCGGGTGCCCGAACCGCGGTTGCGGTTTACGAAGCAGGCGTTGCGCTCGACCACGTCGGCTAGGTCCCGAATGCCCAGTGGATTGCCGGGCGCGACCATGAGGCCCTGCTCCCTATGTGCGAGCGTCACCACCATGACATCGCGGTCAGGGAACAGGTGACGCGCGTAGGGCAGGTTGAACTCGCCGCTCTCCGCGTCGAGCAGGTGGCAGCCGGCTATGTCGGCGAGCCCCTGACGAACCCCAATGAGGCTGTCGAGGCTGCCGGCTACGCCCGCCGCGAGCCCTTCGACACCCGCTTCGCCTGAAGCCAGCAGCTCCACAGCGAGGTCGTGGCTAACAAGGGCGACAAGCGAGCGCTTCTCGCGCTCGTCTGGACGGATCAACAAGGAGACGGTGAAGGCCGCGGCGCTCGCGCGATAGATCTTCTCGGTGAAGTTGCGCGTGGTGCGCTCTTCGGCGAGGTGGACGAGTCCGGCGGCCTCAAGGGCAAGCACGTGGTGACGCACCCAGGCGGGATGCTTGTCGATGGCTCGCCCGAGCGATGAGATGGTATGGGGCCGCGCCAGAAGCAACCGCAGAATCTCCATGCGGTGCGGTTCAGACAGCGCTCGAACCGCCTCGAGGCGGTCGATGCTACGCAGATGTTCCATGTGCAGCCTTCGCTTTGGGGGCGATGCCGGTCACCACCCTAAACAGGAGCTTAGGATAGGTTGATTCCCTTCGGCAGACAACCGCACACGCGTGAAGGTGGGACAGTTCGCATCGCGCCCAGGCGCTCAAAACACGCCCGCATGCGTGATATCCTGTCG
This sequence comes from Coriobacteriia bacterium, assembly GCA_035687245.1. Lineage (GTDB taxonomy): Bacteria > Actinomycetota > Coriobacteriia > Anaerosomatales > PHET01 > DASRYH01. The sequence goes on from DASRYH010000039.1 coordinate 10,201, forward strand.
CCGCTGCGCTCCCGGAGGGGTGGCAGAGTGGTTGAATGCCCTGGTCTTGAAAACCAGTAGGCCCGCAAGGGTCTCGTGGGTTCGAATCCCACCCCCTCCGCCAGCGCGCCGCCTCTGCGGTCGTCTGGCGCCCCAGCGTCGTGACACCATCGCTCAACGCATCCGCACCCGACATTCACAGGCGGTTCACACGGCGCCGTCACGCTCGACGACGTCAGTTCGTCTGTGAGACGTCAGGAGATGCGAGATGTCTGTTGAAGGAACCGGTGCCGCCGAATCCCCGCGGCCCAAGGCGGCCAAGAGTGATCGGGTGGCGCAGCAACGCGATCGCTGGGTGCGCTGGATTGTGCTTGCCGTCGTGCTCGTTGGCGTCACGGCGATTGGCATCCTGCACCAAGTTGGCGGCGCACCCAAGCCCGTCGGCGTCGATGCGCTCTGTCCATTGGGCGGGCTCGAGACGCTCTGGTCGCTGATTGCAAGCGGCTCGCTGATCCAGCGCGTGGCGGTCTCAAGCGTGATTCTCTTCGCGTTGATGGTTGGTGCGGCACTCGTCTTCCGCCGCGTATTCTGCGGCTACCTCTGCCCGCTCGGCTTCATCCAGGAGCTCTTTGGCAAGGTCGGGAGGCTCTTCTTCGGCGGCAAGAAGCTCGAAGTGCCCGCCGTGCTCGACCGGCCCGCGCGCTTCCTAAAGTATGCAGTGCTTGCCTTCTTCACGGTGTGGACGTGGCAGGCTGCCGAGCTGATAATCCGGCCCTACGACCCCTGGGTCGCGTGGATGCACCTGACCTCTGCCGAGCTGTTCGTAGAGTTCGGCGTCGGAGCTGCGGTGCTGATCGTCTCCCTCGCCGGCTCGCTGCTCTACGACCGCTTCTTCTGTAAGTACCTCTGCCCGACAGGTGCGTTTCTCGGCATCGTCTCGAAGGTCGCGCCCTTCGCCATGACACGCAACGCCTCCAGCTGCATCGACTGCGGCAAGTGCGACAAGGCATGCCCGGTCAACATCAAGGTCTCCACGGCCACCCGCGTGACGAGCGCCGAATGCATCGCGTGCAACGAGTGCGCGAACGCCTGCCCGGTCGTCGACACGCTTGCGGTCGCGACGCCGGCAGCCGCGAAGAACTGGACCGGCACCAAGCTCACTCCTGCAGTGGCCCTCGGCGTCACCGTTGGGCTGTTCGCGGTGGTCATCGCCGCAACCTCGGTGACCGGTTCGTTCGCTTGGACGATGAAGGGCCTCGAGCCGACGCACACTGAGGGCGCGGGTGAAGCAACGGGTGAAGGCTCCGGAGCGGGTGAGATCGGCACCGGCGCGACCGCCGGCAAGGTTAATCCCGACGACATCCGCGGCTACATGAGCTTCAAGGAGATCTCCGAGGCGAGCGGTATTCCGACTGCAGCGTTCACCGAGCATTTCGGCGTCCCTGAGGCCGAGATGGAGACGCCTATCAAGGACCTCTCTTCGAAGTACGGATTCGACGTACACACCGACGTGCGCGAGTTCGTGGCCAAGAAGCAGGGCGAGTAGGAGCCCGCGGCCCCGCCGCTAGCGGCTGAGCGGCAGACGAAAGCCCACGGTCGCGCCGCCACCCGGCGTCGATTCGGCGAAGACGTCACCGTCGTGGTCGTGGACGATGCGCGCAGTGATCGCGAGGCCAAGGCCCGCGCCGCCCGTGTCCGACGCGCGAGCGGAGTCGGCGCGGTAGAAGCGCTGGAAGACGCGGGGAAGGTCTTCGGCCGGGATGCCTTCGCCAGTGTCGACGACGCGCACGACTGCTTCGTCGTCTTCGACGGTGACCCTCACGGTGACGCTGCCTTCGGCGGTATGCCGAATCGCGTTCGAGAGCAGGTTGCGCACTACCTGAGAGAGGCGGCCTTCGTCGCCGAACACCCTGACGGCGTTGGGGGCCTCGCAGGTCACTGCGACACCGGGAGTTGCGGTCACGGCTACCGCCTCGACCGCGCGGCATGCGAGGGCAGCCATGTCGACACCGCTTCGTTCGTAGCTGAGCCGGCCGGCTTCGGCGAGCGCAAGCTCCTGCAGGTCGTCAACGAGCCGGGTCAGATGCCCCATGTCCTCCACGAGAGACCCGAGGCGCTGCTCGTTCACGGGTAGCACGCCTTCGGCCATGCCCTCGGCTTGCGCACGTGCAGCGGCGATGGGGTTGCGCAGCTCGTGAGCGACGTCGGCCACCATTCGGCGGCGCAGCTCTTCGCTGTCTTCCAGACGCTGCGCCATGTGGTTGAACGCCTCGCCCAGCATCGCAATCTCGTGCGGACCCGACGGCTCGGTGCGCGAGCTCAAGTCGCCGTCTGCCAGCGCGAGTGCGGCTACCTCAAGCTGCCGAATGGGATCGCTCAGCCGCCGCGCGAGGAAGTACGCGATCACGATAGCGAGCAGCACGGCGGCGAGGCCCGCTAGCAATACGGCACCATCAACGCTCTTGATGAAGGTCTGTTCGGCCTGGCCCAGCATGATGCGTCCCATGCCACGGCCCATCATGCCCTGCCCGTTGTGAGAGGCCTGGCGGGCCGCCATCTCAAGGAGGTAGGTGTCGAATGCGCGGGAGAGAGCGGTGCGCGCTACCAGCCCCACCATCACGACGACAGCGAGTACCGTGGCGAGCGTGGTGAGGAAGACCTGCCAGAAGATCGTCGCCGAGCGCCTCATGGCTGCACCTTGTAGCCCACGCCGAAGACGGTGTGAACGTAGCGGGGCTGCTTGGGGTCTTCGCCGAGCTTCCGTCGGATGTTCTTCACGTGCGCGTCGATGGTGCGCTCGTAGCCTTCGTAGGCCTCGCCGGATGCGGCTTCCATGAGCTGCAACCGCGAGTAGACGCGGCCCGGATGCCCAGCCATGGTCGCGAGGATGTCGAACTCGGTACGGGTGAGATCTATCTCCTCACCGCCCAGCATCACCGTGCGCCTTCCGTGATCGAGGATGAGCTCCCCGACGCGCACGACCTCTTCGATGCCTTGGGCGCGCGCGCAGCGGCGCAGCACGGCTTTCACGCGCGCCACGACCTCGCGCGGGCTGAACGGCTTGGTGATGTAGTCGTCGGCGCCGAGCTCCAGGCCAACCAGCCGGTCGACCTCCTCCGTGCGAGCGGTGACGAGGATGACCGGAATCCCGAGCGCCTCGAAGCGCTTGGTGAGCTCGAGCCCGTCGATGCCCGGCAGCATGACGTCGACCAGTGCGAGATCGGGGCGCTGCGATTCGGCAAGCGCGAGCGCCGAAGGACCGTCAGCGGCCGTGAACGTGCCGTAGCCCGCCGACTTCAGATACTCGGCGAGCACTTCAACGATCTTCTCGTTGTCGTCGACGACGAGGATGTCTGGCATGTGGGCTCCTGTCTGACCTGCTGGGATTCTACCGCTCGCGACGCATGCGCTAATCGAATGCACGCGAGGGCGGACCCATCGTGCGGGCCCGCCCCGTGCGTCGCTGATGCGGTGAGGCTACTGGTTCGTAGTCTGCGTGCAGCTGCCGCCACAAGCGCCGGCACCCTGGCCGCCACCCATACCGCGACTGCCGCCGTTGCCGCCACGACCCTGGCCGGTGCCGTCACACGCGCCCGTGCCCGCGCCCTTCGCAGCGGCGCTGGCACCCTTGCGAGCGCGCTTCTGCTTGCCGTCGCCGGTGCCGTTGCCGGCACGACCCTTGGCAGTGGAGCTGACGCGATCGGTCAGGCGGGTCTTCATGCGGTCGCGGGCTCGGTCGGCCTGCTCCTGCGTGATCTCGCCGGCCTTGACCTTGGCCTCAAGTGCCTCAGAGCGGACCTGCAGCGCCTTGGCCACGATCGCGTCTGACTGCACACCCTTGGCCTTGGCGATGTCGGCGAAGGACTTGCCGGCAGCGCGCTCGGCCTGGACGTCTTCGACCTTCATACCGGTCAGCGACGCCACGACATCGGCGAGGCGTCCACCGGCGTCGCGAACCGACTGGCCGATGCGAAGGCCGCAGGTTGCGACCGCCGAGGTGGTCGACGTGGTCGTACCGGTAGAGGCGACGGCCGAGCCGAGGTTGCCGAGCACAAGGCCCAGAACCAGAGCCGCAACCGTGAGAGCGGTGATCTTCCCGAGTCTCATCGAGGCAGACCTCCTTTTCGTCTACACGTGCATCCGTTTGCTTACAGACTCATCTTCGGCGGCGGATGTGAACCGGGAGTGAACGTGGCGGCGCGAAGTGGTGAACGTCGGATGCCTTCCGACTCGGGCGCGACGGCCGGTGAGGCCCGCGCCCGCCGTGTGATGGAAATCACCTTCACCTAGCGCCCAGACCTGCCCGAATGCAGCGGGCGCGACGATACTTCGACTGCGCAAGAGTTGACACGACAAGGTGCAGACACCTCAGGAAAGCAGCCAGTCCGACGTGCTCAAGGGTTCGCGAGCTCCCCCGTCGGGCAAGACGCAGAAACGCACGCACCTGCACCGGCAATCAGAAGGGCGACGGAGAACCCCTGCTCCGGCGCCCTTCCTGCTGTTCATTTCGCGAATCGCCGAAGGCCCGCCGAATGCGCGTGCCTTCGCGCTCCTACTCCGTCGCGCCATCCTCAGTACGGATCTGCTTGCGCTTGATCTTGCCCGAGATCGTCTTGGGCAGCTCATCGACGAATTCGATGATGCGCGGGTACTTGTAGGGCGCGGTGGTGGTCTTCACGTGGTCCTGCAGTTCCTTGACCAGCGCGTCGCTCGGCTCCCAGCCCTTCGCCAGCACGCAGGTCGCCTTGACTACGACGCCGCGCATGGGATCGGGGAAGCCGGTGACCGCACACTCCACGACCGCCGCGTGCTCGATGAGGGCGCTCTCGACCTCGAACGGGCCGATGCGGTAGCCGGATGCTTTGATGACGTCATCGTTGCGGCCCACGAAGAAGTAGTAGCCGTCCGAGTCGCGCCACGCGACGTCGCCGGTGTCGTAGTACTCGCCGCCCACAGCCTCGCGGCTGCGCTCCTCGTCGTGGTAGTAGCCCTTGAACAGTCCCGGAGGCCATGCGCGCTTCAGGCCGGTGACGCAGATCATGCCTTCTTCGCCGTCTTCACACGCGTGGCCATCCTCTTCGCTCATCAACTCGATGTTGTAGAGCGGCGAGGGCATCCCCATAGAGCCCGGCTTGGGGTCGAGCCACGGCCACGTCGCAACGAGCACGACGCTCTCGGTCTGGCCGAAGCCTTCGCGGATGCGGTGTCCCGTGAGATCCAGCCACTGCTTGGTGACCTCGGGATTGAGCGGCTCGCCCGCAGTCGTCCACTTGTGGACCGACGACAGGTCGTGGGCCGACACGTCTTCTTGCAGCATGAAGCGATACATCGTGGGAGGAGCGCAGAAGGTGGTGAGCTTGTATTCGGCGATCTTGGCGAGCAGGCTCGCCGGCACGAACTTGTCCATGTCGTAGCCGAATACCGTGGCGCCACAGATCCACTGGCCGTAGATCTTGCCCCAGCCGAACTTCGCCCAGCCGGAGTCCGACACGCTCATGTGCAGCGTGTTCTCCTTGACCTGCTGCCAGAAGCGCGCGGTGATGATGTGACCGAGCGGGTGGGTGAAGGTATGGCGCACCATCTTCGGTTGGCCCGTGGTGCCGGAGGTGAAGTAGAGCAGCATCGTGTCGTCGTTGGTCGTGCCGGCCTCGCCTGAGGGGCGCTCGAACTGCGTCGGCTCGCCCGCGATCAACGCGTCGAAGCCGAGCCAGCCCTCGTGAGCGCCAGCCACGATAACGCGGTTCCGCACCGTCGGGCACTCGGGAAGCGCCTGCTCCATCTGGTCGATGACGTAGGCGTCGTCTACGCAGACGACCATGTCGACTTCAGCAGCCTGCGCGCGGTAGATGATGTCCTTCTTCGTGAGCATCATGGATGCGGGGATGAGCACTGCCCCGATCTTGGCCAGCGCAACGGCAGCGACCCAGTACTCCCAGCGACGCCGCAGAACGAACATCACGACCGAGCCCTTGCCGACGCCCATCTTCGCGAAAGCGTTCGCAGTCTGGTTAGACAGCGCGCTCAGCTCAGCGAAGGTCAGCACGCGCTCCTCGGCGTGGTCGTTACACCACACCAAAGCGCGCTTCTCGGGCTCAACGCGCGCCCACTCGTCCACGACGTCGAAGCCGAAGTTGAAGTTCTCAGGCGTTTCGATCTGGAAGTTCGCGATGAAGTCCTCATAAGACTCGAACTCCGTGCGAGGACAGAACTTGCTGATCAGATGGTCCATGGCCGGTTTCCCTCGTCCCTTCGCTGTCGGCTGTTGAGCTGCGAGCAGCGCGAGTCTGCTCGAACAGCCGAGCCAAACGCAGCCCTCCGGTCTGCGTTTGGCCTACTCCGCGATGATGGTCACAAACGATGCAGGCGTATCACTTGCGCAGCGCTGGCCGTGCGGGTGGGTTGGGTTGAAGTAGACGCTGTCGCCCTTTTCGAGCACGAACTCCTTGTCGCCGAAGATGAAGGTGATCGCACCTTCGGTGACGAGGTTGAACTCCTGGCCCTCGTGCGTGACGAGCGCGGCCGGCTCGTCGGAAGGATCAAGCGTCACGAGTAGCGGCTGCATGATCTTGCTGCCGAACCTCCACGCGAGATCGCGGAAGTTGTAGCCCGGGAAGCGCTCCACGACCTTGCCCGCGCCCGCCTTGACCACCTGATAGGTGTCGAGCTTGCCCGCGAAGCCGGTGAGGATCTCAGAGAGGTCGACGCCGAACTTGTTGGCGATGTGGTAGACGGCCGAGATCGGCACGTCGGCGCCGGTCTCCTCCCACGACACGTAGGTCTCTACAGAGACTCCCAGTTCCACTGCGAGCTCCTCGCGCGTCACGTCGCACGCCTCGCGCAGACCCTGTATACGCTGTCCGATCTGGCTGAACTCGATAGCCATGGGTGATCTCCCTTAGCCGTTCGTAGTGTCGACGAAGTTGCAGACCGCCGAAGCGTCGGTCTCGAGCTCCATGCCCAGCGCGAGTGCCTTGCGGTTCGGCTCCAGCAGCTGCTGCTTTCGCGGCGGGATCGACTTCACGATCGCCGCATCGAGCGCATCGGGCGCGCAGAAGCCGATCTCACGCAGCAGCTTGCCGACGAGGATGACGTTCGCGAGGCCTTTCAGCCCGTGCTCTTCGGCAAGCTGGGTGGCAGGGACCTCGAAGATTCGCACGTCGTCGCGGTCGGTGGGCACGGTGGGCACCATGAGCGTGTCGACGATGACGGTGCCGCCGGGGACGACGTCGTAGAAGAACTTGTCGAGCGAAGGCTGGTTCATCGCAACGAGTACGTCGGGCTGTGTGACGAGCGGCGAGCCGATGGGCTCGTCGGACAGACACACCGAGCAGTTGGCGGTGCCACCGCGCATCTCCGGGCCGTAGCTCGGGAGCCACGACAGCTCGCGGCCTTCGAGCAGGCCCGCGTACGCGATGACCTTGCCGGCGAATAGGATGCCCTGACCGCCGAATCCAGCGAGCAGCAGGTTGACGGGCTCGGCCATCTAGCTCGCACCCCCTTCGGTCGCTTCCTTACCGGCTGCGGCGCGCGCGTTGGCGGCCTCGGCGGCGTTGGCGAAGCCTTCGGCCTTCACGTCGCGGTACACGCCCGGCGGGTAGTAGGGCAGCATGTGCTCCTGCATCCACGTGATGGCGTCCACCGGAGAGAGGCCCCAGTTTGTCGGGCACGTGGAGACGACCTCGACGATCGTGTAGCCGATGCCTTCGACCTGATACTCGAAGGCCTTCTTGATCGCACGCTTGGCGGCACGGATGTTCTTGGGTGTGTCCATGCTCACGCGCTGCGCGAGCGCGACGCCATCGAGCGTGGCGAGCATCTCGCAGACGCGAATCGGGTAGCCGTCGTTGGCCACGTCGCGGCCGTACGGGCTGGTCTGCGTGACCTGGTTGGGCAGCGAAGTCGGGGCGAGCTGGCCGCCAGTCATGCCGTAGATCGCGTTGTTGATGAAGATGATCGTGATGTTCTCGCCACGGGAGGCCGCGTGGATCGTCTCGGCCATGCCGATCGAGGCGAGGTCGCCGTCGCCCTGGTAGGCGAAGACCACGTTGTCCGGGTTCACGCGCTTGGTGCCCGTTGCGACTGCGGGTGCTCGCCCGTGGGCAGCCTGAATCATGTCGCAGGCGAAGAAGTCGTAGGCCATGACCGAGCAGCCGACCGGCGCGATGCCGATCGTCTTGCCCTCGATGCCCAGCTCGTCGAGCGTTTCGGCAACCAAGCGGTGCGTGATGCCATGCGTGCAGCCCGGGCAGTAGCTGAACTGCAGGTCGGTGAGGGACTTGGGACGCTGGAAGATGACGGTCACTGGGCGCCACCTCCCACGCACTCGACGGCGGGTGCAGCGGCACGCGCCTTCACTTCGGCGTCGAGGCGCTCGATCTCGGCCAGCACCTCGGCCGGCGTGGGGATGATGCCACCGGTACGGCCGTAGAACTCGACGGGCACGCGGCCGTTCACGGCGAGGCGCACGTCGTCGACCATCTGGCCCATGTTCATCTCAACGGCGAGGAAGGCGCCAGCCGTGGGGATCGCACGCTCGATCGCGTCGGTGGGATAGGGCCACAGCGAGATCGGCCGGATGAGGCCGGCCTTGATGCCTTCGGCTCGTGCCTTGTTGACCGCGCTGCGTGCGATACGAGCACAGGCGCCGAAGGCCACGATCACCACGTCGGCGTCCTCGACCATGATCTCCTCAGCGCGCTGCTCGTCGCGCTTGATGGCGGCGTAGCGCTCGAAGCGCTCACGGTTGGTGCGCTCGAGGTCCTCGGGCTTGAGGTAGAGGGAGTTCACGACGTTGTGCTCGCGCTCGCACTTGGTGCCGGTGACGGCCCACGGCTTCGCGGGCAGCTCGCCCTTGGCCTCGGGAAGCACGACCGGCTCCATCATCTGACCCAGCATGCCGTCGGCAAGGATCATGACTGGCGTGCGGTAGGTGTCGGCGAGATCGAAGGCGTCATAGACCTCTTGTGCCATCTCCTGGACGGTGGACGGCGCGAGCACGATGACGTGGAAGTCGCCGTGGCCCATGGCGCGCGTGGCCTGCCAGTAGTCGGCCTGCGAGGGCTGGATGCCACCGAGACCGGGGCCGCCGCGCTGAACGTTGATGATGACTGCGGGCAGGTCCGCACCGGCCAGGTAGCTGATGCCTTCGGCCTTGAGCGAGATGCCCGGCGAGCTCGACGACGTCATCGCGCGAGCGCCAGCAGCCGAGGCGCCGTACACCATGTTGATGGCTGCGATCTCACTCTCGGCCTGCAGGTAGGTGCCGCCCTCTTTGGCCATGCGCTTGGCCATGTAGGCAGCGACCTCAGTCTGCGGGGTGATCGGGTAGCCGAAGAAGAAGCGGCAGCCCGCGCGAATCGCGGACTCGGCAATCGCTTCGTTGCCCTTCATGAGTACTTTCTCGGACACGTCTCGCCTACCTTTCGACCGTGATCGCGACGTCGGGGCAGATGACCGCGCAGTTCGTGCAGCCGGTGCACTTCGACTCGTCGGTGAGCATCGCGGGGTGGTAACCCTTCGCGGTGAGCTTCTCTGGATCGAGCGCGATGATCTGCGGCTGGCAGACGGTGATGCACAGGCTGCAGCCTTTGCAGTAGCGCTCGTCGACGGTGATTCGTGGCATCAGATGAGCTCCTCCTGATTCATCCCGGGTGCTGTTTCCCAAGGATTTCGCACGTAAGCCTGAATAGGATACGCCCTCACGCAAGTGGTGGCCGCACGCTCATCTTCGGCGAACTCCCTAGCGAGTCCTACCGGCACGGTCGTGAACATCAACGGCAGCCCCAGCAGGGCAGCGGTCTCGGTCGCGTACACCAGCGACTCGATCAGCGTGTCGAGCGTCGTGTCGTCGCGCAGGTGCGAGTTGTTCACCACGCCGGTTGCCGAAAGGTGCGAGCTCGACTCGATCTCGCGGAGGAGTTCAGCCGCTTCGGCAGGCGTCTGCGTGAGATTGCGGTAGCGGTTCACCACATAGAGCATCTCGTAGCCCTCGGCTTCGATCTGTGCAGCGTACTGCCCGATCGCGGTGGCGCCCACGTCGTCGCCGCCCACATCGAAGACGACCGGCGCGGAGCCGCTGAAGACGCCCGCGACCGCGCCGGAAAGCGAGGGAACGTCGAGCGTGGTGCCCGCGAACGTCGGCGAGATCACGCTCACGCCGTGCCCCGCGAGCCGCTCGGTGTAGTCCGAGGATCGGAAGTACGGGTTCACGACGTCGAGGTCCACGAGCACTGCTTGGCCACGCTCCCGCGCCAGGTCGAGCGCGAGGTTGATCGACAGGTTCGTCTTGCCGCAGCCGTAGTGGCCCGTCACTACCGTGAGTCGTCGGGTCACTGGAGGTGCGGTCATGCGTGGGCTCCTTGGCGTCGCTGAGGGCGAACTCGTGGCGGGATTGGAAACGAGAGCGGCGGATGCACTCGCAAGAAAGCTAGAATGGGCTACCGCTTCGTGCGCCCTATTGTAGTGCGCGCACGCAAGCGCACCGGTTGACGCGGGTGGGCATCAGCTGTGGCTTTCCCTCCAGCGTCTCAGAGCCCTAGGGGGTCTTTTCGCATGCAGCCAAGCATCACAGACGTCGTCCAACGGATCCGTTCGCTGCGCGAGGACTGCGACTTCACGATGCAGGAGATGGCCGAGGCCACCGGCATCACCGTCGCCGAATACGAAGCAATCGAAGCCGGCTCCGAAGACCTGAGCTTCACCTTCCTGTTCCGTGCCGCCGAGAAGTTCGGCGTGGACATGGTCGACTTGCTAACGGGCGAAGGCTCGCACCTCACCGGCTTCTCAGTAGTGCGCGCTGGCGAGGGTCTGGCCATCAAGCGCCGCGCCGGCTTCGAATACCGCCACCTCGCTGCGGTCTTCAAAGACCGCCTCTGCGAGCCGTTCGTAGTAACGGCGCCCTTCGACGCCGAGGCCGACGCCGCTCCCGTGCATCTCTCCTCGCACGAGGGCCAGGAGCTCGACTTCATCATCTCCGGCTCCTTGCGTTTCGCATTCGAAGATCACGTCGAGGTGCTCGGCGCGGGCGACAGCGTCTACTACGACTCCGGCCACGGTCACGGCATGGTGGCCACCGGCGGCGAGCCCTGCACCTTCCTCGCCGTCGTCCTCAAGCCCGCCGACGAGAGCCGCTAGGAGCGCAGCGATGAGAGAGATCAACCTGCGCTACGCGCGCGAGACCTACGACGAGGCGGGCCTGCTCGAGAAGTTCGAGCTCGAGTACCCGAGCGACTACAACTTCGCTTACGACTGCGTCGACGACATCGCGGCCGCCGAGCCCGACCGTCCCGCGATGGTCTGGTGTAACCCGGAGGGCGAGGAGCACATCTTCACCTTCGGCGAGATGAAGGAGTGGAGCGACAAGACCGCCAACTTCCTCGCCGCCCAGGGCATCGGCCGCGGCGACATGGTGATGGTCATCCTGCGCCGTCACTACCAGTTCTGGTTTGTGGCCATCGCCCTCCAGAAGCTCGGCGCGGTCATGGTGCCCGCCACCTTCATGCTCAAGGAGCACGACCTCACCTACCGCCTCAAGAGCGCGGGCGTGAAGGCTATCATCTGCACCGACGTGGGCGACATCGCCAACGTGACCGACCGCGTCGACGCCGACTGCCCCGAGCTCGAGATCAAGATCATCTGCAACGGCGGTGGCGGCGGAACCGTGGCCGACCCCGAGGCTGCCCGCGCCGCAGGCATGGGCGACGTCGTGTCGGGTCCCGCCGGCATCAGCGCGCTGCGCAGCGAGCGCGCTGGCTGGCTCGACTTCAACGCCGGCGTCACCGCGGCGCCTGCCAGCTTCGAGCGCCGCGAGACCGATGTCGCCGAAGGCTTCTTGCTCTACTTCAGCTCCGGCACGACCGGCAACCCGAAGATGGTGCTGCACGACGGCGCCTACACGCTCGCCCATATCCCCACCGCCAAGCACTGGCACAACGTCGTCTCCGACGGCGGTGTGCATCTCACTATCGCCGACACCGGCTGGGGCAAGGCGGTCTGGGGCAAGCTCTACGGCCAGTGGCTCATGGAGGCGTGTGTCCTGACCTACGACTTCGACCGCTTCGTGCCCGCCGAGATCCTGGATCTCGTCGAGCGCTACAAGATCACCACCCTGTGCTGCCCTCCCACGATGTATCGCCTAATGGTTGCCGAAGGCCTAGCCGGCCGTGACCTCTCGAGCCTCACCTACTGCACCACCGCCGGTGAGGCCTTGAACCCCGACCTCTTCGACACGTGGCGCGACCACACCGGCCTCATGCTGGTCGAAGGCTTCGGCCAGACCGAGACGACGTGCGCGGTACTCAACACAGTCGGCATGACACCTAAGCCCGGCTCGATGGGCAAGGGCTCGCCGCAGTACCACGTCGAGCTGCACGACGACGATGGCCGCCAGTGCCCACCGGGTCAGACCGGCGAGGTCGTTCTCAAGCTCGACCCGCGCCCGGACGGCGTGATGATCGGCTACTACCGCGACCCCGCAAAGACCGCCGAAGCCATGCACGATGGCTGGTACCACACCGGCGACATCGCGTGGGCCGACGAAGACGGCTACTACTGGTATGTGGGCCGCAACGACGACGTCATCAAGTCGAGCGGCTACCGCATCGGCCCGTTCGAGGTGGAGAGCGTCCTGCTGCAGCACGACGCGGTGCGCGAGTGCGCCGTCACCGGCGTGCCCGACCCGGTGCGCGGCTATGCCGTGAAGGCGACCATCGTGCTGAACGACGGCTACTCCGGTAGCGATGCTCTTACCAAGGAACTCCAGAGCTGGGTCAAGAAGGAGACTGCTCCCTACAAGTACCCGCGCATCATCGACTACGTCGAGGCACTGCCCAAGACGGTCAACGGAAAGATTCGCCGCGCCGCTATCCGCGACAACGATGCGGGTAACGACGAAGAGTAGGCTCTAGTCGCCGAAGGGGTTGGGTTCATGAACGGTCGCATCTGTCGTGCCGTCGTCTTCGGCGTGCTGCTCGTTGTGCTGCTTGCAGCGTCGGGCTGCTCGACACCGAAGCAGGTCGGGCTTGTGTGGGCGGATAGCGGAAAGCCGGTTACGGTCGCCGCGGGCGGCACGGTAACCGTCTCGCTCGAGTCGAACCCCTCAACTGGCTACACATGGGACGTGAAGTCGGCGGGACCATTGCAGCTGAAGGGCGAGCCCGCCTTCGAGGCGGGGGGCGAAGCCAAAGCCGTAGGCGCTGCTGGGACGCAGGTCTTCACCTTCGAGGCGCCGAAGGCGGGTTCGGGTGCTCTCACGCTTACCTACCAGCGTCCGTGGGAGAGCAAGCAGCCCGAGAAGACATGGAGCGTCGACGTCACGGTGAAGTGACGATCGGCGATGTGAAGCGCTCGCCTGGTGCGGGTGCAATAAGGAGTGAACGAACTTGCCAGTCGTGGATGTCCACACGCACGTGTGGCCTGATGACGTTGCGCCTCGCGCGATCGGGGCGCTCACCGACGATGCCCGCCCCGTCCCCCACTACGACGGGACGCCGACGGGCCTGCTCGAGCTGATGAACACCTCGGGCGTCGACGTCGCCGTCCTGCAGCCGGTCGCGACGCGCGCCTCGCAGGTCGTCTCGATCAACACCTTCACTGCTTCCCAGGCGAGCAGCAGGCTCGTTCCTTTCGGCGCGATGCATCCTGAGTTCGAGGAGCCGGAGGCCGAGATCGAGCGCATGGCCGCGATCGGGATCAAAGGCATCAAGCTGCACCCAGAGTTCCAGGACTTCGACCCCGGCGAGCCGCGCATGCACCGCGTCTACCGTGCCGCCTCCGAACACGGGCTCAAGATCCTGTTCCACGCTGGTGTCGACCCCGCCTACGAGACGGTGCGCGGCGTGCCCACGACCTTCAAGCGCATCATCGCCCAGTACCCGGATCTCACGATCATCCTCGCGCACATGGGGGGCTACCAGGTCTGGGACGAGGTCGCCGAACACCTGCTGGGCGACAACGTCTACCTCGACACCGCCTACACGCTCGGCCACCTGCCCAACGAGGACGTCGCGTCGATCATCCGCGGGCACGGGACCGACCGCATCCTCTTCGGCAGCGACGGGCCGTGGAAGCATGTCGCCGAAGAAGTCGTGAAGCTGCGGGAGCTTGACTTGGGAGCCGACGAGCTCGAGGCGATCCTGTGGCGCAACGCCGCCCGCCTGCTCGACCTCAACCTCGTGGGATAGCCTGCCGAAGTGCCCTCGCGGCTCCTTTACGCTGGCGGTTCGCGCGGGTACTATATCGTTTCGCGCGCGCGGACAGACCGTGTCCCGCACGTGGTTACGGAGAGCTGGCCGAGTCGGTCGAAGGCGCTCGCCTGCTAAGCGAGTAAGGGGCCACAAAGTCCCTTCGAGGGTTCGAATCCCTCGCTCTCCGCCAGAACTGCGCCGTTAGCTCAGCTGGATAGAGTATCTGACTACGAATCAGAAGGTCGCAGGTTCGAATCCTGCACGGCGCACCACTGAAGACAGCTGCGGGCCGGGTCGCGAAAGCGAGTCCGGCCCGCGTTGCGTCTCCGGTCCGCTCTCGTGGCGCCTGAGGTGCCCCGCTCACCGCGGCGAGGCCACCTCGGGTCTTGCGGGCGGCCGATGCGCACGCATACTCTCCATACCAAGTACTTCCATCTGAGGTCAGGGGAGCCCTATGAGCGCGCCGAACGCTGCCACGCCGTCCTCAACCGAAGCGATGCCGAGCCGGCGGACCGCAATCCTCGCGGGTGTAGCTGCACTCGTGGGCATGGGCGCCACCGTCCTCGCACCACCGAAGGCGTATGCCGCACTCGACGGCTTCTTCGTCCTCGGACGCAGCAACTCGGCCGACGGCGGATCGTCGTCGCTGACATCGTCCACCAGCTACTACACGCTGGTTCTGACCAACACCGATTCGACCAGCGGCTCAGTCCTGAACTGCACCCAGAACGGCGGCTCCTCATACGGCGCGTTCTTCAATCACACGGGGAGCGGTCAGACCGTGTTCGCTCAGAACTTGGGTACCGGAGTTGCGGTCAGGGCTCTCGTCGACGGGACTGATAGCAGCGCGAATGCGATCGATTCGCTGTCCAAAGGCGTGGGTGCGGCCGTCTCTGGAACGTCGTCGTCGGCCTCGCACCTCGCAACCGGCGTCCGCGGCGAACTCACGAACGCGAATGCGGCTGGCGCGGCCGTCTATGGCAGGGTCAACACTGGAACCGCGAACGCTGTCTTGGGATCTGTCGACTCGAACTGCACCGGCGCCGCCGTGTACGGGGTGAATGAAGGCCTCGGGCGCGGCGTTTCGGCGGGCATCGCCAACGTCGCCAACAGTGCTGACGCTCTCTCGGCGCGCACTACGGGTACTGGGTATGCGATCCATGCCGAAGGTGGGAAGGCGCAGCTCCACCTCAAGCCGATGGCTACCGCCGGTCCGCCGACCACCAACGCGCACCAGCTCGGCGAGATCTACGTCGACGCGGCGGGCAGGATCTACAGTTGCACCGCTGCGGGCACGCCGGGCACATGGATCGCGCTCGGCGCATCGACCGCCATCCCCGGCGACCTGCTGCACTTCGGTGCGAACACCGGCACCGTGGCTTTCCAAGCACCCGCCGCCGGCGCGACTGCGCTCGCCGTCACTGGTGCGGTGACCTTCGACCGCTCGGGCAAGGCGAAGGTCGCCAAGGGCAAAGCGTCGGCGAAGGTCACGGTGCCCGGCGGCATCGCCAAGACCGCATCGGTCCTGTGCACCGCGCAGAACTCAGGGGGCTCGGGTGTCGTCATCAAGTACGCCAAGCGTGTGAGCGCCACCCAGTTCCAGATCGTGCTCAACAAGAAGACGACGTCGGCGATGACCGTCGCGTGGATGGTGATCGGCTAGCACTCCGAGGTTGACAGCCCCGCGGCGCAGGTGGCAGGATACGCAAGCCCTTTGGGGCGTTGTGCGCCGTTAGCTCAGCTGGATAGAGTATCTGACTACGAATCAGAAGGTCGCAGGTTCGAATCCTGCACGGCGCACCACTTGGAAATGCCAACGGCCTCCCTACGGGGAGGTCGTTGTTGTTTCCTGGCGCAGACTGTCAGCTGCCCTGAGCGCGGCCGTCTTGAGTGCGTCGACAACGGCCCTTGTCGCCGGCGCCTCTCCGGATCCTTTGCGCACCGCAGCGTAGATCCGCCTACTCATCGCCGGCTCAACCAACGGACGAATGCTCACATCGATGCCGCGCAGGTCCGTCATCTTCGGCGCGATGCCGACGCCAATGCCGCTCTCCACGGCGCTGCCGATGGCGCGGAAGTAGTTGCTCTCAACCACGATGCGCGGCTCGAAGCCGGCGGCGTTGGCCACGCGCTCGACGGCCTGGCGGCTGGTCGCGCTTTCGTGCGCGACGCACCACGCGTCGGCGGCCAGGTCGCGCAGCCGCACCTCGCGCGCGGCCGCGAGCCGGTGGCCGGGCGGCAGCAGCACCACGACAGGCTCGCTCATGAGCTGCACGCGGTCGAGTGCGGGGTCTTCGGCGAGCGGCACGAAGTCCCATTCGTGCGAGAGGGCGACATCCAGCGTGCCTGCCTTGAGCTCGGGTTCAGCGCGCACTGGCTCGGCGTCGACGCAGGTCACTCGCAGGTTGGGGTAGCGCTCGGAGAGCGCGTGCATCGCGGGTAGCGCGATCGTCTGGACCGCCGTCTGGAAGGTCGAGAGCCGAACGTGCCCGCTCACGCTCTCGCCCACCGCTGCTACGTCTGCGAGGGCCGCCTCGCACTCCGCGAGTATCGCGTTCGCGTGTTTGACCAGTCGTATGCCGGCCTCAGTGAGTCGCACCGAGCGTGCCGTGCGTTCGAGCAGCGGCACGCCCACTTCGGTCTCCAGCACGGCGAGCTGGTGCGAGACCGCCGGTGGCGTCAGGTAGAGCGCCTCAGCCACGGCCGTGATCGTGCCTCGGTCGGCGAGTTCCCGCAGCAAACGAAGCCTGTTCGTGTTGAGCACGCGCGTCCTCACCTCTCGTTGTGACTTAAACCATTTGCGATGCTTACCTAAGAATAGAGTAAATGTACGTATTCCTCATCTAGGCCGATGATAGGGGTGTGAGCACCCCGATACACCCGTCATCGAAGCCTTGAGAGGAATCCGCAGCCACCGTGATACTCGTCCTCGCAAAGATCCTCGTCGCTCCGCTCCTGCTCGCAGCAAGCACCTTCGCCGCCCACCGCTGGGGCGGCGCCGTGGGGGGATGGCTCCTCGGCCTTCCTCTCATGTCGGGCCCGGTCTCGGTTCTCCTCTTCGTCGAGCACGGCCCTGGCTTCACCCGCTCCGCTGCCGAAGGCGCGCTTATGGGCATCGTCGCCACCGGCATCTTCTGCCTCGCCTACACGGTCATGGCTCCGCGCTCGAGCTGGTGGCGCTCACTGGTGATTGCCTACGCCGCATGCCTCGGCACCGTCTGGCTGCTCAGTCACGTCGCCCTCACCTTCAACGCCGCGCTCGGCTTCGCGCTCGGCGCGCTCCTGCTGCTAGCGCTGCTCGTAGAAGAACCTGCCGAAGAACACACGCTTCCTACACCCCGCAAGCGGATGCTCGCCATGCGCATGGTCATCTCGAGCGTGAGTGTCTTCGCGATTACCGCGAGCGCCTGGTTCCTCGGTGCGAAGGTCGCAGGCCTGCTGGCTCCGCTTCCGGTGCTCGCGGCAGTGATGGCAGCGTCGGCACACCGCAACGGCGGACGCGCAGCGCGCGGCATCCTGCGCGGCACCGTGCTGGGCGCGTGGGGCGGCGCGGGCTTCTTCGCGGTGGTGGGGCTGCTCATAGGTGACTTAAGCCCCGTGGCGGTCTATGCCGCTGCGGTCGGTGCGGCTGTGGCCGCGGGTGGCGTGGCGATGAAGCTGCGCACCTTCATCGCCTAGTGAAGCGTTCGGTGGCCGCTCCCCCTCGCCGAAGGTGCTAGGGTGGATTCGGCAGCGCTTCTTCGCGCGCCATGTGAAGCCACCACCGAGGAGATACATCGTGAACAAGGAGCTGCTCGCCGCCGAGATCACTGCAGCCATGCGCGCGCATGATAAGCCGCGCTTGGCGATTCTTCGGCAGGTGAAGAACGAGGTCGAGGTCAAAGAGAAGAACGAGAAGCGCGATCTGTCCGACGAAGAGGTCGTGGCCGCGCTGAAGAAGGTCCTGAAGCAGGCCGGCGAGACGCTCGAGGGCTCGATCAAGGCTGGCACGAACGCCGAGCGCACCGAGCTCCTGCAGGTCCAGATCGCGATTCTCGAGGGCTACCTCCCCGCGCAGGTTTCCGGCGCTGAACTCGAAGCGCTGGTCGACAAGGCCTGCGCCGAAGGCGGCTTCACTGAGAAGAAGCAGATGGGCCAGGTAATCGGAGCGGTCGTCGCTGCAACCGGCGGCAACTGCGACAAGTCCGAAGTCGCCAAGCTCGTAGGCTCACGACTGGCCTAGCGCGCCGCTGACATCGTCGCGCGGGACGCGATTGCTACCCGCGCGTTGCGAGCACGGCCGATGGATCGACGCCACCTGTGCAGACGAGCTGGCCATCCACGACCACGTAGGGCGATTCGTCGCCCGCGACTACGGCATCGATGACAGCATGCCGCTCGGAGTCGTCCAGATCCTCGAGCTCCGCGATCTGAAGCGTGTAGCCCCCGGTCCAGTGCTCGTCGAGTGCCTGCCGAAGACGCTCGACCTGCTGCGCCAGCGGCGCGCTGCACGCGCCTAGCCCGGCCAGCAGCTCCTGGTCACCGAGCACGTCGGCGGCAAGTGCTGTCCACTCGAACAGACCGTTCGAGTACGGGTCTTCGCTCCCGCTTCAACTGCAGTCGTCGAGATCGAGCACCTTGATGATTGCCTCAGCCACTGCCGCGACTCCCTCTACTGCGC
>DASRYH010000040.1:0-15973 GCA_035687245.1 Coriobacteriia bacterium
CCTCCCAAAGGCCTACATGGGGTGGCAGTCTCCGAAACGGACGGAACTGCAATCGTTCGACTTCGGCTATTCGCGCAATGGCTCGCGCCCGAGTACGTCGTGTTTGTCGGGCGCTTCAAAGAAGGTCGCTCGATCTAGTCAAGACGTTTCTTCGGTTCGAAGAGCGTCCAGTATCGCCCACCACGAACATACGGAAGCCGGTCCCTCTGGGGCCGGCTTCTTCTTATGCCGTGGTTCAGCTCAATTGGTTGCACCTAGCACCGTTGTATCCTATGCGTGCGCCGTCGGGCGCGACCGGTGGGCACTGGCAAGAGGGGGCAGCCATGATCCGGTACTGGGGGCAGTCTGTTCGCATCCGACCTTTCTCGAGCGCAAAGAGGGGTGTGGTGCTAGCGGTGCTCACTGTCGCCCTGCTGCTCCTCGGAGTAGCTCCCGTGTTTGCCAGCACCACCGTTGACTTCCCTGATCCCGCGCTGGAGACGGTGGTTCGAAATGCCCTGGGCATCACGGTGGACCCAATCACGGACACGGATATGCAGACGCTCACGTACTTGAACGGGAACGGCGCTGGCATCAAGGATCTCACTGGCCTCGAGTACGCGACCAGCCTGCAAGTGCTCTACCTCGACGACAACCAGATCACCGATATCAGTGCGCTTGCGGGCACGACGAACCTGACCCAGCTGACGGTCTTCAACAACCAGGTCACCGACATCAGCGTACTGGCGGGTCTCACGAAGCTCGCCACGGTCGGGCTTGCCAACAACGAAATCGCCGATATTGAGCCTCTGCGTCCGCTGACAGATCTCGATTCGGCGTTCATGCAGCACAACCGAATCAGTGACATAAGCCCGCTGGCCGATATGACGAAGCTTACGTACTTGTACGTGTATGAGAACTTCCTCGATATCACGCCGGGCTCGCCCACCATGGAGATCGTCAATCAACAGCAGACCCGTGGGGCGACTGTTATCTACAGTCCGCAGAGGACCTTCTTCACGATCACGCCGAGCGCGGGTGCCCACGGCACTGTGAGCCCCGGAACACGCCAGTTCCTTGAGCTCGACGAAAGCGTGACCTTCACGATCACGGCCGCAACTGGCTACCACGTCTCGGACGTGCTCGTCGACGGCACGTCGTTCGGCGCGCTGACGGACTACGCGTTCACAGATGTTGAGGCGAATCACACCATCGCTGCTGCCTTCGCTCCCAACGTCTACGCGATTGCCTACAACCTCAACGGTGGCGCCAACCCGATAGGCGCGCCCGCCAGCTACACATACGGAGTCTCACTCACGCTTCCCACGCCAACTCGGGCCGGCCACACCTTCGCCGGCTGGTACACGAGCGCGAGCCTCACCGGTTCACCCGTGACGGCGATCTCTGCCACCGACATCGGGGACAAGAGCTACTTTGCCAAGTGGACGGCCGTGCCTGCAGCCACCTACCAGATCACGGCAACCGCGGGAGCGGGCGGTTCGATCACGCCGGCCGGTTCCACGAACGTGGCTTCCGGCGCGAATCAGAGCTACTCGATCACACCGTCCACTGGCTTCAAGGTTGCGGCTGTGATCGTGGACGGCACTTCGGTTGGCGCGGTAACGACCTACACCTTCGCAAACGTAACGTCCAATCACTCAATCTCGGCCACGTTTGCTGCCAAGACGAAGGTGAGCCTGGGCACACCCGTCGCCCCCAAGACGATGAAGAGGTCCAAGTACTACACCGTGTACGGGTCCTTGAAGCCGCAGCACATGGCAGGCACCAAGCCGGTTCGGATCTACAAGTACAAGCGACTTGCCGGCAAGTGGAAGTACATGGGCTACGTGAAGGCGAGTGTCTACGATTACGGCTCCCAGTCCCGGTACAAAGTGAAGCTGAGGCTCGCATCCAAGGGGGACTGGAGGCTGCGGGCGCAAGCACCCGCTGACACAAACCACCTCAAGACGTGGTCTCGGAAGTACGACTACGTCAAGGTCAAGTAGGGCTTAGCGGGAGCAACACCGTCGGTAGGATCTAGCGTCGACATAACGAGGCCCCGTCCGTCTGCTATGAGGATGTCGACGGGGCCTCGTCTATTCCTGTGCGGCCGCGTTCGCGGGCGGTCAGCCACCGATTCCGCGATGCACGTCGTGGCGGTCTGCGCGCCTCCCTCAGTCGCTTGGTTAGGCGCGGGTACAACTAGAGTAGAACCCACGCAAGCTCGCTTGGAGGCGATACAGATGCTCTGGACCATCATCGGCGTGCTGGTTCTGCTCTGGTTACTCGGCTTCAGCTTCCACATCGGTGGTTCGCTGATTCATCTGCTGATCGTCGTCGCACTCGTCTTGGTGATCGTCAATCTGATCTCAGGTCGTCGAGCCGCCTAGATCTTTCAGCCCTGCCAGGGACAGACCATAGCGGCCAGGAGGAACGGCCCGCGCCTACGTACAGCACAACTACGCGAGCTGAGAACAAGGGAGTAAGTCATGTCTAGCGGCACAACGGCTTCGGTCAGTCGAAGTCAGGTTCACACAGAGACTAAGTCGCCCATCGAAACAGTGTTGGCGCGTATCGTCTGGTTCGTCTTCGGGCTGATCGAGGTCCTCATCGCGATTCGGTTCGTACTCGAGCTCTTCGGTGCCAACGCAGAGGCAGGATTCGTGAAGTTCATGTATGCAGTCTCCGATATCTTCATGACGCCATTCAACGCGGTCTTCAGCACGAGCAGGGTGTCCGGCGCAACCTTCGAGTGGAGCGCACTGGTCGCAATCGCCACCTATGCCTTGGTCGCATGGGGGCTCGTGGTTCTCATCGGTGTTGTGAGCCCGCGAAGCCACGCCGAGACGGTTGCGCGCGTGGAGTCGGGCGAAGACGTTCGAGCCGAGTAGTCCCTGCCAAGCACCACGAGACCGAGAGGTTGCGATCGTATGGATGAGAACAACGTGGAAGAGATGAAGGGCCGCCTTAAGGAGGCTGCCGGCGTCGTCACGGGTGACGCCGAGATGAAGCGGGATGGCAAGGTAGACCAGTTCAGCGCCAAGGCCAAAGCTGCCATCGATTCGGCAGCCGAGAAGCTCAAGGACGCCGTCGACAAGTAGGTCCTCGCGGGCGCGACCCTTTCGGTGAGCTCGCGTTGACAGCCGCAGCGGAGTCGCCCGCGGCAGCTCCACCACACGAAACGAGGCCGGTCCCGCGAGGGGTCGGCCTTGCGCTGCTTGGCCGAAGGCGAGGGCGTTTCGCTGGCAACGTTTGGGTATATGTCGCGCAGGGAGGTCGAATGGTATCGGGCACGACTCCGACGGGGCCGAACGAAGCTGCGCACGCGATAGGGGCGGGACTCGGTAAAGACACCACCGCAGCCGGACCGCGCGCAGTGCCGCGTCGCCTCGAGGTTCTCAGCGATACCAGCACGATCCTCATCTCCGGGTCGGATCCCATCGCAGCGATCAAGCAGATCGCAGATATCGTCATGGACTATCTGGGCGCCGACGTCTTCTTCAACTACGTGCTAACCGACGACCGGGCGCGGCTGCGCCTCAACGCGTGCGGTGGGGTGGACGAGCGCATCGCCAAGACCATCGAGCGCCTGGAGCTCGGCGAGGCCATCTGCGGGTGCGTTGCGCGCGACGGCGAGCCCATTGTCTCTGAAGACGTGCAGAACAACGGCGATATGCGAGCGAACCTCGTCCGCCGAATGGGCATTCGGTGCTACGCGTGCTGGCCTCTCAAAGTGGGCAGCGAGACTGTCGGCACGATGTCGTTCGGCACGCGGAAGCAGACCGCTTACGACCCACTCGATCTGAAGTTGATCCAGACAGTGGCAAGCCAGGTGTCCATAGCGATCGAGCGAAGCGTTCGCGAGCAGGCGCTTCGCCAAAGCGAGGAGCGTTTCCGCAGCGTGCTCGAGAGCACTCTGGACTTGGCGTACCGTCGCGATCTTGCTACTGACACCTACGACTACCTGAGCCCGATCGTCGAAACGATGTTCGGCTACACGCCAGCGGAGTTCTCGGTCATGAGCCTCAGCGAAGTCGTGGCCTCGATGCACCCGAGCGACCTACTCGCCGTGACTCGCGAGCTCGAGGAGTCGCTGTCCACCGGGCGCATGAGCTGCGAGTACCGGTTCAGGCATCGCGACGGGCACTACGTCTGGGTCTCTGACGTCGCCACGGTCACCTTCGATGATGCTGGACGGCCGCGTTACCGAACCGGCGTCGCGCGCGACATCTCCGAACAGCGCCGGAAGAAGGAGGCGCTCGCGGAGAGCGAGAAGCGGCTGTCGATGGCGCTTTCGGCGGGGCGAATGGCGGCTTGGGACGTCGATCTGGTCACTGGGGAGACGCACTGGAACGACGATCACTACCGCCTCTTGGGCTACCAGGTGGGGGAGGTCGAACCGAGCTTTGGGGCGTTCCTCGCGCGCATTCATCCCGACGACCGCAAGCGTGCTCGCGAAGTGCAGGAGCGGGCGGCCCTACACGGCGGCGACTACTCTGCAGAGCTCAAGATCGAACTGCCCGACAAGACAATTGGGTGGATTCACGAGCTGGGACGGGTCGAGCTGAACCCTCAGGGAGAGGCCTCCCGGCTCTACGGCGTATTCGAGAACATCACTGATCGCAAAGTGGCAGAGCAGCGGCGTGAGGAGACCATTCGGTTCGCCGAGGCCCTCAACCGGATCGACGCGGCCACGCACGCCAGCCTCGACGTGGACGGCATCATGCAGAGCCTCGTGTCGCAGGCGCGAGCGGCGCTTGGGGTGGACGCGACAGTCATCGAACTGCGCGAAGGCGATACGTGGCCGGTGCGCTACGCATCGGGGCTCGCCGAAGACGCAGCGGGGCAACCGCTCACACCGGAGGACGCCGTGTTCTCCCGGGCGGTCGTTGATGCTGGCGAGATCCTCTGCATCGAGGATGCTAGCCGCGACGAGCGCGTCGCCGCCCAGGCAGTCCCACACAGAATCAGCTCCGCCATGGGGATACCTCTCGTGGTGCGTGACGAGACTCTGGGCGTGTTGCTGATGTTGCAGTTCGGTCAGAAGAGGGCGTTCAGCGATCTCGAGCGCGACTTCGCCCTCAAGCTCGCCGCGTCGGCGTCCCTCGCGCTGGAGAACGCGCGTCTGTACGAGTCGGAGCGACGCTCGGCGACGCTTGCCGCGGCGCTCAACAGCGTCAACGAGATCCTGCTCGCGTCGCATACTGTGGAAGAGACGCTCGAGGCGATCGTGGAGCATACTGCCACCGCTATCGGGGCAGACAGGGTGGTCTACGCGCAGTTTGGGGACGACTCGTATTGCATCCGTCACGTCTTCGGCCTGTCGCAGCGCCTCATCGACGCAAAGCGCCCGATGTCAAATCTGGGATGGACCGCCGCCGAGCTTGCCGCGGGCCGGTACGCGTTCATTCCTGATGTGATTGTCGACAGTTCGATCGTCTGGGAGCCACCTACCCCCGGCGACAACGCGGCGTTCATGCTGCTGCCGCTACGATTCAGGGGCGAGACGGTCGGCTTCTTGAGCTACGGATACGAGCGCGCCCGCGCCTTCGATGCAAAGGACGAGGAGTTTGCCGAAAGGCTGTCGCTCGCGATCAACCTCGCACACGAGAACGCGCACCTCTATGAGACCGAGCACGATATCGCCGAAACGCTGCAGGACACCCTGGTGGCGCTGCCAGACCGCATACCCGGGATCGTGTTCTCGCGCGCGTACGAAAGCGCGACGCTGGCCAGCGGGCGCGTGGGCGGCGACTTCATCGACGTGTTTCCAGTGGCCGAACACACCGTCGGGCTGACGCTTGGGGACGTATCGGGCAAGGGCATCGATGCCGCGGTGGCGACCTCCATGATTCGCACGACGCTGCGCGCGCACGCGATCGACCAGCTGCCGCCGTATGAGACAGTGGCGCGCGCCAACGCCATGATGCGGCGGTTCACGAGCGTGGAGTCGTTCGCCACCCTATGGTTCGGTCTGCTCAACACCAAGACCGGACAGTTGCGCTATGTTTCGGCAGGGCATCCCCCGGCGCTCGTGCTCTCCCCGGATGGCGGACTCGCCCACCTCGAGACCGGCAGCCCGATCATCGGGGCGTTCGACGACGCCGTGTACTTCGAGTCGCACAGCATGCTGGGCCGCCACGAACGGCTCGTGCTCTACTCCGACGGTATGACCGAAGCGCGCTCAGCTGAAGGCGTGTTCCTCGGTCCGAGCGGTTTCGAGGCGTTGGTCACCAAGCGCGCCAGCCACCGCACCGTCGACCTAGCACCGGCACTTGTGACCGATGTTGTCGACTACAGCGCTGGCGTGTTGCGCGACGACGCCGCAATCCTCGTGGTGGAGGCCAATCGGCTGCGCCGTTAGCGCGCGTCGACCCTCTTGTCTCCGTTTGTATCGGGACTCATCCTCGGCATCCGTCCAAAGGTCTATTCTTCGACAAGTGAAGTCGAGGAATGGAGTGATGGCCGCATGTCCGCAGATTCCGCAGTCTCTGCACCGGTAGATGCCAAGGTCGCCTTGGTCGACCCCGCTTCGATGACGGTCGTCTGGATGAACGAAGCGGCCGCATCCGACCTGCCCGGTGGTGCCACCGGCATCGGGCGTCCCCTCGCGGAAGCTGTCCCGCTCACGGCGTCGCTCGGACTTGCCGAAGCGGCCGCGCAAGTGGCCACCACAGGGAGGCCAGAGCATCGCCGGGTCGCGCTCGTCTCGACGGCGAAGGGCAGTCTCATCATCGTCGCCTCTGTTTACCGGCTGCCCGGCGGTGAGCTGCTCGTCGTGCAGGACCGCACCTTCCAGGCGGGTGCCGGCCGCGCTCCTTCGGCAGGCGCCGGCCGTGGGAGAACGGGCCGCTAGAGGTACCCGCAGCGCGCGTGTGCGGTGCTAGACTTCAACGGTTGTGATTCTCTCAGTCGACAACGTCACCAAGTCCTTCGGCGATCGCGTGCTCTTCAGCGGCGTCTGCCTTCGTGTTGGCGCACGAGATCGAATCGCGCTCGTAGGCCCCAACGGCGCGGGCAAGACCACGCTGCTTGAGATCATCGCTGGCCGCGACGACGGCGACGAGGGCGGCGTGAGCTTCGCCAAAGACGTCGTCGTGGGCTATCTCGAGCAAGAAGCGATCGAGATGTCGGGGCGCACGGTGCTTGCCGAAGCGCTTACCGCGGCCGAACACGTCACCTCGATGCAGCACAGGCTGCACCTGCTCGAAGAAGAAGTCGCCGCGGCAGTTGGCGAGGAGCAGGACCGTCTGCTCGCCGAGTACGGGCGGCTGCAGGAGCGCTTCGAGCACCTAGGCGGCTACACGGTGGAGAGCGAGGCGCGCGCCGTCCTTTTCGGCCTGGGCTTTCGCGAGAAGGACCTTGCGCGAGACGCGAACGAGTTTTCAGGCGGCTGGCTCATGCGCCTTGCCCTCGCGAAGCTGCTGCTCACGCGTCCCGACGTGCTGCTGCTCGACGAGCCTACCAACCACCTCGACCTCGAGTCGGTGACGTGGCTGGAGGGCTTTCTGAAGGCCTACGACGGCGCGATTCTCATGGTCAGTCACGACCGTGCGTTCATCAATGGGCTTGTGGACCGCGTGGCCGAGATCGAGAACCGACGGCTGACGCTCTACGTGGGCAACTACGCGGCCTACGAGAAGCAGCGCGAACTCAACATCGAACAACTCAAGACCAAGCGTGCGGCGCAGGAGAAGGAGATCGCGCACATGCAGGTCTTCGTCGACCGCTTCCGCTACAAAGACACCAAGGCCAAGGCGGCCCAAGACCGCATTCGCCGAATCGAGAAGATCAAAGCCGAGCTGGTGGAGATCCCCGAAGAGCGCCACACGGTGCGCTTCCGCTTCCCTCAGCCCGCGCGCACCGGCGATCTGGTGATGGCGCTCGAGGGCGTGCGCAAGGCCTACGGCGACCTCGTGGTCTACGACGGTCTCGACTTCTCCCTCTATCGCGGCGATAAGATCGCGCTGGTGGGACCCAACGGCGCCGGCAAGTCAACGCTTCTGCGCATGCTCGCGGGCGAGCTCGCCGCAGATGCGGGCGAGCGCAGGCTGGGCACGCATGTGGAAGTCGCCTACTTCGCGCAGCACCAGCTGCAGGCGCTCGGTCTCACCAACACCGTATTCGGCGAGATCGACCGCATCGCGCCTGGCTGGACTCAGTCGGAGGTGCGCGGGCTGCTTGGTGCCTTCCTCTTCCACGGCAACGACGTGGACAAGAAGGTCAGCGTGCTCTCCGGAGGGGAGAAGGGTCGCCTCGCGCTTGCGAAGATGCTTGTGAAGCCGGCGCCGCTCCTGTGCCTGGACGAGCCGACCAACCACCTCGACATCGCGTCCTCCGACATCCTCGAGCAAGCGCTGTTGCGCTTCGAGGGAACGCTGGCGCTCATCACCCACGACCGCCACCTCATCCGTGCTGTCGCCAACAAGATCGTGGAAGTGCGCGACGGCCGTGTGACCGTCTACGACGGCGACTACGACTACTACCTGTGGAAGAAGGAGCAGGAGAGCTCGGGGGGCCTCGCGGGCGGCGCTCGGGGAGGCGCCACGAAGCAGATGCCCTCTGCTCACAAGGTCACTACGGCCCCCGCGAATACCGCCGAGCGACCGCGCGCCGACCAAACGGTGCTGAACGGCAGAGCACCGCGTCGCGTGCATGGGCCCGCAGCTCAAGCAGTGCCCGAGATCGATTCGGAGCTGGTTGCCGGGCCCAAGACCAAGGATCAGAAGCGCGCCGAGGCCGAGGCCCGAAACCGAGCGTATCGCGCCACGAAAGACCGCAAGACGCGGCTTGTTGAAGTGGACTCTGCGCTGGTAGCGGCCCAGAAACGGCACGATGAGCTGGTCGAACAGATGGCCGCTCCGGAGTTCTATTCGGAGAAGGAGGTCTTCGAGGCCGCATTGGCCGAATACGCGGATCTCAAGCGCCGTCTGCCCAAGCTCGAAGACGAGTGGATGAGCCTGACAGAGGAGATAGAGCGGCTCACCGCAGAAGGGGAGTAGGGAAGCGCGATGTGCGCTCTGACCTGCGGGTTCAGGTCGCTTGTAACAATCTTTACAAAGTCCATGGCTGCCCGTACACTAGCCGCAAGTCGCGTCGCCTGGGCGCGGGCTGTCCTTCTTGGGGCTGTCTGACCGGACCTGCCGTTGAGGCAGGAGACAGAAGCCAGGGGGTTCCATTGCAGGGGGCTAATGCCCAAGGGGTACTGTTCGTCCTCGGCGCGTTCATCGCTGCCGCGGCGTTCATCGGCGTGGTCTTCGGCGTGAACAAGCTCCTGTCCCCGCGCAAGCCCTCGGTCGAGAAGGGCACACCCTTCGAGTGTGGCTTCGATCAAGCAGGTCAGCCCCTCAACTCGCAGAACCTGCGCTTCTCTACCGTTGCGATGCTCTTTGTGCTCTTCGACGCTGAGTCGATTCTGCTCTTCGCCGTGGCGAGCAAGCTCCGCGGCAGCGCGATCGCACTGGTGGAGGTCGGTGCGTTCATCGCGTTTCTGGTACTAGGCCTCGCGTTCGCCTGGCGGAAGGGGGCGCTGGAGTGGCGCTCGTAGACCGCGTGGGCAAGG
This sequence comes from Coriobacteriia bacterium, assembly GCA_035687245.1. Lineage (GTDB taxonomy): Bacteria > Actinomycetota > Coriobacteriia > Anaerosomatales > PHET01 > DASRYH01. The sequence continues at coordinate 9,542 of DASRYH010000040.1, forward strand.
CGCTCGAGGCCACTCCGGGAGGAATCATCCTCACGTCTGTCGACGCCCTCGTCGACTGGTCTCGCGGCCAGTCGCTGTGGGCGTTTCCCATGGGCACCGCGTGTTGCGCGATGGAGCTGATCGCCGCGTCGTTCTCGAAGTTCGACTTCGACCGGCTCGGCGTCTTCCCGCGACCTGATCCCCGCCACACCGACGTGATGATCCTCGCAGGCACGATCACGGAGAAGATGAAGCCGGCCGTGCGCCGGCTCTACGACCAGATGCCCGACCCGAAGTGGGTCATTGCAATGGGCAACTGCACCGTGTCTGGCGGCATCTTCTACTACGACACCTACTCGGTGGTGCGTGGCGCCGACGAGTTTCTGCCCGTCGACGTCTACATCTCTGGATGCCCTCCGCGCCCCGAATCGCTGCAGGACGGGATCGTGCAGCTGCGCGAACTCGTGAAGGCGGAGTCGCTCTCCCCGGGCAAGCGCCACGAGCGCGACTACAAGATCCCGCACCCGGACAACGCCACATACGCGACCGAAGACCCTCAAACGCCCGCCGTAGCCGCCGAAGGTGCGCTTGACGCCGGTGCTGCCTCGACTGACACCGAAGGCGGGGTGGGGTAGGTGAACCTCGAGCAGCTGCGCGACCGCCTCGCCGAACTCTCGCCGCGCCTCTACCCGCTCTTCTCGCTGGAGTTTGGCGACGCGGTCATCGGTGTCGAGCGCGACCAGCTGCACGACGCAGCGCTTGAGCTGCGCGAGCTGGGCTTCGACCGTCTGGGCATGGTGACCGCCGTCGACTATGTCGACTGGATGGTTCTGGTCTATCGCCTTCAGTCGCGGTCGATGTCGACCGCGCTTTTCGTGAAGTGCCAGCTCAAGCGCGATGATCTGGTGGCACCGAGCCTCGTCGACGTGTGGCCCGCCGCACTATGGCAGGAGCGCGAGGTCTACGACCTGTTCGGCGTGGACTTCGAAGGCCACCCGGACCTTCGGCGAATCATGCTGCCTGAGGAGTTCGAGGGCCATCCGCTTCGCAAGGACTACGACAACCCGCGCGTGATCAAGCGCCCGGACTACATCTAGAAGGGAGGTGCACCGCATGCCGGTCGAAGTGCTGTCGAGGACCCAGACGACCAACGATGAGGGTCGGGCCGTCGAAGAGCTCGTCGTGAACGTAGGCCCGTCGCATCCCTCGACGCACGGCGTCGGCCGGGTAGTGGTGCACCTGGACGGCGACATAGTGACCCACGCCGACATGATGGTGGGCTACCTCCACCGCGGTATCGAGAAGATGGTGGAGAACCGCACCTACCTGCAGGTCGTGCCGCTCACCGACCGCCTCGACTACGTCGGCTCGATGTATGCGAACTGGGCTTACTGCCGTGCCGTCGAGCGTCTTGCCGGCATCCGCGTGCCGGAGCGTGCCGAGTACCTGCGTGTGATCGTCTGCGAGCTGCAGCGCATCGCGAGCCACATGATGGGCCTCGGAGCCTCAAGCGCCGATACCGGTGCGTTCTCCGCATTCGTCTACGCGTTTGACGAGCGCGAACGAGTCGTCGAGCTCTTCGAGGATCTCTGTGGCGCTCGCCTCACCTACAACTACGTACGCCCCGGCGGTGTCTCGTTCGACGCGCCTGAGGGCTGGACAGAGCGCGTGCTCGAGTTCACCGCCAAGCACCGCAAGGCGATGGCCGAGTTCGACGACCTCTTCTTCGGCAACGTGATCGCTCGTGGGCGCCTTAAGGGTGTCGGAGTGCTCTCCGCCGAAGATGCCGTTGCTTGGGGCGCGTCTGGTCCGACGGCCCGCGGCTCCGGCGTGAACTGGGACCTTCGCAAGCACGACCCGTACTCCGTCTACCCCCGCATGGACTTCGATGTGCCGGTGGGAGATCGCGGTGACGCCTACGATCGCGGCCGCGTGCGACTCTTCGAATGCATCGAGAGTTGCCGAATCATCGAACAGGCGATCTCTCAGATGCCGGGCGGCCATGTGCGGCCCGAAGGTCTCGCGCGTCTGATTGCACCGAAGCCGGGTGACGCCTATGACCACATCGAGAGCGCTCGCGGCTCTCTAGGCGTCTATCTCGTCAGCGATGGCACGCCGCGCCCGTACCGGATGCACGTGCGCAGCCCCGCCTTCTGTAACCTCGCGTTGCTGCCGAAGCTCGCCGTGGGCCACACGCTCTCCGATCTCGTCGTCGTGCTCGGCTCACTCGACCCCGTCTTCGGGGAGGTGGACCGGTGAGCGCGTCGATGACGAGCTTCGCGCTTGGCGCTTTCTGGGGCTTGGCGGCATCCACACTCATCGCCGTCGCCGCGCTCTTCGGCGTCTGGTGGGAGCGCAAGGTAGCCGGCCGTATTCAGATGCGATTCGGACCGCAGGAAGCTGGCCCAGCGGGCCTGCTGCAGACGCTGTCTGACACCTTGAAGCTCATGCTCAAAGAGGACATCACGCCGAACAACGCCGACGTGACGGTCTTTCGCGCGATGCCGTTTCTGGTCTTCGTGCCCGCAGCGACCTCGTTCGTGGTCATCCCGTTCGCAGCGGGATGGGCGCCTTTCAACATCGAGACGGGCGCGCTGTTCTTCCTCGCTGTCCCGGGGATGAGCGTATTGGGCATGCTGCTCGCCGGGTGGTCTTCGGCAAACACCTACGCAAGCATCGGCGGTGTGCGTGCCGCGACCCAGATGGTCTCCTACGAGCTGCCGCGCACGCTGTCGGTTCTCTCGCTCGTGCTCCTGGCAGGCTCGCTCTCCACCGGTGACATCCGTGCCGAATGGCGCTGGTGGTGGCTTATCGTGCTGGCCATCGGCTTCATCGTCTACTTCATCTCGTCGATCGCAGAGGTCAATCGCGGCCCCTTCGACCTCGCCGAAGCCGAATCCGAGCTGGTGGCGGGCTACTTCGCCGACTACTCGGGCATCCGGTGGGCCATCTTCATGATGGTCGAGTACGGCGGCGTGGTGGCGGCCTCGCTGTTCGGCGCGGCCACATTCTTCGGCGGCGGGTTCGGCATCCCGGGTCCTGTGGGCGCCATCATCTTCGTCGCCATCGCCATACTCATCACCACAGCGATGGTGTGGGTCAAGTGGACGTTTCCGCGCATGCGCCCCGATCAGCTGATGGGGCTCGCGTGGAAGGTGCTCACGCCGATGGCGCTCGTGCAGCTCGCGATCGTCGGTGTGGTGATCGCATGGCTGTAGAACGCGACGAGCGCGTGGCGGCACCGGATCGCACTCCAGAAAGCGTGCGACTCTCGGTCAACGTCACCAACGACTTCAGCCCCGGCATCAAGGGCTTCGTAGAGCGCTGGGCGAGCCTGACAACCGGCCTCGGCATCACCGCAGCGCGCGCTCGCACCGCGCCGGGTACGCTTCGCTACCCGATCGAGAAGCTCGTGCTCTCGCCGCGTTGGCGTGGTGCGCTTCGCCTGACGGGCATCCTGGGTGTCGACGAGATCACGATGATCGACGCGCCTTCACCCGACTACAACCGCCTCATCGAGGGTCTCTACAAGGCCGATTCGCTGCCTCCGTGCGTGGGCAACTGCCCGGCGAACGTGGACGCGCGCGGCCAGTCCTACTTGATCGCCGATGACCGGCCGGCCGACGCCTACGAGCTCGTTCGCTCGCGCAACGTCTTCCCGGGTGTCTTGGGCCGCATCTGCCACCACCCCTGCGAACAGTCGTGTATGCGCAACTACTACGACGAGCCCATTGCCATCAGGCCGCTTCACCGCGTGGCCTACGAACGCTATCAGGAGTTCCGCGAAGAGCGAGTGAAGCCTCTGCCGCACACCCGTGACGAGCGCATCGCGATCATCGGCAGCGGGCCGTCGGGCCTTTCGGCAGCTCAAGACCTTATGAAGCTCGGCTACGAGGTGCACTGCTACGAGAAGGACCCCAAGCCGGGTGGCGCGCTGTACTCGGGCGTGCCAGCCTACCGCCTGCCGCGCGAGGTGCTGCACGGCGAGATCGATGACCTCGTCACCATGGGCATGAAGCTGATGTGCGGAGTCAAGATCGGCGAGGACGTGCCAATCGACCACCTCATCGGCGAGTACGACGCTGTGCTCATCGCCGCGGGCCTTCAGACGAGCCGCATCCTGCCGATTCCCGGCCATGACGCCGAAGGCGTTGTGGGTGCCCTCGAGTTCCTGCGAGCAGGCAACTGGAAGGGCGAAGCCGGAGTCCGCGGCAAGAAGGTGCTGGTTGTGGGCGGTGGCAACGTGGCCGTCGACTGCGCACGCGTCGCGCTGCGCGTTGGCGCGAGTGAGGTGAATCTCTCAGCGCTCGAGTCGATGGACGAGCTGCCCGCGCACCAGTGGGAGATCGAGGAGGCGCTCGATGAGGGTGTCGTCGCGAACTGCTCGTGGGGTCCCGACAGCGTCATCGTGGAGGACGGACGGGTCAAAGGCATGCGGCTGCAAAGCTGCCTGTCTGTCTTCGACGCGCAGGGCCGCTTCTCGCCCCAGTTCGCCGACGAGTTCACCGAGATCGCAGCCGACGTCATCGTCTTCTCCATCGGACAAGCGGCCGACCTCTCGGGCATGATCGCCGGCAGCGACCTGCTGCTCACCGAGCGCGGGCTGCTGCCGGTCGACGGCATGCACATGACCACGCAGGTCAAGGGTGTCTTCGCGTGCGGAGAGGTCGTGACCGGCCCCGGTTCGGCGATCGCATCGATCGCGAGCGGACACGAGGCGGCCACCTCGATCCACCGCTACCTCACCGAGCAAGACCTCGACGAAGACCGCGTCTACCGCCCGGTGCCGGTCTACCCGCGCTACGAGAAGGCTCACCTCGAAGGCGTCGAAGCGAACCGCCGAAGGATCGTCATGCCCATGGCGAAGGGGGAGGAGCGTGCGCGCGACTTCCGGCAAGTGGAGCTTGGTTTCACGCGGCCGGAGGGACTGCTCGAGGCCCAACGCTGCCTGCGGTGTTCGTCCGGCGTCTGCGTGGGCTGCACGTTTTGCGCCCGCACGTGTCCGGACTACGCGCTGCAAGTGGACCGCATCGATGATCCCGGCGCGCGCTGCGTGACCCGCTACGACCTTGATCTCACCAAGTGCTGCTTCTGCGGCCTGTGTGCCGAGCAGTGCCCCACCGGCGCGCTCAAGCACACCGGCCAGTACGAGCTGTCCTTCTATAGCCGTGATCTGATGACCTTCGACAAGACAGAGATGATGCGCTCCGGCGAAGGCCCGCGCGCCACCGGTGCAGAGAACCGCAATGCGGAAGGGGTGCGACGCCGATGAATGCCGCGTCGATCCTCATTCTGGCCGCGGCCGCACTCGGGCTCATCGGCGCCGCTAGAGTTGTGTTCACACGCGATGTCACGCGCCTCGCGCTCGGGCTGGGCGGCTTCTTCCTCTCACTCGCGGGCTACTTCGCGCTCGCCGGCTTCGGCTTCCTCGCGCTCGCCGAGCTGTTCATCTACGTGGGCGGCGTGCTCGTCCTCGTGCTCTTCGCCATCATGCTCGTGCACCGCAGCGAGCCCGGGCGGCCCTCACTCGAGAGCCGTCACGACATGCTTGCCGCTGTTGCGTGCGCGGGCCTTTTCGCCTTCATCGTGCTCTCGCTCAAGGGCTTTGCGCCCTCGCTTACAGGCGGCACGACCTCGATGGATGCGCTCGGATCGCTGCTGCTGGGCAAGATGCTCGTGCCCTTCGAGGTCGCAGGTGCGTTACTGCTCGCTGCACTCGTTGCCGTTATCGCCGTGAGCGGGGGTGAGCGCGAGTGATCATGCTCGCCACATCCGCCGCCTTCTTCTGCCTCGGCCTCTATGGCGTGCTCACACGGCGCGACATCGTGGGCGTGCTTGCATCTGTCGAGGTCATGCTAGGTGGCGCGCTGCTTCTGCTCGTGCTGCTGGGCGTCTCCGGCGGCGGGGAAGTGCGCACCGAGGGCATCGCACTGATGCTACTGGTGGTCGCCGCTGCCGAAGCGGCCGTTGGGCTCGCGCTGCTGGTTGCGGTGGCCCGTCGCCGCCGGACTACGCGCATCGACGAGCTGACGGAGGTGCGCGGCTGATGAACATGCTGCTCGCCAACCCGCTGTTCGCAGTCGTGGCACCCATCGCAATCGCGCTGCTCCTTGCTTTGGGTGGCCGCATGCTGCGCGCCGTTGCGCCCATGCTCGCCGCCGTCGGCCCGCTGCTCACGGCCGCTCTCGCGTTCGCTGCCTTGCAGCGCATCGTGCCTGCCGAAGGCGGGCCGGAAGCCTGGCTCACGAGCGCTCCGGTCTCAACCGGCTCGCTCCCGTGGTTCCGCGTTGGCGACGTCGTGCTCTCATGGTCGTGGACGCTCGACTCGCTTTCGGCCCTCATGCTCGCGGTCGTGGGGATTGTCGCGCTCTGCGTCGTGGTCTTCTCGGTCGGCTACATGCACGGCGACAAGGGCTTCGTGCGCTACTTCGCGCTGATCTCGCTCTTCACGGG
>DASRYH010000041.1:0-12172 GCA_035687245.1 Coriobacteriia bacterium
TGCAGCTCTTGTCGCCCGCGGCGATGGCGTCGATGACGTCTTGGTTGGTGCTCGCGTGGCAGCCCGCGCACGTGACGGAGCGGTTGGCGTGCTCTGTGGCCAGGTTGGCCGCGTGGCAGTCACCGCAGTTGGCGGCGAGCGTCACGGCGTGCAGGCCTACGTGGCCGTCAGCCGTGGTATGGCAGGTCGCGCAGGCCTTGTCGCCTGCGGCGATGGCGCCTGAGACGTTTGCGTCGGCGCTCTCATGACATCCGGCACAGTCCACCGAACGCGCATCGTGCTCTGTTGCGAGGTTCGGCAGGTGACATGCGTCGCATCCGTCGCCAAGGGTGACGTCGTGCAGCGCCGTATGGCTGCCGGCACCCGGGTGGCACGCATCGCAGTTCAGGTTGCCGAGCGAGATCGCGTTGCTCACGAGCGGGTCGGAACTGTCGTGACAGACGCCGCAGGTGAGCGACTGGTTCGTGATGTGTTCGGTCACAAGGTTCGCGTTGTGGCACTCCGTGCATGCGGGATTCGGCGTGCCGTCGTGCTCGGTCATGTGACCGGAGGTCGCGTTGTGGCACGAGCCACAGGCGGTGTCACCGGCCGCGATGGCGGCGATGACCTGCGGTTGAGCCGATGCATGACACGTCGCGCAGGTCAGACCGGGCCGGTTATGTTCGGCGGTCAGGCGGCGCGAGTGGCAGGGCGAGCATGAGGTGCTGCTCGAGACGTGATAGGTGTCGTCCTTGAACTCGTGCAGCGGCGGGACCGTGGAGTAGCCAGCGCCGTGACAGTCCGTGCAGTTCTCTACATGGAAGTGGCACTGCGCGCAGTTGGTTCCCGGACCGTGGTACTGGGCCGGGTCCGTGTAGCCCCCGCCCACCGGGCTGCCTTCCCCATGGCACGCGACGCAGTTGTACATCGGATGCGCGGACGGGTAGGTGGTGTGGCACGCCGTGCACTCCTGCGTGCCGGTCATCCTCGGCTTGCTTTCGACGTCGAAGGTCCACGTCTTTGTGGCGCTGAGCGCGGTCGGGCCGGTAGCCACGATGGTCGCTGAGTGCGTCGCGTAGTCCTCGAGCGGCGTCGTGACCTTCGCCGAAAGGATTCCGCTGGTCACGGTAGCCGGAACATTGTTGCCGTCGACTGTCACGACAACGGAGGATACGGCGCCGCCAGTGCTCAGGTTCGCCGTAATCGTGGGCGTGAGCGTGTCGACACTGCTGCCTGCTGCGGGTGTTTCACCGGTGATCGCAGGGGCGAGGCCAACCGCGAAGCTCCAGCTGGACTTGTAGCGAACGCCGTCAAAGCACGACGTTTCGGCGGTGTGGTTGCCACCCGCCAGATCCCAGTGAGGCGTTCCGTAGATGGTGGCCTTCGTGAAGTCGTAGGTCCCGTCGGGGTTCTTGTCGAGCAACTGCACGGGGTTGCGGACAGCTCTGCCGTCGACCTTGACGTACCAGCTCCCCTGACCCTCCCACAGCGGCCGGGCGGTACCCACGATGCGGGCGCTGACCAGCGGCCTTGATGATGTGACTGTGGATGCGGGAGCGGGAACCTGGCTAGACCAGGTCGCCGCAAGGGCTGTTGCAGTGGACGTCGCCAACACCACGGCGAGCACCGTCGCTAGTAGGCAAACCCTGGCAATCCGAAGAGAAACGATCTTCACAAAGATCGCCCTCCCTCCCCGAGTGACTTAGCGATGCTCGACTGAGACGTCGCACACATTAGGCAGTATTCCCTATTCCTCGGGCTGGACTCGTGAGTGGTTGATACGGCTCATGCCGAACAGCAGAACCGCGTCACGAGTCTGTTCCCATTCTCGTGCTTGCTTTGTGATTGCCGTCACAACACTCTACAGGAAAAGGCCTCCCACCGTGCTGGCGGGAGGCCTTCTGGATCGCACTGATGACGCGCGACTACGCGGGGCGTCCGTCCTGACCTTTGATGCCGAAGGAGGCCAGCCTCAGGTCGAGGGGCCACTCGGCCCGTCAGAACCGCTAGTCGAGGTCTTCTGGCAGAGCAATGTGACCTGCGACGGCGGTGGCTGCGGCGACGGCCGGCGACGCGAGGTAGACCTCGCTCGTCGGGTCCCCCATGCGGCCTACGAAGTTGCGGTTCGTGGTGGCCACCGCGCGCTCGCCAGCCGCCAAGATCCCCATGTGTCCGCCAAGGCACGGCCCGCACGTAGGCGTAGAGACCGCGGCATTCGCGTCCAGGAAGATGTCGAACAGGCCCTCGTGCATGGCCTCTCGGTAGATCTTCTGGGTGGCAGGAATGATGAGTAGTCGGACGTTCTCGTGTGCCTTGCGGCCCTTGAGAATCTCTGCGGCAACGCGCAGGTCCTCGAGGCGTCCGTTGGTGCACGAGCCAATCACGACCTGGTCGACCCAGATACCCCTACTCTCAGCTGCAGGTTTAGTGTTGCTGGGGAGGTGCGGCCACGAGACCGTCGGCACGATATCGGCTGCGTCGATCTCGTAGACAGCGGCGTATTCGGCGTCCGCGTCGCTGTGGTACTCCACCCACTCACGCTCAGCACGACCATCGAGATAGGCACGAGTGACGTCGTCAACCTCGATGATTCCGCTCTTCCCGCCGGCCTCGATAGCCATGTTCGCTATGGTCATGCGGCCATCCATGTCCAACGAGCGGATCGTCGAGCCGGTGAACTCCATCGCCTGATACAGGGCACCGTCCACACCGATCATGCCGATGATGTGCAGGATGATGTCCTTGGCCGACACCCAAGGCTTAAGCTCACCTTCAACGTTAAACTTGATGGAGGCGGGGACTTTGAACCACGCCTCCCCCGTCGCCATGCCGGCAGCCGCATCGGTGGAGCCGACGCCTGTGGCGAAGGCACCGAGGGCACCGTAGGTACAGGTGTGAGAGTCCGCTCCGATGATCACATCGCCGGGGCCTACGACGCCCTGCTCGGGCAGCAGCGCGTGTTCCACGCCCATGCAGCCGATCTCGTAGTAGTGCGTGATCTTCTGAGCATGTGCGAACTCGCGGACCATCTTGGCCTGTTCGGCGGACTTGATGTCCTTGTTCGGCGTGTAGTGGTCGGGAACGAGCGCGATCTTGGTGGGGTCGAAGACCGACGCCACGCCTACCTTCGCGAACTCCTTGATGGCGATGGGGGCGGTGACATCGTTGGCGAGCACGATGTCGAGCCGGCAGTTGATGAGCTGCCCGGGCGTGACCTCGTCGAGGCCGGCGTGGGAGGCGAGGATCTTCTCCGTGATGGTCATGGGACGGGGCATCGGGTAGTGCTCCTCTCGCAAAACGCGCACTCGCGCTAGATGACGTCTTCTACGCTGCGTCGCTCGGCGACCAGCAGGCGGTTCAGGGCGTTGGTGTAGGCCTTCGCGCAGGCGACGATGATATCAGGGTGAGCACCGCGACCAGTGAAGATGTCGCCGGTCTCGCTCTTGATGCGGATCGTCACCTCGCCCATCGCGTCGATGCCACGTGTCACGCTCTGCACCGAGAACTCGATGAGGTCGTTCGACTCGCCGACGATGCGGTTGATGGCGTTGTAGACGGCGTCGACCGGGCCGTTGCCGTGGCTGGAGTCGATAAGCGGCTCGCCGTCGGCGGTCTTGAGCTCGACGGTGGCCGTCGGGATGCCCGGGGTTCCGCAGCTCACGTGCACCTGCTCGAGGTGATAGACCTCGTTGAGCGTACGTTCGCTCTCCCCTACCAATGCCTCGAGATCCTCGTCGTAGACCTCTTTCTTCTTGTCCGCCAAGGCGAGAAATGCCTCGTGAACGCGCTCGAACTCTTCATCGGGGATGCTGTAGCCCAGCTCCTCGAGGCGGTGACGCAGCGCGTGGCGCCCGCTGCGGGCCGTGAGCACGATGCTCGAGCCGCCCGCGCCTACGTCGGCCGGGTCGATGATCTCGTAGGTGGAACGCTCCTTGAGCACGCCGTCTTGGTGGATGCCGCTCGAGTGCGCGAACGCGTTGGCGCCCACGATCGACTTGTTCGGCTGCACGTTGATGCCGGTGATCGTGGAGACGAGGCGCGAGGCGCGCATGATCTCGCGGGCGTTGATGCCCGTATCGACGCCGAATACGTCGGGGCGCTGCCGAAGCGCCATCACGACCTCTTCCATCGCCGTGTTGCCCGCGCGCTCGCCGATGCCGTTGATCGTGCACTCGATCTGGCGCGCGCCGGCCTTCACGGCCGCGAGCGAGTTGGCCGTCGCCATGCCCAGATCGTTGTGGCAGTGCACGGAGACGGTGACGGTCTCGATGCCGTTGACGTGCTCCATCAGACCCGCAATGAGCTGGCCGAAGACCTCTGGGTAGCTGTAGCCCGTGGTGTCGGGGATGTTCACGACGGTCGCGCCGGCCGCCACGACGGCCTCGATCATCTGGTAGAGGAAGGCAGGGTCAGACCGCCCGGCATCTTCGGCATAGAACTCGACGTCGTCGACGAAGGTGCGTGCGTACTTCACGGCATCGATGGCACGCTCGAGCGCCACTTCGCGGGTGATGCGCAGCTTGTCGCGCAGGTGGCTCTCGGAGACGCCGATGCCGGTGTGGATGCGCGGACGCGACGCTGTCTTCAGCGCATCGGCCGCGACCTCGATGTCGTTTCGAACCGCGCGCGTCAGGCCGCAGACAACCGCGGCGTCGCCGACCTCGGCGCCGATTCGGCGAACGCTTTCGAAGTCACCGGGACTTGAGACGGGAAAGCCCGCCTCGATGACGTCGACGCCCAGTCGCACGAGCTGGCGCGCGATCTCGAGCTTCTCTTCGGTATTCATGCTGGCGCCAGGCGACTGCTCGCCGTCGCGCAGAGTGGTGTCGAATATGTAGACCTTGTCCGTACTCATCAGGCTGTTCTCCTCGTGTTCGCGGATCCGCTACGTCGGGTCCCCGGTTTCGCCGAATGTGCGGCTACTCCCGGGCCAGTAAGTCGCGCTCCGGGCAGGAGTGCGAACGCGGCGGGAAGCAGTGCGTACGCGAACGGCACCACAGTGGCGCCCCAGTAGTTGATGATCTCGCCGGACTCCTCGTACCACGCCTTGTTGCCCACGAAGAGGAAGGCGATCACCGGCAGGATGACGGCACCCGCGCCCAGCACGCGCTGGGGCGTGTCCGTAACGAGCAATGCGCCTGCGATGCCCAGAGCGGCCAACACGAACGGCAGAGCGCCAGGCAGGCCGAGCAGGTCTGTGGCGTAGACGAACGCGGCTCCCGCAAAGCGCAGACCGCCGGAGTTGAGCGCAGATGCGCCCTCCTTCAGGTAAGGGGCGACTGCGGCCGCATGTGCGGCATACAGCCCGCCGAAGGCGATGGCGCCCGCTCCCCACGCGATGGCAGCGAACCGCCGCCTTTCGGCAGGCTCGAATGCTACGGAGATAAGGCCCGCGACCAGCAGGAACGCGATCGTCTCGCGGATGCATGCGGCAAGCACCGCCAGCACGACGGCGACCGCCAGCCAGGTCTGGAAGTGCCGGCTCGTGCGTGCGTGCGCCGCAGCTGCCAGCGCGAGAACGCCGATCGCGGCAGCCCAAGCCTCCTGCGAAAAGACGGTGACCTGGATCGGGAAGTAGGCGAAGTAGGCCGCCAGCGCCGCACAGGCGGGCACCGCGAGCGGCATCCGCACGGAGGCGCGCGTTACGAAGGGCACGGCCATGACGGCCAACGTGGCCAGCACGAGAAAGACCCGCGGCACCCACACCGGGTCCGGCACGAGCGCCAGGAACCACACCAGCGTGGGCATGCGAAACGCCCAGACGGTGGTGGGTGCCCAGTTCGGGTTGTCCTTCAGCGCTTGGGCGAATATCGGGTAGTAGGAGCCGCCCGCATGCACCCGTGCGGTCAGTCGGTAGAACCATGCGTCGTCGCTCGCGTCCACTGCACCGAAGTCGCCTGCGGCCAGCTGCTGGTCGAACGATGGGTGCTGTGTGTTGGTGGTGGGATCGAAGGTCGGCGCCGAGTTCACGGTGAGCACAGACGCCCACATCGTGCCGATCACGAACACGACAGCCGCCCACACGAAGACCGTCGGCGACACGTAGCGCCTCGCGACCACCGTGCGAACTCCAGCGCCAAGCGCTGCGGCGACGGCGGATGCGATGGCCAGCCACAGCGGCAGCGAGAGCGTCTGTGCCCCCCACGCGTTCGCAGGCGCGAGCACGGCGGCCACCAGTACCGCCGCCACGCCGCACACGGCCGCATCAGCGACCCCGGCGGCGACGAGGCCGGCGACCAGACCAGCCGCAACACCACCCATGATCCCGGGCTGGTAGGCCGACAGGCCGGCGTCGAAGCACGCAGCGGTTAGCGCGGCAGCAACGACAGCCGTCACCGCGCGCCAGATGCGGGCGCTCGCCACACGCGACAGCCCGCCCTCGAGCGCGCCGATGCGCGCCGAGAACGAGCGGTCCAGCCGCGTCGCGAAGGTGTCGGCCGAAAACGTCATGTGCCTTACAGCTCCACGTACCAGGCGTCGTCCATCTTCGCCTCGTCCTTGATACGAGCGAGCAGGTTCTCGCCGATCGGGGCATCGACGGTGAGCGCCATGAGGGCCTGCCCACCCACGTCGGTACGGCCGACCTGCATAGAACCGATGTTGACGGCGGCTTCGCCCAGCACCGTGCCGACCTTGCCGATCATGCCGGGGCGGTCAGGGTAGCGGAAGAAGACCATGTGCTTGGTGGGCGGGAAGTCCATGTCGTAGCCGAAGAGCGTGACGATGCGCGGCTCGTCCTTCTTGCCCACGAGCGCGGCGCCGATCTCGCATGGACCGTGCGGCGTCTCGGCTCGCAGAATGAGCATCGAGACGAAGTCGTGAGTCTCGCTGCGGCGCGTCTCGCTCACACGGATACCACGCGCTTCGGCGAGGTAGTCAGCGTTGACGAAGTTGACGCCCTCGTCGGTCGCGCGCGACAGGATGCCCTTGAGTCCAGCGGTGCGCACGATGCGCGTGTCGTTGTCGGCGAGCTGCCCCACGGTGAGGATGTCGAGGGCCTCGATGCCACCTTCGGCGAACTGCGCGAGCATGCAGCCCATGTCCTGAGCCAGATCGATGTAGGGACCGACCTTCTCCATGACCTCGGGCGAGACCGGGGCGACGTTGACGGCGGTCGGGACCATGCGGCCCTCGAGGCCGAGGATGACGAACTCGGCGATCTGCTCACCGGCGCGGTCCTGCGCCTCGGAGGTGGATGCGCCGAGGTGCGGGGTGAGGATCACGTTGTCGAACTCGATGAGCGGAGAGTCAGTGCAGGGCTCGACTTCGTAGACGTCGATAGCGGCCGCGGCGACCTGACCGCTGCGCAGCGCGTCGGCGAGCGCGTCCATCTGGTAGATGCCGCCACGAGCTGTGTTCACGAGGCGAACACCGTGCTTCATCATCGCGAAACGCTCGGCGCCGAACATGCCGATCGTGTCCTTGGTCTTGGGCAGGTGCACCGTGATGAAGTCGGCGAGCGGGAGCAGATCGTCCACGTTCGGGTAGAGCGTCACACCCATCTCCGCGGCGCGAGACTCGGAGACGTAGGGGTCGAACGCGATGAGCTTCATGCCGAAGCCGCGAGCGCGCTCGGCCACAAGCGAACCGATGCGGCCGAGGCCGTAGATGGCAAGCGTCTTCTCATAGAGCTCGGCGCCGGTGAACTTGCCGCGCTCCCACTTGCACTGCTTCATCGAAGCGTTGGCCTGCGGCGTCTTGCGAGCCATGGCGAGCATGAGCGCCATCGTCTGCTCGGCAGCCGACACGATGTTGGAGGTCGGGGCGTTGCACACGATGATGCCGCGCTCGGTGGCAGCATCGACATCGACGTTGTCCACGCCGACACCGGCGCGGCCGATGATCTTCAGGTTCACGCCGGCCTCAATGACCTCACGCGTTGCGCGGGTCGCCGAACGCACGATGAGCGCGTCGTACTCGGGGATCTCGGCCACGAGCTGCTCGGGCGTGAGATCGGTCTTTACCGCGACGTCGAACTTCTCCTTGAGAAGATCTACGCCGCTGGCGGCGATGCTTTCGGCTACAAGAACCTTCACAGTCGCTCCCCTACCCTTCCATGAATACGGTCTCGGCGGCCTTGATGCCGGCGCCACGCTCGAACTCGTAGCCGAGCTCGGCAAGCGTCATCTCAAGCGCAGCCAGCGTGGTGATGATGTCGAACTCGCCAAAGTAGCCCAGGTGGCCGACGCGGAAGATCTTGCCCGCGTAGTCGTCCTGGCCACCGGCGATGGTGATGCCGTACTTGTTCTTGAGGATCGAGACGATCTTCTTGCCGTCGATGCCCTCAGGAACCCAGACCGGCGTGACGGCCGAGCCGCGGCCTTCCGGCGGCGCGAAGAGCTTCATGCCCAGCGCCTCGCAGCCCTGGCGGGTCGCTTCGGCAAGGCGCGAGTGGCGGGCGATCGTATTCTCGATGCCCTCCTCGCGGATCATCTTCAGCGACACGTTGAGGCCGAGCACCAGGGTGACTGCCGGGGTGAACGGCGTCGTGTCCTTCTCGACGTTCTTCTTGTACTTCATCCAGTCGAAGTAGAACTTCGGCAAAGTCGAGCGCTCGTAGGCGCGCCACGCCTTCTCGGAGACGGTGCAGGCGGCTAGGCCCGGCGGGAGCATGAGGCCCTTCTGGGAGCCGGTCATGACGACGTCGAGACCCCACTCGTCGGTCTTGCACTCAACCGCACCGATGCCGGTGATCGAGTCGACGATGAGCACGCACTCCGGATACGCCTTCACGATCTCGCCGATCGCCTTCACGTCATTGAGCACGCCCGAGGAGGTCTCGGACTGCGTAACGATGACCGCGCGCGCACCGGGGTTGGCCTCGAGTGCCGCAGCGACGTCGGCGGGCCTAACGACCTCGGTCCACGCGTACTGCAGATCCACGACGTTGACGCCGTAGGTCTCGCAGATGTTCTTCTGGCGGTCGCCGAACTTGCCGTTGCGGCAGACGATCGCGGTGTCGCCCGCGCACAGCGTGTTCACGATTGCCGACTCCATGACGCCCGTACCGGAGCAGGCGAACAGAAGTGCGTCACCTTCGGTCTGGAACACGTACTTCAGGCCCTCGATGGCGGCCCTGAACGCCGCCGAGAAGTCCGGCGTGCGGTGGTGGATGATCGGGCCGGCCATGCTGAGCATAACCTCGGCGGGCACCGGGGTCGGACCCGGCGTCATCAGGTACTTCTTCTGCATCGCTTATCTCCCTCTAGTCCCAGGCAAATGTCCTACGGCGTGCGGGTGGCGCGGGTGGTGTGCGGTGCGACGTTGCATCAGCTGCGCAAGTCAGCTGGATGCAACGTGCGGGATGCGGCTAGTCCGCATCCCGCTTGATCCAGCTGAACATCGAGCGCAGCTCGCTGCCGACTTCCTCGACATACGCATCGGCGTGAATACGGCGCATCGACTTGAACCAAGGCTGGCCGGCCTTGTTCTCGAGGATGAAGTCGCGAGCAAAACCACCGTTCTGGATGTTGTAGAGCGCCTCAGCCATCGCCGCGCGCGTGTCGTCGGTGATGATCTTGGGGCCGGTGTAGTAGTCGCCGTACTCGGCTGTGTTCGAGATCGAGTCGCGCATCTTGGCCATGCCGCCCTCGAACATGAGGTCGACGATGAGCTTGACCTCGTGTAGGCACTCGAAGTAGGCGATCTCGGGCTGGTAGCCCGCCTCAACGAGCGTGTCGAAGCCGGCCTCGATCAGATGCGTCAGGCCGCCGCACAGCACAACCTGCTCGCCGAACAGATCGGTCTCGGTCTCTTCGGAGAACGTGGTCTCAATGACGCCGGCGCGAGCGCCGCCGATGCCCCACGCGTAGGACAGCGCGAGGTCCTTGGCTTTGCCGGAGGCGTCCTGGTGCACGGCGATGAGGCACGGCACGCCGGAACCCTCGGTGTAGACGCGGCGGACCATATGGCCCGGGCCCTTCGGCGCGATCATGATGACGTCGACGCCCTCGGGCGCGACGATCTGGTCGAAGCGGATGTTGAAGCCGTGCGCGAAGGCCAGGGCCTTGCCGGCGCTCATGCTCTCGTGGATCTCCGCGTAGTAGATGTGAGCGGCGGTCTCATCGGGAACGAGCACCATGACCAGGTCGGCCTCAGCTGCCGCCTCGCGCGGCGTCATGACCTTCAGGCCAGCCTCTCGAGCCTTGTCCCAGCTCGAGGAGCCACTGCGCAGGCCCACGCGGACGTCGACACCCGAGTCGTGCAGGTTCAGTGCGTGCGCGTGACCCTGGCTGCCATAGCCGATGATGGCGACCTTGCGGCCCTTGATCAGTTCGGGAGATGCATCGTTCTCGTAGTAGACGGTTGCCATATCCTCGCCTTCCTCCAGTTCGTGTTCGCTGCCGAAACCCATTCGGCGGATCGTCGTTGCTGTCATGCATCGTGCGGCGTAGCGGTGACTTCTTGGTGATATCCGTGTTACTTCTCCCGCAGCGGGCTAGCTCTCCCTTCCGCCTCGGGTAAGCGCGATCTTGCCGGTGCGCGCCATCTCCTTGATGCCGTACGCGCGGAACAGGTCCTCCATCGCGTCGACTTTGTCGGTGGCGCCAGTGGCCTCGATGGTCACCGAGTTCTTACCGACGTCCACGATCTTGGCCCGGAACACGTTCGCGATCTCGATGATCTCGTGACGCTTCTCAGGCGCCGCGTTGACCTTGAACAGAACGAGCTCGCGCTCGACTGAATCGGCCGGATCGAGTTCCTGGACCTTGATGACGTTGATGAGCTTGTGAACCTGCTTGGTGATCTGCTCGATCGGCGTCTCCGCCGCCGAACAGACGACCGTGATACGCGACATGGTCGGGTCCTCGGTCGTACCCACAGCAAGCGAGTCGATGTTGAAGCCGCGACGCGCGAACAGCGAAGCGACGCGCGTCAGGACGCCCGGCTTGTTCTCAACGACGACAGACAGGGTGTGTCTCATTACTCCCACACCTCCTCAAGCTGCTCGTCGTCGAGCATCTCAGACACCGGAGCCCCGGGAACGCCGCCCAACATCTCGTCGATGCTGCCGCCCGGAGCGACCATCGGGTAGACCATCTCTTCGCCCTCGACACGGCAGTCCACGATGGCCGGACCGTCGAAGTCGAAGGCGGCCTTGAGCGCCGCATCGACCTCCTCGGGCTTGGTCACCCGGATGCCAAAGCATCCGTAGGCTTCGGCAAGCTTCACGAAGTCGGGAGTGTCCTGGGGCAGCACGCTCGCCGAATAGCGGCGGCCGTAGAAGAGCTCCTGCCACTGGCGCACCATGCCCAAGAAGCCGTTGTTCAGGATGATGATCTTGACCGGGTAGTTGTTGATCTTGGCCGTGGCGAGCTCTTGGATGTTCATCTGGATCGAGCCGTCACCAGCGATGTCGACGACGAGCGCGTCGGGGCGGGCGGCCTGCGCGCCGATAGCCGCCGGGAAGCCGAAGCCCATCGTGCCCAACCCGCCCGAGGAGACCCACGTGCGGGGTGCGCGCAGCGTGTAGAACTGGCACGCCCACATCTGGTTCTGGCCTACCTCGGTGCACACAACCGTCTCACGGTCCTTGGTGAGCTCCGAGACGCGCTGCACGACGTACTGCGGGTGCAGGATGCTCGGGTCCTTGGAGCCGTAGTGCAGCGGGAACTGCTGACGCCACTCGTCGAGCACGCCCAGCCACGGCTCCGTGTTGGGCTCGGCGCCGGTCTTGCGCAGCTCGGCGACGATCCCGGCCAGCACGTTCTTGGCGTCGCCCACGATCGGCACGTCGACGGCCTTGTTCTTCCCGATCTCTGCGGGGTCTACGTCCACGTGGATGATCTTGGCCTTGCTCGCGAACGCAGCGAGCTTGCCGGTCACGCGGTCGTCGAAACGCACGCCCACAGCGATGAGCAGGTCGGCCTCAGTGATCGTGTAGTTCGTGTACTTGGCGCCGTGCATGCCCGGCATGCCGATCCAGAGGTGGTGGTCTTCGGGAAAACAGCTCTTGCCCATGAGCGTGGTAGCCACAGGGATCTGCATGAGCTCAGCGAGCTCCTTCAGCTCCCTTTCGGCACCGCTCGAAAGGATGCCGCCACCCACGTAGAGGAGCGGCTTTCGTGCGCGGTTCATGAGCGAGACGGCCTGCTTGATCTGCTTGCTGTGCCCGCGGTAGGTGGGCTTGTAGCCGGGCAGGTTCACGGTCTCGGGATAGTCGAAGTCGAGCTCGGCCTTGCTCACGTCGATC
>DASRYH010000042.1:0-139574 GCA_035687245.1 Coriobacteriia bacterium
GCCGGTAGCTGCTCAAGCGGGGCGTGCATCCTCCCGTTTGTGCTCAATTGCGGCCTCAATCACGCCGATGATAAGCCTGCAGCGAACAATAAGGACGTTCGCCTCCAGGCGAAGGATGTCGGTGATGAAGAAGGCACTCTGGGTTCTACCCGCGGCAGCGAGCGCGATGCTTGTCGTGCCCGCCTGCGCGTTCGCAAGTACTGGCGACAGCGTGACGGCGCCGGTGCGTCTGGGTGCCGAGCTCGTTGGTCTCCTGGTCGCGCTCGTGCTGCTCGTACAGACGCGCCGGATCCGAACCGAGCTCGCAGGCAGCGCATTTGCCGAAGAGGTCATGTTCGTCGTACTCGCGACGCTGTGCCTCGCCGCATCGGCGGTATTCGCGTGGGCGCAAGGGTTCGTGCCCGCGCAATCCGGTGAGCTGGTCGGCTTCGGCGCACAGCTACTGGTGATCGCGGCCATGGGCCTGCTTGTCGCCTACTTCGCACGCGTTCGCGCCACGCTCAAGACACTGCTCATAGACATGTCGGGCGAAGACGAGCCGGCATCGACGCAGGGCGACGGGAAGTAGACGCGTGTCTAACCCGCTCGCACAGCGCATCGAGGAGACGCTCCGCCCCGTCATCGGCGAGGTGCTGGCGTCTGTCTCCATCGACGTGGAGAGCAAGCGCGTCGGCAAGACGCCCGACACGATCGAGCGCGCCGATCTGCCCGATATCGCAGCGAACCTGCTCACTGCTCTGCGCCTGGTCGTGGGCGAGGAGCTCGCCGAATCAGCATCCCGCAAGGTCCGCGAGCTGGCCTGAGTACGCGCTAGCCGCCCAGTCCGAGAAGCCTCGAGCCCGCCACGTAGCCCACGGCTGCCACGAGAGTGTTCAGTGTCGTTCCCCAGACCAGGTCGATGACTGCGATCTGCCATGGCCACCCGTTGATGGTGGCGAGGTTGGTCAGGTCGTAGGTCGCGTATGCGAGGAAGCCGAAGAGCGCGCCCCGCCAAAGCGCGCCGGCGAGGGCACCCTCTTTGAGTCCGGGCACCACGGCGAGCAGCAGGAGTCCGACGACGTAAAGCAGGTAGAACGCGCCCGCGACTGCCAACTTCGGCTGCCGTGCCAGTAGCTCGCCGAGGCGCGGGGCGTAGATGCGCTGCGTCGCGGTGCTCAGCCATACAAGGTCGATGGCGAAGAACGCGGCCGTCATGATTCCGTACAACGCGATGAGCTTGCCTGTGGGCACAAGCGTCTCCTCTCGGCCGAGCGCGTCGCGATCCGACTCGCCTTTACTCGTCCTCGTCGGTGCGCACGAACCAGCTGAGGACTCCTGAGACGATGCTGATGACGATGGCCGCCCAGAAGTACGGCCAGAACTTGCCGTCGACCACGATCGCGCCCCCCAGCCATCCCAGCCAGTTGTTGACGATCCAGACCGAGATCCACAGCAGGCCGGCGTTGATGACGAGGTTGAAGACGCCCAGCGTCATGATGATGCAGCCGATGGCGCCGATCTTGAAGACGGCACCAAGCGTAGCGTTGACCAGTCCGATGATGATCGCTGCTGCGAGAATAGCGGAGATGGCATTGCCGCTGACCGAGAAGCCTGGAACAAGCAGCACTGCCGCAGCGACCGCAATCGAGGTAACGAGCCAGCGGACGAAGAACTTCATGGTGAGACCCTTTCGTTGCATGATCGCAGCGAGCGCCGGAGTGGCGTGCGCGCCGCACCCTTCACAGAAGCTTCCAGCTGAGGCTTCAAGGGAATGAATGTCCCAACCACGGCTATGTCTAACGGGAGTAGGGCATGCAAATAGACACGATTCCCGCGCGCACGCGCAACACCTGGGCGGTATCCCTCGTCATCATCGCCGCGCTGCTGCTCGCTGTTACCCCTGCGTCACTATGGGTGCGCAACGTCGTCTTCGACACTGAGGCGTGGGTCGCCACCGTTGGCCCGCTCGCCGACAACCCGGACATACAAGACGCCGTCGCCAAGGCGGCCTCCGATGCTCTCATCACCAAGCTCGATGCGCAGAAGCGCATAGCGGACCTGCTGCCAAACCTCTTCGGCCTCGACAAGCTCGCGCCTGTGCTCGCCTCCACGCTCGAGGACGCGATCAGGTCGCAAGCAACCAACGTGGTGCGCTCTGAGGAGTTTGGCGAGATCTGGCGCGACATCAACCGCGCGAGTCACAGCGCCGTCCTCGCCGCGGTGATGGGGGGCGAACGCGGTGCCGCCTCGCTAGAGGACGGAACGCTCACCCTCGACACCGGCGTGATCATCGATCAGGTCAAGAAGCGGCTCGAAGACCGGGGTCTCGGCTTCATCGTGAAGGCACCCACCTCAACGATGGACCGGCAGATCGTGCTGATGCAGTCAGACACCCTGAAGTCGGTTGCCGCATGGGCGAAGGTCGTACGGGCGATAGCCTATGCCATCCCGCTGTTCGGCGTGTTGCTGCTCGCTGGCGGCGTCTGGTTCGCTGCCGACCGGCAGCGCGTCGCCGTGGTGTTCGGTGCGGCGCTCGCGCTCTTCGGCATCCTGCCCGCGCAGATGGTCTACATCACCCAGGTCAGCGCCTCGCGAAGCATCGAGCGGCTCGCGGGCATCCCCACGGCCGCGGCAGAGGCGGCCTTCGACATCATCTTCCGCGACGTCATCGCCTCCGATCGTTATGTCATCTATGCGGGCCTGGCGATCCTGCTCGTGGCCCTGGTCGCCGGCCCCTACCGCTGGGCAGTAACGCTGCGCGCCTCGGTCGTCCGCGCGCTCCATGGCGATTCGGCGGTGTAGGATACTCGCACCGACAGCCGAGGAAGACGAGAAGCGCGTGAGCGAGACGCAAGTGGAGATAGAAGAGCGCATGAACGAGTTCGCCGGCGGCATTCTGCCGTCCGTGCGGCGACAGAACCTCATCGACATGGCGCTGCTCGGGCTGACGCTGCTTCTTGGCGCGCTCGCGGTCGCTAGCCAGGTCGTGGGCGAGATCCCGGTCTACCTCGGGGAAGCAGCCGTCCTTGGGCTCGTCGCCGTCGGCACGTCGGCGGTCTACATGCGCATGGCGGCTCGCACCGACCACGTGAGCGCTCTGCAATCCGACCGCATGCTCGCGATCGCGAATGAGTCAATCACCTTCCTGCGCGAGGGCCTCGACGAGCGTACCGCAGGCGAGGTCTGCCGAATCGTGCTGCGCAAGACCGAGGCCGCAGCCGTCGCCATCACCGGCACCGACGCGGTTCTCGGCTTCGCGGGTGTGGGCGAAGACCACCACCTCGTGGGGGGCCCCATCATCACGCGGGCGACCCAGGAGGCTCTCGACGAGGACGAGCCCCGCATCCTGCACAACAAGGGCGACATCGGTTGTCCCGACCCCGACTGTCTGCTGCGCGCCGCGATCGTCGTGCCGCTAGAGATGCGCGGAAACCCCGTAGGGACGCTGAAGTTCTACTACACCTCGGACCGTTTCCTGAACGAGACCCAACTCGCGATGGCCGAAGGCCTCGCGCGCCTGCTCTCCACGCAGCTCGAGCTCTCAGAGCTGGAGCGTCAGACCGAGCTCGCCACGCAGATGGAGCTCAAAGCGCTGCAAGCCCAGATCAACCCGCACTTCCTCTTCAACACCATCAACACGATCGCGGCGTTCATCCGCACCGACCCCTCCGAGGCCCGTCGCCTGCTGCGCGAATTCGGCGCCTTCTACCGCCACACGCTCGAGCAGGCCGAAGACATGGTCGTGCTCGAGCGCGAGCTCGAGTTCGTCGACACCTACGTTGCGCTGGAGAAGGCGCGCTTCGGTGAGTTGCTCGTGGTTGCCGAAGACGTCGACGACGAGGCGCTTGAGACGCTCGTCCCGGCCTTCATCATCCAGCCGATCGTCGAGAACTCCGTGGGGCACGGCATGCGGGGCGACGGCGACCCGCTGCACGTCACGATCTCGGCTCACGTCGCGGGCGATCAGCTGTGCATCCAAGTGCGCGACGACGGCGTCGGCATCTCGGCCGACCGCCTGCCTCACGTGCTCGAGCCAGGGGCCGGTAGCGGGCTTGGCATCGCAATGCGCAACGTCTCTGACCGCCTGCGCGGCTACTTCGGTCCTGAGAGCGGGCTGAAGATCGAGAGCACCGAAGGGGAGGGGACGTGTGTCACCCTCACCATCAGGCCTCTGCCACAGCATCTGCACGAGGAGCCGATAGCGCTCTAGCCCGTGCGTTGCCGCTTGCCGCGCCGCTCGCTATACTCGCCGTTGCGTCTGTGCGCTTCGCGCGCAGCGCCAGCACGGAGAGCTGACCGAGAGGCTGAAGGTGCACGACTGGAAATCGTGTGTGCGGCTTTGAACCGTACCCAGGGTTCGAATCCCTGGCTCTCCGCCAGAACAAAGACGAAGACCCGCCCGATGCGGCGGGTCTTCTTGTTACTCTGTGCGTGTGCGAAGCCGGGCTCGGCGCGGACCCGGCAGGCAAGAGAGGGGACACTCGAAGTTGAGACGAACGTGGCTGATCATCGCCGCCGCGCTCTCCGTGCTGTTCCCCATCGCCTACGCTGCGTCTCGCACGCTTGCGCCGGCGCACACAGCCGTGCTCCCGCAGGTCCTCTACCTCGTGCCGTTCTTCGCCACGGTGTTGCTGGTGCTTGCCTGCACGCGCTTTGAGGGACGCGAGCGTGCATTCTGGATCCTGATGACGGTCACGCTCGCCCTCATCACCCTTGCCGAAACGGCGTACTCCGTGCTTGCCGTGACCGGCGGGACCGAGCCCGGCTGGCAGCCGCTGCTCGTCGTTCCCTACTTGCTGGCCGGCGTACTCTTCATCCCGAGCATCCAGATTCTCACTCACCTGGCGTCAGAGCCACGGGCACGCCGAACCGGCCATGTCATCGATCTTGCAGTCATCGTGGTCGTAGGCTTCCTCGTCGAAGAAGTCGTCTTCACCGGCCCGATGTTCTTGGTCCACGGCGCCCCGCTGGAGAGCGCGCTGTTCACGACGCTCTTCTCGATATACGGCCTGCTGATCGCCGCCTTCATGGTCCAGGGCCTGCTCGTGGCCCACGTGCTCAGGTGGCGGCAGTGGGAGCGGATCATGGCCGCGAGCATCCTGCTCTACGGCGGCTCGACTCTTCTCTCGCCGATCCAGCATCTGAGCCAGATACACCTGTTTCCCGACTGGTCCGGGACACTCATCGAGAGCCTGTGGGTGGCGGCCTTCGGCGGAATGGGCATCGCTGCGATCTTCCGGCTCACTGCGGCCCAAGGCCCCGGGGAGCACGTCTTCTCCGGCGAGCGGGCAAGGCGCCGGCCGTGGACTTCGAACTCGGTGGTCGCTGTGGCAACGCTGGCGATCGGCTACTGCCTGTGGAGCGCCCCCCACAGCACCGGTATGCAGTACGACATCTACGTACTCTCGGCGACCGTCCTGCTGGTGCTGGTTGCGTTGCGCTACTTCATCGTGAATAACGCCTTCGCGGGGACCGCCGAGCTGTCGCGCACCGATCCCGTAACCGGGCTGGGAAACCGCCGCGCTATCCAGGACTTCCTCGACCATGAGGCGGCCGACGCGATCCGTTTCGGCGCTCCCTTCACGCTCATGGTCTTGCAGGTGTCAGGCATCTCTCGCATCACGATGGCGATGGGTCGTGCCGAGCGCGACCGGGTGCTCGCGGCAATCGCTGCGCGCATCCGGCCCATCATCGGCACCGACATGGCCGCGCGCGCCTCCGGGGCTGAGTTCATCTTCGGCATCAGCCAGGCCAACGCGACCCAAGTGCTCCCGATGGCGCTCGACATCCGCGACAGCGTGATGGCCTTCTGCGCCGAAGAGGGTGTGCCCGTTGTGACCTCGATCGGCGTCGCGTCGTTTCCCACGCACGCGCTCGACGCCGACACGCTGCTTCAGCAGGCACGTTCGGCTGCCGAATGGTCGCGATCTGAAGGCCGTCACAAGGTGACGGTCTTTGACAACCGCATCTTCGGCGCCGAGGCGCAAGCGAACACCGCAATGGTGATGGGGCTGCGGGAGCGCGCGTTACGGGCGGTGGTAGCCTCGCTTGACGCGTCAGTGCCGGGGCGCGAGTATCGCTCCTCCAACGTGCAGATGCTCGCAACCGCGCTCGCGCACGAGCTGGGCATGGGGGAAGAGCACGCGAGCCGCGTTGGCTACGCGGCGTCAGTCTGTGACGTCGGGCTCGTCGTCGTGTCCACTGATGCGCACCTCTCGATCTCGGATCCAGCCAGCTTCGACCTGGGCGAGCACGCGGCGATCTCGGGACGCATTCTCACCGGCGTCGGCGAGGCTGACATCGGCGGGTGGGTCCGCTCGCACCACGAGCGCTGGGACGGAACCGGCCATCCGGATGGCCTCGCCGGCGAAGCCATCCCGCTCGAGAGCCGCATCATTGCGATCTGCGACCTCTACGACGAACTCGTCTCGGGCCGCCCTGGAGCCTCGGCCGTCTCGCCAGCTGCTGCGCTCCAGCAGCTCGATCTGGAGCTAGGGTCCCGCTTCGATCCGGTAGCCGGTGAGCGTTTCATCCGCATGGTCTCCGAGCTGCTCGAAGTCTCATCGCGAACCGAACGGCCGCACCGCCTCGGCCACAACCCGACCGCAAGTCCCTAAGGAGACGCTTTGGCTGAAGTACAGGGCGAGTCAAAGACCGCGGTAGTCGCGGCCGTCGTCGCGAACCTCGTTATCGCTGTCGTGAAGTTCATTGCCGGATCCATGACGAAGAGCTCCGCGATGCTTGCCGAAGGCATTCACTCGCTCGTCGATTGCGGCAACGGCGCGCTCGTGCTCGTGGGCATGAAGCGCAGCACGGCTCCGCCCGATGCTGAGCATCCTTTCGGCCACGGCAAAGAGCTCTACTTCTGGACCTTCATCGTCGCGATCTCGGTCTTCGCCATCGGTGGCGGCATGTCCGTATACGAGGGCATCTCGCACCTTCGGCATATGAGCGAGACGACGATCACCGACCCCACGGTGAACTACATCGTGCTGGCCATCTCACTGGTGGTGGAGGGCTGGTCGTTCTTCGTCGCGATGAAGCATTTCAACGCCGCGCGCGGCGAGACGGGCATCATGCAGTTCGTGCGCACCGCCAAAGACCCCAGCCTGTTCACCGTCGTCTTTGAGGACTCCGCTGCGATGGTCGGCCTGGTCGTGGCCTTCCTAGGCGTCTGGCTGGGGCACACCTTCGAGAACCCCGTCTTCGACGGCGCGGCATCGATCATCATCGGTCTGTTGCTCATGGGCGTGGCGTGGGGCCTGGCACGTGAGACCAAGGGCCTGCTCGTAGGCGAAGGTGTCGAGCCCGAGCTTCTGACCACGATGCAAGCCGCAGTGCTTGCCGACGAAGACGTCGTGCAGTGCGGCGCGATTCGATCGATGTACTTCGGTCCGACCGAGCTGCTCGTCAATCTCGACGTCGTATTCAAGCCGGGGATGGACGGCGAGCGTATTCACGATGCAATCACGCGAGTCGAGGGCGCCATCCAGGCGACGGACTCAGCGGTGACGCGCGTCTACATCGAGGTCGAATCGGTAAAGGACCTGTTCGCAGCGGGTGAAGCGGTCACCGGTCGCGGCGAATAGCAGACGCTGCCCGCCGCACTGTGACTGGACCAAGCTGAATCTGCCGCTCGTCCTTGGCGATGTGCGATTGGTAAAGCACGGCTTTCAGTCTGAGAGACATGCGCCGATACCTTGAGTGAGACCGGAAGTCGCAACTGCCAACTCGCGAGGAAACGGATCATGGACGAGGAACTCGCTCGATACATTCGCGGTGTCGCTGCCCGGCGCAGCGCGTCGGAGATGCTCGAGGACGACCTCTTCTTGAGTTCGCTACTCACGGATCTTGTCGTTGGAGTGCAATCGCACAAGTGCGTACCCGGTGACCGCGATTCGCTGGGCATGACGCGCCTGCGCGCGATGCACGATGCGACGGCTGCGACCGCGGCGGCCAGCGGCGGGCACTAGCCCAGCAGCGCTCACCGCGCTTGTTCGAGCACTCCGCACTCTATATACTCCCGTCTTGCGCTCGGGGGTACGCCCCCGTGACGGCGCCACCGCGGAGAGGTGGCAGAGTGGTTGAATGCGGCAGTCTCGAAAACTGTTTAGCGGGTAACCCCCGTTACGAGGGTTCGAATCCCTCCCTCTCCGCCAGAAGAAGCTGAAGCGTGACCCCCGCTACCCGACGAGGGAGGCGGGGGTCACGTCCTTTCGGCAGGAAGAAGACGTATGCCCGTGGACGACCAGCGCTCCAGCGACCCTCTGCACGGCATCACGCTCGAGATGATGCTGAAGAGGCTCGTCAACAAGTACGGCTGGGACGGCTTGGCGAAGCGCGTCAGGATCAACTGTCTGAAGAACGACCCGACGATTCCGTCGGTGCTCAACTTCCTGCGCAAGACGCCGTGGGCGCGGGCCAAGGTGGAGGAGCTGTACCGGGACTCGAAGTTCTGGACGGCCGACTAGCTGCCGGCCAGCAAGGACCGCAGAAACGCGCGCAGCCGTCGCCCCTCGTACGCGTAGACGGATAGAGCCACACCCGCCCACACGCAGACTGCGACGATGAGTGCGACGATCGGCATGTGGAGGGCTGCTTCAGTCACGAGTCCCAAGCCCACCGCAAGACCGGCCGCCAGCAGAGACATCTCACCCGTGTTGGCCTTGTATGCGAGAACGAGCTCAGGCGCTGACAGAACCTCAATCCGGCATATGCCGACGGGGCTGAGCAGAATCCGCCAACCGGGTGTCGACTCAGAGTAGACGCCGCCCTCGAAGTGGAGACGGTTGTCCTGGCGTTCGGCGCGCCAGGGCGCGAGTGCGAGCTTCTGTTCGAGCTCACGCGCGACCTCAATCGCATCGCTGCCGTGACTGTCCGGTAGGCCGATGCTGCCGACGATGCTCAAAGGGAACATGAGGATCCTGTCTTTCGATGACGGCGTCTGAAATCCGAAGGACCTGCAGTTCGGAAGAGTCCGTGCATCACAAGCATACACGCGGCCTGATCGGCCTTGCGGCCGTCGCCTTTGGCATCGGGCTGCCCCCTCGCCGCAGTCCCGTGCTCAATCTCAAGCCCTCAGCGCCCGATACTCCTAGTGCGTTCTCTCGGAAAGTTGCCGAAGGGGCGTGAGCACGAAACCGGTCGCTTCCAACGGATGGACTGCAAGGACCCGCAAAGATGCCGCTCGAATTCACTCCATACACGGCACCCTACGTGTTGGCACTTGTGCTGTCGGTCGTGGCGGTGCTGGTGGCCTACCCCAACCGCGCGTCCGCTGGCGGCCGGTGGCTCTTCCTGATGGCTGTGGCGATAGTGGTCTGGTGCGCCGCTGAGACCATCGACTTCGCGAGTACTCAGCTTGTCTGGCACATCCGCGCAGCTCAGCTGTCCTACATCGGCGCAACCACTGCGCCCGTGCTCTACTTCCTGTTCGCCGTCGAGTACTCGGGACGTTGGCGAAGCGTGCCGAAGGGCGCCGCCGCGGCACTGATGGCGGTGCCGGCCATAACAACTGCTCTAGCCTTCACCAACCGCTTCCACTCGCTTGTCTGGACGTCGTTCACTCCGTACCGGCAGGAACCGACCGTGATCCTGTACGGTCACGGCGTCGCGTACTGGGTCATCACCATCTACTCTCTGGTCCTCGGGGCCACCGCGATCGCGCTGATTGCCGACACGGCGGTCAGGAACAGTGGCATCTTCCGTACTCGCAGCATGATTATCATGGCCGCGGCAATTGCGCCGTGGCTCATGCAGCTGCTCTACAGCCTCTCGCCCAGAAGCGTCATCGGACTCGACCCATCCCTCGCGCTAAGCGTCACCTGCGTTCTGATGGTGATGGCGATTGCCCGGTTCCGTCTGCTCGAGCTGACGCCGATTCCGCGTGAGGTGCTGGTCGAGGAGATGCTCAATGGCTTGGTCGTGCTCGATCCTGCCATGCGGGTCATGGAGCTGAACCCCGCCGCCGTGAAGCTGCTTGGACTGCCGAAGGCCCCCGCTGCGGGGGCTCCGGTCACAGAACTGTTCGTGGCTTGGGGCGACGCAGCGCCCGCAGCCCTTTCAGCGTTTGAGAGTGGGTCGCCGGCGGTCATCGAAGTGCCGAACGACCGCTTTGTCGCTGTCACCAAGTCGTCGGTCGGCGCCTCGCTGTCAGCAGGTGTACGAGAGCTCGTGACCTTGCGAGACGTGACAGCTCAGGTGCATGCCGAGCAGGCGCTGCACGACGCAAACGACGCCCTTCTTGAGCGTGTTGCCGAAATCGAAGCGCTCCAGGCGCAGCTCGTCGAGCAGGCGACGCGCGACTCGCTCACAGGTCTGAACAATCGCCGTTTCCTCGACGACCAGCTGCCCGGCGAACTCGCCCGAGCTGCGCGTGGCGGCTACCCGCTCAGTGTCGTTATGTTCGATGTCGACGACTTCAAGCAGATCAACGACGGTGGTGGCCACGCCGCCGGCGACGCGGTGCTAATCGAGATCGCCGTGATGCTCTCCGCCGACACGCGCGGGGGTGACATCATCTGCCGCTACGGCGGCGACGAGTTCGTGGTCGTCATGCCGAACGCCGACGCGGATTCGGCAGTCAAACGAGCCGCAGCTTGGCAGTGGCGTCTGCGGGGCACCTCCCAAGTGGGTCTTGCTGGGCCGCTGACCATCTCAGTTGGTGTAGCGGCGTTCCCCGTGCATGGCGAGTCGGCCGCCGCGCTGATGGTCGCCGCCGACCTTGCTGTCTATGCATCCAAGCTCGCCGGACGCGATCGAGTCTGTCTAGCGGGGGGAGAGGCTAGACCTCGGCTTGCTGGGGTATGAGCCATCTCGACGTGCTCCGTCCTGTAGGCGAACCCGCCGCGGTGAGCACGCTGCCGAATGCCAGCAAGCACTCATGGACGCGGTGAACTCTCGCCGCGCGCCGCTCGAGAGGAGCCGTTCGTTATGCCGAATTCCCCGAGAATCGTCCCGTCTTTGTGGTTCGACCGCGATGCCGAAGAGGCCATCTCGTACTACGTCGAGACGTTCAACAGCGCACCAGGCAAGCGGCTCGAGTCGAGGCTCATCAGCATGCAGCGCTACGAAGCGGGAATGGAGGTTCCCGGCACCGAAGCGATGCTCGGCCAAGTGCTCACAGCGATCTTCGAGCTCGATGGCCAGCGATTCATGGCGCTCGACGGTGGCCCGATCTTCACCTTCAACGAGTCCGTATCGTTCTACGTCGAGTGTGATGACCAAGCTGACGTCGACCACTTTTGGGGGCGGCTCTCAGCGGTACCGGAGGCCGAACAGTGCGGCTGGCTGAAGGACCGCTTCGGCCTCTCGTGGCAGATCGCGCCGAAGCAGTTGGGCGAGCTGCTCTCCAGCCCGGACCGCAGGCGGGCGCTTGCTGCGACGAACGCCATGCTGAAGATGAAGAAGATCGTCATCGCAGACCTGCAGAAGGCTTACGACGAGGCCTAGGCGAAGCGCTGAAGTAGTCGCGTTCCGCAAACACGCGATTCCGGCTACAGAGGCCCGAAAATCCATCAATTTGTGACCCTTCTGTGTTCTTTTGCACAGAACCCTCGTTGCTGGCGACACCATCGGGGTCGATTACGCCATCTACCTGCAAAAATACGCCTCGTGCGGTATACTGTCGCGGGCGCGGCATGCCCTAGCTTGGCGCGCCGCGATTTCGTAACCCCAGAAGCAGGTGGCATCACGACGATCAGCCCGGCACGGTCGGCGTTGAAGAGTCTCGTTAGTAGAGGCTTGAGTCGTCGTGCCCTTGTAGGCCTGATCACGGTCGCGATCCTCGCGGTTTCGGCATCGACGATCTGGGCCGTGCGCATCTCCACCGGCCCGGCCGCCGACCGCTCGTGGTTCTGGCACAACCAGACTCCGCAGGGCAACAGCCTGCGCGCTACCACGTGGATCGATGCGAACAACGGCTGGGCTGTCGGCACGGCCGGCGTCGTTCTCAAGACCTCGGACGGCGGACGCTCTTGGATCGCCCAGGACGCGCGCACCACGCGTGACCTCTTCGGCTCCACCTTCGTAGACGCCTCCACCGGCTGGGTTGTCGGTGCATCTGGGCTCGTTGAGAAGACCCTCGACGGCGGCACTTCATGGACGGCTCAGTCGGCGGGCACTGCCAACCTGCGCGGTATCTCGTTCGGGAACTCATCGACCGGTGTCGCCGTTGGCGATGTCGACTCAGGTGGCTTCTCAACCGTGCGCTACACGACAGACGGCGGCACCACGTGGCGCAGCTCGTCTGCGACGACCACGGTCGACATGACTGCTGTGCAGATGCTCAGCCCGACGACAGGCTGGGCCACCGGTGGCTCCGGCATGCTGCTCAAGACCACTGATGGCGGTGCGACGTGGACACGGGTGACGCTCGGTACCTCAGCGGCTCTCACGTCGGTGTCCTTCGAGCCGAACGGCGTCGTGGGATACGTAGTGGGCAACGCGGTCGGCACGAGCTGGACGATGTACAAGACGACCAACAGCGGCAGCACATGGACCGCTGTGACTACTCTCGGCACAACCGGCGCGGTGAACCTCTACTCGGTGAGCGCCGCTAGCTCCACGCACGCCGTCGTGGTCGGTGCCAACGGCACGATCCGTTGGACGTCGGATGGCACGGCGACGTGGACTACCCAGTCCCAGAACGGAATCGGCCCCACGGCCCTTCGCAACGTCCGCATGTTCAGCACCACGAGCGCCTACGCTGTCGGCGACCTCGGCGCGATGTTCTACACAGCATCGGCCGGACGGCACTGGTTCACGCTTCTGCCGGGTTCGGATGCTCGTTGGAACGACAGCTCGTTCATCACGCCCGACGCCGGATGGGTGGTCGGCGAGAACGGCACCATCGGGCGAACCGCGAACGCCGGTCGCACGTGGGAGATTCAGGCGGGCGGCCCGTCTGTGCTACGCGCGGTCTGGTTCACTTCGGCGACCAACGGCTGGCTTGCTGGTGATGGTGGCCTGATCGAGCACACGACCGACGGCAGCAACTGGAGCGCACAGACCTCAGGCACGACCGTTCAGCTGAATGACATGTATTTCACGAGCGCCACCAACGGTGTCGCTGTTGGCGCCGGCGGCACGATCGTCCGTACAACCAACGGCGGCACAACGTGGACAACCGCGACGTCCCGTACCGGGCAGAACCTCAACGGCGTCTGGTTCGCCAGTCCGACGATCGGTTACGTCTGCGGCACCCAAGGCTCAGTTCGCCGCACCACCGACGGCGGCGCCACATGGAATGGCGTCAACATCGGTCCCAACACGACCCTGAACTCGATCTGGGGGTCGGGAACCAATACGGTGTGGGTGGGTGCCGCGAACGGCTCCGTCTACAAGTCGACCAATGGTGGCTCCTCGTGGTCGACGATCAACCCCGGAATCGGCACGAACCCGGTCAACGTGGTGCGGTTTGCCGACGCCAATACCGGCTGGATCGCGAGCACATATGGTCTGGTCCGCAAGACCACCAACGGGGGCACAACGTGGAGCTCCCAGAACGCGGGTATCCCTACGGCTACCAGCGATCCGGCGCTCGCAATCCGGGGCGGCTCCGCTGTGTCGACGGGCACGGCCTATCTGGTGGGAGACGGGGGCATACTCCGACGGACAGTGACCGGTGGCGCCTCTTGGACATCGGTGCAGCGTGGCGTTCTCGGTGACCTCAATGGCCTCTCGTTCCCTTCGGCAGACTACGGATGGGCGGCCGGTTCTGCGGGCTCGATGCTCTACACCGCAGATGCCGGGCAGACGTGGGCGCGGCTGCGCACCGGAACCAACTCCAACCTGGCTGCTGTCTCGATGTCGACAACGACCACAGGCTGGGCAGTCGGCGATAACGGCACGATCCGGAAGACCACCGACGGCGGTCTCACCTGGACGGCGCAGACGTCCGGCGTCTCAACGGCGCTCGACTCAGTCGCGTCGGCAGGCGTGAGCCGGGCCGTAGCGGCAGGCGCTGGCGTCGTCAGGTACACCACGAACGGCGGCACTAGTTGGACGGCTGCGTCGACGCTGCCGACGACCACCGTCACTGGCCTGTGGATGACCGGACCGAACACGGTGTGGGCCTCCTCCACGCGCAGCGGGGCGAACAGCGTCCTGTGGACCAGCGCAAACGGCGGCTCGACGTGGACCTCGCGGGTCGCCACGCCCACTGCGAACCTGTGGGACGTGAACTTCGTAGACGCAACGACCGGCTTTGCGGTCGGCGACTCGGGCGTTGTTCTGCGCACGACGGACGCTGGTGCGACGTGGGTTCGCAGGTCCACTCCGACCACCGCCACGCTCAACGCGGTTCGGTTCCGTGACGCGTCCAATGGAGTGGTCGTCGGAGCGAACGGCACCGTGTTGCGCACCAACGACGGCGGGACGACCTGGATCGAGCAGTCTTCAGGCACGAACCTGGCGCTGGCCGCAACGGCGTACCCCGATTCGGGCGCGTTCGCCGTTGGCGCCGGTGGCACACTGCTCGCCAGCAGCCAGACCACGCCACCCGTCACGTCCTTTGCGATCTCACCGAACGCTCCTGATGGCAACAACGGCTGGTACAAGACGGCGCCCACGATCACCCTGTCGACGGGCGCGTCTGGTGTCATCTTCTACAGCTGGGTATCGGAGGCAGGTCCGTTCCAGACCTATTCGGCACCCGTGAGCGCTGACGAGGGTACCCAGACGATCTCGTACTACTCGACGGACCTCATCGGTACCGCGGAGGCTCCGCAGCAGTACACGGTCCAGACCGACATCACGGCGCCCAGCGTGCCTTCGGCACTCGCCGTAGGCTCCGTTGATGCGTCAAATGCCGCGCTCTCTTGGGACGCCAGCTCCGACAATGCCTCGGGTGTCGACCACTACGAGGTCTACCTCAACGGGCTCCCGTGGCTGAGCACCCCGTCGACCAGCGCCCAGTTCACGGGGCTGACTCAGTCCACGATGTACTCGGCGACCGTTGCGGCCGTAGACTTCGCCGGCAATGTCTCCGCCGTGAGCGCTGCGGCTTCCTTTGTGACGCCGGCCGTCGATGTTGCGCCGTACGAGACGGTGGTCTCTGTCGACCCGATAGACGCGGACGGGCTGAACGGCTGGTACGTAGACAACGCGCCGAAGATCACGATGGCCGCCCTGCCGATGGGTGGTGGACCGCGGACGACCTACTACGCATGGGGTGACATCGCGGGACCGTATTCGGCGTACTCGACCACACTCACCGCGTCGCCGGGCGTGCAGACGCTCTACTACTCCACTCACGACGACGCGCTCGTTCGCAGCGATGAGCCCACGCACAGCCAGACCTATCGCTACGATCCGGTCACGCCTGACGCGCCCGTCCCGACGGCGAGCGCGGTGGACTATCAGTCGATCAGCGTGTCGTGGCCCGACGTGACGCCGACGGTCAGCGGCATCGATCACTACGAGGTTCTCGTCGATGGGCTCCTGCGCGCGACGACCACCTCCACCACCGCCGAGATCGCCGGGCTCCAGTCGTCAACGACCTACTCGGTTGTCGTCCGGGTCGTCAACGGCGCAGGTACCTTCTCCGACTCTTCGGCGGCCTCTGTAACGACTTCGTCGACACCGCTGCCGACACCACCACCGGCGTTCGTTGCTAAGTCGCCTTCGGCGAGCATCGCGTATCTGTGCTGGATGCCGAGTGAGAACACTGTCGGCGCCGTGAGCTATCGCGTATGGCAGTCGGAGAACGGCGTGGACTACTCGGCGGTTGCCACGACGACCGGCGGCCTCTACGACTGCTCCTACATCGTGCGCGGGCTGCGCTCCTCCTCGCGCTACTGGTTCGCGATCTCGACGGTGGACACGCGTGGCGAAAGCTCGCTCACCGATACCTCGAGCGCGATGTGGGCGTTCACCGCGCCGACCACCACGGTGCCCGACAGGGTACTGGGCGTCTCAGCGCTCGGCCTGAACTCCACGGTCTTCCTGTCATGGGTCGCACCGGACAACCCGGCTGTGGCCGGCTACGTGGTCCGACGCGGCATGGCAAGCATGTCGACCATGACGACGATCACTGCGGCGCCGACCACCGGAACCGCGTACTTCGACACGACTGCGCAGAACGGTGAGAAGTACTACTACCAGGTGCTAGCGGTCGACGAGTTCGGTGGCGTAGGTCTGCCCTCGATCGAGACGCGCGCCGCACCGCTCGCTCCCTACCCGGTCAACCAGCCGTCGCCACACGACCACGGGCAGGACTCGGCGTGCATCTGCCACGCAACCCACAGCTCGACGGCGCTCGCGCCGCTGGTGCGCTTCCCGCGCGCCGAGCGCAACACGCTGTGCAAGGCGTGCCACGCGCCCGCCAACTCGCAGGTTGAGTTCACCGACCCGCTCGTGAAGTCGAAGCACCCGATGGGCGCCTCGGTCACGGCCGAAGAGCCCTACACATGCGTGACCTGCCATGTGCCGCTGAAGCCCACCGGCGAGACCGAGCTCAAGAACCTCATGCGCACGAACTCCACGTCGCCGTGCTCTGTGGTGACCACCACGCCGGCTGGCGACAGCTTCTGCTACTCGTGCCACGGCGAGAACTCGACACTCTCGCAGGGCGACATGACCGTCTTCGAGCAGTCCAGTCACGGCAACGTGTCGGCCCCGGGAACGGGCGCCGACATCAAGTGCGATCGCTGCCACGAGTCGCATGTTTCACGTAACGAGAGCCTGCTGTACTACTCCGGCTTCATGGTCTGCATGCAGTGCCACACCGCTTCGGCGGCCAACCCCAACCAGGTCGACATCCTGTCCAAGCTGACCATGAACGAGGGTGCTAATAGCAAGCACCCGTTGCTTCCCCAAGACCAGACGACCGGCGCGCGGATGACGTGTCAGAACTGCCACAACACGCACACAGTCTCGTCTACGTTCCCACTGGTTGACCCGCACAACCCGAGCCCGAGCGGTTCGTGGCCGAACCCGCGTAGCGACGAGAAGGCGTTCTGTTTCAGCTGCCATGACGGGCAGGCTCTGCCGACGAGCGTGGAAACGAGTCCGTGGGCTCCTCCGGTCTACGGCAGGAGCAGCGCGACCACGACCACAGACATCCAGACGAGCTATCAGACCAACGTCCATGGCTTCGCGATGCGCAGCGAGAGCACGACCACCAACGCCTACCTGCGCACCGACATGGGCTATGGCTACGGCGACGTGCTCGAGTGCCGCGCGTGCCATGATCCTCACGGCACCACGAACGCCGATGCGATCCAAGACCGCGTGACCTCACGCGACGGCTCGAAGGTCATCTCCGGAGTCCTCACGACCAGGGTGCCGGGCGGCGGACGCGACTACCGGTTCTTCTGCATCACCTGCCACACGTGGGACTCCGCGTCGCACGACTCTCGCGCAGGTACGAGCACGGTGACGTTCCCGATGAACTGCAAGGCGTGCCACGGCCACATGTCGCTGTCAGGAGCCCAGTTCTGATGCGCGGCAACACGACATACTCGGCGCGCATGTCCACTGCGATGCGGCTCGCTCTGGCCGCGGGCGTTTTGGCGCTCTCACTCGGCTTCGCCACTGCCGCCTACGCCAACTTCGGGCCGCACACGCCCGACAACGATCTCACCGGCGACACCTGCGCGACGTGCCACCGCATCCACTCGTCGTACTCTACGGCGACGTTCACGGGAGGCGACGGAGCCGAATACAGCGGGCTGCTAGTGGGCTCTGCCGGCACGGTGACGGAGTTCTGCGTAGCGTGTCACGGCGGCGGTGCTCCCGGCGCGGCTACCAACGTCGTCGACGGCGTCTACGAGTCGTCTTCTTCCGAGTACACGTCGTCGACCCCGGGTGCCCCGCTCAACGCCGGTGGGTTCGGCAAGACGCCGGACGCCTACGCGTGGAACGAGTCGGGAATCGTGAGCCCCCTCGATTCGACGTCGCGTCACGACCTCGACACGGGGCCGTTGCCGCTGTGGAGCGCCGCACCCGCACTGCCGACGATGGAATCGATGTCGTGCACGAGCTGCCACGATCCCCATCCGACTTCGAACTACCGCATGCTCAAGGGCCGCGTGAACGGCACGACCGTCGGTGGCTATACGGGGATAGACAACGACCAGCCCAACGCCTTCGTGTTCTCAACTGAGACTGGCTTCCCGACGCCGGGTTCTGATCCGGCCAACCCCGATGGTGGGTTCTTGAAGGGCTCGCAGGGCGCGTCGCAGGTAGCCGACTACCGGCCCAACTACACCGATGGAACGTCGCTGCTCAACGTGACCGCCGCCGAAGCCAACAAGTCGATCTCAGTCTGGTGCGCTTCCTGTCACGCG
This sequence comes from Coriobacteriia bacterium, assembly GCA_035687245.1. Classification (GTDB taxonomy): domain Bacteria; phylum Actinomycetota; class Coriobacteriia; order Anaerosomatales; family PHET01; genus DASRYH01. Next base: position 18,270 of record DASRYH010000042.1, read on the forward strand.
GGCTACCGTCAGACGTCGGCAGACACCACCGTCTCAGCCAACTTCGGCATCTACGAGGCAAACCCTCAGACGGGTGGGCAGGTCGGCCAGCTGGACCGCCACTTCCACCCCGTCGACGTCACGCTCGAGAACGGCTTTGGCGCCAGCCGCACGCTTCCCGCGACGGTGACACCCGACGGCGACTGGGTTCCGCTCGAATCCGCCAACGCCGATGGTTCTGGTCAGTTCTACAAGGACTACATCGGCTGCCTTACCTGCCACAAGGCGCACGGCAGCTCAACGGTGATGTCGGGCTGGGCAGCGTCTCACCTCGAGACCGACACGGCAGGCAACTGGGTTCCAATGCAGGACACCACGCCGGGCGTCTCGCCGGACAAACCAGTCGAAGGCGGCTCGCCCACGGTAGGATCGAGCGCTCTGCTGCGCACCAACAACCGCGGCGTCTGCGAACGCTGCCACGGCGGCAACTAGAGCGTCGAACGCGCCTCTACGGAAGCTGCGCGTCGATGCCGGTTATCACTTGACCCGGGGTATCCAGAACCACTGGCGTTGCCAGATCGGGCGTCGGCACGCCGTTGTACCACTCCCAGCCTGTCATCACTGAGAACAGTCGGACCCTGTAGGCCCCCAGCGGCAGGTCGCCACTGGTGTAGTAGCCGCCCGTTCCGGTCTGGACGACTTTCAGATACGCATCCGGCCACGTGCCGTCAGCGTTCTGCTTGAAGAAGTAGATGTAGCCGTTGAGCCCCGAGCCTGATGCGCCGGTGATCCGGCCCTGAATGGTTCCGACGGGCGGTGGCACTGGCGACAGGTCGACATCGATCACATTCGGGATGCCGGTCCTCACTTCAACCGTCGTGACATACGTGTAGTAACCGATCGCCGAAAACGTCAGCCGATACATGCCCCCGACCTTCGCCGTGTAGAGCCACATGCCGTCCACGCCCGTAGTCAGCGTGGTGACCTTCTTGGGCAGACCGCCCTTGAAGAGCTGCTCGACCTTGACGCTCGCGCCCGCAAGCGGCGAACCGCTCCCGGACAGGGTGCCCAGAATCGTGGGCGGCTGCGCGAATGCGGCAGCTGGTATGAGTGCGGCTAGTACGAGCGCGATCAGGGTCGCGCATATGAGTCGGCGTTTCATATCGCACGTCCTTCCTTGCAGCCGATTCAGGCGCACAGAGCGCACGCCCTAACCACAACTTACCCGCGCGCAGAGGCGGGGCGCGTGACACGGCCGTTCAATCCGCGAACGGTGGTGATGGCGCTCACTGGGCGGAGGCGCCGAGAGGTTGCGCAAGCTGCCGGCTAGTCGAGAGGGACGACGCCGGCGGCCACACGGTGGCAGTCCAGACAGGTCTCTGCGGCGAAGTCGCGATGGTTCGCCGGCAGCGAATCGCGCAGCCCGACCTGATGGCAGTAGGTGCAGTCGAAGAAGTAGCGGTTGGTGGGGTGCGGAATCGTGCCAGCACTCTCGGCCGCGAGGCCGGCGGGCCCAGGCGTCTTGGCGTAGTTGTCGGAGTCGAGCGGGTGGCACAGCAGACACTGCCCGCTCGTGTAGCGCAGGTGGTTGCGCGGCATGCCGTGGTCGCGGTTCGGGTCGCTGTGGCACTCGGGGCAGCGGATGTCACCCATCGAGACCGAGTGCGGCACGAGCACGGGCACACTTGCGGCGTGGCACTTCGAGCAGGTCGCCCTTGTGAACGTGCGATGCGTGACTGGCATGGTGCCGCTCTCCACGCGGTGGCACTCAAGGCAGTCCTGCGTCTGCCGAATCGGCGGATGAGGGTCGGCCGGTGCCGCGCCAACCACGCTGTGCGGCGGCGTCACCGCTTGAAGCGACCAAGCGAACAGTCCCGCTGCCAGCGCGAACAGGCTGACGATCACGATGACGACGGCTGTGACGATTCGGTGGTTCACGTCGCCATCCTCACACCATGTCGAATCGCTCGGTGTGGATGCGATCTGCCGGCACGCCGATCTTGGGCAGCGCCTCCTCCATCGCGTCCATCAGCGGCGTCGGGCCACAGATGAAGTACTGATAGTGCTGGTAGAGGTTGGTGGGGAGGTAGCGCTTGAGTATCTCGCCCGTTATGTAGCCGCGTTCGCCCTCATAGCCGTCGGCGGGGTGAAGGATGACCGTGACCAGCGTGAGATTCGGCATGCATGCGGCCATAGCCGCCATCTCTTCGCCGAAGGTGAGGTCGTCGGAGTCGTTCGCGCCGTAGAAGAGGTAGACGGGCCGCACGTCCCCACGCGTCTCGAGCGCCTGCAGCATCGCGTAGAGCGGCGTGATGCCCACGCCGCCGCCGATGAGCGCGAAGCCTGCACCCTCTTCGCGGTCGATCGTGAAGACGCCGTGCGGACCATCGATCCATGCTCGTGTGCCCGGCTTCACCTGCGGCACCACTTCGGCAGACCAGTCACCTAGCTCCTTGATGGTGAAGGCGACGGTGCCATCTTCGGCGGGGATATCGCCATTGCTGGAGAACGAGATCGGGTGCTGCGAGGCGCCGAATGGCGTGCGGCCGAAGCCGATCCAGCCGAACTGCCCCGGCTCGAAGCGGAAGCCTGCGTGCCCGACGGGGCGCAGCACGAGCGTGTGGGAACGGCCGTGTTCGGGGCGGTTCTCCACGACCTCCCAGGGGCAGCGCATCAGCGAGAGAGGTCGCGCGAGGCGGTAGCGCAGGAACATGCCGACGAAGGCCACCAGGTAGACGAGCCACAGCACGCGCATCACCGGCAGGGCGGCGAAGCGCCCGATACCCAGCACGTGCGCGCCGGCGACGGCGATGAGCGCGATCGAGAGCAGACCGTGCGAGTACTGCCATACCTCGTAGGAGATGCCGAATGCGCGGCGCAAGAGAGAGAGCCCTACGACGAGGGAGGCGAGCGCGAAGGTGACGCTGCCAGCGATCACCGGCCACGGCGTGTTCGCGGTGGGCGCGAGCATCGCCGGTGTGTAGGTGTGGTCGACGATCAGCAGCAGGGGATGTGCGATGGCAAAGCACATCGACGCGATGCCGATCTGCTTGTGGAACTGCAGTAGCGAGTCGAGGCCGAAGGCGCCGGCGACGCCGCCGAAGCGCGAGACCAGTGCGAGTTCAGTGGCCATCAGCGCGAGCGCTATGTAGCCGGAAGCGACGGCGAGGTTCACCCAGATGGTCGCGGCCTGCGCCGCATCGAAGAAGACCGCACCCGCGATCAGCGGGAACAGGATGAGGGCCAGATACAGGCCGAACCACAGCACGCCTCTCACGATCAGTCGCACTGCGGGTTCACCCTCAATCGCTTCGCACGTATCACCAGAAGGGTTCCTTGCATACGCCGTCAGTACTAGAGACTACACCGAACAACGGCACGAGTGGCGCTCGCCTGTTGTCATTCGCCCAGCCCACGAGGGACATATCGCAGGTTGGGGTACCTTCTGGCGTATACCGCATCCGGGCGCATCGAGGAGGCTTCATGGCAACGATCTACTTCGCAGGCGGCTGTTTCTGGGGGATCGAGAAGTACTTCGCGGGAGTGCGCGGTGTGAGTGGCACCGACGTCGGCTACGCGAACGGCACCACCGAAGACCCCACGTATCGCGACGTCTGCACCGGGCGCACCGGACACGCCGAAGCGCTCAAGCTCGACTACGATCCCGCGGTCGCGCCCTTGCCGTTCCTGCTGGAGCTGCTCTACGACGCGATCGACCCGACCGCAGTGAACCGGCAGGGGAACGACATCGGCACGCAGTACCGCACCGGCGTCTACTACACCGAGGCCGCCGACCGCCCCGTCATCGAGCGCTCGCTGGCGGCGCTGCAAGAGCGCTACTCGCGGCCGATAGCCGTCGAGCTCGCGCCGCTCTCGTGCTATACGCCCGCCGAGGAGTATCACCAGGACTACCTCGACAAGAATCCCGGTGGCTACTGTCACATCCGCCGCGACCTCTTCGTGAAGGCTGCCGAAGCGGCGCCCACGCACGAGCACTTCGCTGCCGCTTCCGGTGGCGATTCGGCGAGCTAGGGAGCGGTATCACCGGGACGCCTCGGGTAGCATGGTGCCAGGGAGGTCGCCTCGCGTATGACCGGGCTGCTCGTCGATATCACCGTCATCTTCGTACTCGCAGTTGTGGCTGCGATCGTCTGCGCGCGGATCGGGCTGCCCTCCGCGCTCGGGCTGCTGTTCGTGGGCGTGCTCGCGGGGCCGGATGCGCTGGGTGTGGTGGGCAACGTGCACCAGATCGAGATCATCTCTGAGATCGGCGTGGTGCTCCTGCTGTTCGTGATCGGTCTCGAGTTCTCACTTGCGAACCTCGCACACGTGCGTACGCAGTTCCTGCTGGGCGGCTCGCTGCAGTTCTTCGGCACGGCAGTGGTAGTGGGTGCGGCCACCTACTTCGGCGGCACGAGCCTGGCGCAGGGTGCCTACCTCGGCTGCGTTGTCGCGCTCTCGAGCACCGCGATCGTAATCAAGCTGCTGCAGGAGCGCTCGGAACTCGACAGCCCGCACGGGCGAGCGACGACTGCAGTGCTCATCTACCAGGACCTCGCTGTCGTGCCGCTGATGCTGTTGGCGCCGCTGCTTGCAGGCGCTAGCGGCGGGGCTTCGGCGCTGGCGGAGGTCGGGGTGCTGCTTCTCAAAGTGGCGGGCGTAGGTGTATTCAGCATCGTTGCCTACCGCTGGGTGGTGCCGTGGTTGCTGAGGCTCGTGGTTGCGACGCGTTCGTCCGAAGCGTTCGTGCTCACGGTCATTGCGCTGTGCGTGGGCATCGCGATGCTCACGCAGTCGGTGGGCCTCTCGCTCGCCCTGGGGGCGTTCATCGCCGGTCTCATCGTCTCCGAGTCCGACTATTCGCATCAGGCCGTCACGCTGATGCTGCCCTTCCGCGACGTCTTCATGAGTCTCTTCTTCGTCTCGATCGGCATGCTGCTCGACCTCTCATACTTCGTGAAGCATCCGGGCGAACTGCTGCTGCTCACCCTTGGCGTGCTTGCGATCAAGCCATTCGTGGCCGGCCTCGCCTCGCTCGCGTCGGGCCTGCCGCTGCGCAGCTCGGTGCTCACGGGCGTGTCGCTCGGCCAGGTGGGGGAGTTCTCGCTCGTGGCGGCAACCGCGGGCGTGAGCGCGGGACTCCTGGGTGCCGACGCCTTCCAGAAGGTGCTCGGCGTCGCCGTGCTCAGCATGGTCGCGACTCCCGCGCTGATGGCGGCCGGCCCTGGCATCACACGGCTGCTCGAGAAGACGCCGCTGGCGCGCCTTGAGCGGCCGGGCCTCGCCTCGCCGAAGGCGGCAGGCACGCTCGGTCTATCCGGCCACGTCATCATCGTCGGCTTCGGCGTCACGGGTAGGAACCTCGCTCACACAGCGCGCCTCGCCGAGGTCCCCTACGCGATTCTCGAGCTGAACGCCGGCACGGTGCGCGAGGCTTCCGCCGCCGGCGAGCCGATCTTCTTCGGCGATGCGACGCACGAGGAGATCCTGCGATACGTGGACGCCCAGAAGGCGCGTGCAATCACCGTCGTCATCGACGACCGCCTCGCGGCACGCCGGATCGTAGAGCTCGCTCGCCGCGTAGCGCCCGACGCCTTCATCCTCGTGCGCACCCGCTACCTGCGTGAGGTCGAGGTGCTGCACGGCTGTGGCGCCGACGAGGTCATCGCCGACGAGATGGAAGTCTCCATCGAGGTCTTCTCGAGAGTGCTCGCGCGCATGATGGTGCCGCGCGAGCAGATCAAGAGCTACATCGGCGAGGTGCGCGGCGACTGGCGACGCATGGCGCGCTCGCTGGCGAAGGACGCGACCGCCGTTCACGACCTGCGCGTTCACGCGCCCGGGCTGACCACGCATACGGTTCGGCTTTCGGAGGGTTCTTGGCTCGCCGGCCTGTCGATCGCCGAAAGCAAGCTGCGTCCGGACTATGGCGTGACGGTCTTGGCGATCACCCGCGACGGCCAGACAACCTCACACCCTGCGAGTGACGAGGTCTTCCGCGCAGGCGATGTGCTCTTCGTCGTGAGCCCCGAGGAGTGGGAAGCCTCCGCGATCGCCTGAGTGAAGACGATGCGGCTGACGGGGGAATAGTCCTCCAAGAGCCCTTCGGCAGTTCACATGGGGAGGCGGGCAAGAATGGGCATCTTTTCGTGGCTAGTCGTCGGCCTGATCGCGGGCGCCCTGGCGAAGATGATCATGGGCGACAGCATGGGATGGATCATGACGATTCTCCTTGGTGCGATCGGAGCGGTCGTCGGCGGTTGGGTGTTCGGCATGTTCGGCGGACCGGGAATCAGCGGCATCGACCTGACCACGATTCTCGTGGCAACCGTCGGCGCGGTAGTCGTTCTGTTCATTGGCGGACTGTTCGCGCGGGGCCGCTAAGCGGTATGCTCCGCGCCCGCGGGGGGCTACTCCAGCGTGAGCCGCACCGTCGCGAGTCCGTCGTCCACACCCACGGTGACGAAGCCGAGCGATTCGGCAACGCGCATCATCTTGTGGTTGGTGGCATCGATGTAGCCGACGATCTCGGTGTGGTGCTTCTCCTGGGCGATGCCCACGATGATGTCCATCAGCTTGGAGCCCAGGCCGCGGCCCTGAAAGTCGTCGTGCACGATGACCGCGAACTCGCCGGCGGGCCGGTTGGCTTCGCTCGTGAGCCTGCTCGCTCCGATGATGCGTTTGTGCTCGCCTTCGCCGATCTCGGCCACGATCGCGATCTCGCGGTCGTAGTCGATGTTGGTGAGGCGCACGAGCATGTCGTGGGTGATCGCCGCGACGTTGCTATGGAAGCGTCCACGCAGCGTGGCCTCTGAGACCGTCTCGAGCAGTTCGAGGATGAGGGGCTCGTCTTCCGGGCGGATCGGGCGCAGCAGTACCTCGGTGCCGTCGGGCAGCTGCCACGGCGTGACGTAGCGCGTGGGGTAGGGCGAGACGACGAGGTGGGGGTGGACTGATGCGCCCTCGACCACCGAGGTGTCGAGGATGATGCGCGCATCGACGGCGCAGATCTCGCCTTCAGAGATCACGACCGGATTCACCGTGATCTGCGCGATCTCGGGGAAGTCCACGACGATGTTGGAGAGCACGGTGAGCAGCTGCTCGAGCTGGCCGGACTTGGGCGGTACGGTGCCGATCGAGGACTGGATGCGCCGGTAGACCTGCGTCTCCTCCATCATTCGGCGGGCGAGCGTCTCGTTGAGTGGCGGCAGGCTCACTGAGAAGTCGGCGAGGCCTTCGGCAGCCACGCCGCCGGCCCCAAAGACGATGACGCTGCCGAACTGGCCGTCCTTCTTCATGCCGAGGATGAGCTCGAAGTCGACCTTGCGCACCATGCGCTCGACCACGACACCGTCGGTGACGGTGTGCGGTGCATTGGTGAGCGCGTTATTGATGATGCGCGCGTAGGCCTCACGAAGGTCGGCCGCTGAGATGACACCCAGCGCCACTCCGCCGATCTCGGACTTGTGCGTCAGGTTGGGTGCCACGATCTTGAGGGCGACCGGGTAGCCGATTCGCTCGGCGGCCTCCAGTGCTTCTTCGACGCTGTGTGCCGCGATCTCTTCGACCACGGGGAAGCCGTAGGTCGCGATCAGCCGCTTCGACTCGGCTTCGGTAAGCATTGCGTGACCGTCGCGTACCGCGCGGCGAATCATCGCCTTGAGGTTCTCCTTCGGCGGCGCGACGTCGATGGGAAGCTCGGCGGGCGTCTCGTAGAGCAGCTCGAGGTTGAGCGTGTACTCGTACATGTTCATGTACGCGCGGACCGCCGCCTCGGGCGTGGTGTACCAAGGAATGTCGGCCGCCTTGAAGATCTCTCTTGCCGAAAGGACGTTCTGGCCGCCCATCAGCACCGAGATCACCGGCTTGTGGGTGCCCTTCATGGCGACGACGACCTGATGCGCCATGTCTTCGGCGTCGTCGTTGGCCTGGGGCGCCGACATTACAATGATGCCGTTGACCTCCGGGTCACTGAGGCAGGCCTTCACCGCTGCGCCGAACTGCTCACCTGACGCGTTCGCGAGCAGGTCGATGGGGTTGCGGCGGTTCCAGTGGGCGGGCATGACGCCATCGAGAGCGGTGATCGTCTCCGGCGCGAGTTCCGCGAGGCGTCCATCGGTTGCTTTGAGCGCAGCGCTCGCCATCAAGCCGAGCCCGCCGGCGTTCGTGATCACCGCGACGTTGGGGCCAGACGGCGTTCTCCGCGAGTCGAGCACTTCGGCGGCGCGGAAGAGGTCGCCGATCTCGTGGACGCGCAGCACGCCCGCGCGCTTGAAGGCGGCGCCGTAGACTTCGTCGTCGCCCGCCCACGAACCGGTGTGCGTGAGGGCTGCTCGCGCGCTTTCGGCCGTCTCACCGGGCTTGAGCACGATGATGGGCTTGCTGCGGGCAAAACCGCGTGCTGCGCTCATGAAGCGGTGCGCGTCGCCCACGTTGTCCATGTAGATGAGGATGCTGCGCGTGTAGCGGTCCTCGCCCAGAAAGTCGATGAGGTCGGCGAAGTCGACGTCGATCATGCCGCCCATCGACGTGAAGAACGAGAAGCCCACGTGCGCGTTGGTAGCCCAGTCCAGCATGCCCGTGCCGATGGCGGCGCTCTGCGAGATGAGCGCGATGCTGCCCGGCTGGGGCTGGTGGTGCAGAAGCGATGCGTTCAGGCCGACTGCGGGGCGCAAGAAGCCCAGCGAGTTCGGGCCCAGCACGCGCATCTTGGAGCCCTTGAGCCGGGTGCGTATCTCGTTCTCGAGCGCGAGGCCCTCTGCGCCGGTCTCCGCGAAGCCCGCCGAGACGACAACGGCACCGTGAACGCCCGCGTCGGCGCACTCTTGGAGCACTCCAGGGACGGTAGCGGCCGGCGTCGCGACAACCGCGAGGTCGACCTCGTCAGGTACTTCAGCGATCGATGGGTAGCAGGGCACACCGCACACGGCGTCGTGGTTCGGATTGACGCCGTAGACCTTGCGATTCGGCGAGCTCGTGAGGTTGTCGACGAGTGTTCGGCCCACGGTGCCTTCGGCATCGGTCGCGCCTATGAGCGCGATCGTCTTGGGGTCCATCATCCTGCGCACGGCAGGCACCTCGTTTCACAAAGGGCTATTGTTGTCGCCACTACTTCATTCCACGACTTCGCTACGGATTGAGCATATTCGCCGACAATGTCAGGCACAATGAGTTGCGCGCATCGATCGGCCGTCTACCGAGGGGGTAGTGGTGAGCCGGGCAGCACTTGTCTGGGACCCATATCTCGCGTCCTACGATCTAGGCGAAGAGCATCCGCTGGACCCGATCCGGCTTTCACTGACCGTCGAGCTCGTTGACTCCTTCGGGCTGCTCACCGACGACCTCATTCTCAAGCCGCGCGAAGCCCGCGAGTCTGAGCTGCTGCTCGTGCACACCGCAGGCTATATCGAGGCCGTGCGTCACGCTGGCGACTGGGCCTCCGACTTCAGCCCGCGCATGGGGCTTGGTACCGACGACAACCCCGTCTTCCCCGGCATGCACGAGCACGCGGCATGGGTCTGCGGCAGCACGCTGGTCGCACTCGAGGCGGTGCTTGACGGCACCTTCGAGCGCGCCTTCTCGATTGCGGGAGGGCTGCACCACGCGCACCGAGCACGGGCGGCGGGCTTCTCCGTCTACAACGATGCTGCCGTCGCGATTGCCGCGGCCGTCAAAGCCCATGATGGTCTCAAGGTGCTCTACATCGACCTTGACGCTCACCACGGCGACGGCGTGCAGGAAGCGTTCGCGGGCAGCAACGCGGTCATGACCGCCTCGATCCACCAGAGCGGCCTGTTCGTCTTCCCGGGCACGGGCTTTCCCGGCGAAGTCGGCTACGACGTGGGCGCCGGCTACTCGGCCAACATCCCGATGCCTATGCACGCGACTGACGAGTGCTTTGCCGCCGCCTTTGACGAGGTGGTCGCGCCACTTGCTCGCGCATTCGCACCCGACGTCATCGTGGCGCAGCTGGGCGTAGACGCGCACCACGCGGACCCGCAGACCGACCTTGGGATGACGATTCCCGGCTACCGCTCGATGGTGCGCCGCGTGATTGCCCTCGCCGATGAGCTCTGCGGCGGCAAGCTGGTCGCGTTGGGCGGGGGCGGCTATCACGTGCTCGAGACAGTGCCGCGAGCGTGGGCGTGGGTCTTCGCCGAGCTCAACGGCGTGGAGCTGCCCGATGCGGTTCCCGACGCGTGGCGCGAGCACCTGCGCGTGGTGATTGGCCACGAGGCGCCCGACCATATGGGCGGCGAAGACGTCTTCGAGCTCCCCGAAGAGCAGCAGCTCCAGGCGATCGCTGAGACCGCCGAGTCGATTCGGCAGGCCAGAGTAGCGCTGTTCCCGCTGCACGGTCTGACTCCGTAGCGGCAGGTACAGAGCGTCCTCTCGACAGCTTGTCGCCGAGCCCTAGTCCTGCGAGCGTAGGTTGAGCGCGGCGACGGCTTCGGCAATGGAAGCGCCTGGGTCGACTGCCACGGTGCCCCGCACGTCCGCGCGCTCTATCAGCGCCGCGACGGCCTCGTTCGTCTCGCAGATCGCCACCTCCACCCCGCGACCCTCAAGCGCGTCGACAGCGTCTTTGAGCGCCACGAGCCCTGTCATGTCGACGAACGGCACTTTGGCGAGGCTGAGTACGATTGCGCGGGGGTCGGTGTCTGTGTGCAGCAACGCGCTCTCGAACTGCTCGACGGCGCCGAAGAAGAAGGGGCCGTCGACTGAGTAGACGAGCACGCCCTCGGGCAGCTCCAGATCGGACTCGGCGAGATGGCTGTCCACCTGACCGGAGTCCACCTCGCTCACGCCGACCGTCACCACCATTCGGCGGAAGAAGTTCAACATCGCGAGCATCACGCCCACCTCAACCGCAAGCGAGATGTCGGCGAGCGCAGCAAGCGCAAACGTCACAAGCATCACGCCGACATCGGAGGCCGGCGCGCGCTTGGCGATTCGGACCACGCGCTCGATCTCGCTCATGTTGTAGGCGACCACGAACAGAATCGCGGCGAGAGTCGTGAGCGGCACGTTGGCGGCCAGCGGCGCCAATGCGACCAGCACGAGCGCGATGGTAGCCGCGTGCACGATGCCTGCGACGGGGCTGTCCCCGCCGTGACGAACGCTCGTTGCGGTGCGAGCGATCGCGCCGGTCGCGGCGAAGCCGCCGAGCAGCGAGGCCGCGACGTTAGCAACGCCCTGTCCGACGAGCTCTTGGTTGGGATCGTGGCGTGTGCCGATCATGCCGTCGGCCACGGTGGCGGAGAGCAGCGACTCGATCGCACCGAGCAACGCGACGGCAATCGCGGGTCTGGCGAGTTCGGCGATCGTGGAGCTTGTCAGATGCGGCAGCGTTAGCGGAGGCAGGCCGCGCGGAATCCCGCCGAAGACACTACCGATCGTTGCGATGCTCGGTGGGTGTGTTACGGAGACGAAGACGGTACCGGCTACCAGCACAATCACGGGAGCTGGAACGCGGCCGGCGACCGGAATCCTCGGCCACACAATCAGTACGACGAGACTCGCCACACCGAGCAGCGTCGTGGGCAGGTCGAGATGGGGCAGCGCGGCGAGGATGTTGGGTAGTTTCTCGAAGAGCGTGACGCCGTGGGTCTTCGGCAGGCCGAAGAAGTTGCCCCACTGCCCGACCCAGATCACCACGGCGATTCCCGCCGTGAAGCCGAGTACGACGGACTCAGGGATGTAGCGGATCGCGCCGCCGAGCTTGGTGAGGCCGAGCACCAACAGCAGGACACCCGCCATGAGCGTGACGGCTTGAAGCCCCGCGATTCCATAGCGCGCCGTCACGCCGGCGAGCAGCACGGCGAACGCACCCGTGGGTCCAGCGATCTGCACGCGCGTGCCGCCCAGTAGCGAGACCACAACACCGGCCACCAGCGCGGTATAGAGGCCTGCCTGCGGTGTCGCACCTGAGGCGATCGCGAACGCCATCGCCAACGGGAGGGCGACGACCCCTACTACGAGGCCGGCGATGACGTTGCGAAGAAGCGACTCGCGTCGAAATAGCCCGGCGCGCCACGCTTCGATGATTGCGGGCATGGGTCTCCATGGGGGTCGAGCGGGGTGATGCCTCTACGCTAACACGACGAGCGCCGTCTCCCTCGAGGCGAAACGAAGGCGTCACCTTCCGCGACGTGGTATCCCAACGTGGAAGAGCGGCGCTGGGTGGGAGCGCCGCTCTTCGCACAGAGGGGTATGTTCAGCGGGTTGCCGGTCCGCTTAGAACCTGTCTAGACGGACCGCATCTTCTTGGCGTTCGCCTCGTCGGCGTACGACTCATCCTTGTGGATGTCGATGTGGAACGTCTCCTTGATGAAGATCGCGCCGATCACGAAGCAGACTGCGGTGATGACCATCGGGTACCACAGGCCGGCGTAGTTGTTGCCGGTCGAGCTAAGCAGGCTCAGGCCCACGATCGGCACGAGTCCGCCGAAGACACCGTTGCCCAGGTGGTACGGCAGAGACATCGAGGTGTAGCGGATCTTGGTCGGGAAGAGCTCGACCAGGAAGGCCGCGATGGGGCCGTAGACCATGGTGACGTAGAAGACCTGCAGGAAGACGCAGAACGCCAGGATGAATGGGTTGTAGCCCGAGTAGTCGAACAGGAACTTCTCGAACTTGACGTTGAGCGGGTCGCCTTCCTTGATCTGCGTGACGGGAACCTTCTCGGACTGCGTCGGGTCGCCCTCGACCGTCGGGATGGCCACGGTCGGAACCTCGTCGCCCACGGTCTTGGCAGCATCAGCGGCCTTGGCGAAGTTCTTCACGTCGTCCTTGGACGCGGCGTACTGGGACGGCGCGTTGGCGGCCATGAGGCCGTAGATCGGATACCAGGTCAGCACGGCGACGAGCATGCCGGCCAGGATGATGGACTTGCGCCCGATCTTGTCAGATAGCCAGCCGAAGAAGATGAAGAACGGGGTGGCCGCGAGCAGCGCGCCCGCCACGATGACGTTCGAGTCGACGAGCCCCACGTGGAAGACCTTCTGGATGTAGAACAGTGCGTAGAACTGGCCCGTGTACCACACCACGCCCTGGCCCATCGTCGCGCCGAGCAGCGCCAGGATGACCCACTTGAGGTTGACGGGGTTCACGAAGGACTCGACGAGCGGGTTCTTCGAGAGCTGGCCGGCGGCCTTCTTCTTGGCGTAGAGCGGGGACTCACGCAGCGAGTACCTGATGTAGATGGACACGCCCACGAGCAGGATCGAGACGAGGAACGGGATACGCCAGCCCCACGCGTCGAAGGCCTCGGGGGTCAGGCTCATCTTGGTAGCGAGGATGACGCCCAGCGACAGGAACAGGCCGAAGGTGGCCGTGATCTGGATGAAGCTGGTGTAGAAGCCGCGCTTGCCGTGCGGAGCGTGCTCCGCAACGTAGGTCGCGGCACCGCCGTATTCACCGCCGAGCGCGAGACCCTGCAGGACTCGCAGGATGACGAGGATGATGCCGGCGAGCATGCCGATCGTCGCCTGTGTAGGCAAGATACCGACGGCGAACGTACACAGGCCCATCAGCGACATGGTGATGAAGAACGTGTACTTACGTCCGACGATGTCACCGAGTCGGCCGAAGAAGACCGCGCCGAACGGGCGGACCATGAAGCCGATTGCGAAGGTGAGCAACCAAGCGATCGTGTCGCCGAGGCTCGTGCCCGTGTTGTAGAACTTGCTGGCGATAACGGTGGTAAGGCTTCCGAAGATGTAGAAGTCATACCACTCAATCATCGTACCGGCCGAAGACGCCAAGATGATCTTCTGGATTGTGCTCTTAGGCTCTTCGTACTCTTCCAAGTCCAAGTGCTCTTCGGTCATTGTTCCGCCTCCTTCTCCCTTTGCCCGGCCGCTTCCCTGCGGCTTGGTAGTGCCGCTTTGCGAAACGGCAGTGGTGCGCACGCGGCGCTTTCCCAGACAAGATGCTAGGGGGGCGGGAAGAGTCGTGCCGCCGGTGGACGGGAGCGGTGCGTTAGCGTCGGAGAGCGGTGGGTTCAGCCCCGCGAATGGAGAGGCGTGCCGTTCACCTCACGGTGAATGACACGCCTTGCGCACACCCTACTTGGCGAGATGCGGTTCGTGCCCGCTACCAGATCTTGGCGCGATTCTGCGGCTCCAGCAGCATGGAAGAGCCGGGCTCGATGCCGAAAGCCTCGCCGAAAGCCGCGAGGTTGGGGAGCTGTCCGTTTACCCGCAGGCGACCCGGCGAGTGCGGGTCGATGTTGATGAGCAGGCGCGCGTACTCGTCGGTGACGTTGATGCGCCAGATCGTCGCGTAGGAGTAGAAGAAGCGCTGCTCGGGCGTGAAGCCGTCGATGAGTGGCTCGGTGCCGTCGAGCACTTCGGCCAGAGCGGCGAACGCCACCGTCAACCCGCCGAGGTCGGCGATGTTCTCGCCCAAGGTGAGCTTGCCGTTGACGTTGAGACCGTCGAGCACCTCGAATGCGCCGAACTGCTCCACCAGCACTTGTGAGCGTCGCTCGAACTCGGCGCGATCCGCCTCCGTCCACCAGTCGCGCAGGTGACCGTGGCCGTCGAAGTGGCTGCCCTGGTCATCGAAGCCGTGAGTGATCTCATGCGCGATGACCACGCCGATGGCGCCGAAGTTCACGGCGTCGTCGGCGTCCGCGTGGAAGAACGGCGGCTGTAGGATGCCGGCCGGGAATACGATCTCGTTCATCAAGGGGTGGTAGTAGGCGTTGACAACGTGGGCCGGCATGCCCCACTCGCTCTTGTCGACCGGCATGTTCAGGCGGCTGAACTCACGCTCGTACTCAAAGGCAGCCGCCCGCATGCGGTTGGCGACGAACGGGCCGCGCTCGATGTCGAGTGCCGAGTAGTCCCGCCACTTCTCCGGGAAGCCGATCTTATGGCCGAAACCAGCTAGCTTCTCGAGGGCCTCGTCGCGCGTGGGCTGCGTCATCCACTCAGAGTCGCGGATGGCCGTGCCCATCGCCGACAGCAGGTGCTCGACCATGCTTTCGCAGCGCGCCTTCGCGGCGGTGGAGAAGGTACGCTCCACGTACAGCTGCGCCACGGCATCGCCGATGTCTGCCGACGCGATGTCGAGCACACGCTTCCAGCGCGGCTTCATCTCTTGCTGGCCGCCCAGCGTGCGACCGTAGAAGCCGAAGGCCTCTTCTTCAAACGCGGCCGGAAGCGCGGAGGCGAAGGTGCGCACCAGATGCCAGCGCAGGTACGCGCGAAGCGTATCGAGCGGCGTTTCGGCAAGCGTGGTCTCGAGCGCCGAAAAGAAGCCGGGGTTGTCGACGTTGACTGTGGGTTGCACCCCGCCCAGCTCAACGACGTAGGAGCTCAAGCCGAACGCGGGCATCAGCGCGTCGAGGGCTGCGACTTCGTGGCGGTTGAGCGTGAGGTCGACGTCGCGAGACTGCTCCGCGGTGTAAGAGGGCTCAGCGAGCCGCGTCTCGAATGCGAGGATCGCTTCGGCTTCGGCCCGCACATCTTCGGCAGGAGTGCCTAGATTGCTGAGCTGGCTGGCGATGTGGGTGACGTAAGCATCGCGCAGGGCGACGGACTGTTCGTCGTCGCGGGTGTAGTAGTCGCGCTCGGGCAGCCCGGTGCCGCCTTGACCGAGGTAGACGAGGTAGGCATCCGAGTTGTCGAAGTCGGCGGTGATCCCGATGTCGTGGAAGACGCCGACCGACAGACGCTGCAGATCAAGCGCGATCGCGCGCATTTCTGCGAGAGAGGCAGTGGCGTCGATTCGATCGAGCAGCGGTCGCAGGGGCGCGGTGCCGGCCTCTGCCACGAGCGTGGTGTCCATCGCAGAGGCGAAGTAGTCGCCCACGAGCTGGCTGGGCGAGCCCTTGTCACCAGGCGCAGCAGCAGCCTCATCGAGCAGCTCGTGCAGTATGGCCTGGTTGCGCTCGGTCACCTGGTGGAAGGCGCCATAGGCGGGGTACTCGGGCGGGACGGGGTGCGTGTCGAGCCAGCCGCCGTTCACATGCCGGAAGAAGTCCTCGGAGGCGGGTACGGCCTCGTCGAAGAGCGTAGGGTCGATCGCGCGCGGAGCGTCGGACATGGAGGTCTCCCTGGAGATGTGGCTGAACGCCGGTATGTAGCAGGATACCCGCTCGCCGATGCGCCAAGCATCTGCCGAGGCCAGCGGCTCGCTCGTGGGTACTATCACCATACGCAGGCGGCTTTGGACCGCAGGCGAGTTGCGGGTTATCTATGGGGGCATCGAGCCATGCTCGAAAGGCTCCGCTACTACGCCCCGTACGCGTGGCGTTTCGTGGTGACGCGAGATGCCGGGCCGCTTATCTGTGGCCTTGCGGTTACCGACCGCTGCAACCTCCACTGCCGCGAGTGCCACGTCTCCAACACCGGTCAGGGCGACCTCACCTACGCCCATGCCATGGAGATCATGCGCTCCGCCCACGAGCGCGGCTGCCGCGAGCTCTACTTCACCGGCGGCGAGCCGATGCTCTGGCGCTGCGGCGACTACGGCCTCGAAGACCTCGTCCGCGCTGCGCGCGTGATCGGCTATTTCCACGTTCACGTCTACACCAACGGCACGCTGGGGCTGGATACGTCTGCCGACCTGGTGTGGGTGAGCGTGGACGGGCTCGCAGGCACCTATGCGACGCGCCGCGGCGACCACTTCGACGAGGTGATCGCCGCTATCGAGGCGCCTGGCCACCCGCCTGTCGCCATCATCTATACGGTCGATCGCTTCACCGCGCCGGGCATCGAGCACTTCCTGCGCTGGGTGCGCCGCGTACACCTGCCGGTCGCCGGTGTGATGGTCTACTTCCACACGCCCTATTACGGCAAGGACGAGCTCTTCCTCGACGCCGCGGAACGCGCCGTGGTCATCGACAAGCTGCTCGAGCTCAAACTCGAAGGGCTGCCGATCATGAACTCCCGTGCGGGCCTCAAAGCGCTGGAGTCAGGCCGCTGGACTCGCCGAATGCCCATCGCGCTCGTAGACGACGCCGAAGGCGAGTCGGTGTGCTGCCGCGCCTCCGACGCGGTCTGCCCGGACTGCGGCTACGGGCCGTGCACTGAGCTGTGGGCTGCGCAGCGCCTCAAGCCAAGTGCGGTGGCCGCGATGGTGAGATACGTATGAGCACCGCCGGCACAGGCATCTCACGCGTTGCGACCCGGGCCGTGCGCCGCCATCTGGTGGGGCGAAGCCAGCGCTGGCGCTTCGAGCGCCCCGCCGCCGACTGGCGGCCACCCGCGGTGAAGTCCACCTCGCTCTACCTGCACGTTCCGTTCTGCCTCAACGCCTGCCCGTACTGTCCCTACACCAAGGTGGCGTTCCGGCCCGAGCTGGTGAGCCGCTACACCCTGGCCGCTCTCGATGAAATGGACCTGTGGGCCGAGGCCATCGGGCCGGCGCGAGTCACGAGTATCTATATAGGTGGAGGCACGCCCACCCTCGCGATGGACGCGGTCGACGTGCTCATCTCACGCGCGAGGGAGCGCTTCGACGTCTGCGGCGACGTATGCATCGAGACCAACCCCGCCGACATTACCGACGAGATGGTGAACCACTTGCAGTCGGCGGGAATCGCACTCGTCTCTGTGGGCGTGCAGTCGTTCTCGCCCGAAAGCCTCAAGGTGATTGGGCGCCGCTACAGCCCCGACACCGCGCGCGAAGCCCTTCGGCGACTCACTGAATCGAGCTTCGAGTCCGTTAACGCCGACATCATGTTCGCGCTGCCCGGCCAGTCCACCGCCGACGTCATCGCAGATCTCGAGGAGGCGGCCGCGCTCGGCGTGAACCAGCTCACCACCTACCCGCTCTTCACGTTCCCGTACACGTCGGTCGGGGAGTACCTCGACCTCAAGGGCGTGCGCATGCCCGACCTGAGGACGCGCCGCGAGCAGTACGCCGCGATCGCCAAATGGTGTGCGTCGCACGGCTTCGAGCGCGTGAGCGTGTGGGGATTCAGGCGCGGGTCGGTGCCGCGCTACTCGTCGGTCACTCGTGACGGCTACATCGGGATCGGTCCGGGTTCGGGTTCGCACCTGCCCGACGGCTTCGTACTCAACACCTTCGACCTCGAGCAGTGGGAGGCCACTGTCGAGGAGGGGAGGCTGCCAGTGGCATTGCGGATGCCCTTCACGCCCGAGATGTCGGGCTGGTGGTGGCTCTACTGGCGCTTCTACGACACGCGGATACCGCTCGCCGCACTCGACGAGATGCTTGGACACGACGCCGAAAAGGCGCGCAGGTGGCTCGAGACCATCGCAGGGACCGGGATGGCGCGGAGAGTGAATGGCAGCTACGAGCTGACTGACAAAGGGGCGTTCTGGCTGCACCTGGCGCAGAACCACTTCGCGCTCTCTTATGTGAACACACTGTGGACGGCCGCTCGGGCCACGCCGTGGCCTGAGCGGGTCGAGATCTGACGACTGAGGAAGGGCAAGGGGGTTATCTCAATGAACGAGCAACGCAAGGGCTTACCGCCGCTTGCCGAAGCGACCGGATACATCGGCGCTGCGCTCGTACTAGCGGCGATTGTCACGCTGATCGCGATGTTCTGGCAGCAGCTGGGCATCGCGGGGCACATCGGAGTCGGGCTTGCGGTTGCGGTCGCGGGGCTGGGAGGTGGGCTCGCGCTCGAGCGCATCGAAACGGACTCCGCGAGGCGACTCTCGCAGTTCCTGCTGCTGGCGGGCACCGTTGGCGCGGGCTTCGCCATCGGCTTTGGTGTGCGCGACCCGCTCTTTGCGAGTCTCTCAGCAAGCGCGACGTTGCGTGTGGCCTCAGAGACGGCCGCCGAATGGGGCTGGTTCGCTGGAGCAGCAGGTGTCGCAGTTGCGGGCGCGGTCTTCTACCTGCGACATCACACGGTATTGCAGCATCTCATCTTCGGCATCGGGGTAGCTGCGGCGGCGCTGCTGGCGCTTCCGCTGGTGCCCACCGGCGGTCCGGACTGGGGCGTCGGTGCGACGCTTGTGCTTGTCGGCCTCGCGTGGGGCGCGCTCTCGCTCGCTGGTCGGCTTGAGCCGCGCGTCGAGGGACTTGTGCTCTCGGCGCTTGGCATTGCGGGCGGCATCCAGATCATGGCCATGGTCGGAGACAAGCTAATCGAGTGGCCGATGTGGCTGGGTGCTATCGCTTCGGCAGGGCTGATATGGGCCGGATCGCGACTTGAGGAGATGCCGGTACTCGGCATCGGGACGGTCTCGTTGATGGTCTTCGCGGGCGAGCTTGTCGGTGAGTACCTCGGATTCGGCGTGGGGACGGGCATCGCCCTCATCGCCGTCGGCTTCATGGCGCTTGGCGCGGGTATTCGACTGATTCGTACCGAGCCCGACGCGGCGTCTCGCAACCGCAAGATCGTAAGCGAGGTCGCGGGCTATCTAGGCGTTGGCCTGGCGATGGGTGGTGCAGGAATCCTCTTCGCCCAGGCGTGGAACGAGCTGGGTGTGATCGGGCGCATCCTCGTTCCGCTCGCTGGAGCGCTCGCCGGCTACGCAGGCGCGTGGATTGTGGAGAAGTCGGAGAGCGGGCAGGCGCGAAGGCTGAGCCAGGTACTCTACTTCATCGCCGTGCTCTCGAGCGGCATCATGGCCGCGATGATCGCTAGGCCGTTCATCCAGACGGTCGTCGCCGGTGTTGAGGCGTCGTCCACGTGGGCGTTCATCGCCGGTAGCGCATTCGCGGTTCTTGCGGGCGGTGTGACCTGGTGGCTGAGGAAGGGTTCGCTCACGCAGATCGGTTTCCTCGCTTCGGTCATTGTGCTCATCATTTCCGTGGGCGTTCAGACGCGGATGGGCGAGGCGTATCCCAGCTGGGTGCTTGGCATGACTATGGTGGCGGTCGGCACGCTGTGGGTCATCTTGGGCGTTCGGCAGCTGATGACACCGGCGCGCACCGCGATCGCCGCAGGATGCTATGCGTGTTTGCAGGGCCTTCAGATGTCGGTAGCTGGAGGTACCGACTTTCAGGTCTGGGCAGCTGTGGTGGCGATCGCATTCTCAATCGGCGAGGTCATCTTGAGCATCTATACGAAGCGGGCGATCCTGCTCGGATTCGGCGCAGTTGGCACCGTGCTCTTCTCCGTCGCGACTGTGATGGAGGTCTTTGGCGAGCACGTGGCAGCACCCATCCTGCTGCTCGCAGTTGGTGTCGTCTTCATTGGGGCCGCAGTGACGGTTGCCCGGCTGCTTCCGCGCTTTCGGCAGGGGCCTCCGGCCACGCCAGGACCGGTGAGCCCGGCCCTCTAGTCGAACACTCGTCCGCGTTTGGGGGCGCGTGTCGTACATAGATGTTGGTGCAACCTCTGATTCGGGAGTAGTCTAGGGCTGGTCGAGCGACCCGAGGGGCGCGCCGCCTCAATGCGGTGTCGGGCGTTCGTAGAGCGGCAAGACACAAGCAACGAACGACCGACAACTGAAGGGCCGCGTTGAGGGGCTGGACATGAATGTCCCAGCACTGAGGATTCTCATCAATGAGGACTCGGCTGCAGACGCCGCGCTCGTGCTTCACGAGCTCCGGCGCGTGCATCCAGACCTCTACCATGAGCACGTCATGGACCGCCCGAACTTCGAGGCGGCCATCGTGGCGGGCGGCTGGGACCTCGTGCTCTCCGACTTCTCGCTGCCGGGCTTCAATGCGCTAGAAGCGCTCAAGATCACCCGCGAGATCGACGCAGAGCTGCCCTTCATCATCGTCTCAGGCGCCATTGGCGAGGAACGGGCCTTCGAGCTCATGCGAGCCGGTGCCACCGACTTCGTCCGCAAGCAGAACCTGTCGCGCGTCCCGCTCGTCGTGGACCGCGCATTGCGCGAGACTCGCGAGCACACGGCCCTTCGCGCCGCCGAACAGGGGCTGATCGACGCCGCCAAGCAGTGGCAGGACACCTTCGACGCCATATCCGACAGCGTCTTTATGCTAGATGGTGCAGGCGCAGTCGTTCGTATGAACCGCTCCGCCGCTCGCCTGCTCGGTGCGGCATCTTCCGTGCCCGAGAACGGGCTGACGTGCGACTCGATCCTGCAGCTCCTGCATCCGGACGCCGAAGGCATCTCGGCACTCCACCATGGCAACGGCGAGGCGCCCGCCGAGTGGGGACCGTGCGGTCCCGACGAGCTCTGGTATCTGCTCACGATAGACAGCATCAACGACGAGGCCGGGAGCACGATCGGTCACGTGATGGTGCTCAGAGACATCACGCAGCGCAAAGAGGCCGAAGAGCAGCAGCTTGCGATGGTCGGCCGGCTGCGACTCACGATGATGGGAAGCGTGGCGGTCGCGGGCAAGATGCTCGAGTGTCGCGACCCCTATACGGCCGGCCACCAGCAGAACGTCGCCGACCTCGCGCTTGCGATCGCACACGAGATGAACCTGCCCGAGATCGACACCGAGGCGTTGCACACCGCCGGTCTGCTGCACGATGTCGGCAAGATCGCCGTTCCCGCCGAGATCCTCGTCAAGCCAGGCACCCTCGACGATCTCGAAATGCAGATAATCCGCCGCCACCCCGAGGTCGCTGCCGAGATTCTGAGCGACGCGCAGTTCGAGGGAAACGTCGTCGAGATCGCTCGGCAGCACCACGAGCGGCTAGACGGGTCCGGCTATCCCGATGCGCTCAAGGGCGATGAGATCTGCCTTGAAGCGCGGATTCTTGCCGTGGCAGACGTAGTTGAGGCGATGGCGGCGCACCGTCCGTATCGCCCCTCGCGGCCCATCGAGATGGCGATCGACGAGCTCCAAGGTGGCAAGGGGATGCGCTACGACGCGCGCGTCGTCGACGCGTGCCTAGCGCTGCTGGAGCGCGGAGCGGTCGACGGCATCTTGGGTCGAGTCTCGTGATCGCGGCGGGCGCAGATACCGAGCGTCCTTGGCTGTCACGCTTCGACACGCCGTTGTACCGGGGTCTTCTGGCTCTGGCGCTTCCCCTCATCGCGGGAGTCGTCGCTCTGGGCGTCCACTCAGTCGTCGACTACTCCAGGACGCATCACGACTTCATCTGGGTGATCTTCTATCCGACCATTTTCGTCGCTGCGTGGTTGGGCAGTGCAATCGCTGCCAGCGCGTCACTAGCGGTCTCAGTTCTGTTCATCGTCTGGTTCGTTCTGCCTCCCACTCACACGCTCGTCGTGGGCGCGCCGTACCGCTGGACGATGCTCGCCTACATCCTTGTCGGCATCGTGATGATCGTGATCCAGCAGCGACGAAGTCGCGCTCGCAAGCGGCTCGCTGCGGCGAATGCGCTCCTAAGCATCTACGTCGATCACGGCATGGCCGGGATGTACACCAACCGCGCAGACCACTTCCTCTCCGCCAACGCGGAGTTCGTCGAGATGTTCGGATACGACAGCGAGGACGAGATCATCGGGCTCACGTCGTACGACCTCCTCGCGCCGGAGGAGCAAGCGCACATGAGGGAGGTCGCGCGGAAGCGCTGGTCGGGAGAGAGCCCCAGCTATCAAGAGGTACTTCGCGCGAAACGCCGTGACGGCAGCGAATTCTGGATGGAGATTCGGGGACGCGTAGTCGACCTCGATGGCGAGAAGACGGCCGTAGGCGTCGTGATCGACGTAACGCAACGGATGGATGCGCTGGCAGAACTCGCGGAGAAAGAGGCGCTGTTCGACCGGGCATCTCGCATCGGCAAAGTCGGGGTCTTCCAAGTGCAGGTGCCGTCGTTCGAACTGACGTGCTCAGCGCAGATCTGGGAGATGCTCGGGATTCCCGCACCCGAGGACATGCCAACGGTGGAGTTCGTCGAGTCGATGCTCGCCGGGCCCGACAGGGATTTACCGCATCAGCTTCTGCAGCAGGCAGTTACGGACGGCGAGGCGTGGGACCGTGTTGTCGAGTCGAGGCGCCGCAATGGCGAGCCCATGTGGGTCCGGGTCGTGGGCGAGCCGATCTACGAGGAGGGCGTGGTCGTCCGCATCGAAGGCACTGTAAGCGACGTCACGGAGCAGCACCTGCAGGCGCAGACCGTCGCGGAGACCCAAGAGCGCTTCCGCGCCGTCTTCGAGCAGTCGCCGGACGGCATCTTCCTGAATGACGCGCATGGCAACTACGTCGATGTGAATCCGGCGGGCTGTGAGATGCTTGGCTACACGTGCGAGGAGATGCTCCAGCTCAACGTAGCCGACGTTCTCGTGCCCGAGGCTCGTGAGCTGCCGGCACTAGGCAGGGAGGACTTCAACGAAGGAGTCACTCTGTTCGAAGGCGAGCTCCTTCGCAAGGATGGCACCAGGTTCGTGGGCGAGACGCTTGTGCGGGCCTTACACAATGGTGAGGTACTCGCCGTCGTGCGCGACATCAGCGAGAGCCACGCGGCAGCCGAGGCACTGCGCGAGAGCGAAGAACGATACCGGTCGCTCGTCGAGCAGTCCCCGGACGGAATCTTCGTCGGCGATGCATCCGGGAGTCTCATCGACGTCAACCAAGCAGGAGTCGAGCTGCTTCGCCTATCCCGAGAGCGGATCATCGGCATGCCGGTCTCCGACATCCTCGTGCCCGACGAACTGCCGCGTCTTGCCGGTGTGTTCGACGAGCTCTCGCACTCCGCATCCCACTTGGGCAGCTGGCGCGTCGTGCGCGGAGACGGCACCGTGATCATCGCGGAACTGATGGTCAGACGGCTGTCTGACGGCCGCCTCCAAGCAGTCGTGCGTGACGTAACCGAACGCGAACGTCGCGAGCGTGAGGTGAGGGAGGCAAAGGAGCGGCTCGAGCTGGCCGCCGAGGCCGCCGGAATCGGCGTCTGGGAAGCCATCGACGGCGTCGTGACATTCGACGCCCGGATGATGAGCCTCTACGGGATGGATCGCCCGGCCGGCGTGCTCGCGCAAGAACAGATCGGTGCGGCCGTCCATCCCGACGACCTCACCTGGCTTCGCGCATCAGACAATCGCGTGCGCAATGACGGGGCAGCTGTCAGCTCGGAGTTCCGCGTTATCTACCCCGACGGTTCTGTGCACTGGCTGCTCGACCACCGAAAGCGCGTACAAGACCCAGCGGCCGCGAGGTCCCACATCGTAGGCGTGTGCACCGATATCACCGAACGCAAGCGCGCAGAAGCCGAACTCCGCGACATGAACATCTCGTTGGAGCGGCGGGTTGCGATGCGCACCTCGGAGCTTGAGGAGACGAACAACGAGCTCGAGGCGTTCACGTATGCGGTCTCGCACGACCTGCGCGCGCCACTACGACGCATGAGTGGCCTGTGCGAGGCTCTGGAGCAAGACTACGCATCGCAGCTCGACGATGCGGCGAAGCAGTTCATGCACCTCCTCACCGAAGAGGCGGCTCAGACGAGTTCGCTGATCGAGGGCCTGCTCGACCTTTCGCGTTCGTCCCGCGGCGAGATCCAGCGCATCATCGTCGACGTCAGTGCGCTTGCCGACTCGCTTCTCACTCGGCTGCAGACCACCGATCCCGACCGTATCGTGGAATGCCGCGTCGAGCGCGACCTGATCGTCTACGGAGACCGCCGAATGGTGGAGTCGCTGCTCACCAACCTGCTCGACAACGCTTGGAAGTACTCGTGCTGCGACATTAGTGCGCGCATCGAGGTGTACGCCGATGACGCCGACGGCCATCGCTGGATCTGTGTCCGCGACAACGGCGCCGGATTCGACCCGCGCTACGAGGAGAACCTCTTCGTGCCGTTCCAGCGCCTGCACTCCGAAGACGAGTTCAAGGGTGTGGGTATCGGGCTTGCGACGGTCAACCGCATCGTGCGCCGCCACGGTGGCGACATTCGCGCCACGGGCGAAGTCGGCAAGGGCGCGACCTTCCGCTTCTGGCTTCCGGAGCCAAGCGAGCTGTAACAGCCGTTAGTCGACCTTGGTGCCGCTCAGAGGCGCGTGAAGCACCACGGTCGCGAGCAGCCCCAGCACGATTCCCCAGAACGCCGATCCGATGCCGAATAGGTGCAGGCCTGACGCCGTCACGAGGAAGGTGACGATCGCCGGCTCGCGCCGCTTCTCGTCGCCGAGGGCGGAGGCCAGCCCGTTGCCGATCGTGTTGAGCAGCCCGAGGCCTGCGAGTGCCAGGACCATCTCCTTCGGAAACATCCCGAAGAGCTGGGTGACGGTCGCGCCCAGCAGGCCCACGACGACGAAAAGCCCGCCGAAGGCCACGCCCGAAACGTAGCGCTTGTCCCGGTCAGGATGCGCGTCCTCGCTCATGCCGATCGCCGCGACGATGGCCGCGAGGTTCATAGCGAAGGCGCCGAAGGGGGCGAGGACGAGCGAGGAGAAGCCGGTCCACGTGATCAGGGGAGAGATGGGAGGGTGGTAGTCGGCCGCGTGCAGTACCGCGACGCCCGGCACGTTCTGCGAGGCCATGGTTACCACGAAGAGCGGCAGAGCGACGCTCGCGATCGCCTTAAGAGTGAACTGCGGCATGACGAAGACGGGGCGAGCAATCTGCCACGTCAGCGGCTCGCCGCCCAGATGCCCCTGCATTGCCACGATAGCCACGCCGGAGATGAGCACGAGCGGAATCGCGTAGCGGGGCATGAAGCGTCGGGCCAGCAGATAGACGGCCACCATCGCGCCCACAAGCAGGAACTGGTGCTCGAGGCCCGCAAAGCCATCGAGGCCGAAGCGAAGAAGCACACCGGCCAGCATCGCCGCACCCAGTGTGGCGGGAATCCTGCTCATCGCCTTCTCAAACCAGCCTGTCATGCCCACCAGCACGATGAGCGCCGAACAGACCATGAAGGCGCCGATTGCCTGCGGCATCGTGATGCCCTTGACGCTCGTCACGAGCAGCGCGGCGCCCGGCGTCGACCAGGCCGTGAGTACCGGAACCCGGTAGCGCAGCGACAGGGTGATAGAGGTAGCGCCGATGGCGACGCCTAGGGCGAGCAGCCACGAGGCCGTTTCGGCAGGTGTAGCGTGAAGTGCCCGCGCGGCCTGGAAGATGATCACCGCCGAGCTTGAGAACGCTACGAGCACGGCGACAAAGCCGGCGACGACAGCGGAGAGCGAGAGGTCTTTCAACAGGCGCACACATGCTCCTTGCATGCGGAAACGGCGAGAGGAGCGAAGCGTAGCAGACCCGCTCGGCACGTCCCCCTATTGAAGTGCTTCGAAGACTGCCGAAAAGTCCTCGTCGCCACGCCCCGCCAGCTCCGCGCGTTTGAACGTCTCGTTCGCTTCGGCGGTCTGCGGTAGTACCTGGCCCTGCTTCTCCGCGAGCTGGAGCGCGAGCTTGAGATCCTTCTTCATGTGCTTGAGCGGGAAGGATGGCGGATAGCGGTGGTCGATGAGCATCGGGCCCTTGATGCCGAACATCGGGTTCGCGACGGCACCTTCGGCGACCAGATCGAGCAGCAGAGCGGGGTCGAGGTCGGAGCGCTCGGCGAGCGCCACGCCTTCGGCAAGGGCGAGCATGACGTTGCCCATGATCATGTTGATGACGAGCTTCATGCGGGCGCCCATACCCACCTCGCCGAGGTAGACGCTGCGCTTGCTCATCACCTCGAAGGCGGGGAGGGCTGCGTCGTAGAGGTGGCGGTCGCCGGCGCCCAAGATGACGAGCAGGCCGTCTTCGGCAGGCTTCTTGGTGCCAGTAACCGGGGCCTCGAGATAGCGTCCGCCACGCTGGGCGATTGCGGCCGAAAGCTCGGCGGAGGTGTCGTCGCCGATCGTCGACATGTTCACGACGCCATGACCAGCGGAAACACCGGCAAGCACTCCGCCTTCGGCGTACCACAGCTCCCGCAGAGCAGCGTCGTCGGAGAGCATCACGAACGTGATGTCGGCTTGAGCGACCGCCTCCGCGGGGGTCGCGGCAGAGCGCGCGCCGAGTTCACACAGGGGGCTGCAGCTCGTCTCGGTGCGGTTCCACACCACAACATCGAAGCCGGCACGAACGAGGTTGGTCGCCATCGCGGTGCCCATGATGCCCAGCCCGAGGAATCCGTAGGTCATGTTGGCGCTCCCGTGTTTGAGGGCGGTTCGACGTGAGTGTTCCCAGTATCGCAGGAGATGACCGGCCTAGATGGTCTGCACAAACGACCGCTCGCGACTGGAAGCACCTGGTATAGGCAATCGTGTTAGAAACCTGTACCTATCGTGGTACACACAACCAAATGTGACCGAGGATGTCACTGGTTCGGGCGACCAGCACATGAATTGTAGGCCGATCATATTCAGGGGGAGCCGATGCTCAGCAGGCGCGACTTCATCAAGTGGAGTGCCATTACAGGCGCGTGGGTGTACGTGAGTGGAGTCACCGGATGTGCGAGGCGCGTTGAGCCGAGACCAGGGCCGGCGGGCAAGCCGAAGCCTAGGCCGAGCGCTGCAGCGAGGGCCCTCGACCCCGAGACAGTCCCGAAGTTTCGCGCCGCGCTCCTCATCCCTCCAGCGATGCCACGCGCGAAGACGACGGCGGGCGGCGATATCGACT
The DNA here is from genome assembly GCA_035687245.1 of Coriobacteriia bacterium. GTDB lineage: Bacteria > Actinomycetota > Coriobacteriia > Anaerosomatales > PHET01 > DASRYH01. The sequence continues at coordinate 45,630 of DASRYH010000042.1, forward strand.
ACTTCGAGATCTCGATGCGCCAGTTCGACCAGCAAGTTCTGCCTTCGGGTCTGCCGAAGACGACCGTATGGGGCTATGGTCCGGCCAGCGCCGCTGAGTCGGCCGCGCCGATGATTCACAACGCGCCTTCGCTTACGATCGAAGCCCGGGCCGGAGTTCCCACCCGGGTGAAGTGGATCAACGAGCTCGTCGGGGACGATGGCGCGTACCTGCCGCACCTGCTGCCGGTCGACCCCACGCTTCACTGGGCAAACCCCGCTGGCGGAACCGAGGCCCGGGACAGCCGGCCGGTATTCGACAAGACGCCCGAGCGCTACACCGGTCCGGTCCCGGTAGTGACTCATGTTCATGGCGCGGTTCGCGTGGGTGACGAGAGCGATGGCTACGCTGAGGCCTGGTTCCTGCCGAAGGCAGAGGACATCCCAGATGGTTTCGCGGCTCAAGGCAGCTGGTACGACTTCTTCGCCGCGAAGGCAAAGAGCCGCTTCGGCGCGGAGTGGGGAGAGGGCTTCGCCGTCTTCCAGTACCCGAACGATAATCGCGCATCCACGCTGTGGTACCACGACCACACGCTCGGCATGACGCGTCTGAACGTCTACGCCGGGCCAGCAGGCTTCTACCTCGTTCGAGGCGGCGATGCCGGCGATGACGCTGTGCTCGATTCGAGAAGCGGCAAGCCCGCGAAGCTTCCTGCCCCTGCGCCCGCAGAGGGCGACGAGTTCCCCTCGAAGAAGGCCTACCACGAGATCCCTATCGCGATACAGGACAGGGCGTTTAACGACGACGGCTCGCTCTTCTACCCCGACTCGCGGGAGTTCTTCGACGAGATCGTCGGCCCGTTCATCCCCGAGAAGGGCGGCTTCTCCCCGCTCTGGAATCCCGAGTTTTTCGGCAACACGCTCATCGTTAACGGCGCTACCTGGCCGTTCCTCGAGGTCGAGCGGCGTCGCTACCGGCTACGTCTGCTCAACGGCTGCCAGTCACGCTTCCTCATCCTCGACTTCAGCAGGATTCCGGGCGTGAAGGTGCACCAGATCGGAAACGAGGGCGGGTTCTTGGCCAAGCCGGTCGACCTCATGGCGCACAAAGGCCGCCTGCTCATGGCGCTTGCCGAACGAGCCGACGTGATCGTCGACTTCACTGACGTGAAGCCGGGCGAGTACGTTCTCGGCAACATGGGACCGGACGAACCCTTCGGCGGCGGAGAGCCGGGCGAGGACTTCGACCCGGCGCACCCCGAGACAACCGGGCAGGTGCTCCAGTTCAGGGTGAGCGACGCGGCTGTGGAGGACGACTCCACGCCCGGCGAGTTCCTGAAGCTGCCGAAGCTGCCGAAGCTGCCGAAGGAGAGCGTCACGAGGCGTCTCGCGCTCATCGAGCAGATGGGCATGGGCAAGGACCGGAAGGGCAAGGAGGTCGAGGGTCCATCCGAAGCGGTGCTTGGCGTGCTGGGTAAGGACGGCATGCCTGCAGCCCTGGAGTGGGCAAGCCCCGTCACTGAGAATCCGGCACCTGGGGCGACGGAGATCTGGGAGATCTACAACACGACCGGCGACGCGCACCCGATGCACGTGCATGAGACGGTCTTCGAGGTCGTCGACAGGCAGGAGCTCGACGCTGACAAGGAAGAAGAGGAACTGCGCATGCCGCTTCGGCCAGTCGGCGACCGCATGCCGCCGGAGCCGTGGGAGCGCGGGTTCAAAGATACCGTGATCGCCTACCCGGGACAGGTCACGCGCATCAAAGCCACGTTCGGCGAGGCCGGCCAGTACGCATGGCACTGCCACATCGTCGAGCACGAGGACAACGAGATGATGCGGCCGTATCGAATCGGACCGGTGCAGATTGGCGAGCCGAAGCCCAAGAAGATGAACGATACGAACGACCAGCCGATGCCTGCAGAGGACTAGACCACTCGCTCGCCGCGAACCCACGTCTGCGCGACGAGGCGCGAGCCGGGCCGGTAGGCGAGGTGCAGGTGGCTCGGTGCGTCCAGAATCGCGAAGTCCGCCGAAGATCCTGGCTTGAGGCAGCCGATGTCAGTGCGCTCGAGTGACAGCGCGCTGCCTGAGGTGGCGGCGAAGAGAGCTTCGGCAGGCGTCATGTGCATCTCGCGCACGGCGAGCGCGATCATCAGCGGCATCGAGGTGACGTACGCGCTCCCCGGGTTGCAGTCGGTGGCAAGCGCCACCGTGATGCCGGCGTCGAGCAGGCGGCGCGCATCCGGGTAGGGCGATCGGGTGGAGAACTCGGCCCCGGGCAGCAGCGTTGCCACCACTCCGCCGTCGCGCAACGCCGCTACGTCGTCGTCGGTGAGGTATGTGCAGTGATCGAGGCTCGAGACCTGGAACTCGGCCGCGACCTGCGCGCCGGGGCCGTAGCCGAGCTGGTTGCCGTGAAGCCGCAGGAGCTTGGCGTTCTGGGCACCGTGACGCAGGATGCGCCGCGTCTCTTCGGCGGTGAACGCGCCCTCGTCGCAGAAGACGTCGACCCACTTCGTGTACTTGAAGATGGCCTCGAACATCTCGCCGCATACAAGATCGACGTAGGCGTCGCGGTCGTCCGCGTACTCGGGCGGCACGACGTGCGCGCCCAGGAAGGTGGTCTCGCTCGTGAGCCCGCGGGCGATCTTCATGATGCGGCGCTCGGTCTCGACGTCGAGACCGTAGCCGCCCTTGACCTCGACGGTGGTGGTGCCGTCGGCGTGCATCGCAGCGAGGCGCTTGTGGGCGCTGGCCGCGAGTTCCTCGTCTGTGGCGGCGCGCGTCGCAGCGACCGTGGTCGAGATACCGCCGCCGGTGTAGGGCTCGCCGGCCATGCGCGCGGCGAACTCCGCCGAGCGGTCGCCTGCAAAGACGAGGTGCGTGTGGCTGTCCACGAAGCCGGGGATGACGGCGCTGCCTTCTGCGCTCACGCGCTCGTCGGTCGCCGGGGCGCTCGCGGCGGGTCCCACCCAAGCGACGCGCCCGTCTTCGGCCACGAACGCCGCGTCATGCAGCACGCCCAGCATCGAACCGTCGCCTGCCGAAGAGTCGCAGGTGACGAGCTCTCCGATATCGGTGACGAGCACTGACGCCATCGCGTCGCGTCCTTTCGGCGAAAGAGCGGGCTGGCTAGCCCTCCTGCATTGGGATGCGCACGCCGCGCTTGCGCGCGACGTCTTCGGCGATATCGTACCCGGCATCGACGTGTCGGATGACGCCCATGCCCGGATCGTTGGTGAGCACGCGCGCGATCTTCTGCGCCGCGAGGGGGGTGCCGTCGGCCACCGTGACCTGGCCTGCGTGGATCGAGCGACCGATCCCAACGCCGCCACCGTGGTGGATCGAGACCCATGTGGCACCGCTCGAGATGTTGACCATCGCGTTAAGAAGCGGCCAGTCGGCGATCGCATCACTGCCGTCCAGCATCGCTTCGGTCTCGCGGTAGGGCGAGGCCACGCTGCCACAGTCGAGGTGGTCGCGCCCGATAACCAGAGGCGCCGAAAGGGTGCCGTCGGCCACCATCTCGTTGAAGCGCACGCCGGCCTTGTCACGCTCACCGTAGCCGAGCCAGCAGATGCGCGCGGGCAGGCCCTGGAAGGCGATCTTCTGAGAGGCCTGCTCGATCCAGCGGCGCAGGCCTTCGTTCTCGGGGAAGAGGTCGAGCACGGCCTTGTCGGTCGCTGCGATGTCCTTGGGATCGCCGGAGAGCGCCGCCCAGCGGAACGGACCCTTGCCCTCGCAGAAGAGCGGGCGGATGTAGGCGGGCACGAAGCCGGGAAACGCCCACGCGCGGCCGAAGCCACCCAGCTCAGCTTCGGCGCGGATCGAGTTGCCGTAGTCGAAGACCTCGGCGCCGGCGTCGAGGAAGCCGACCATCGCCTCGACGTGCTTGGCCATCGACTCGCGGGCGCGGTCGGTGAAGCCTTCCGGATCGCGCTCAGCTTCGGCGGCCCAGTCCTCGACGCTGATGCCCAGCGGCAGGTAGGAGAGCGGATCGTGGGCGGAGGTCTGGTCGGTCACGATGTCGACTTCGACGCCGCGGCGCAGCAGCTCGGGGAGCACGGAGGCGCAGTTGCCCTCGAGGCCCACCGACAGCGGCTTGCGGTCGCGCTTGGCTGCCAGCACGCGCTCGATGGCGTCGTCGAGGTTACTTGTCCACTCGTCGAGGTAGCGCTCGTGTACGCGTCGCTCGAGGCGCGAGGCATCGACGTCGACGATGAGCACCGCGCCACCGTTCATCGTCACGGCGAGCGGCTGCGCACCACCCATGCCGCCGCAGCCGCCCGTGACCGTGAGCGTCCCGGCAAGCGACCCGCCGAAGCGCTTCTGACCGATAGCCGCAAACGTCTCGTAGGTGCCTTGGACGATGCCCTGGGTGCCGATGTAGATCCAGCTACCGGCGGTCATCTGCCCGTACATGGTGAGGCCGAGGTGCTCGAGGCGGCGGAACTCGGGCCAGGTTGCCCAGTCGCCCACCAGGTTGCTGTTGGCGATGAGGACGCGCGGCGCCCACTCGTGGGTCTGCATGACGCCCACCGGCTTGCCCGACTGCACGAGCATCGTCTCGTCGGCCTTCAGCGTCTTGAGGGTGCGCACCAGCGCGTCGAACGCCTCCCAGCTGCGTGCCGCGCGCCCGGTACCGCCGTAGACGACGAGGTCGTCAGGGCGTTCGGCAACTTCGGGGTCGAGGTTGTTCATCAGCATGCGCATCGGCGCCTCGGTCTGCCAGCTCAGCGCCGAAAGCTCGGTGCCGCGCGGCGAACGGACGGGGCGGGCTCCTGCGGTCATCGTCGTGCTCCTTCGTCTTGTGCGGTTGTGCGTATCGGCTAGTCGAGGGCGCCGACGACGCGCTCGACTTCGGCAAGCAGCGTTTCGTCGGCCACCAGCGCGTGGACGGACTCGATCTCAGGCGACAGCCAGCGGTCGGGGCCCACGCCCTCGACGTGCTCGCGGATGAGGCGGTACGCGGCTCCCGTACCGGGTGCCGGCAGACTCGGCGAGCGCAGATCGATGCCGCGTGCGGCGGTCAGCAGCTCGATGGCGATCACGCGCGCGAGGCCATCCACGCTTCGGCGAAGCTTGCGCCCGGCGCTCCAGCCCATCGAGACGTGGTCTTCCTGCATCGCCGAAGAGGGGATGGAGTCGACACTCGCCGGGGCGGCCAGCCGCTTCATCTCGCTGACGATGCCGGCCTGCGTGTACTGCGCGATCATGTGGCCCGAGTCCACGCCTGCGTCGTGCGCGAGAAACGGCGGCAGGCCGTGGCTGCGGGAGGTGTCGAGCATGCGGTCGGTGCGGCGCTCGCTCATCGAGGCGAGGTCGGCGGCGACGATTGCGAGAAAGTCGAGCGCGTAGGCGACCGGCGCGCCGTGGAAGTTGCCGTTGCTCTCGATGCGGCCGTCGGGCAGCACGACCGGGTTGTCGATCGCCGAAGCGAGCTCGCGCATCGCCACGGTGCGGCAGTGCTCGAGCGTGTCGCGCACGGCGCCGGCTACCTGCGGGGCACAGCGCAGCGAGTAGGCGTCCTGCACGCGCGTGTCGCCTTCCCCGCGATGCGACGCCACGATCGGCGAGTCGGCGAGCACGCGACGCATGTTGCTTGCCGAAGCGGCCTGGCCCGGATGCGGCCTGAGCGCCATGAGCTCGGCGTCGAGCACGCGGTCGGTGCCCAGCAGCGCCTCGATGCTCATGGCTGCCGAGACATCCGCGGTGCGCACGAGGCAGTCGAGGTCGTGGATCGCGAGGCACAGCATGCCAAGCATGCCGTCGGTGCCGTTGATGAGCGCGAGGCCTTCCTTCTCCTCGAGCACGACTGGCTCGATACCGGCGGCGGCAAGCGCTTCGGCAGCGGGCATGCGCGTGCCGGATGCGTCGTGCACGTCGCCCTCGCCCATGAGGGCGAGCGCGCAGTGAGCCAGCGGGGCGAGGTCGCCCGAGCAGCCCAGCGAGCCGTACTCGGGCACGCACGGCGTGATGTGCGCGTTGAGGATCGCGGCGTAGGTCTCGGCAGTCACGCGGCGTACGCCCGTGCGGCCGGTTGCCAGAGTAGAGAGGCGCAGCAGCATGAGAGCGCGCACGACCTCGGTCTCGACGCACGGCCCGGTGCCCGCCGCGTGCGAGCGCACGAGCGAGCGCTGCAGCTGCTGGCGCAGCTCAGGTTCGATGAACTTCGTGGCAAGCGCGCCGAAGCCGGTGCTGATGCCGTAGACGGGGCGCCCGGAGTGGGCAAGCTCCTCGACGTGGCTGCGCACGGCGTCGATGGCGGCGAGCGATTCGGCAGACAGCACGACGCGCGCGCCATCGCGTGCAACCGCGACCAATTCGGCAATCGTTGGCGCACCTATCGCGAGCGTGACGGAGTTCGTTTCGGTCACAGGGAAGGCCTTTCGACTATCGGTTCCAGATTACGGGCGCCCCTTGCATCACGGGTGGATACTGTGATGAGTACATTCCCCGGGGCCGCGGCCCCTGCAGTGTAGATGTGGCGTATGGCGGTGCACCACCGTAGCGAGGTGGAGTGGTGGAGTGGCCGACGCCTCAAGAGCGAGAAGACGGGGGTGCGTGATGCCGAAGACGAAGCTGCCGAACGATCCGCTCTGGCCCCGGGCGGCACAGTGGCTCGGGCGCCCGGTGCGCGCTGTGAGCGACGCGGATCTGGCACTGCTTGGCGTGCCGGCCTGCCAGACCTCGATCACCCCGACCGGTGCGTGGGCCACGCCCGCGGCCGTTCGCGACGCGCTGTTGCGCTACTCGACCTACTCGTGGGAGCGCGGCGTCGATGTGGCCACGCTCAAGGCCGTTGATGCCGGCGACGTGAGCGAGCCCGACGGTCCGGCGGGCGAAGAGCGTGTGCGGACGCGCGCCAGCGAGGTTGCTGCTGGCTGCCGGCTGCTCTTGGCCGTGGGCGGCGACAACTCGATCACCTTCCCGGTGGTGCAGGGCGTCTTCAACGGCGACCTCTCGAAGTGCGGGCTTGTGACGATCGATGCGCACCATGACTTGCGCGACGGCGAGACCAACGGCTCTCCGGTGAGGCGACTCGTGGAGGCTGGCCTGCCCGGCGAACGCATCGTGCAGATCGGCATCGCCGACTTCTCGAACTCGCCGGCCTACGCCGCTCGCGCGCGCGACTACGGCATCACCGTCGTCACGCGCAGCACGGCGGCGCGTACGCCGCTGGCCCAGATCGTCGCCTCCGCGCTTGGAATCGCCGACGCCGCGGGCGGCGGGGTCTTCGTCGACATCGACGTCGATGTCTGCGACCGCGCAGTGGTTCCCGGCTGCCCGAGCGCTGCTCCCGGCGGCCTTTCGGCGGCGGAGCTGCGCGAAATCGCGTTCTTGCTAGCGCGCGATCCCCGCGTTCGGGGTATGGACATTACGGAGATCGACGCGACCAGCGATGCCGTGGACCAGCGCACCGTACGGCTCGCGGCCCTGCTCATTCTCGAAGCTGCTGCAGGACTGGCCGTGCGCGACCGCTAATGCGCACTCGGCACCTTGCCGAAAGGTAAAGTGACCGTGCTGCACGCGTTCGTTGGTGTCAATGATGGGGGTCGTCTGTGGGCCGTTTGACCCGTTGCACCGCTCTGCTCATGGCGTTTGCTGTGCTGTCACTCGTGACGGCTACTTCCGCCTTCGCTGAGCTCACCGCGCGACCTCAGCTCGCGGTGACCTTCGACGACGCCCCGATCTCGGTCTGGCCGCTGCTCTCCACGCTACAGGCGAAGGAAGCAAGCGCGACCTTCTTCCTTGTCGGCGCCGATGCCGAAGCGAACCCGACGCTTGCCGTGGCACTCGTCGCGGCCGGCATGCCCATCGGCAGCCACTCCTACGACCACGCGCACTTCGCATCGGCCTCAGCCGATGAGATTCGCGCCAATCTGTCGCACGCGCAGACAGCGATTCATGACGTCACCGGCATCACGCCGTACTGGTATCGCTCTCCATACCTGGACTGGTCGCCCTACTACCCCGAGGTGCTGCCTCAAGTGGGGCTCAAAGCCTCGTGGCCGACGATCAACCCCAAGGACTGGTCGGGCACGCCTGCGGCCGACATGGTCACCAAGGTGGTCAATGAGGCAGCTCCGGGTGCCGTAGTCATCCTTCACGACATGACCGACCTCACCAACACCGTCGAAGCGCTCCCCGGAATCATCGACGGCGTGCGAGCCGAAGGCTACGACTTCGCATCCCTCGACGATCTCGGTCTCGGGGCGCTCGAGGGAACGGTCACGGCCAGTGGCGGTCTCGAGGATGCGGTGGTTACCGCCTATGACGCAAACGGCGCCGTAGCCGGCAGCTGCACCACCGGCGCCGATGGCGGCTACCGCATCCCGCGGCTCGCTGAAGGGCTCTACAGGGTCGGGATGAAGCGAAGGGGCTACATCGACGCCTTCTACGGCGGTGCGACCAGGCTGACCGATGCCGAGACGATCATGGTAAGCGCGGACTATACCATCGCGGGCGCCAGCATTAGCCCAGAGCGCGACATCGTCCCGCCGACTACCTCGGTCTCGGGCGTCCCCTCTGAGTGGGCGACCACAGATGTCACGTTCACCCTTGCAGCCAGCGACGACTACTCCACATCCGGGATGAGAACGTGGTACCGCGTCGGCACCGACGACGCGGCCGAGTATTCATCTGCCGTCACGGTAGGGCGAGAGGGAACCACGCTCCTTGCGTTCTGGTCGATCGACGGCATCGGCAACATCGAGTCGGGCAATACCAGGTGGGTTCGGATCGACAAGTCAGTGCCGGTCACCACGGCCGACACCGACGCCGTCTACTCCAATGCCGCGCTGATCGAGCTGCGGGCAGACGACGCGGTCTCGGGGGTCGGGCACACCTACTACTCGTTGGACGGGGCCGATGCGGTCGAGGGAACGAGAGTGGCGGTGGCCAGCAGGGGCAGGCATCAGCTCACCTACTGGTCGGTGGACAACGCGGGCAACCAAGAGCCGAAGGATACCCTCGAGTTCGCAGTACTGACGCCCACTCGAACGAGCCTTACCTACGGACGCCTGCCCTCGAATGCGAAAGGGCGGACATTCTTCGCCAAGCTAACGCGTAAGGACGCTTCGAGGACGCCGGTGGTTGCCCAGCTAGTCAGGCTGCAGAGGCTTAGCTCCGGGCGCTGGCGCACGGTTGCGAGCGTGCGAAGCGACCGCAGCGGCGTCGCACGCTTCGGCGTAACGCCGAAACGGGGCGTGCGCTACCGGGCCGTCTTCGGCGGCAAGACCGACTACTACCGGTCGAGCACGAGCGGGGTATTCACGCTTCGCTAGCGCCCGTCGCGGGTAAAATGGACGACGTCGTACCCCGCAGGTGAAGGGAGCGCCGCGTGTCCGTCGCGGTCGTCACAGACTCCACCAACTACATTCCATCCGAAGAGCTCGCGCGCCTGTCCATCGCACGCGTCTCGTTGCACGTGCACGACGGTGCTGACCTGCGGCCGGAGACCGAGATCGACATCCCGGCGTTCTATCAGCGCCTCGCCGACACGCGCGAGATCCCCACGTCGTCACAGCCCTCGCCTGACGAGCTGGTCACGGTCTTTCGGCAGCTTGTGGAGGAAGGACACGAGGTCGTCGGCGCGTTCATGTCGAGCCGGATGAGCGGCACCGTTCAAGCCGCCGAACTCGCCGCAACGATGGTGCGCGAGACTCACCCGGACGCGCGCATCGCTGTGGTCGATACCGAGTCCAACTGCATGCAGGAGGGCTACGCGGTACTGGCTGCCGCCGAAAAGGCCGCTGAAGGGGCCGGCTCCGATGAGTGCGTCGCTGCGGCCGTTGAGACGGTGCGCCGGACTCGTTTCCTCTTCAGCCCGCATACGCTCGAATACCTCAGCCGCGGCGGCCGAATATCGGGCGCGTCGGCGCTGCTGGGGAGCCTGCTGCAGATCGTGCCGATACTGACCGTTGAGCACGGCGAGACGACGATCGCTGCCAAGGTACGCACCCGCGCCAAGGCGCACGCCGAGCTCGCGAACCGTATGCGGGCCGACATCGAGCGCTGCGGCCTGCGCCGTGCGGTCGTACACGGCATCGTCGACATGGACGAAGCAGCGCGCTTCGCGCGCGAGAACGTCGAGCCCGTAGTGGGGCACCGGGTCGACGTCGTTCCCATCGGCCCGGTCATCGGACTGCATGTGGGCCCTGCGGTGGGCGTCGTCTACGAGACAGAAGAGCCCCTGCGCTAGGCCCCTCGCGCTGGATCAAACGGCACGGTACGTACTCCGGTTATAATCCTGACAATATGGGTAAGAATTAATCGGGTCGGCTTGCAACAAACCGGAGGCGCAGCGAATGACTAGAATCTGGATCTTCGTCCTCTCGGCCGTGATGGCACTGGCGCTCACTGCGCCCGCTCTTGCGGCGACTGGCGCGAACGGTGCAGGTCAGGAATTCGGCCAGCACCACGCGACACACGCGCAGGAGATGGGCGGCTTCACCGGGTCAGAGAACCCGGGTGTTATGCACCAAGGCTTCTCCGGTTGGACAGGCGAGTAGAAACTCAAGCAATACCGGCGCCCTGCTTCGAAAGAGGCGGGGCGCCTTCTTGTTGCGGCCCCGCTCGTTTGGCTCGCTCCACGTATCATGCTTGCAGGAGGTGGGCGCGACGGCGACACGACTGGCACCACGCACACGCACAAGCAACGCGGCCCGGCGCCTAGCCCTTGGTGCGGTGTTCGCCGCTATGACGGCTCTCCTGTTGATTGGTTCCGGGTGCACCTACCTGCCGCCGGAGGCGCAACGCCTGTGGGCGCACGACCACCTCGCCTACCGCAACCTCGCGTACGGGTCCGCATCGGGGAGTCAGAAGCTCGACCTCTACGTGCCGCTCACGGGGACAAAGCCCTACCCGCTGATCATCTACGTGCACGGTGGTGGCTTCGTGCGCGGCGACAAGTCCCGAGAGCTGCCGCGCCTCCAGGCTGAGGCCGACGCGCGCGGCTATGCCGTCGCCTCCATCGACTACCGTCGGCTGAAGGAGGCGCGCTTCCCTGCGCAGGTGCAGGATGCCAAGGCCGCGGTCGCGTGGCTGCGGAAGAACGCCGACGGCTACGGGCTCGACTCCAAGCGTTTCGCGATCTGGGGAGTGTCGGCCGGCGGCAACATCGCCGCGCTCGTGGGGACCACGGGAGACTCGGATGTCTTCGCGCCCGCCGGTACGCAGCCCGGGCACTACGACTCGCTCGTGCAAGCGGTCGTCGACTGGTACGGCCCGGCGGACTTCGCAAGCATCGAGCGCTATGACGAGCGCCGGCAGATGGGCGGGTCTTCGCCCCCGGTTCTCGAGGACGCCGCGGATCAGATCACTGCCCAACCCAAGCTCGATGCCGAGACGGACCCGGCCACAGAGGCCGACCAGAACGATCCGCCGATCTTCATCGCGCACGGAAACCGGGATACCGTCGTGTCCGTTCAGCAGTCGATCGATCTCGCGGATGCCCTCAAACGCCGAATGGGCTCGACCAAGGTCGAACTCGTGATCGTGAAGGGCGCTGGGCACCGGCAGCTACAGATCGGCACGCCCGCGATGATGACGCGCGTCTTCGACTGGCTCGACGACGAGCTGGTACGTCTGCAGCCAGCACCCTAGGCTTCTCCGGGCGGCTAGTCCTTCAGCTCGTTGGCGAGCTGCTCGAGGAAGAGACCCACGTCGGTGACGACGCCGATCGTCTGCCAGCTGCCGCGATCCGCGAGCTTGGTGACGACCGCCGGGTTGATGTCGACGCACACCGCCGTGACGCTCGCAGGTAGCATGTTGCCGGTCGCGATCGAGTGCAGCATCGTCGAGAACATCAGGCAGGCGCCAGCGTCTTGGCAGTACGCGCGCATCTCGCGCTGGGCGACCATCGTGTCGGTGATGACGTCGGGCAGCGGCCCGTCGTCGCGGATCGAGCCCGCGAGCACGAACGGCGTCTCGGTCTTCACCAGCGTGTACATCAGGCCGCTCGTGAGGATTCCGCGGTCTACCGCCGCCGCGATCGAGCCAGCGCCGCGCACCGCGTTGATTGCGCGCAGGTGGTGCTGGTGGCCGCTGGGGGTGGGGACGCCGGTTTCGAGCGAGACGCCGAGCGAGGTGCCGAACATCGCGCTCTCGATGTCGTGCACCGCCACAGCATTGCCTCCGAAGAGCACGTTCACGTAGCCCATCTCGAAGAGCGCCGCCAGATGCTCGGATGCGCCTGTGTGGATGACAGCAGGTCCGACCACTGCGATGGAGCGCTTGCCCTCATCGCGAGCCTGCCGAAGAATCCGTGCGACGTCGGCCACTACCTGGGCCTTCGGCTTCTCGCTGGAGACGGCGCTCGACATGAACTCAAACTCCTGGCTGGAGCGCGGACGTTCTTGCGGGTGGACACGGATGCCGTCGTGGCCGATGACATAGAGGTCGCCCGCAGTCACGTCGGCCATGGGGATCGCTTCGGCCGTGCACGCGGTGGGATCGACGCGCACGCCGAGGTCCATCTCAGGGTTGGCCACGTGCACCCAGCCCCCGCTCACGCGCACGTCGGTCTCGAGGTTGGTGGTTGAGTAGAAGCCGTCGGGAAGCACCCCGTTGCAGGGTGCGGGGGAGAGCTTGGCGTCCGAAGGGTCGCACGCCACCGCACCCAGCTCCTGGATCGCGCCCAGAATGGCGCCGAGCTCGGTGGTTCCGGCGGCGCGGACGCGCAGCACGGCGACGGAGACATCTTCGTTCGTACGGCCGACTTCGAAGGAGAGCGTCTCGAACTCGCCCCCGAGGGCGATGACGGCGTCCATCACGCGCGACATGATCTCGGAGTCGATCAGGTGACCTTCGATACGTACGTCTTCGAACGCGCTCATCGCTCATCCATTCGATTGCTCGGCGGGGGCTCAGCGCATTTTCGCACAACGATTGTGCATGAACAGCGCCGAAGGCTGTATTTGCTCGCGCACGCGTCCTCGCGTGCGCGGGAATCCTACTGCATAGAGCCGGAGGGTTCCGTATCAACCGACGGGCTGCGAGCCAGCGAGGAATCGTGCAGTTCGGCCCAGTCGCCACGGGGATTCTTCACAGCTTCTTTATAAAGACGCCCCCCTCGTTCACGCCGCCGTTACTGGCGGGAGCGGATACTCGCGTTTCGTTGCTCCCGCGCTGGCCGGGAGCGTGAAGGGAGGCAGTGAGGTATGCCGCAGGAGGCTCTCACACACATCGAGCCGCTCGACTTGTGCGCCGCTACCGGAGACGAGGTCTTCGGCATTCTCCAGACGTCGCGCAAGGGGCTGTCATCAGCCGAAGCGGCTGAGCGGCTTGAGACGATCGGTCCGAACGTTCTGACCGCGAAGAAGCCCATTCCGATGTGGAAGCGGTTCGGTGCGCACCTGGTCAACGTGTTCGCATTGCTCCTCTGGGTAGCGTCGGTTCTCGCCTTCGCATCGGACCAGACCGCGCTCGGAGTGGCGATCATCGTCGTCATCCTCATCAATGCGATCTTCGCCTTCGTTCAGGAGTTCCGCGCCGAGAAGGCGATCGAGGCGCTTCGAAGTCTGCTACCGCCTATGGCACGTGTACTGCGCGACGGCCAGATTCACGAGGTCGAGGCCGAGCAGCTCGTGCCGGGCGACGTGATCTACGTAGAAGAAGGCGACCTCATTTCGGCGGACTCTCGCCTCGTCTACTCCGCAGATCTTCGCGTGGACAACTCGGCGCTCACCGGTGAGGTGGATCCCGTCCTGCGTCGGGCCGACAGCACCTGCTCGACACCCCCTTCGATCACCGACGTCGAGAGCTTCATCTTCATGGGGAGCACCGCCGTGCTGGGAACCGGGCGAGCGATCGTCTACGCCACCGGGATGCGCACCGAGTTCGGCAAGATCGCCGGGCTCACACAGAGCGTTGAGGAGCGCCTCTCCCCCCTACAGCGCAACATCAGCCGCCTCTCGAAGCTCATCTCGCTCATCGCGATCGGCCTCGGCCTCGTCTTCTTCATCCTCGGACGAATCTTCGTCGGGATGGAGATGCTCGCAGCCGTGGTGTTCGCCATCGGAATCATCGTCGCTAACGTCCCCGAGGGCCTGTTGCCCACGCTCACGATGGCGCTCTCAGTCTCCGCGCAGCGCATGGCAAAGCGCCACGTGCTCGTGAAGAAGCTCTCGAGCGTCGAGACACTCGGCTCAACCACCGTCATCTGTACGGACAAGACGGGCACGCTCACGGCCAACCAGATGACTGTGCGCGAGATATGGCTGCCGGGCGTGACCGTCGACGTGAGCGGTATCGGCTACGAGCCGATAGGCGAGTTCACTGCCGAAGGAAAGCCATTCGAAGCCGATGTGCAGCGCCGTCTCGAAGAGTGCTTGGCCGCCGCCGCCCTCTGCAATAACTCGCGGCTCCGGAGGCCCGCCGAGCCCGATGCGGCGTGGTCGATCATCGGCGATCCGACTGAGGCTGCCATGCTTGTGGCGGCCGTAAAGGGCGGCTTCGACATCGACGTGCTCAATGAACGTTGTGCGCGTCGCTACGAGCACCCCTTCGACTCCACCCGCAAGCGAATGACAGTGGTCTGCACCGAGGACGGTGGGCGCACCGCCTATGTGAAGGGTGCACCCCGCGAGACGATCGAGCTGTGCACGCACATTCGGGTGGCCGACGGCGTCGTTCCCATGACTGATGCGTTGCGCGACGAGGCACTCGCGGCCAACGACCGGTTGGCCGGCGCAGCGCTACGTGTCATCGCCGTGTGCTCTCGTACGGTGTCGGCCAACGAAGACCCGGCCGACTCGACCGCCATGGAACAGAAGCTCACTCTGCTCGGCCTCGAGGGCATGATGGACCCGCCGCGGCCCGAGGTCACCGACGCGGTTGGCGAATGTCGGACCGCGGGCATCAAGGTCGTCATGATCACCGGCGACTATGGCCTTACCGCCGAGGCCATCGCGCGCAAGATCGGCATCTTGACGCAGCCCGGCGCGCGCATCGTCACCGGCCGTGAACTCGAAGAGATGGACGAGGCGGCACTGCGCGAGGCGCTTGGCGCCGAGGTCGTGTTCGCGAGAGTGGTGCCCGAGCATAAGATGCGCATCGCACAGACTCTTCAGGGTATGGGCGAGATCGTTGCGATGACGGGCGACGGCGTCAACGATGCGCCCGCGCTCAAGGCCGCCGACATCGGCATCGCGATGGGCAAGGCCGGCACCGACGTGGCCCGCGAAGCCGCAGACATGATTCTCACCGATGACAACTTCGCGAGCATCGTTCATGCGGTTGAAGAAGGTCGTGCGATCTTCGACAACATCCGCCGATTCCTTACCTACTTCCAGACCTCCAACGTGGCCGAGATGTTCCCCTTCTTGGCGATGATCTTCCTCAAGATCCCGCTGCCGCTCACCTTGCTGCAGATCCTCACGATCGACCTGCTCACAGACCAGGTCCCAGCGCTTGCGCTCGGTCTCGAGCACCCGGAACCCGGGGTTATGCAGCGCCCGCCGAAGAACCCCAAGGAGCCAATCCTGACGCTCGGCATGATATTCAAGGCCTACGTCTTCCTCGGGCCGCTGGCGGCAGGCATCGGGTTGATAGGCTTCTTCTACCGCTATATGGAGGCCGGCTGGCACTTCGGTGACTGGAGTGCGATGGCACAGCTCGGGCAGATGCCGTCGGGTGCTGCTCCGGCGACTGGAATCTACATGGCCGCGACGACGATGACGCTCCTGGGTATCGTCATGGCGCAGGTCGGTAACGGATTCGCGATGCGCACGCACCGCCAGTCGATTGTGAAGGTGGGATTCTTCACCAACAAGCTACGCTGGTGGGGCCTGGGTTCAGAACTGCTTGGCATCGCGGCGCTGATGTACGTTCCGGTACTGCAGAAGGTCTTCAGCACGGCGCCGCTGACAGGACGAGAATGGCTGATCATGGCGGCTTTCGCACCGGTGTTGCTGATTGCTGACGAAATTCGGAAGTTCGTGTTGCGAGCGACGACTCGCGACATGGACAGGAAGGCGGGTGATCGGCCGTGAAGAACCGGCTCCACGTCGTGATCGGCGGCTACGGCCGAGTGGGTCGCTATCTGGCCCACATGCTCGAGTACGAAGGCCACACCGTCTCTGTCATCGACCACGACCCGCTCGCATTTGACGAGGACGAGTCGGACTCGGTCATCGGCACGAGGCACATCGGGCCGGTCTTCGACCGTGAGGTGCTCGAGGCAGCAGGTATACGTGAGGCCGACTGCTTCGCCGCTGTGACCTCCGGCGACAACAGCAACATCGTCGCCGCGCGCACCGCCAAAGAGCACTACCGCGTGCCACGAGTCATCGCGCGCATCTACGATCCGCGCCGTGCCGAGATATACCGAGGCCTGGGCATCGCCACAATCGCGTCGGTGACGTGGACAGGGACGCGACTTCTCGACATGGTCACTCACCCTGATCTTCATAGCGAATACGAGTTCGGCAACGGCGAGATGAAGATGCTTGCCGTCGAGCTTCCGGCGGGAATGGAAGGCCGTGGCTCGGCCGACGTCGATATCCCCGGCGAGGTCCTGCTCACGTCCGTGGTGCGCGAGGGCCAAGCGATTCTGCCTTTCGACGGGCTCACTTTCGAGAAGAACGACGTCCTGTACATCAGCACGCTTGCCGAGAGCACGACCAAGGTCGAGCGTATCCTCGGGCTTAGTGAGTAGGTGGCGGCCATGAACGTACTGATTGTGGGAGCAGGCAAGACAGGATCGTTCCTCGCGGAGAAGCTGCGCGACAAGCACGACGTGACGATGGTCGAGACGCGTCCCGACCGTGCCGAGTACATTCGCGTGCGCATGCCTGACGTTCGCGTCGTCCGCGGCGATGGCTGTGAGCCGAGCGTGTTGGACAAGGCCGGAGTGGCTACATGCGACATAGTTGCCGCGCTCACGGGGGATGACGAGGACAATCTCGTCGTCTCGTTCCTGTCCAAGACGACGCACCGCGTCCCGCTCGTCTTCGCCCGCACGAACCATCCTTCGAACGAATGGATGTTCACGAAGGTCTGGGGAGTCGACTTCGCAGTCTCGGCATCTTCGATGATCTACTCGCTCGTAGAGAAGGAGATGGGCGTCGGCGTACTCATCACCCTCATGGGTCTGCAGGGCAAAGACGCCGTAATCGATGAGATCACCATCACTTCTGGCATGACTGCCGTAGACAAGACGATCAGCGAGCTCACCCTACCGAGGCAGACGAGCCTTATGGCTATCGTCTCAGGGGGTGAAGTCGTCGCGCCGAAGGGAGACACTGTGCTCAAGGTCGGCGACGACGTGCTGATTCTCTCGCGCAAGAGCGAGGAGGACGCGGTACGACGTGCATTCGGCGTCGTCGACTGATCCCCCCGCGACGGACGTGAGACACATTGAGCGGCCGAGGTGACGACATAGGCACCAATCTGCGAGACGCTGCACGCGCCGGCAGCGGCTACCCGCTGGCAGTCGTTGTGGTGCTGGGTGCGGCGGTGGCCCTGCTGCCACTGCGCCCATTTCTTGAGGCACCGACGCTCATGTTGGCGTTCGTGCCCGTGATTATCGTGCTAGCTCGCTTTTTCGGCATCGGTGTCTCCGCGCTCGCTTCGGTGCTGGCCTTCTTCGCCATCGACTTCCTGTACTTGCAGCCCTACTACCGGCTCGCCGTCGGTTCGTTCCCGGAGTGGTTGGGACTGTTGGCCTTCCTCGCGGTCGCACTGGTGTCGGGCCAGCAGACGGCACTTCTGCGCGAGCGCGAGCGAACTGCTGAGCGCCGACGCGCCGAACTTGCTCTGCTCAACGCACTCACTGAGCGGATTGCTTCAGCGGGTTCGGCGACCGAGATCGCTGAGTTCGTCGTGGCCCGCGCTCAGAGCGTCTTGGGGGCCACTCGTGCAGCGGTCTACGTTCCTGGCGAAGGCTCGGAATTCCCCCTCCGTCTGGCGAACTCGGGCTCCACCAGCCTGTCGGCTGGTGAGATCGCGGCTGCCGCGTGGGTGATCAAGCATGGTCTCGCGTTGAGCCCTGGTGGGAGCGACGGGGCGTCGGGCGCGACACCCTCTCCGGCCACCGAAGCCGTGGGGGCCTACATCCCACTAGCCACGGCTGATGGCGTCGAGGGCGTGCTCCATATCGTTGTACCGGACTTCGAGGCGCAGGCAGACCGGATCAGCCCACTGCTCGGCGCGATGGCCAACCTCGTTGCCGCCTCCTTCCAACGCCAGCGCCTAGAAGAGAGCGCAGCGCGAGCGGAGGCGCTTCGTGAGGCCGATCGTCTCAAGACGACGCTCGTGTCTTCGGTGTCGCACGAACTGAAGACTCCACTGGCTGCGGCCAACGCGCGCATAACCGGGCTACTTGAAGAGCCGACCATCGAGCCGGAGCGCCTGCATGCCGAGCTTGCGGACGTCTCACGCGACCTCTCTCGCCTCAACACATCGATCGCGGCACTGCTGGATCTGTCGAGGCTTGAATCGGACGCGTGGCGACCGCGCTTCGAACTGCACGAACTCGACGAGGTTCTTGGAACGGTTGTCGCCAATCTGCCCTCGGACCAGGCCTCGCGCGTGAAGTTCGCGCTCACCGACGAGGTCGCCTACATCTCGTGCGACTTTGCCCAGCTCGCCAGGGCGCTCGCAAACGTCGTCGACAACGCGCTCTACTACTCGCCGCCTTCCTCGCCGGTGTGGGTCTCGTCGCGGCTTGTCGGCGATCGGCTCCGTCTGACGATCGAAGATGGCGGCCCCGGCGTCTCAGACGCCGAAAAGGAGCGCATCTTCGAGAAGTTCTATCGCGGAGTTGCTTCTTCGCAGCAGCCGGGGGGAACTGGACTCGGCCTTGCCATCGCGTACGAGGTCGTGCGCACCCACGGCGGGAGCATCGGCGTTGAGGATGCCCAGCCAACGGGCGCACGCTTCGTCATCTCGCTGCCCGTTGCAGAGTCGACTGAGGAGATGAGCTAGAACAGTGGGAGCTCCCGAGCGCCACATGCGGATCTTGGTCATCGACGACGAGAAGCAGATTCGGCGTGCACTGCAGTCGGTGCTGAACGTAAGGCACTACGATGTGCAGCTTGCCGCTGATGGCCAGGAGGGACTGGAGCTGGCCACCAGCCTCACCCCGGACCTGATCATCCTCGACCTCTCGCTGCCCGACATGAGCGGCATGGAGGTCTGCCGAATGCTCCGGGAGTGGTACCACGGACCGATACTCGTGCTCTCCGTGTTGAGTGGTGACGAGGACAAGATCAACGCGCTGGACTACGGCGCGGACGACTATCTCACGAAGCCCTTCTCCACTGGTGAACTGCTTGCGCGGATCCGCGCGCTCCTCCGGCGCATGCAAGGGACCGACACGTCATCGCCAGAGATGGACGTCGATGATCTGCACATCGACTTCGGCAAGCGGGAAGTGACCGTCCGCGGGGAGCTGGTTCGCCTCACGCGCACGGAGTTCGACATCCTCGCTGTGCTGGCCCGCAACGTGGATCGCGTCGTCACGTCGCGGATGCTTCTCGAGGCGGTCTGGGGACCAGAGTACGTCTCCGACTCTCAGACGCTGCGCGTGCACGTCTCCCATCTCCGCAAGAAGATCGAGATGCCCGGAGACATCCCGCGTCACATCGTGACCGAGCCGGCCGTGGGCTTCCGGCTTGTGAGTCATAACGAAGCTACCTGAGCAGACGTCCTCGCGCGTGGTGCGCAGCTCGGCGTCCTGCCTCGGCCAGACACTGGTACGCCGCTCGTCTCGCTGGGAAAGACTGCCTATAGGGGCGCAGGGTCCGTTTCGGCTGCGGTGCGCTCCCTGAAAGGCCAAGGGGGAATGGCCATGAAGCGCGCGATTCTGGTAGCGCTCGCACTCGTGCTGGTCCTCGCTGCGGCGGGTTGTATGGATTCGCCGACCAACGCCTCAAAGACCCACACCGACAAGGCTCGGGGGGACAGCGCGGGCCGGTCTCTGGACGCCGCGAGGGCCGTGATGAAGAAGACCGACCCCGATGCGGTCCCGCTCAGCGTGTCGACCCAAGGAGTCGAGCTTCAGCTGCCGCCCGACAACTGGAGCGTGATGTTCTACTCGAAGGCGAAGGGCCACATCTACAGGGTTACGGTGAACCATGAGGAGCCGGGCTCTGCCGAAGACATGGGAGCCGTCTCACTCACCGACGAGCAGCTTGCCGATCAGGCCAACTACAACTCGCTCAAGTTCGGCAGCACTGACGCCTTCGAGCAGGCGCGGTCGGGGCTGTCTGAAGCGGGCGGCAAGCCCACGCAGACGGCGCTGATGAGTCTGAATCTCTGCAAGCTCCCCACGAGCCAGAGCGAGCCTGGTCAGTGGACCGTGGTATTCACCAATGGCACGAGCATGGACGGCGCCCGCACAGTTGTCGTCGACGCCTTGAGCGGCGAGGTGACGGTGAAGGAGTAGCGCCGAGCCCTAGCTGCCGAAGTGGCGTGCGTGCGAGCGCTACCCCAACTCGAGGCAGATGCGCGTCACGCCGTCGACGGTGTCTTCGGGCTTGAAGCCCAGCTCCGAGGTCAGCTCCAGCATCCGCTTGTTGCCTGCGGTCACGTGGCCGATGATCGAGCTGAAGCCCTTCTCTTCGGCGATTCCGATGATGACGTCGACGAGTTTGAAGCCCAAGCCACGGCCTTGGTAGTCGTCGTGCACGAGCACTGTGAACTCTCCGCAACCGCGCTCGGGCTCGCCGATCAGCCGGCCGACGCCCACGATGCGCTTGCTGTGGCCATCCTTGCCGTGCTCCGCGACGATGGCGATCTCGCGTTCGTAGTCGATGTTAGTGAAGCGCACGAGCCGGGCGTGGGTGAACTCGGGCACGCCGTCGTAGAAGCGGTCGCCGAGCGAGCGTGCGCTCATCGTGGAGAGCATGTCGCCGATCATCCGCTCGTCCTCGGGGCGAATCGGGCGCAAGAGCACCTCGGTGCCGTTGTTCATCCGCCACGGTGCGATGTAGCGCGTGGGGTAGGGGGTCACGACAAGATGGGGCATGTCGGGCGCACCGTCGAGCACCGACTGGTCGATGATGATGCGCGCGTCGACGACCATCGCCTTGCCCTCGCTCACTACGACCGGGTTCACATCGATCTCAGCGATCTCAGGGAAGTCCACCACGAGGTTTGAGAGCTGCGTGAGGATCTCCTCGAGTGCCGGCAGGTCTGGCTGCGTGACGCCCTTGGGCGGGTTGGCCATGACCTTGAAGATGCGCGTCTCCTCCATCATGCGGCGGGCGAGCACTGTGTTAAGCGGCGGCAGGGCCACGGAGAAGTCAGCCATGCGCTCTGCGCCGGTGCCTCCCGCGCCGAAGACGACGACCGAGCCGAACTGCCGGTCCTTCTTCATGCCGAGGATGAGCTCGTAGTCGATGGGTCGGATCATCTTCTGCACAGCGATGCCCTCGACGGTAGCGTCCGGCTCGCGTTCGGCCACGCGGTCGAGGATGCGCTGGTAGGCCTTTTCGAGATCTGGCGGCGAACAGACGCCGACCTCCACGCCGCCGGCTGCATTCTTGTGCGTGATGTCGTGGCTCACGATCTTGAGCACGACCGGGTAGCCGATCTCTTCGGCAGCCTTGAGCGCTTGCCTCACGTCGGCGGCAGTCTGCTGCGGGACCGTCGGCATGCCATAGGTAGCAAGGAAGCGCTTGGACTCTTCTTCGGTGAGCACCAGGCGTCCGTGCTTGGCGGTACGGCGCAGCATCGCCTCGAGGTTGTGGCGCGGCGGCGCGGCGTCGGTGGCGAGCTCTGCGGGGGTTTCGTAGAGCAGCTCGAGGTTGCGTGAGTAGCGATACATCCCGAGGTAGGTCTTCACGGCCTCTTCGGGCGTGTCGTAGGTGGGGACGCCGGCCTCCATGAAGATGTGGCGGCCGTTGCGGATCGACTCGCCACCCATCAGGCAGGTGATGACCGGCTTGGCGGTGGTGTGCGCGAGCCGCGCGACCTCGGTGGCCATCTCGTCGGGGCGCGCGTTGCCCTGCGGCGTGTAGATGAGCAGGATGCCGTTCACGCCAGGGTCGGCGATGCAGGCCTCGACCGCAGCGACGAATCGGTCCTTCGGCGCGTCTCCGAGCACGTCGATGGGGTTGTTGTGGCTCCAGTAGGCGGGAAGTGCGGCATTGAGTGTATCCATCGTTTCATTCGAGAGCGCTGCGAGCCGTCCGCCATACTCGACGATCGAGTCGGTGGCCATGACGCCCAAGCCGCCTGCGTTTGTGACGATGGCGACGTCGCGTCCTTCGGGAAGGCGGTTGGAGTCGAGCACGCCCGCGGCGTGGAAGAGCTCGGCTACCTCGTGCACGCGCACGACGCCGACTCGCCGAAAGGCCGCCTCGTAGATCTCGTCGCCGCCCGCCATCGAGCCGGTGTGGGAGAGCGCGGCCTTCGCGCTTTCGGCATAGCGGCCGGGCTTGAGCACGATGATCGGCTTGTTCCGGGCGAAGCCTCGCGCCGCGCTCATGAAGCGGCGGGCGTTGCCGATGCTCTCCATGTAGATGAGAATTGCGCGGGTGTCCTCGTCTTCGCCGAGGTAGTCGATGAGGTCGGCGAAGTCGATGTCTGTCATGCCGCCCACGCTCGCGAACATCGAGAAGCCGACGTGCGCGTCGATCGCCCAGTCGAGCATGCCGGTGCCCAAAGCGCCGCTCTGCGAGATGAGCGCTATGTTGCCGGGCTCGGGGTTGATGCGCAGGAAGGACGCGTTGAGCTTCACGCCCGGGCGGATGATGCCGAGGCAGTTGGGGCCAACGAGGCGCATGCCGCTGTCCTTGAGGACCTCACGGATGCGCGCTTCGAGAGCCGCCCCTTCGGCACCGGTTTCGGAAAAGCCCGCAGAGACGACGATCGCGCCCTTCACGCCCGCCGCAACGCACTCAGCGAGCACGTCAGGGACGGTTGAGGCCGGCGTAGCGACCATCGCGAGGTCTACTGCCTCCGGTACCTCACCGATGCTCTTGTAGGCCTGTACGCCGAGGATAGTGTCGTGCTTGGGGTTGACCGGGTAGACGGTCCGCCCGCCGGATGCGAGCGCGTTCTCCATGATCGTGCGTCCCACTGAGCCTTCGGCTTCTGACGCCCCGATCACAGCTATCGACTTCGGGTCGAACATCGTGTGCATGGCTGCACCTCCGAAAGCGTTGATTCCCGTTGTGGGCGCCGGCGCGACGGTGCGGCTGCCAGATGCTTGCTGTCTGCGACGCGATGCTGCCCGCCGAAACGCGCGCCTGCCGAATCGGCCGGGCCGCTACGGGGTCGGCGCGGGGGTGGTGGTCGCGGGCGTCGAGACTTCGCCGGTGGCGATCAGCGGCACCGTCCGCAGCGCCTTTCCTGCTGCGGCAATTCGGAGCAGTCCGACCTGCTTGCCAGGTACCGGCGGTAGGAGCACCGGTGTCTCGCTCACGATCGTGTTCGTGATGGCGGTCCCGTCGAGCAGCAGCGTCCGCACCTTCCACTCCGGCTTCGCGACGACCACAGTGGTAGTGGTGGGGTCTGAGACCGGCACCGCGAACGTCGACTCGGTCGAGGCGAGCGTCTTGTAGTGGGTGTGCTTGAAGCCCCAGTCCAGGAGCTTGCGCATCTGGTCGAACCGCCCGCCCGCGCCGTTGTTACGAGGCGCGCCCATGACCACACCGACGAGGCGGACCTTCTCCCCCGCGGAGTTGTAGCGCGTTGCGGTCGATACGAGGCAGAAGCCAGCCTTGCGCGTGTAGCCGGTCTTAACGCCCTCGATGCCTTCGTAGCGCTTGACCCCGTTCACGCCCAACAGGTGGTTGGTGGAGCGGTACTTCACGGCCTTCTTGCCGCCGGTACGCGGCACCATCACGCTCTTCTTCTTCACGACGCTCGCGAGCACGGGGTCGGCTGTCACGACACGGGCAAGGATCGCGAGGTCGTGGGCGGTTGAGCGTTCCTTCTTCGACAGGCCGTGCGGGTCGGTCGCATGCGTGCATGTGAGGCCGAGCTGCTTGGCCTTCGCGTTCATCAGCCCGACGTAGGCCGACTCGCTGCCCGCGATGTGAATCGCAAGTGCTTCGGCGGCGTCGTTGGCCGAGGCCACCAGCATGATGTCGAGCAGCTGACGCACGGTGAGCTGCTGGCCCGTCTTGAGCCCGACGTCGCCGTCGTTGATCGCCGCGGCCTTGCGTGTCACGGTGACGGTCTCGTCCAAGCTCGCGTAGTCGCGGACGACGAGCGCGTTGAGCATCTTGATCGTCGAGGCCACTGCGCGTTTGGTCGTCGACTTGCGCGACCACAGCCGGAGATCGTTCTCGGTGGTGAGCGTGGCGGCGGGCGCGCCCACCTTCGGCGGGGCGAAGGCGAAGGCCGACGCGGGAACGGTCGCGAGCAGCAGCGTTGCGCAAAGCGCGAGCGCCAGCGTCCGGCGTGCCCAGATGGTTCTCATCGCTGCGTACCGCCCTCGCCGAATGCGTGCCGGGCCCAAATCGCCATCAGCTCGCGGGTGACCGGCCCGACCTGGCCGTCACCAATCGTCTGGCCGTCGATCTCCACGATGGGAAGCACACCACGCGTCGTCGACGTGACGAAGGCCTCGTCGGCGGCGAAGACCTCATCGAGGCGCAGCTCCCCGAGCTCGATTTGGTACCGGCCGGCTACGAGACGCAGTACGAGGTCGCCCACGGTGCCCCGCAAGACGTCCTTGTGAGGCGCGCGGATGCAGCCAGCGCTGACGATGTAGAAGCTCGCCGAACCGGTCTCGGAGACCAGCGTGCCGTCGTGGTAGAGCACGTCAAGCGCGCCGGCTGCAGCCGTCCGGGGCTTGTTGCGCAGCATCGTCAGGTAGTTGGTGGTCTTGGCCTTGGGCAGTTCGCGGTGATGGAGTTCGGTGACGAGCCGTCCGCCGCGTTCGTAGAGCTCAGGCGCGGGCTCGTGAAGGTCGTGGGTGAGGATGAAGAATGTGGGCGTTGCCGGGTCGTACGCCATCCCGTCGGGCGACACGCCGCCGGTGAGCACGAGCCGCACGGTCGCTTCCTCGTGGCCGTTGCGCTCGAGCAGCTCGTCGATGGCGCGAGCGATCTCTTCGTCGCGCGCCGGTACCTGGAGCCCAAGCTGCCGGGCGGAGGTGTGCAGCCGCTCGAGGTGTTCGTCGAGCAGGAACGGACGACCGCCGACGGTACGCAGCAGGTCGAAGACGGCGTAGCCCCTAAGCAGCCCGATATCGAGCGGCGAGATGTGCGCCTGCTCCTCAAGGAGGATGGTGCCGTTGAGGTACATATATCTGGTCATAGGGCCTGTTCTACCACAATCGGGGCCTCCTGGACGGGCACGCCCCCACAACGTCGACGCGTTGTTGCCGTCACAGCACGCCCGCAGCCACGGTGCTAGTCTTCGCGTGATGACTGACGAACTGCCGAAGGGAGGGCGCATGCGGTACGCGGGCACAAGCGGGCAGAAGCCGAGCAGTCGGACACCCGCGCACCTCGCATTCGCGGCTCTCGCCCTCGCGCTGTGGCTCGCATGTGCGCCGCCGCCCGTCGTCTACGCGGACGACGCCCCGCCGCCGGCAGATCCTTCGACACCCACCTCGACGACGCCGACACCCACCGTCGAGCCCACGGCCACGCCCTCGCCCCAGACAGTCGTCGTCGGGCGCTCCGTGCGCGGTCGAGCCATCACCCTGGTGCGCTTCGGCCAAGGTGAGCGCCGCATCCTCGTCATCGGCGGCCTTCACGGCAACGAGGCAGGTGCACCGGTCGCCCGTGCGTTCGCTGCCTACCTGAGTGCGAACCCTTCGGCGATTCCTACCGGTACCGAGATCGACGTGCTGGCCGTCGCCAATCCGGACGGCTATGCGAAGCGGACGCGCGGCAACGCGAACCGCATCGACCTCAACCGCAACTTCGCGAGCCGCGACTGGCGCCGCCTGCACTTCGGCAAGCTGACATCGGGCAAGCACGCGGGCTCGCAGCCGGAGACGAAGGCCGTCTCACGCCTGCTCGAGCGCGGCTACCTGCGTGTGGTAAGTCTGCACTCGAAGGGCGGCTTCACCGATGGTGGCGGTCGCGGAGGCGTGACCCTTGCGCGCAAGGTCGCCAAGGCGGCCGGCATCAAACGCGTGAAAATGTCGCGCTTTGGTCGTTACCCGGGCTCGCTAGGCAGCTACTGCCCCGAGCGCTATCCCGCAGCCGCCTACGTGGTGTGGGAGCTCTCTAGCCGAAAGCTCACGGCCCGCGTCCGCGCCGGGCTACTCGCCGCGATCCGCTGACGCCTGACCATCAGCGGTAGACTCCCAGGTAGCCGGTCCTTTGCCGAAGGGATGCCGATGCCCCAGCCGCCACGCGCGTCAAAGAACGCTGCCAGCCCTGCTTCGGCACGGCGTACGGCGCTCGTCATCGCGCTGACGGCCGTTCTCGTGCTCGGCGGGGTTGCGGGGGTGACGTTGTGGGCGCTCAATCGCTCCAAGGAGGTGGCTGTGACTCCGACTGACTCGCCGTTCACTCGCTACAAGCCCGCTTGGTCTTCGGCGCTGGCCAAGGCTGGCGTCGAAGGGGAGTTCCCCGACGCACCGGTCGATGTCACCAAGGTGCACGTGACTGGTCGCCAGCCCTTCGAGGCCGAGTTCACCGCCGAAGAGGCCACGGCGCTGATGAGCGTCTACCGCTTCGCCGGCGAGAGCTCGCAGATCGACTTCAGCGACGCGCAGGTCGCCTTTCCCGCCGAAGGCACCGTGCGGCTCGACGTCGTGATGGTCGTAGACAACACGCCCTATCACGCACGAGCGGTCATGCCCCTGACCTACGACGTGAAGGGCGTTCACAGCGATGGGCTGACCTCGCTGTCTGTTGAGGGTTTCGGCGTTGGCGGCGAGAAGAAGCGCCAAGCGTCCGACGCCGTGATCGCGTACTTGAACGAGTACCTGCGGGCCATTCCGGGGGTCACAGTCGAAGAGGCCCGCATCGCCGAAGGGGTCGTCGCTGTGAAGGGCACGGCCCCCGTTCGCATCGAGAATCCCTAGCTCCGAATCAGCCTAAGAGTATCGAGCGACGGCGTCGTAGCGACGCCTTCGACTCCTGCTGTTGCGGACTGCTCCAATTCCTGACCCCGCTGCGCCAAATGCCCGTCGCCAAACGGGGAAAGGCTCCGTGCAGACCGTCGTGCTGTCGACCGATGAGTTAGGTAGACGCCCCTTCAAGGAACTCCTCACAAAGCAAGGGCGTTAGGGCTCGGGGGGCCCGACTAGGCGAAGGTCGCCACCATGACGCAAAGGGTCACTCGCAAGGACGCGGCGCGACGAGGCATGAACGTTGCCTCGTCGCATCGCGTTTCTCAGGCGCAGGTCCTCCGGTTGTGGATTCGCCTGTGGTTCCCGCTGGTGCTGGTCTTCTTCGCCCAGCCCTCGCTCACGCCAGCCTACGCAGCTCCCGCACCGACCTCGGTGGCGAGCGTCTCCGTCTCGGCCAACGTGCAGAAGAGCCTCACCCTCACCGTCGACGGCGAGGGTCTCGCCATCGCATCCAACGTGCCGTGGTCTGTCGACTTCTGGCAGTTCGACCGGGGCGTCATCACCGTCAGCGGTGCGCCGACGGCCCACGGGCATGTCGCGGTAGGCGACTCGCCGGTCGTCACGGTCGTGCCACAGTAGCCGCGAAGGCCCGCTAGTCCAGCGCGTCGACCTGCCGAATGATCTTCTCGATGGCGAACGCCACCTGCGCTATCAGCTCATAGTCGAGGTTGTCTGCAACGTCGTGAGTGGTGTGCGCGATCGACTCCCAGAGATCGCCGAAGTCCCTTGACGTGATGGCAAGCGAGGGCACCCCTCGCATCGCAAAGATCGCGTGGTCGCTCGCGAACCACTCCGGCCCTCGGTCAATGTCGGGGAAGTCCGCGAGCACCGCGTCTATGACCGCGTCGATCTGCGCGCTCACGCCATAGCTGGAGAGCGCCGCGGGCGAGCCGCGAAAGCCCGATCCGTCGACGTTGATCATCAGTGCCACGTCGCCGAATCCGTCTGGGTTGGCGTCGAGGTAGGCGACCTCTCCCGGTGAGGTTGCGTGGTCTTCGCCGTTGAATGGCACGATCTCGACACTCGCACTCGGCGGGTCTGCCGCCAGCAGGCGCGCGACCGAGATCGCGGTGACCGCGCCGGCAGCGTTGTCGAGCGCCCCGGGCGAGCCCCACGTGCTGTCGAGGTGCCCCGCCACGATGATGCGCCGCCCGGACGTGCCGCGCCCGATGCGGGCCACCGGCTGCACGCCGGAAGACGGCCTCACCGATGAGTCGATCTCGACACGCACGACGTCGCCCGCGTGCGAGAGCAGAGCGTCCCCTTCGGCAAGTGCGCAGTACGCGGTTGGGATGGGAAACGCCGGGTCCTCGATGAGAGGGAACGGCTCGCGAGCGGCCGTCATCGCCGGGTTCTTGCCGGTGGCGGCGATAATCGCGGCGGGCGCTAGAGACTCGAGAGTGACGTAGATCGCCGCGTGCGCGGGGTTCGAGTACCACGGGTACGCACGAGGCGTGAGCTGCTCTCGCGCGATGTCGCCGTGCAGCAGGATCACGGCGTCGCGGGCCTCCTCGCGCAGCAAGCCGAGGTCTTCGACCGTCGCCGCCGTGACCAGGTTCGTCGTGTGCGCCACCGCTGCCGAATACGGTCCGGGATGAAGCGGGTAGGTCAGTCCCGCCACGTCGAGCGTGGCCGAGCCGGCGATCCACTCAGGGACTTCGAACGGCAGCACGGTGACGACGGCGCCTGTGGCGCGCAACACCCCGATAGCGTAGTCAGTCGCGGCCCGGTTCTGCGCGGTGCCAGGCTGCCTGTCCGGGCCCGCACACAGCGCGGCGATGTCGGACGCGATCGATTCGATGAGCGACGTGACGTCGGGCGCCATGCGTAGACTCCCCCTAAGGCTGGATCAGTACCTTCATCGCCCCACGGCGCGCCGCGTGTTCCATCGCGGCGACGGCTTCTGTGAGCGGGTAGCGTGCTTCGATGAGCCCGGTCGGATCCACCGCACCTTGCGCGAGCAGCTCGAGCGCCGGGCCGAAGGGGCCGCAGCGCGAGCCGACGACGGTGATCTCGTTGACCACAACCGGCGCTAGGTCGACCGTCACCGCATCGGCGTAGGTCGACTTCAGCACGAGGATGCCGCGCGGGCGCACGGCCGCGATCGCTTGGTCGAGCCCGGAGGCGGAGCCGGTGGCTTCGATGACGATGTCATAGCTGTCGGGCGCCACAGCCTCGGGCTCGATGACGTCGATCGCGCGCGAATGCAGCAGCTCGCGCTGCCAGTCGTGGCGCGCAAGAACCTCGAGGCTCGCGCCCGTGGTCGCAACCACCTGGGCCACGAGCTGCCCCAGCCGCCCAGCACCAACGAGCAGCACCCGGTCACGCGACCCGATCGAGACCTGCTGCAGAATCTCCACCGCAGCTGCGATTGGCTCTAAGAACACGGCCGCATCGTCGGGCACTTCGGCAGGCACCTCAAAGAGGTTGGCCAGCGGGATTGATGCGAACTCAGCGTGGACTCCATTGCGGGCGACGATGCCCAGCACGGTTCGTTGCTCGCAGTGGGTCGGTCGGCCTGCCAGGCACGTCGGGCACTCGCCGCACGACGCGTTGATCTCGCCCACCACGCGCTTGCCGATCCACGCCGGGTCGGGCGATTCAACCACGTGGCCGACGAACTCGTGGCCCAGCACGCCGGTGTAGGGGTAGTAGCCGCGAACAAGCTCGAGGTCGGTGCCGCACACGCCCGACAGGTCGATCCGCACGAGCGCCTCACCTTCGAGGCGTACCGGGTCGACGTCGCGAACTGAGAGCTGGCGGTCTTCGAGCCACAGAGCCTTCATGGCCCTAGCGTACCGCTATTCCGGGCACCAGTTCGCGCAGCTCTTCGGCGAGATCTTCAAAGTCGATGGTGCTGTGCGGGAGCTCAAGGGGGCTGCCGTCGGTGCGAAACGGCTGCAAGATCCACACGGTCACGCCCTCGGCCGCAAGCTCAGCGCCCATCTGCCGAAGGTCGTCTGCCGAAAGGAGGTCGGCGTGCACCGTGGTGCGCGCTTCGAAGGGGACGCCGCTTGCCACAAGCGCCCGCAGCGACTCCAGTGCGCGCTCTCCGCTGCCTGCCACGCCGGTCACGCGCTCGTAGTCGCCGAAGGGCGCCTTCACGTCAAAGCCGACCCAAGAAAGCATCGGCAGCAGCTCGGCGAAGCGCTCGGGCATCACGCCGCCGGTGTGCAGGGCCACGCGAAGTCCCAGCGAACGCGCCTCGGCAATGGCCTCGGCAACCGCCGCCTGTGCGAGCGGCTCGCCTCCAGAGAAGACGACGCCGTCGAGCAGTCCCACGCGCGAGGCGAGGAAGTCGGCAACCTCTGCCCACGTCAGCGCGCTGTCACCTTCGGCAGGAAGGAGGTGCTGGTTGTGGCAGTAGGCGCAGCGCCACGGGCAGCCCTGCAAGAACAAGACAGCGGCGAGCTCATCCGGCCAGTCGACTGACGACATTCGGACGAGCCCGCCGATGCGAAGTGCAGAAGCGCGGCCCCCACTGGGAGCCGCGCCGGTGTTTCCAGACGAACTAGGCAAGGTTGGACGCGGCCTCCGTGAAGCAGACGCGCTCGGCGTACTCGCCCTGCTTGCCCTTGTTGAACGAGTTGACGGGGCGGTGGTAGCCCATGACTCGGGTCCAGACCTCACACTGCGTGCGCTCCTCGTCGGTCAGCTCGACGGCGGGTGCTTCGGTGATGACGGTGATCTCGCTCATCGGAATTCTCCTTCTCGACTAGTCGCAGCAGGCGGCTGCGCGCTTCTTGGCGACGAGCTCCTCGTCGCACTTCGGGCAGAACTGGTGCTCACCGGCGAGGTATCCGTGCGTGGGGCACACGGAGAACGTCGGAGTGATGGTGACGTAGGGGAGGCGGAAGCCCTCCAGCGAGCGGCGTACGAGCTTCTTGCAGGCCTCTGCCGAAGAAACGCGCTCACCCAGGTAGAGGTGAAGCACCGTGCCGCCGGTGTACTTGCGCTGCAGCTCTTCCTGCATGGCAAGCGCCTCGAACGGGTCGTCGGTGTAGCCCACGGGCAGCTGGCTCGAGTTGGTGTAGTACGGGTTGTCATCGGTGCCGGCCTGGACGATCTCGGGATAGCGCTTCTTGTCCTCGCGGGCGAAGCGGTAGGTGGTGCCTTCGGCGGGAGTGGCCTCGAGGTTGTAGAGGTGGCCGGTCTCCTCCTGGAAGCGGGTGATCTCGTCGCGCACGTGGTCTAGGAAGCGCAGGCCGAACTCGCGGCCCCACGGCGTCGTGATGTCTTCGGCGTCGTTGGTGAAGTTGCGGATCATCTCGTTGATGCCGTTCACGCCGATCGTCGAGAAGTGATTGCGCAGGGTGCCCAGGTAGCGCTTGGTGTAGGGGAACAGCCCGTTGTCGATGTGGCGCTGGATGACCTTGCGCTTGAGCTCGAGCGAGGTGCGTCCGTACTCCAGCAGCGTGTCGAGCGCGCCGAACAGAGCGGCCTCGTCGCCGTTGTAGAGGAAGCCGAGGCGCGCGCAGTTGATGGTGACGACACCCAGCGAACCGGTCTGCTCCGCGCTGCCGAAGAGGCCGTTGCCGCGCTTGAGAAGCTCGGTGAGGTCGAGCTGCAGGCGGCAGCACATCGAGCGCACCATGTTCGGCGTGAGCTCGGAGTTCACGAAGTTCTGGAAGTAGGGCAGTCCGTACTTGGCGGTCATCTCGAAGAGCAGGTTCGCGTTCTCAGACTCCCACGGGAACTCGGGCGTGATGTTGTAGGTCGGGATCGGGAAGGTGAAGACGCGGCCCTTGGCGTCGCCCTCGGTCATGACCTCGATGTAGGCGCGGTTGATCATGTCCATCTCGCGCTGCAGCTCGCTGTAGGTGAAGTCGCACTCCACGCCACCGATTACAGGGCGCTGGTCCTTGAGGTCGTCCGGGCACGTCCAGTCGAAGGTGAGGTTCGTGAACGGCGTCTGCGTGCCCCAACGCGAAGGCACGTTGAGGTTGTAGACGAGCTCCTGGATCGACTGGCGGACCTGGTCGTAGGAGAGGTCGTCGAGGCGGATGAAGGGCGCCATGTAGGTGTCGAAGCTCGAGAACGCCTGCGCGCCGGCCCACTCGTTCTGAAGCGTGCCCAGGAAGTTCACGATCTGGCCCACGGCGCTCGAGAGGTGCTTCGGCGGGGCAGACTCGACCTTGCCCGGGACGCCGTTGAGGCCCTCGGTGATGAGCGTGCGAAGCGACCAGCCCGCGCAGTAGCCGGCGAGCATGTCGAGATCGTGGATGTGGATCGAACCGTCGCGGTGCGCCATGCCGACCTCGGCCGGGTAGACGTGGGACAGCCAGTAGTTGGCGATGACCTTGCCCGACACGTTCAGGATGAGGCCGCCCAGCGAGTAGCCCTGGTTGGCATTCGCGTTCACGCGCCAGTCAGCGCGGTCGAGGTACTCGTTGATCGAGCTCTCGACCTCGACGACAGTCTTCTTGTCCTCGCGCAGGCGGGCGCGCTGCTCGCGGTAGACGATGTAGGCGCGAGCCGTCGCGAGGTGGTTCGCGGAGATGAGCACCTGCTCCACGACGTCCTGAATCTGCTCGATGTCGGGCTCTGCGTCGCCGAAGCGGTGCTTGAGCACCTTGAGCGCCTGCGCGGTGAGCAGAAACGCCTCGGTGGCGTCGAACTCGCCGGAGGCCACGCCGGCACGCTCGATGGCCCGCTTGATCTTGTCAGCGTCAAACGGGACGGCTTCGCCCTCGCGCTTGATTACATGTGTTGGTGCGACGCGCTTGTCTGTTTCCACCCTCAAGTCCTTCGTCTCATAGGCGCGAGAGGATGAGAACAGGAGCGGCCGAAGCCTCGGCTCACCCGCCCCTCACGACACACCCCGTACGCGCATTGCTGCGTATTTGCTGCGGAAACAGGCCCCAGGCCGTCCCTCGTGGCCCCATATCTTGTGGTCTGGGGAACCGCAACACAACATATAGTGGTTGAGTGCCGAAGGCACGTCAAGCCGAAATCCCCCGCAAACACGCGAAGGGCGCACCCCTCGCGACCTTCGGCAGATAGCGGCGACAGGCGGCAGAAAGCCGCAGACAGACGGAGGCGAGGAGCCCGGATAGGACCTCTCGCCTCGTTCAAGCTATGTCGCGACGCCTTGCGGCAGCTCCCTCGGCCTAGCTCGCTTCGTCGAGCGCCTCTGAGAACTGGCTGTTGTAGAGGTCGGCGTAGAAGCCGCTCGCTGCCAGAAGCTCGGTGTGTGTGCCCTGTTCGATGATGCGACCGTGGTTCATCACGATGATCGTGTCGGCATCGCGGATTGTGGAGAGCCGGTGCGCGATCACGAAGCTCGTGCGGTTCGCCATCAGGCGCGACATCGCCTTCTGGATGAGCACCTCCGTACGCGTGTCGACCGAGCTCGTCGCCTCGTCGAGGATGAGCACCTCGGGGTCGGCGAGGAAGGCGCGCGCGATGGTGAGCAGCTGTTTCTCGCCCTGGCTGACGTTGGTGCTGTCGTCGTCGAGCACGGTGTCGTAGCCGTCGGGCAGCGTGCGTACGAAGTGGTCGACGTGCGCCGCTTCGGCAGCCGCCATGATCTCGGCCTCGGTCGCACCCTCGCGGCCGTAGGCGATGTTGTCGCGGATCGTGCCACCGAAGAGCCACGCGTCTTGCAGCACCATGCCGAAGACCCGTCGCACGTCCTCGCGCGTCATCGCCTGAGTGTCGATACCGTCGACTCGAATATGGCCGCCGTCGATCTCGTAGAAGCGCATGAGCAGGTTGACGATGGTCGTCTTGCCCGCACCCGTCGGGCCGACGATCGCGACTGTCTGGCCGGGGGCGACGTCCAGGCTGAACTCCTCGATGAGCGGCTCCTCAGGCTTGTAGCGGAAGGAGACGTTCTCGAGCTCGATGTGGCCGGTGGCCTGTCCCAGGCGAATCGGCTCGGCCGGGTCGGCGATCTGCTCCGGCTCGTCGAGCAGCTCGAATACGCGCTCGGCGGAGGCGACGGCCGACTGCATCACGTTTGCGATTGAGGCGAGCTGAGTGATCGGCCACGTGAACTGGCGCGAGTACTGGATGAACGCCTGCACGTCGCCTAGCGTGAGCGAGCCGTTGGCTACCTTCAGGCCACCAATGACGGCGATGGCTACGTAGTTGAGGTTGCTGATGAAGTTCATCGCCGGCTGGATGATGCCGGAGATGAACTGCGCCTTGAAGCCGGCCTGGAAGAGCTTCTCGTTCTCCACTTCGAACTGGGCTTCGGCATCGGCCTCGTGGCCGAATACCTTCACGATGTTGCGGCCCGTGTGCGTCTCTTCGATGTGGCCGTTCAGCGTTCCCGTGTGCTCCCACTGGGCGGCGAACTGTTTCTGCGAGCGCTTGGCGATCTGAATCGTGACGACCACCGAGATCGGCACCGTGAGCAGGGAGATCGCGGCCAGCAGCGGGTTGATCCAGAACATCATGATCAGCACGCCGATGACGGTGAGCACCGAGGTCGTGATCTGCGTCAGCGCCTGCTGGAGCGTCTGGGCGATGTTGTCGATGTCGTTGGTGACGCGCGAAAGGATGTCGCCACGCGGGTGCTCGTCGAAGTACCTGAGCGGCAGGCGCGTGAGCTTCGCGTCGACCGAGTTGCGCAGGTCGTAGACGATGCCTTGCGAAACGCCGACCGTCAGGTACTGCTGCAGCCAGCCGAAGACCCACGAGACCAGGTAGAGCCCCGTGAGCAGCAACAGGATCTGGCCGAGCGCGCCGAAGTCGACGCCGATGCCTGGCGTGAGCGTCATGCCAGATAGCATCTGGGCGAACTGCGTCTGGCCCTTGGCCTGGAGCCCCGCGATTACCTGCGCCTTGGTGGCGCCCGCCGGCAGCTTGGCCGAGATGACGCCTGCGAACAGCACGTTCGTGGCCTTGCCCAGAATGCGCGGGCCGACCGTCGAGAGCGTGACGCTCACGATGGCAAGCGCGATGACGAGCGCGATCATGGCCGCGTGCGGCTTGAGCAAGCTGCCCAGGCGCTTGGCCGACTGGCCGAAGTTCTTGGACGTCACGCCGGTGCCGACTACACCGTGGCCGCCCATCATCGGGCCGCCGCCACCGCGGCGCGGGCCGCGACCGGGTCCGCCACCGGCGGGAGTCTTGTTATCGTTGTGCTCCGCCATGCTAGGCGATCTCCTCTTCCGTAAGCTGCGAGTAGACGATCTCTCGGTACGTTTCGCAGGTATCCATCAGTTCGCTGTGGGCGCCGATGCCAACCACGCGGCCCTCGTCGAGCACGACGATGCGGTCGGCGCTCATGATCGTGGAGACGCGCTGGGCAACGACGATGACGGTCGCCTCATGGGTCTCGTCGGCAAGCGCTGCTCTCAGGCGCGCGTCGGTCTTGAAGTCGAGCGCGGAGAACGAGTCGTCGAAGACGTAGATCTCGGGGCGCTTGACCAGCGCGCGTGCGATAGCGAGGCGCTGGCGCTGGCCGCCGGAGACGTTCGTGCCGCCTTGGGCGATCGATGCCGAAAGGCCCTCGGGCATCTCGCGGACAAACTCCTCGCCCTGCGCGATCTTCAGCGCATGCCACAGGTCCTCATCGGTCGCGGACTCGTCGCCGTAGCGCAGGTTGCTCGCCACCGTGCCTGAGAACAGGAACGCGCGCTGCGGGATGAAGCCGATTCGGCTCCAGAGGTCTTCCTGGGCCATCTCGCGCACGTCGGTGCCATCTACCAGCACGCTGCCGCCCGTGGCGTCGTAGAAGCGGGGGATGAGGTTGACGAGCGTGGACTTGCCGCTGCCCGTCGAGCCGATGATCGCGGTGGTCTCACCCGGCCCGGCCTCGAAGCTGATGTCGGAGAGCACGGGGTCCTGCGCGCCGGGATAGCGGAACTCCACGCCACGGAACTCGAGGCAGCCACGCTTCACGCTCGGCGACTTCGGCACGGCCGGGTCTTCGACGGTCGGCTCGGTCTCGAGTACCTCGTTGATGCGCGACGCCGAAGCGGCTGCACGCGGAAGCATCGTGAGCATGAACGTCGCCATCATCACCGAGAACAGGATCTGGGTGACGTAGTTGAGGAATGCGGTGAGGTTGCCTATCGGCATCGCGCCGCTCGCGATGCGGTGCCCGCCGAACCACATGATCGCGACCATCGACAGGTTCATCACGCCCATCAGCGTCGGCCACATCAGCGAGAAGAGCCTGAAGACGGTCGTCGCCGTCTTGGTGAGGTCCGCGTTCGCTTCGGCGAAGCGCGCCTTCTCGTAGTCGTCGCGCACGAACGCGCGAATGACCCGTACGCCAGAGAGCGTCTCCCTCATGACCTGGTTGATGCGGTCGACCTTCTTCTGCATCGCGCCGAAGAGAGGCAGCGTGCGCGAGACCAGGAAGTAGAGGAAGACGGCCATGAACGGCACGATCACCACGAGTGTGCCCGAGAGCGGGATGTCTTGGCGCAGCGCCATGATGATGCCGCCGATGCCCATGAACGGCGCGAGTACGAGCACGTTCAGCGACATCAGCACGACCATCTGGACCTGCTGTACGTCGTTGGTGTTGCGCGTGATAAGCGACGGCGTCCCGAACTTGTTGATCTCGGTCTGCGAGAACGCGCCCACGCGGTGGAAGATCGCGGCGCGCACGTCACGGCCGAAGGCCATCGAGGTCTTGGAGCCGTAGTAGACGCCCACGATGGATGCGACGCCCATCAGCAGAGTGACCAGCAGCATGATGCCGCCGATCTGCCAGATGTAGCCCACATCGCCCTTGGCGACACCGTTGTTGATGATGTCGGCGTTGAGCTCTGGCAGATACAAGTTGGTGATCGCCTGCGTGAGCAGAAGCACGATGACGATGACCAGCTGCTTGCGGTAGGGCTTGAGGTAGTTGGATAGAAGCCGAATCACTTATGCGTTCCCTTCGCCGTTCTCGTTCATGAACTGGGCCCCTAGGTCGTTGAGCTGCTTGAGGAGCCGTGCAAGCTCGGAGCGGTCGTCCTCGCTCATGGTGCCGATAGTCGCGTTGAGCTGGCGCGTGAAGAACTCGCGCCCTTCGGCGTTCACCTCGCGACCGCGCTCGGTGATGAATGCGCGCGTGACCCGGCGGTCCTTCTCGTCGGCGCGACGCTCGATGTAGCCGTCATCCTCGAGGCCTTGCAGCAGCGTGGTGACTGTCGGCCGCGACAGGTGCAGCATCTCGGCGAGGTCTCGCTGGCTGATGCCGTCGGCATGGGCGAGCGTGCGCAGGCATGCCACGCGCGGGAAGCTGAAGCCGGTCGAGACGCCGCGCGTCATAATCTGCCGCTGGATGTGGCCATGGCGCTTGAGCTCGTGGAAGACCTGCATCGACAGCGGGTCGAGCCCCTCAATCTGCGGTGCTCCACCCTCGCCGGCGCAGTCGTGCCGGTGGGGATGGGGGTGGGGATGCGGGAAGTCGCGCATCAAATGTTGGCCTTTCGTGCAGGGGAGGCGGGCGAGTCCACTTCGGCAGACTGACCGCCGGTTATAACCGTTAGGTACCAAACAGTTATACAACTAACCATTTTGTCGTGCAACCGCTTTGTCGCGACGTGCGTGCGACCACATGGAAGCCTCCGCGTCCGCGCCACTCGGCTATGCTGCCGAAGAGGAAACGAGCAGAACGAGGAGGGGCGCGTGAAGGCTGAAGCTGTAGCTGTACTTGCGTGCCCGGTCTGCGGCACCTCGCTCGCGCACGCGGAGAACGTCCTGCGCTGCGAGCAGGGGCATGCCTTCGATATAGCGCGCCAGGGCTACGCGAACCTGCTCACAGCTGGTGCCCCTTCGGCAGGCGATACCGCCCAGATGGTGGAGGCACGCGCCGACTTCCTTGCACGAGGGCACTTCGCGCCAATCGCCGAAGCGGTCGCCGCCGAAGTCGCGTTCTGCTCGACATCGGGCTGCGTCATGGCTGAGGTCGGCGCAGGGACCGCCTACTACCTCGCAGCTGCGCTCGACGCCGCACCCGGATCCACCGGCGTGGCGCTCGACCTGTCGAAGTACGCCGCGCGCAGGGCAGCCAAAGCGCACCCTGCGATCGCCTCGGTGGTCGCCAACGCCTGGGACGCCCTGCCACTGCGCGACGCGAGCGTCGCTGTCTTGCTGGACATCTTTGCGCCACGCAACGCCGCCGAGTTCGCGCGGGTGCTCACGCCCGCTGGCCTGCTCGTAGTCGTGACGCCCGGTCCCGAACACCTCACTGAACTCGTCTCGGCGCTCGGGCTGCTCGCAGTGGACCGCGACAAGGACGCGCGCGTCTTCGACCAGCTCGGAGTGCTCTTCGAACGTAGCGCGGACCGCCACGTCGGCTCGAAGCTCGAACTCACGCACGACGAGATCATGACCGTCGTGGGGATGGGGCCGAGCGCCTATCACGTAGAGTCCGCGGAGCTGTCCGCGCGCATCGCGAAGCTGCCTGAGCCGATGGAAGTCACCCTCGATGTGACGCTGACGCTGTGGGAGCCGCGTCCCGACGCCGCCTAGAGCTCGATCTCGTCGGGGTGCGCGCGCACGTCTTCGAACCACTCAGCTGCGAAGTCGCCGTCGGCGATCTTGTCGATCGGCATCTTGATGTAGCGGCCCGTAGCCTCAACCGCCACGGTGCCGTCGTCGAGCACGATCTCGCCCGTGCCCTCGAAGATGCGGCGCGAGTCCCTGGTGATGCGCGCCACCGCGCGAACTTCGCCGTCGGTCGGCACAGGCTTGCGGTACTTCACCGTGAGCTCAATCGTCACGCCCCAGGCGTCGGGGTCGGTGATGTTGACCGCCCGCCCAATCGTCTCGTCGAGAATCGCCGAAGAGACGCCGCCGTGCAGCCGTCCCGGGTAGCTCTGGTGTTCGGTGCGCGGCGTGAAGATGCCCACGAGCTCGCCGTCGTCCAGCTCGTAGAAGCGCGCCTTCAGGCTCAGGTTGTTGTCGCGGCCACACACCATGCACATGCGGCTGACGTTCTGCGACTTCTCGATTCGGCGCGCTCCGCCGCTCACCCCAGCAGCGTCGCTCACTGGCCGGCCGCCTGACCGGTCAGCGCCGCGCGCTGCTGGATCGCGCGCTCGATCTCAGTGAGCAGCACACCGTACGTCGTCATGTCGCCGCGAGCCTTGGCTGCGTTCAGGCTCTCCACGAGGGTCTCGATCTCAGCGTCGACCTCATCGATCTTGGCCTGAGACGCCGCTGTCTGCGCGCCATCAGGGCGCGTCGCATCCACGGTCTTCACGCCGAAGGCCTTGTCGAGCGCCGCGGGCAGCGTCTCGGCCATCTCTACGTGGTCGCCGTTCATCACGACTACGCGAGCGAGCTCTGTGGGCGCGGACTTGGCGGCCTGAAGGAAGATCGGCTGCACGTAGGTGATCGTATTCTCGCTCGGCAGCACCAGCATCTGGCCGAAGATGACCTTGCTGCCGCGCTGGTCCCACAGCGAGAGCTGAGGCGAGATCTGCGGATCCTGGTTGATGCGGGCCCGTGCCTGCGTAGGACCGAGCGTGACGCGCTCTTTCGGCAGCATGAATACGGTGCGCTTGCCGTAGTCGGCCGGGTCGCATGCCGTGGCCATCCAGCCAATCAGGTTGTCGCGACCCACCGGCGTGAACGGCTGCATGAGATAGAGGTTCGGGCCAGGAGTGGAGTCGGCCAAGTCGAGCATGAGGTAGGAGGCCTCGCCGTCCAACCCGTCGGGCACCGACCAGACGTCTTCCTTGTTGTAGAAGACGGTGGGATCGGTCATGTGGTAGGTGCGGTAGACCTTCGCCTGAGCGGTGAAGAGCTTGCGCGGGGCGCGAAAGTGAGCGGCGAAGGAGGCGGGCACCTCAGCGGCCGGAGTCAGGACTTCGGGGTAGATCTTGGCCCACGCGTCGCGCACCGGATCGTCGCCGACTGCATAGAAGTGCGTGTCGCCCGTATACGCGTCCACGACGACCTTGACCGAGTTGCGCAGGTAGTTGGTGCCATCGTCGAGCGGCTGCGAGTAGGGGAAGTGCTTGCTCGACGTGTAGGCGTCCAAGATCCACACGATGCGCCCGTCCACGACCGCCGCGTACGGCTTCTTGTCGTAGGAGAGCCACGGCGCGATACGCTTCGCGCGCTGCTTCACGTCGCGATACATGAGCACGCGGCTGTCGCTCTTCAGGTAGTCGGAGAAGACGATCTGGTCGCTGCCGAAGCGGATCGCCCAAGCGATTCGAGCAAGCGCGTTGCCGAAAGGAACGCCAGCCTGCGCCTCGTAGCGGGTCGTCACGTTCTTCTCGCCGACCGGGTGATCGAACTCGTCGAGGCTCGTATTGACGATCGCGTAGTCCTTCGCGCCCTCGCCGTAGTAGACGCGCGGCTCGGAGATCTTGAGCTCAGGCGACTTAGCGGCCACGGTGTCGGCGACCTTCGGCGGCACCTCGCCCACGAGGAAGTGCGGGAAGCCCTGCGAGGTCGCGTCGTTCGCCGAAGAGATGGCGGCGCCGTAGCCGTGCGTGTAGACGAGGTGCTTGTTGACCCATGTGCGTGCCGGCTTCGGCAGCCTCGAGGCATCCACAAGTCGGGCGGCAGCGAGCGCCTGCTCGGGCTGGCCGTTCACGATGTAGCGGTCGATGTCGATCGCGGACATGCGGTAGTAGGGGCGGATCGTCTGCAGCTGGTCGTAGGCCGAGGCCGCGGTCGAAGGCGCCCAGATGCGGGCATTGGACAGCGTTGCCGCCGCCGCTTCGGCGTTTCCAGAAGCGACCGCCGACTCCACGGCGTACTGCTCGCCCTTCACCGTCTCAAGGTCGAAAGCGGTGCGCGTCATCGCGATGTTGCGAGAGATGTAGGGCAGCTCGAGCGTGGCCTCGTTCGGCTTGACCACGTAGTTCTGCACGACACTCGGCCACAGTCCGCCGGCGATGGAGGCGACCACGATCCACGCTACGAAAGCGTAGCCCGGGATCTTGAGGTTCTTGGACTTCGCCGTGGCGAAGAAGACCACCGCCACCAGCAGCGTCATCGCAAGAATGATGATGTTGGCCGGCAGCTGCGCGTGCGTGTCGGTGTAGGCGGCCCCGAAGTACGACGTGCGCGACGACAGCACGATCTTGAAGAGCGAGACGAACAGGCCGAACGACGAAGAGACCAGCACGATGCCTGTGAGCACCGAGGCGAGTGACTTGAATCGCCACCACTTGCCCTCCATCGAGCCGCCGATGTCGAAGAGCGTGGGCACGAACACGATGCCGAGCACGAAGACGATTGCGAGAACGATGACGTCGCTTGCCCAGCGCGCGAGAACCTCAAGCGCTGGCAGCGAGAAGATGAAGAAGCCGATGTCGCGGCCGAACAGCGGGTCGTTCATACCGAACGCGGGGCCGGAAACCGCGAGCCGCAGCTGCATCCAGTGCTGCGCGAGGTCCCAGCTCACGAGCGTCGCGAGCACGAGCGACCCCCACAGCGCGATGCGTCCCACCAGCTTCGGGCCGCCCACAAGCTTGCGCGCCACGGTAGCTGCCGCGAACAGCGCCACGAACGCTATTGCGGTGCCGATCAGCCAGAAGCCGCCCTGCGACATCAGGCGGATCATGAAGACCGACGTGAGCTTCATGCTCTTGAACCACGCGTACTCGGTCCAGATGTAGGAAGCGACGACGACCGCCGCGAGCGCGAGCCCTAGTGCTGCGAATACGCCGACGATCCCCGTTGCGAGGGAGCGGAACGACATCTTGTTCACCGAAGCGGCCTCACGTATCTCTCATCGAGTCGAATGCGGGTCAGATAGCCGCGTGAAAGTGTACTCCGACGCGCGCGCATGCTCACCAGCGCGATATCGACTCGTAACGCAGGTGCCTTGCCGAACGGGTTCTCACTGATGCCGAAGATGCGCGGCTAGACCGTCTCTTCGGCAGTTGGCGGCTCTTGGCTCGAGGCCTTTGCGGCGGCTCTGCGCTCCTGGCCGTGCGCAATTGCGGCCTTCGTGCCCTTTTCGAGGGTGCCTGCCATCAGGAAGCCCGCCAGCAGGATCGCGGAGGCTACCATCTCGCCCGGGTAGAGGCCGGCTGTCGAGCCAGCGCGCGCCATCGAGCCGGCCGCCGCGATACACAGCGTGCCGATCGCGATGAGCACGTTTGCCCACATGCGGTAGGCGTACTCCTTCTTCCGTGCGAAGCGCACGATCGAGACGATCGCGCCGCCCAGCAAGAAGAGAGTGCCGGTGATGTTGAAGGGGAGCGACATGATGCGGGGGAAGCTGCCGCCGGCGCCTAGCGCCTGGCCGCCCACGGTGATGCCGGGGACGAGCTTGTCCATCAGCAGCTCTTTGGTGAAGACGCCGTAGAAGAAGACGGCTTCACACACGAGCAGGAACGTGAGGTAGATGCGCGGCCCGAGCTTCTTCTTGGCCAGCAGGTAGTAGGAGCCCAAACCGAGGTAGCCCACCATCGAGGCGGCGAGCACGATGTAGAAGCGGTAGACGGTGGGGTTCCACACGCCGGAGGCCTCGGAGACCGCCTCCATCACGGCGGCGACCGCATACATCAACAGGCCCACCGACCACGCGAGCTGGTGGGACTTGCGGCGGTGCAGCCACTGGGAGAAGACGAGCCACGTGAAGGCGAACCCGAGCAACGCCGTCGCCGCCGGCCACCACCAACCGCTCCAGAACTCGCCCATCGAGGTATCCCTTCCTAGCGCACGGTCATTCGGACTCGATGATCTTGGCGTTAGCCGAGACCATGTGGCACGCCCAGCACGACCCTTGCGGATGGCCGGAGGGCGAGACCTGCTGCGAGTTGATAGTTGGGATGAAGAGGTGGAATGCGCCCCAAGCGAAAACGCCCGCGACGAGTACGCCGCCCACCCAGGCAATAGC
Organism: Coriobacteriia bacterium; assembly: GCA_035687245.1. Taxonomy (GTDB): domain Bacteria; phylum Actinomycetota; class Coriobacteriia; order Anaerosomatales; family PHET01; genus DASRYH01. Next base: position 88,375 of record DASRYH010000042.1, read on the forward strand.
GGTCTTCAACGCGCCGAACACCCCCACATGCGAACCGAAATTGTCGCGGATACCGTACCGCGTAACGGGCGCGATGTCGCTACTGTGCGGGGCCACCAGAGCCATAGGGCTGGATGTCGGTCGCTTCGATCTCGGGTCCGGCTTGCCGAATGGACACGCCGCCCGCCTTCGTGCCGGTCACTACGACCTGCGTTCCGGCGAGTGCTTTGTAGGTGGCGTTGTCCTCTTGGATGTTGGCGATGACGGCCAGTACCGCGCCCTTGGGGCCGCTGATACCGGTCTTGTCGATGACGGCCCAGAAGCCGCCTTCGATCGTCTTGTAGGTGAGGACGCCGATGACCATGACTCTGTTGTCAGCCTGCTCGTAGAAGCCAGGCGCCGGCATCAGGTCGCCCGCTGCGCCCGCGCCTGCGTCGCCCCCGGCCGCACCACCCGGCTGCTCGGTAGGCGTTTGTACGGGTTGCGAGGGCTCAGGAGTAGGCTGCTGCGCCGTACACCCGGTAGCACCGAGCGCGAGAACGGCGACGAGCGCGATGACGAACCAGTAGCGGCGCAACATGATGGCTCCCTTGAGGCGATGGGGGCTGACAACCTCTTTGACGCGGGGTAGTTCGGTCTGGTTCATTCCCTTTTGTGCCGGTCGCCCTACCCGCAGGCTCCCGGCAGTTTCGGCAAGACGAGCTGGTCCACGACGCGCGCCGAGGAGTGCCCGTCGGCTGCGTCGAACGACTCGGCGCGAAACGCCCGCACTCGCTCCATATCGAAGTCACCAGCCGCCAGGAAGTCGGCGACCTGTGCGCTCGTGGTGAAGAGCGGACCGGGCACGCCGGTGGCGTAGTCGAAGTAGAAGCCACGCTCAGCCTCGTACGCCTCGTAGTCGGGCGCGAAGAAGACCATGGGCCGTTCGAGCAGCGAGAACTCGTAGATCGCGCTCGAGTAGTCGGTGAGCAGCACGTCGCTCACGAGCATGAGGTCGTTGATGTCGGGGTAGTCCGAGGCGTCGATGGCAAAGCCCCGAGCTGCCGAAGGGATCGCGGCCTGTGACGCCACGAACGGGTGGAGTCTCAGCAGGAGCACGTAGTCGTCGCGCAGCCTGTCGGCGAGCAGTCCCAGATCGAGGTCGTCATGGTAGGCGGCCTCATGGCGAGAGTCGCCGCGGAAGGTCGGTGCGTAGAGGATGACGCGCTTGTCCTCGGGCAGCTCGTAGCGCTGGCGCACGGCACCTTCGGCAGCTGCCTTGCGCGCCTCGTCGAAGAAGACGTCGGTACGCGGGATGCCGACCTCGGGGACGAAGCGCTCGGCGGGCTGGCCGAAGGCCTCGGAGTAGGCGGGGACGGCGTTGTGCGAAGCGACAAGGCACGCGGTGTAGTTGGAGTGGATGCGCACGCGGCGCACGAGCTCGTCGCTCGCGCCGAACGACTTGTCGAGCACGCTGTAGCCGACCTTCTTGAACGCGCCGCACGCATGCCACGTCTGAATGATCGCGGTCTGAGGCTTGGGGCTCGCGACGTAGAGCGGGAAGTAGTAGTCGTCCACGATGAAGACGCGTGCCGTGGCGATGTGGTACTCGCCGAGCACGCCCTTCCACAGCGTCTTAAGCTTGCCGCCGAAGCCCACTCCGCGATCGCCGTCGAGGAAGACGAGCCTAACGTTGCAGTCACGCGCGACAAGCTCGTCGTAGATGCACTTCATGTTGCCGCCCAGCGAACGAGCGTGCGTCGAGGCGAAGACGACCTTGTTGCGCAGCGGCAACAGTGAGAACAGCAAAGAGGCCGCGCGCAGGATCCATATACGCGCCGTGAGCATCACGCCTCGCCGCGTCCCAGGATCAGCTGGTCGATGACGCGATCGGTCGATCCGCCCTCAAGCTGGCCCAAGTGTCCCAGGTGCGTCTGCGCAAACGCGTGCACCTTCTCCTGCTCGAAGTCGCGGCTGCGGATCGCGTCGAGCATCTCGCCGAAGGTGCGCACGATGCGCCCCGGTACGAACTCCTCGAAGGGCTCGTAGAAGTCGCGCGTCGAGATGTACTCCTCGAGATCGTAGGCGAAGAACAGCATCGGCCTGTCCAGGATCGAGTACTCGAAGACAAGCGAGCTGTAGTCGGTGATCGCGAGGTCGGCCACCATCAGGAACTCGTTGATCTCGCGGCTCTTGGTCGCGTCGATGAAGCGGTCCGCGTATTCGGCGGGGATGGGCAGCGGCTCGATGACGAACGGGTGCATCTTGAAGACGACCACTGCGTCCATCTCCTCACACAGCGCGTAGAGCGCGGGCAAGTCGAGCTGGTCGTAGTCGTAGTAGGCGTCGCGCGGCCCCTCGCCGCGAAAAGTCGGCGCGAACAAGATCACGTAGCGGTCGCGAATCTGAGGCACCGTCTCGTAGACGAGATTGCGCGTGTTCGTCTTGTAGGCCTCGTCGAAGAAGAGGTCGAGGCGCGGGATACCGGTCGGGATCACGCGCTCTTCGGGGATGCCGTAGGCCTCCGCGTAGAAGGGCACGTCGTGCTCTGCGGCCACGATCGCGTGCGTGTAGTTCTTGTGGCCGGGCGAGAACGGGTTGGGGCCGCCGGGCTTGCCGATTCGGCTGTAGCCCACGGTCTTGAACGCACCCGACGCGTGCCAGACCTGGATGCGGCGCACACCCTCGTCGTAGTCCACCTTGTAGGTCATGGGGTGGTAGTCGTCCATGATCACAACGTCGGCGACCGCGAGCTTTGCCGCGAAGGTGAACTTGTCCAGCAAGCCGCGCTTGTCGGCGATGCTGCCTTTGAAGGCGCCCATCATCTTGTACTCGCGGTCCAGCCCGCGCTCCTGCATGCGCTCGTAGATGTGCAGCAGGTTGCCGGAGAGGTGGTCGCGCGAGTCCGACGTGAACAGGATGCGCTTGCCGTTCTTCGGCACGATGGCTCGTACGACGCCGTAGACGACCTGATAGGCATCCTGGCGCCACTGCCTAAGGTGACGCGACAGAGCCATCTTGATGGCCTCCAGCGGCGTCTCAGGCACCGGAGGGATCACACCGCGGTAGTTCACGGCCAAGTAGAACTGGCCGGTCATCGGCTCGCGGGCAGGGAAGACCCAGTAGCGGTAGACGGAGCTGAACATGCCCGGATAGCCCACGACGTCGAGCGCGAAGTCAGCACCCATCGCCACCGGCTCGCGCATCAAGCCGTCTTCGGCAAAGAGCATCCATTCGCCGACGTCGAGCGGCATGAGCTCGTTGGCCTGCATGATCTTGAAGCGCACGGTGAAAGTGCCGTCCGTCTCCGGCACCGCGTCCGGGATCTGGATTACGAGCCCGGTGCGGGTGTCTTCCACGTGCAGGCGAACAGGTGCCGTAGAGCCGGCCGGCTCCACGTGACCGTTGATGATGAGGACGACTCGCTCCCAGTCGATCGAGTCGACGAACACGCGTTGCATCTATGCTCCAGTCGTTTCTTGCATCTACACGGGCGCGGCTGCGCGCCTTCGGCAGCCTGACCTTTTACTAGTCGTTGTCGAATTCGTAGTCGATATGCGTGATGCCGGTGCCCAGGTACTCGCTTTGGATGATAGAGAACGGCCTCTTGTTCGAGTGTCCCACGTAGAAGGTGGAGTCCATATTCCAAAGCTCGCCGGAGAGCAGGTACTCGCCCTGCAAGAGGTTGGGCTTCTTGAGCTTCACGCGCAGGGTGTGCTTGCCGACCTGCGAGTTGATGCGGTTGCGCGCGTTCTGCTTGTCGGACATGTAGACCTCGAGCTTTTCGGCATTTCGCACCGTGTAGCAGAACGAGAGCCGCTCGATGGGCTTCTTCACTTCGTAAGTGAACTCGAAGTGGATGTCTTCGCCGTATGAGAACGCGGTGGTCTGCTCGCCGGAGTCGTCGAACATGCGGAAGCCGGTGACCTGGAGGATGTCTTTCTTCTCCATCGCCACGTCTTCGCCACCGGCGGACTCGCGTTCCTTCTCGCGCTGCTTGGCACGCTCGCGCTTGAGGAACTCCTCGTACTTGAGCACGACGGGGCCGAGCTCGCCGTACTCCATCACCTCGCCCTTGTTGATCCAGACGCCCATCGTGCAAAACGCCTTGACGGTGAAGAGCGAGTGGCTAACGAACAGGATCGTCTTGCCCTGCTGGCGGAACTCTTCCATCTTCTCGATGCACTTGAGCTTGAAGATGTCGTCGCCCACCGCGAGGACCTCGTCGACGATGAGGATGTCGGGGTCCACGCTCACCGAGACAGCGAAGCCCAGCCGGGCCTTCATGCCGCTCGAGTAGGTGCGCACAGGCTGGTTGATATGGTCGCCGATGTCGGCGAACTTGATGATCTCGTCCTTGCGACGGTCGGCCTCTTCCTTGGGGATGCCTAGGGCCAGCGCGCGCAGGTAGATGTTCTCGATGCCGGTGAGCTCGGGGTCGAAGCCGCTCGTGAGTTCGAGCATCGCCGAAATGCGTCCGTTGACCTCGATCTCGCCGCTCGTGGGCGTGGTGACGCCGGTGATCATCTTGAGCAGCGTGGACTTGCCCGAGCCGTTGCGGCCCAGGATCGCCACGACCTCGCCCTCGGGGAAGTCGATGTCCACGTTCTTGAGCGCCGTGAACTTGCGGGCGTTGTCCTTCTTGCGGAAGGGCGCGAGCGCGCGGTCCACCGACGACGAGTAGATGCGGTAGGTCTTGGTCAGCTTCTTGACGCGGATCGCGTTCTTCTTGGGCTGTGTGGGGGTGTTGGTCTCAGTCATCTTCGGCAGCCTCCTACAGCACGTCCGCGAAGTCGCGCTGCAGGCGCGAGAACAGGAAGCTCGAGAAGAGCGTGAGCACGATCATCAGGCCCCAGAAGTAGGCCGCGTACTCCCACTGCGCGAAGAACCACTTGTTGTAGACGAACGCGTTGCGGTAGCCCTCCACCAGGTAGGTGATGGGACTGAGCATGATGAGCCGCCGAAGGAAAGACGAGTCGATCTTGTGGATCGACCACAGGATCGGCGAGAGCCACAGGAGCATCTGCATCGTGGACTTCACGAGGTGAAGCACGTCCGAGCTGACTGCGGTCAGGGCCGAGAGCAGCTGGGCCGTTACCAGCGAGAACGCCAGACAGCACAGGATGTAGTAGGGGAGCTGCAGGAAGTAGATGGACAGACCGAAGCCCGTGAAGACGTAGATCGCCACCACGAGCAGCATCAGCATCATGTGTACGAAGAACAGCGAAAGCACTTCGGACACGGGGATCGTCTCGACCGGGTAGACCATCTTGGTCACCAGGTGGCTGTTGTTTCGAACCGAGGATCCACCTATCTGCAGGGCGTCTTGGATGTAGAACCACGCCATGATGCCCGGTAGCAGCCACAGAATGTAAGGTGCGCCCTCAACCGGCTTGTTGCCGCGGATACCGATGGTGACGGCAAACCAGAAGACGCCGACGAAGATCGCCGGCTTCACGACCGACCAGAAGACGCCCAGCGACGAGCCGCTGTAGCGCTTGGTCAAGCCGACTTTGGCCATGGCGACAGTGCGGCCGAAGTTCTCGACGTTGATCCTGAATATGCGGATGAAGTCCTGGACTGCGCTTTGAAGCACGTACTCTCCTCGTCCGGTGGACAGGCGTCGCGCGTTTGGTCATAAGGATGCCTGTACCGGGGGCATTGTCCGACATCCTGTAGGGGAAGTGAAACCTCGCCTCGCCGAAAGTGACTCGCGCACGACTCTTCGGCAGGTGTTTTGGCCAGCGTATCGGAACGGTTACAGGGCCAGAACGAGGGTCCGGGTTCGGTATACTGACCCACGGTGCTACCGGCTGGGGCCGTTCGGCACGCCAGGCAGGCCCGTGCACGTGGCCGCCCCATCGAACCTCGAGGAACAAGGTGCAGCCCATGAAGACCGGAATGATCGTGTTGGCGGGCGGTGTCGGCAAGCGCATGGGACAGCCGATCCCCAAGCAGTTCATCATGATGGGCGGCAAGCCGATCATCGCTCACGTACTCGAGAAGGCGGAGCGGCTCGCCGACGTCGAGAAGGTCGTCATCACCTGCCCCGGCGAATACGTTGCCGAGACCAACGACCTGCTGCGTCACCGCAACCTTTCGGGCCGCTTCTGCTGCATCGAAGGCGGCGAGACGCGTCAGGACTCCGTCTACAACGGCCTGATGGCCCTCGATGGCTTCGACCGCGTCATCGTGCACGAGGCAGTGCGGCCCTTCGTGACCTACGAGGAGTTCCGCGCGCTTATCGACAGCGAGTTCGACAACGCTATCTACGGGACGCGTATCCCGTTCACGGTTGTGGCCGGTCACGACTACGTCGAGGGCACCTTCGAGAGAAGTGAGCTCGTCAACGTGCAGCTGCCGCAGAAGTTCGACCGCGCGAAGCTCGTGCAGGCGCACGAGATGGCGCGTGCCGAAGGCGCTCGCCAGTTCACCGAGGACGCGAGCTTGCTCTTCCACTATCTCAAGGAGCCGGTGCGCATCCTCGAAGGCTCCGAGCGCAACATAAAGATCACCGAGCCCACTGACCTCATCATCGGCGAAGCAATCTATGGCGAGTACGTCCTGGGGAGGGCACAGGATTAATGAAGACCGCGATCATCACCGGAGCGAGCCAAGGCATCGGCCGCGCCGCTGCCGTCCGCTTGAGCAACGACCCCACGGTCGGAAACATCGTCCTGCTCGCCCGTAACGCCGAGAAGTTGGCGGGCACGGTCGAGCAGATGAATCCTGAGAAGAGCATCAAAGCGATTCCGACCGACCTCTCCGACATCGACGCCATCGAAGGCCTCGTGAAGGGCGTCTACGACGAGTTCGGCAGCATCGACATCCTGCTCAACGTCGCTGGATACGCCGAACCGGCCGCGCTGCTCGACACCACCAACGACAACATCCGGACGACCTACTTCATCAACGTCTTCGCGACCATCGTCATCACCCGCGAGTGCGTGAAGTACATGAAGAACACGCCGGCCAAGATCCTGAACGTCGCCTCCACCGCAGGCGTCACGCCGCGTCCGGGCTGGCTTGCCTATGCCTCGTCGAAGGCAGCAGTCGTCTCGATGGGCGAGACGCTCACGCAGGAACTCGCTGAGTACGGCATCAAGGTCTACACGATCTCGCCGGGCCGCTGCGCGACCGAGCTTCGCGTCAAGCTCGCTCCCGAGGAGGATCCCTCCACGATCATGCAGCCCGAGGACGTTGCCGAAGTCATCGCCGGGCTGATTGCCGACACTGAGACCTGCCTCGACGGACAGAACCTCATCGTCAGGCAGCTGCCGCAGCACAGGAAATGAGTCTTCTCGAGTACCTCCTGTCCAAGGCGTGGCTGCGCGTGTGCTACCTCGTGTGCACGGTGCTGCCAGTCCGCCAGAACCGGGTCGTATTCGCATCCGCTCGCGCTGAGAAGCTCGTGGGCAATCTGCGCTTCATCCACGAGGAGCTTGAGCGTCGGCATCCAGAGCTCGAGTGCGTCTTCTTGCTCGACCGATACTCGTATTCGTTACTGGGCAAGATCGGCTACCTGCTGACGCTTTCGCGCGCGTGCTATCACCTGGCGACGGCACACTACGTCGTCGTGGACAACGCGTACCTGCCGGTCCACGTCGGTCCGCACCGCAAGCAGACCAAGGTCATCCAGGTCTGGCACGCGGGTGGTGCGCTCAAGAAGTTCGGCGTGGATGTCGTCTCACCGCACCGCGAGGTCGAGAACCGTTTTCTGCACAAGTACTACGACTACGTGATCGCGCCCTCACAGCGTTCGGTGGAGCCCTACGCGTCGGCGCTGCGCACCGATCCGGCCCGCGTGCTGCCTCTCGGCCTCGCCCGTTCCGACTTCTTCTTCGACGAAGAGGCGAAGTCGGCCGCGCGTGAGCGAGTATTCGAGACCTACCCTGCCCTGGCTGGCAAGCGCATCGTGCTCTACGCGCCCACCTTCCGAGGCCAAGGCGTGGCCAAGCACGTGGCACGCGATCTCGACGCACCCGCGCTCAAGGCCTCGCTGCCCGAGGACACCGTGCTCGTCTACAAGCCGCACCCGGTGCTTGAGATCACCGATGAGGAGCGCGCCGGCTTTGACGAGGTCATCCGCACGGGTTTCGACGTCAACGAGCTGTTCGCCGTCGCCGACGTCCTCATCACCGACTACTCGTCTTCGATCTTCGAGTACGTGCTGCTGGACAAGCCGCTCATCGTGCTCGCCTCTGACCTCGCTGAATACGAGCGCGATCCCGGTTTCTACCTCGACTTCGGGCGCGAGATGGTGGGCTCACTCGCCTCAGACACCCACGACGTCATCCGAATCATCGCCGAAGATGACTTCGATCTCGCAGCCTATCCCGCGTTCCAAGCGCAGTTCTGCGAGCGCTCAGACGGGCACGCTACGGAGCGCATCGTGGAGTTCATCGCCGGGCTCTAGGGCGCTACCGCCGCCGCCGGCCCATCGCCACTCCCGCGAAACCGCGCTTCCAAGATGCGCGCACGGGAAACATCTGCCCAAGAGTGCGAAAAATGGGGCATCCGCAACTAGAAATCAGGCTTCTTCATCAGGTAAAGTAATGTGAATAGGCACGATGGACTTGTCGTACGTGAGATGTGCCTGGATTCACTGGGGGATCGTGAGCCTGAGGTATGAGCGAAACAGCACGAAATGCAGAGGGACGGCCGACTAACCGGGATCTGGCCATCGTCGTGGTGGTCTGTCTGGTCATGCTTGCCGCCGTCGTGACCTATCTCGTGACTTCGAACAGCACGAGTGAGATTCGCCAGCAGAGTGCCGTGGCGCGCGAGGCCTTCACTTCAGGAAACCTTGAAGTGGCGCTGAAGTCCGCCGAAGCAGCTGTGAAAGCGGGCGCAGACGACACGGCGACGCTCAACCTGCTTGGCCAGGCGAGGGAAGCCAAGGGTGACCTCAGCGGCGCCGAAAGGGCATTTGGCGAGTCCTTGCGCCGTGATCCGAATCAGCCGCTCGTCCTGCACGAGCTTGCGGTTATTGCCGTTTCGCGCGACGATTTGGATTCGGCGGAGTCGAGTCTGCGAAAGGCCCTCGCCGATGACGAGAAGCTAGCGGGTTCCCGCTTGCTTCTCGCCGACGTGCTCGCGAAGAAGGGACGCTCGGACGAAGCCCGGGCGCAATACGAAGCCGTCCTCGAGGCGGCGCCGCATGGCGTGGACCTGAACACCGTGCGAGCCAAGCTCGAGGCGCTGCCGCGATAGGAGAGATTTGACCCGCCGTCCCTCGATGGCGGCGCGTGCGATCCTGCTGTGCGTGCTCGCCTTCTTGCTGGTCATAGCCAACTCACCGATCTCGGCGATGGCGTACCTCTCCACTGCCCCAGCTGGTGACAGAACCTGGTATTGGCAGAATCCCGAGCCGCAAGGCAACCAGCTCCTCGACGCATCTTTCGTGTCGCCCAGCGTTGGTTGGGCGGTCGGCCAGTCGGGCACGCTGCTCATGACAGACAGCGGGGGTGTGGTGTGGGAAGCGCAAGACTCCGGAACCGCGTCTGACCTTCGCGGAGTCAGCTTCGTCGATGCGCTGAACGGCTGGGCGGTCGGCGGCAACGGCGTCATCGTGCACACCACCGACGGCGGCATCACGTGGAGTGCGCAGACATCGGGCACTACCACTCCTCTACGCGCGGTGGACTTCTTTGACGCCAACAATGGTGTGGCAGTTGGCACCGGCGGCCGGATCATCAGGACCGCAGACGGCGGCGCCACATGGACTACGGGCAACTCGAACACCGGTGAGATCCTCTACGGTGTCTCGATGGCGAGCGCCTCGACCGGCTGGGCAGTCGGAGCGTCCGGGACGATCTGCAAGACCACCAACGGCGGTGCCACCTGGACCATCCAGAAGGCATCTACCTCGCTCGTCCTGAGTTCGATCTACGCGATCGACACGAACACGGCTCTGCTTGTCGGCGCGTCGGGAACCGTTGCTCGTACCACCAACGGCGGCACGAGCTGGACAAAGCCCTCGCCTGGAACGACGGTCGCCCTCTACGACATCAGCTTCGCTTCGGCCACCGATGGGTGGCTCGTCGGCACTGGCGGAGCGATTTCGCACACCACCGACGGCGGCGTCACCTGGACCTCACAGAACTCCGGCACGGCCACACTGCGGGCGGTTGCAGCCGGTTCGAGCACGAGCGCGCACGCCTTCGGCGACTTCGGCACGAGCCTTCGCACGAATGACGGCGGCTCGACATGGCAGTCGGACGCGGGCGGAACCGCGGGGTCGATGTACTCGGTCGACTTCGTCGATCTCTCGAACGGCTGGGCAGTCGGCGATGGCGGCGCGCTCATGCGCAGCACCGACGGCGGCGACTCATGGGAGACGCTGTCGGCAGGCAAGATCGCGCTGCGCGGCGTCGACTTCATCGACCTTGCGAACGGCATCGCCGTGGGTGACGGCGGCCGGATCGTCACGACGGCCAACGGCGGTACGACGTGGACGACGCGTACCTCGGGCACGACGCAGAACCTTCGTTCCGTCTGCTATGCGAACTCGACGACCGCTTGGGCCGTCGGTGAGACCGGCGCGATTCTGAGGACTATGGACGGCGGCGTCACCTGGACGACGCAGACCTCCGGGACCAACGCCATCCTCTACTCGGTCGACGCGCTGAGCGACACCGACGTGTGGGTCGCAGGCCAGCAGGGTGTGGTCAAACACACCACCAGCGGCGGCTCGACATGGACGACCGTCGATCCGGGTACCAACCGCACCTTCCGCTGCGTTGAAGCGGTGGATGCGAGCCACGTCTATCTCGCGGGGGCATCGGGCACGCTTCGCTACACCGCCAACGGGGGCGTGAGCTGGACGGCGCAGGCACCGGGTGTCTCGACAGACATCTACGCAGTCGGTTTCGGAACCGCGCAGGCGGGCTGGTTCGTCGGCGCCGACGGCGTGGTCGGTTACACGACCAATGGCGGCACGAGCTGGACTCCGCAGCAGTCGGGTACCAAGAACAGCCTCTACGACATCCACTCCGCCGACGCCTCGACTGCGTGGGCGGTCGGCGCGAACGCGACGGTGCGTCACACCAACGACGCAGGCACCTCCTGGCAGTCGCTGAGCTACGGGACTGTCGAGAATCTCAACGACATCACCTTCACCGACGCACTCAATGGTTGGGCGGTGGGTGCAAACGGCATGGTGCGCCACACGCACGACGGCGGCCTCACGTGGCGGACGCTCTCGGCGGCCATCTCCAACGCCCTGTACGCGGTCGCGTTCACGTCGGATTCGGCGGGCGTGATTGTGGGACAGGCTGGCTCAATCAAGACGACCAGCGACGGCGGCGTGACGTGGACGACGCGTTCTTCGGGCGTCTCGCAGACGCTGCGCGACGTCGCTTTCTGGGACGCTTCCAACGGCATCGCCGTAGGCGACACTGGCCGAATCCTGACGACCGGCAACGGCGGCGCGACATGGTCGAGCCGCAACTCCGGCACGAACGTGAACCTGAAGTCGGTATCCGTGCTCGATTCGACGCACGCGTGGGTTGTTGGCGACGGAGGCAGACTGCTCTTCAGCGCTAACGGCGGCCAGACGTGGGCGACGCGGCCCTCGGGCGTCTCGGTCAACCTCACTGGCGTGAAGTTCGTTTCGGCGACCACGGGCTGGTTCGTCGGCACCTCCGGCACCGTTCGTACGACGTCTAACGGCGGTTCGAGCTGGACCGCGCAGACGTCTGGCACGACCCGCAACCTCACGAGTGTGAGCGCGCTCGACGCGAACCGTGTGTGGGCGGCTGGCTTGGCCGGTACGATTCTCAAGTCCTCCGACGGCGGTGCCACGTGGACCAATCGCCCGACTGGCCTCAGCACCGACGTGAACTCGATCAACGTGCTGAGCGCGACTTCGGGTTGGGCGGTCGGCACGGGTGGCACAACAGTCAGCACTGCGGCCGGCGCCGCGCCGGTCACAACGGCGTTCCTCGACCCGAACGCGGCCGATGGCATAGACGACTGGTACGTCTCGCCTGTGACGCTCACGCTCCAGCGAGATGTTCCGGGTGTGACCCGCTACAGCGTCGCATCGGGGATCGGCCCGTGGTCCACCTACGCCGGGCCCGTGACTCTCGCCGACGGCTATCACACCGTGTGGTACTACTCCGCGGACACCGCAGGCACGGTCGAGTCGGCGAAGAGCATCTCGTTCAAGGTGGACACAACCGCCCCGACGGCCCCGACTGTCGGCGCTACGCCGACGGGCTCGACGACGGCCGACGTTACCTTCTCGGCTTCAAGCGACGCGGGCTCCGGTTTCGCCTACTACGACGTGCTCGTCAACGGCAGCCGCGCTACTACCACGACTGCCAATACCGTTTCGCTGACAGATCTCACCCCGGCCACCGTCTACGCGGTCTCTGTGGTCGCGGTCGACGCGGCGGGAAACCGCTCGCTCGCCGGCGATGCGCCGCTGTTCACCACGCAGGCCCTCGAAACATCGCCGTTCAAGACCGAGGTGGTCGTCGATCCGGCGCTGCCCGATGGCTCTAACGACTGGTACCAGCACGCGCCCACCATCACGCTGAGTTCGGACCCGGCTGCGCTCGTCCACTACTCGTGGGATTCGGCTGCCGGCCCGTGGAGCGACTACGCCTCGGCACTGACGGCTTCAGCGGGCGAGAGCACCTTCTCCTACTACGCAAGCGACAGCGCAATCCCGCCTGTGCGCCTCGACGAGACCGTCAGAAGCCTCACGTTCAAGGTCGACGAGCAGGCACCTTCGGCACCGGGCAACCTCGTCGGCTACGCGCCCTCGGCACGGACCGCCCAGCTCGTGTGGGACAACGTCTACGACGCCACGAGCGGGACCGACCAGTATCACGTCTACCAGCTCACTGGCAGCGACTGGACGATGGTGGGCTCTTCGAGTGAGGCATCGATCACGATCGGTGGTCTGGACGCTTCGGCAAGCCACACGTTCCGCGTCACCGCAATCGACCTTGCCGGCAATGAGTCGGTGCCCAGCGAAAGTGCCGCCGTCACTGACCTGTCGTCGTCGCCGGCCGATCCGCCGCAGCTCGTCGCCGCGCGTGCCGTCAGCGGCAATGCGGTCTACGTGAGCTGGTCTGAGGCCAGCCAGACGGTCGGGCCTGTCACCTATCACGTCTGGCGCTCTGAAGACAGCGACCCCTACGTTCACATCGCCGCCGTCGACGGTGCGCTCCACCGCAGCTTCGTCGACGACCAGGCATCGTCTTCGCATGACTACGTCTACGAGATCTCGGTCGAGGACAGTCGGGGCGAGGGCGTCAGAAGCGCGCCGTCGGTCACCGACCTCGACGCGCCTGCCGCGCACACCTACCCTCCGAGCGCTCCCGGCGCGCTGAAGGCGACGGCTCTGCCCGACGGCACCGTATCGCTGGAGTGGACAGCCGCTCACGTGCCGAATCTGACGGGCTACGTGGTGTTGCGTGCCCTGAGTCAGGGCGGCGAGGCAACCACGCTCACTGCCGATCCTGTCGCGACCACCGCTTACGTAGACGCGTCCACCGCAGGCCGACCCTTCGCCCGCTACTGGTACCGTGTCGCGTCCGTTGACGACAAGGGCGAAGTCGGCGCGCCCACCATCGATGCCTACGTGCGCACACTGGGCGTCTCGGGCACGGCCGCGCCGCACGCGACCTTCGCGCAGCCCGACAGCGACAACTGCAACAAGTGCCACAGCCTGCACGGCTCCAAGAAGTCGAACCACCTGCTCGCGCAGGAGAGTGCGACGGCGCTGTGCGACACGTGTCATGACGGTACTGGTGCTGCGCTCTCGATCGTCAACGACATCCCGCAGGATGGCACTGGCTCGTCTCACGGCATGGGGACGCGCGCCGACCCGGGTGCGACGCTGTGCACCGACTGCCACAACCCGCACTTCGCTGGCGCGGCGTCGAACATGAACAACCTGCTCGCGTCCAAGGAGACCACGAGCGGCGTCGACTTCTGCTACTCGTGTCACGGCGAGAACTCCACGCTCCCCGGTGGAGACATGCGCTCGTTCCAGCAGACGGGGCACGAGAAGGGCATCGTCGCGCCGAACGGAATGTCGAGCATCACGTGCGCCGCGTGCCACCAGAGCCACGGTTCGGCCGCGAAGTCCCTGCTGACCGAGAACGCCGACTACACCACCTGCCTGCAGTGTCACAGCGCATCGGGCAACAACCCTGATGCGCCCGACAAGCAGTACCTGCTCGACATGAGTGCGGACTCCAGTGCACACCTGCCGCTGCTGGGTAGCGATCAGAGTGCGACCGGCGCCCGGCTCTCCTGCGTGAACTGCCACAACCCGCACCGGACGACGCCCCAGGACAAGGTCATCGATCCGTACTCGCCCAACACTGTCTGGACGGGCAGCCGAATCGACTTCTGCCTGAGCTGTCACAAGGGTGATCCGCTGCCCAATGCAAGCGACATCGGCACCAGCGTGCCGGAGCCCTTGGGCGCCGGCGGCGCTACCACTCTGCCGGACATCGCGCGTTCTTATCTCGCCACTGACAGCGCGGAGACGACGCTCAGCCCGCACGGCGTTGGTGACAGCAGCTACGACCTGGACGGCACGCCTGAGCGGTACGTGCGTGACTCGATGGGCTACCAGGTCGGTGACGTTCTGACCTGCGAGACCTGCCACGAGCAGCACGGCGGCGCGAACGCATTTGCGCTGCGTGGCAGTATCAGCTCGAAGGACGGCTCGATCGTCCAGCGCGGCCTGCTCGTCATCAAGCTGCCGAACGACGAGGGCTACGACATGCGCTTCTTCTGTTCGGCATGCCACGTCATGAAGGCCTCGGAGCACCCGACGGGTCCGCTGAGCGCGCAGCCCATGGACTGCACGGGCTGCCACAGCCACGGGCACGGGCGCCTCTAGCGCGAAAGGGAAGCCGATGGCCGTAGGCGTTCTGACCATCGCATACGCCGCCTACACCGTCGTGATGCTCGCGCTTGCAGTGTGGGCGTTCTCCCTGTTCTGGCGCCGACGCTCTATCGCGTCGTTCACGGTTGCGCTGCCGATCGCGCTGCTCGTGTGGGACAACGGCATCGTCGCGATCGGCTCGCTTCTCGGGCCGGGCCCTCTGCTTGAGGCGCTGTCGTGGCCGCGTTTCGTGGGTCACGCGGTGTTCACGCCCATCTGGATCGTGACCGCCTTCGAGTACGCTCGTCGCGCTGGCGCTCCACGCCTGCAGGGCATGGCCAGCAAGGCTGCCGAATGGGTGCTCTACGCCGCGATGGTCGCGCTCGGCGTCCTCCGCTCGGTCATCCTCCTCAGGATGGTCGTCGAGCGCCAAGCCGAGCTCGTCTACTACACCAACGGTGGGGGCTTTCCGGGGCCGCCGATCCCCGCGCTCGTGATGGTCGTCGTGCTCATCGCGTGCGGCTGGTCGGTCTCGCGCCAGACCGGGTGGCGCTGGATGCTCTTCGGCGGCGTCGTCATGTTCGTGGCGGCGGCCGTGCCCACCTCGATGGTCGGCTTCTGGCTCTCCAACACCGGCGAGGTCGTGCTCTCGGCTGCGCTCGTCGCCACTGAGCGCTTCATGCAGCGGCGCGAATCCGCCTAGACGCCAACAGCACCGCTCATCAGCCGAAGTATGTTGTCCAGCAGACGCACGTTGTCGGCCTCGTTGATCGCGATGTTGGCGAAGATGGCGTCGTCACCGGTGACGATCACGTGTCCCTTGCCCACAGTCGCCGAGCCCACGATGCCAAACGACGCCGTCTCGCTGGGCTCCTGCGAGCCGCTGTTGTCCGCATCGATCCACGTGCCCCGGCCGCTCTTCACCGGGGTGGAGGCGTTCTTTGAAGACGTCGCTACCGGCCATCCCGAGACGACGAAGACGCGCGAGACGCCTTCGGTGAGATAGCTCTTCTCGATCTCGTCGGCGACAAAGACGCCCGCGTCCATTCCCGGTACCGGGGCCTCAGACGCCATCACAAACGGCGTGACCGGCAGTCCCCAGTGGGCGGGCACAGCGAGCACGGGAAACGGAACGTGGATCGTCAGCAGCAGCGTGCCGCCGCGCTCGATGAAGTCGTTGACCGCGATGTACTCCTCGCGGGTCAGAGGACGCATCGGTCCCGCGATCATCAGGCCCGTCGCATTGGCAAGCGTGTCTGCGTTGATCGTCTGCGTGTTCACTCGCACGTCGAAGCCAGCCTGCTTCATGCGTTCGATGGCGCGCGACTGGCCGAGCTCGGTCGTGTCGTCGGGGCCGAAGATCTCGCCGTGCGCCATGTCGAAGACGAGCACCGCGCCTGGTGCCACCTGCGGTGCGGCCGGTAGCTCCGCTGTCGGCGGTGACTGTTGCTCCTGTGCCGAAGTAGCGGATTCGCTCGTGCTGGCGCTGTCGCCGGGAGTGGGGGCCTTGCAGCCTGAGACCGCGAGCGTCAGGCAGAGCAGCGAGGCGAGAAAGAAGCGAGTTTTGGTCGTCATGGAAGCCCTTTGGGGTCTCTGATTGATACTATTGGAGTAGCAATAGCACTCCCTGCCGAAGGATTGTACGCGCAGCTGGGCATCGCGGACAGCTGATTTGGTTGCCTACGCGACTTCGGCGGAACAAGATGGGGCCAGAGGTCGCCACGAGAAACGGCTGCACGATGCGCGACATCTTCGAAGAGCTACTCGCACGCGCCGACATCGGTATTGCCGTGCTCGCGCCTAATTGGACGGTCGAGCGGGCAAGTACCGCCCTCGCGCGCTTGCTCGGCCGTGAACCCGACAGCCTCGCCGCCTTCCCACTGCTCGACGTCATGCCCGTCAGCGACCGCCTGCACGTGCGCGGACTTCTCTCAGTGCTTGCGAATGACTCGCTAGGCACCGTGCGCGCGGTCGTGCGTGTCGTTCGGCCCGACGGCGCCATCATCGTCCTCAAATCGGTCTTCACGCGCATCGGCGAAGGCGAGGACGAACGGATCATCGCGCTGCTCTCGGATATCACCGCCGAAGAGGAGGCGCTGGAACAGAAGCGTCGGCAAGAAGAGCATCTGCTACGCGCCTATGCCGATCTCGTCTACTCAATCACGGGCGGCCGCCTGCTCATCGTCAACGAGTTGGAGCTGCTCGATCAGCTGGGGAGTCCGGTCTTCGGCCCCGCGCACTTCGACGACGAGATCGGGCCGAGCCGTGTTCGGCATGCCGCGCGAGAAGCGGTCCTCACACTCGATGAGGTTGTGTGGGACGACGGCTTCGAGCTGGGCTTCGGCGAGTTACTCGTCAACGCGCTCACGCACGCGGGCGGTGGAAGGGCCTCGCTGCACGTCTGTGGCGACGTACTCCAAGCCGTCGTGCAAGACGATGGGGCGGGTGTGGACTTCACGACGATCACGAGGGCCGCTCTGGACTCTCCGGACTTGCAGCTGCCGGTCCTGGGGATCGGCTTCACGCTGATGCTCTCGTTCGCCGACCGCATGCTGATATCGACCGGGCCGACCGGCTCCATGATGGTGCTGGAGAAGGCGTCGCCCGCGCCCGAGTAGCGGGGCTTAGCAGCCGAGTGCGGCCATCTGTGGGTGCACGTGGCGGTCGTTGTGCCGCGCGAGCACTTCAGCAACCGGAGCCGCGCTGCCAATGAGGTGTCCCTCGACAGAGTCCACGCCGAAGACGCGCAGCAGGTGCAGCGCGTTTTGGGACTCGACGAACTCGGCAGTCGTCTTCATGTTCAGTCCGCGGGCGAGCTCGACCATGGCGCGGACGAGGTGGCGATCGTTGGCCGACGTACTCATCGAGCCGACGAAACTGCCGTCGATCTTGACCGCGTCGATAGGCAAACGCTTCAGGTGGAAGAAGGACGTGAAGCCCGAACCGAAGTCGTCGAGTGCGATCTTGCAGCCCATCGCGTGCAGGGCCCCGAGCGCGTCGGCCATGCCCGCCGGATCGGCGATGACGGCGTCTTCGGTCAACTCGAGGGTCAAGCGTGTGAGGTCGATGTCCAGGCTGCTGCTGAGCTTCTTCAGCGTCGTCAGCAGACGCGCGTCGCTGATCGTCTTCACGGATAGGTTCACGTTGAGGCCGAACGACTGGTGCGCGTGCTCCTCGAGAATGCGGGCGGCCTGCGTGAGCATCCACAGGTCGATATCGACGATGGCGCCGCTGCGCTCTGCGATGGGCAGGAAGCGCTCGGGCAGGATCAGCTCGTCGGCGTCGCGCTGTTCGAGACGGATGAGCAGCTCATAGGCGCTCACCACGCCGGTGCCGGCATCGCAGATCGGCTGCGCGAAGACGTCGAAGGCATCCGCGGCCAGCGCGTGCTCGACGATTCCCGTCCAGGCGCGCACGTCGTCGGCGCCCGACGCGTAGCCGTCAGCGACTTCGAAGACCTTGTAGCGCGAACGGCCGAGGTTCTTGGCGCGATACATCGTTGAGTCGGCCAGCGAGACAAGCTCCTCGGCGTCCATGCTGTGCTCGGGGTAGAGAACCACGCCGATGCTCGCCGAAACGCGCAGGCTGCGGCCGTGTGCTTCGGCGCGCATACCCGCAAAGCCGCGCAGGAGGCGCTCGGCCGTAGAGGACGCGGCGCGCTCGTCGGCGTCGGGCAACAGGATCGCGAACTCATCGCCGCCGATGCGTGCGATGAGGCTGTCGGAGCGCACGCACGCGCTCAGCATGCGAGAGACCGAGACCAGCAGGTCGTCTCCGACCTTATGTCCCAGGGCGTCGTTGATCTCCTTGAAGCCGTCGAGGTCGAGCCAGAGCACAGCTCCCTCGTTGCCTTCGGCAGAGGCCTGGACGAGTGTCATGCGCAGGCGTTCCTCGAAGCGGCGGCGGTTCGCCAGGCCGGTGAGGAAGTCGTGGCTGGCGATGTGCAGCAGCTCGTTCTCCTGGCGACGGCGCGCGGTGACGTCACGTGCGATGCCGTGGACGATCGAGCTGTCTTCAGCTGCGGGGAGCAGCGTGATCTCGAGGTCGAGAGAGCGGCCGTTTCCGGGGCAGCCGTCGATGTTGATGACGATGCCCTCGCGAGGCAGGTCGCGCTCGAGCCGGACGACGAGGCGCTGAGCCTCGACGCCGAAGAGGGCCGAGGCGTGACGCCCGACAGCCTGCTCGGGAGTGATGCCGAAGAAGCGCTCGACGGCGGAGCTTGCGAAGGTGAAGTTGCCGTCGCGATGCATGGTGAAGACGAGGTCGTTGAGGTTGTTGATCAGGCTGCGGTAGCGCGTTTCGGTAAGCTCCACCGCACGCTCCGCGGTGGCCCGGCGCTCGGCTTGAGACTGCAGGTCGACAACGGTGGCCTCAAGCTCAGCGGTGCGGTCGCGCACCCGGTTCTCGAGCTCGTCGCGGTTCTCCTCGACTTGGCGCTTTGACTCCTCGAGCTCGTTGACCATCGCCTCGATGTTGACCGCAAGTGAGGCGATCTCGTCGTTGCCGTGGAACTCGAGCGGCTCAGGACGACCTGACTTGCGGATGCGGCGCACGCCGCCCTCGAGCTGCGTAACCCGATCGAGCACCATCCGGTTGATGCCCCGGTTGAGCACGGCGATCGCAAAACCGATCGCGAGAATGACCGCTATCACGAGCGAGGCGAGCGTGCGCAGAGTGCGGTCCCACACAGAGTTGGCGCTGAGGTGGTCGGTGACGCCGGTCGGCGAGAACGGGCCGGTCAGACCGGTGATACGCGCGAGTACACCGGTCTGTGCCTGCGGGACGGCGTCGACGCCACTGGCGGGAGAGAAGACCGCTTCGGCCCGGGAAAGCGTGTCAGCGGCCCGGAACAGCAGGACGCCGGCCGTCGAAAGAACGACGACCGACAGAAGTGCCATCACGACTGCGACGTAGGCTATGACTCGCCGGCCAAGCTTCACCCGAACCCCTTAACGCCATGAGCATCCTTGCGGCCGCACCAAACCAGCTGCAAAGGTGTCATCGGCATACGGTCAAGGGGGCTTGAGAGAGTGTTTCAGCAGCTCGTTGGGGGTAATGGGGGTTCGAGCTATCCACGTGGTCAATTCATTGGCGACAACACACGGACGAGGATGCGAGAAAGCGGTTCTCAGACCTCGAGCCGCCCCATCATCTCGACGGTGATCGACTGGCTCGCCGAAGGCAGGTCGGCCCACGGATCAGCGCCGCGCTCGAGCCATTCGGCAGCGTTGATGACGGTGAATTCGGGGCGGGACTCGGTACCTTCGAGCTCGTTCCACGACATCGGGACGGCTACCGGAGCCCCTGGGCGCGCACGCGTGCTGTAGGGTGCGACGGCCGTTGCACCGCGGGCGTTGCGCAGATAGTCGATGAAGACCTTGCCGGTGCGCTTCGCCTTGTTCATGTTCGAGGTGAACAGGCGCGGCTCGATGCGCACGATGTGCTCGACGAACGCGTGGCAGAAGTCCTTGGAGGCGGTCCAGTCGTGGCGGCGCCGAACCGGCACCACGACGTGCAGGCCCTTGCCGCCGGTCGACTTCACCCACGACTCGAGGCCAAGGCGCGCCAGCTCCACGCGCAGCAGCAAGGCCGTGCCGGCTACCACGCTCCACGGCAGCTCAGGATCCGGGTCGAGGTCGAAGATGAGTCGGTCGGGCTTCTCGATCTGATCGGCGCGCGAGCCCCACGGGTGGATCTCGAGCACGCCCATCTGCACGAGCCCCACGATGCCCGCGAAGTCCTTGATGCACGCGTAGGGCATGGTTTTGTCGCTCTCCGGCTCGAAGACGCCCACGGTGCCGACGGCTTTCGGGAAGTGGTCGATGTGCTTCTGGTAGAAGCACTCGCCGGTGTAGCCGGTGGGGCAGCGAACGAGCGAGAGCGGCCGCTGGGCCACGTGCGGCAGCATCAGCGGCGCGACGCGCTCGTAGTACTCCGCAAGCGCGGACTTCGTGACTCCCGCGTCCGGCCACAGCACGCGGTCGGGGTTCGAGAGCGTCACGCCCGCGAAGCTCGTGCGGGTACCGCCGCTGCCTGCCGCTGCGGCTTCGTCCTCGTCGGAGAGCGCGTCTGCCGAAGGCGGGGTGTCCGCGGCCGTTTCGGCAACGACATCCTCGATCGGCTTGTCCTCGCGCAGCCCCAGGAACGTGGGGTGCCGAAGCGAGCGCTCCTCGGTCCATTCGGCGAAGGTGACCTCGGCCACGAGCGTCGGAGTGACCCAGTGGATGCCCTTGGCCATCGGTCCCGTCGGTGGGTTGATGACCGGCGGCTCGTCGACCTCGGTGCCCTGCAGCTTGCCGAAGATGTCGGCGAGCGACTCCTCGGTGAAACCGGAGCCGGCACGACCCGTATGCACCAGACGGCCGTCTTCATACAGCGCGAGCACGAGCGCGCCGAAGGCTGAACGCGTGCCGCCCGGGTCGGTATAGCCCACCACCACGAACTCCTGGCGCAGTAGGCACTTGGTCTTCAGCCAGTCGTGTCCGCGGCCCGCGCGGTAGGGCGCGTCGCGGCGCTTGGAGACGATGCCTTCGAGAGAGAAGTCGCAGGCGCGCGAGAAGAAGACGTCGCCGTGGCCTTCGATGTGGTCGGTGTAGCGCAGGCGGTCGCTGTGGCGGGGGAGCAGCTCGAAGAGGAGCTGCTTGCGCTGTGTGAGCGGGACGCCGCGCAGATCGACGCCGTCGAGGTAGAGCAGGTCGAAAGCCATGTAGTGCAGCTCGGCCGAGTGCCCGCGCCGCGCGTAGTTCTGCAGTGCTTGGAAGTCGTTGGTGCCGTCCGCGCGCAAGACCACGACCTCGCCGTCGAGGATCGCGGTGGTCGCTGGCAACGCGGCTGCGGCCGTCTCGATCTCAGCGAAGCGGCCCGTCCAGTCCTTGCCGCTTCGGCTCACCATCCGCACCTTGCCCGCGTCAACGAACGCGAGCATTCGGTAGCCGTCGAACTTGATCTCGTGCAGCCACTTCTCGCCCTCGGGCGCGGTCTTCACGAGCGTGGCGAGCTCGACCTCGATCTTCGCCGGCATCGGGGAGCGCACCGCGCCCGGCAGCGCATCGAGAGCTGCTGCGTCATTGCCAGCGCCCGTGCCGCTCGCGCCTGCGGCGGCCGCCAGTGCCGGGTGCAGCCCGGTCGTTTCGGCAACGTTCTGCTCGACACTCTCCGTGGAGTGCCACACGGCATCGAGGTCGGCCGAGATCTCATCCATCGTGCGGCCGGTGGCCACGCTCGTCGTCCATTCGGCGGTCGCCTCGAAGGCTTCGGCGGGGCGCTCGTCCTCGTCGTGCTCCTTGAAGAGCAGCCAGGTGTTCTCCGCAGGCTTCTTGCCGTAGCCCTTGGTCTTGAGGATCATCCAGCGCCCACGCAGACGTTCGCCGAAGAGGTAGAACTTCAGGTGGCCCTGGTCGAGGTGCGCGCGCGGGTCGCCGTGGTCGGGCTCCCAGGTGCCGCGGTCCCAGATCATCACGGTGCCGCCGCCGTACTCGCCCTTGGGGATGACGCCCTCGAAGCTGCCGTAGTCGATGGGGTGGTCCTCCACCCGCATCGCGAGGCGCTTCTGCTTGGGGTCGAGTGAGGGCCCCTTCGGAATCGCCCACGAGAGCATCACGCCGTCGAGTTCGATGCGGAAGTCCCAGTGCAGGTGCGAGGCGGCGTGCTTCTGGATGACGTAGGCGAGCCCCGCATGCGCGTCGGCACGCTCGCCCGACGGCTCCGGCGTCAGCCCAAAGTCGCGCTTGCGGCGATACTCCTCGAGCGCCACCTACGCCTGCTTCTTCTCGGCCTCAGCGGCCGCCACGCTCTTGCGCAGCAGCTCCATGATGTCGACCACGTCGGCGGTCGGCGCGGCCTCCTTGCCGGGCATCTCGGTGATGAGCGCGCCGCCCTCCTCGACCTTCTTCTTGATGAGATCGAGCAGGTCGTTGCGGTAGGTGTCGGAGTACTGCGCCGGGTCCCAGTCCTCAACGAGCGCGCCCACCAGCTGCTGCGCGAGCGCGAGCTCCTTGTCAGTCACGCCGCTCTCTTCGAGATCTGCCGAAGGCAGGCCGAGGTCAGCGGCGTTACGGAGTTCGTCGGCGTAGCGCAGCAGGTCGAGGACGAGCGCGTCGCCTTCGGGGAAGAGGGCAGCTAGGTACTGCCGGGTGCGTATGACCACGCGCGCCACCGCGACCTGGCCGTTCTTGCGCAGCACCTCGCGCAGCAACGCATAGGGCTTCCGGCCAACGTCTTCGGGCACGATGTAGTACGGCTTGTTGAAGTAGGGCGGGTCGATGCAGTCGCGGCAGACCACCGCGACGATGTCGATGGTGTGGGTCGCCTTGGGGTTGGCAGCCTCGATCTCCTCGGGCTCGAGCACCACGTAGGCGCCCTTCTCATACTCGAAGCCCTTCACGATGTCGTCGAAGGGGACCTCTTCGCCCGTAGCTTCGGCGACGCGCTTCTGCCGAACCCGGCTCATCGTCTCTTTGTCGAGGTTATGGAACGCGATCTCGCTTCCCTTGTCCTCAGCTGACACGAGGCCGACAGGAATCGTCACGAGACCAAACGAGATAACGCCCTTCCATAGCGCGCGGGGCATGGCGGCAACCTTTCGGTGAGCGGACCTGCTAGCTACCAGCTATTTCCCCTTCCGGGGCCTGCTACCTGCGCTCGGATTCGAGCAGTGCGCGCTTGCGCTCGACGCCCCAGCGGTAGCCGGACAGCGCGCCGCTTGCACCCACCACTCTGTGACAGGGCACCGCGAGGGCGACGGGGTTGGCGCCGCAGGCCGTAGCCGCCGCGCGAAACGCCGAAGGACGGCCCACGCGCGCGGCCAGCTCGCCGTAGGTGATCGTGCTGCCGGCCGGGATCTCGAGCAGTGCTGCCCACACGCCGCGCTGGAAGTCGGTGCCGCGCAAGTCGAGATCGGGCAGTGGACCGCTGGGCTCGGTTGCAAGCGCTGCTACGGCCGCCGCCTCCGGCAGCACCGCGGCCTGGACCTCAACCAGCATCGCGCTTGGGAACCTCGCCGCCAGCGCATCGCGCGCCGCTGCGTCGGACTCGCCGAAGGTCGCGAAGCACACCCCCGCATCGCTCACGGCCACGAGCATTCGGCCCAGCGCCGATTCGGCGAAGGCGAAGCGGATCGTCTCGGGCATCGCTGGCATCTCGTGGCCTTTCGTGCGCGCATCGCGGTGGTGGGGTATCAAGTCTAGCAACAGCCCGCGCTCACACCGATAGGTCGCGAGGGGGAGTCATGGACGAACACGATACTTCCGCGTTCAACACCCACGTTCCCGAGCCCGACGCACCGGATGGCGATGCGCTCGAGGCCCAGATGGAGGAGCAGGTTGAGGAGTTCCTGGCCAACGTGCCCTGGTGGGTCGTGCTGCTGGAGGGCATGGCAGTGCTCGGTCTGGGAGTCCTGCTGCTGCTCAAGACCGAGGTCACTACGCTCGTACTCGTGTCGTTCTTCGGCTGGTACTGGCTGATACACGGCTTTTTTGAGCTGGCGAGCCTGACGTGGGACCGGTCGCACTGGGGTTGGCGCGTGCTCTCAGGCGTGCTGGGTGTGCTCGCGGGGCTCTACGTGGTGAGCGCGCCCGTGATGGGCGCGGCCGTCGTGCTTGGGGTCGCCACGATCATGCTCGGCATCAACGGCGCGATCATCGGCGCATCTTCGCTGGCCAAGGCGGTCGCCGGCGGCGGGTGGGGTGTCGGCATCTTCGGCGCGCTGAGCCTCGTCATCGGCCTGTCGATCGCCCTTCGCTTCCCGGAGTACATGGGCGCGCTGCCGTGGGTATGGGGTGTGATGGCGATGATCGCCGGCGCAGCGGGCGTTGCCGCAGCGGTGCGGATCAGGAAGATCCAGGCCGCATAGACAACGCGCCTACCACGCCGGCGTTATCGCTCTCGTAGCACGCTCGAGTCGGAGCGGCTTAGTCGCGCTGTGAGTTCGCCACGATCGCGTCGTGCCACCACTGCGCCAAACCCTCGCGCATCTTCTCGTAGGTCGCGGTGAAGCGAGCGTCGGCGAGATACATCTCGGCGAGCCCAACATGGAACTCGCGAGAGAGCGGGTAGAACCACTTGTCGATGAGCAGCCGCGCCTCTTCGGCGACGTCTGTCGCGCGCGGGTCGTTCGCGGCCACGCCCTCGTCGTAGAGGGCGACCATGCGGCCGTTGACCTCGTCCTGCTCGGCCTTCATGCGGGCCCAGTCTTGCTTGCCGTAGCGCTTGGTGCGTCGAGCCGACTCCTTGTAGGCGTCGGTCTCGCCCCAGCGCTCCTGGACCTCTTCCTCGTACTCGGACGGGTCGAAATCCTCGCCGAAGACCTCGAACATCTCTTCTTTGGTCATGCCTATCCCTCCCTTCATCGAGAGGATCGTCTTGTCGAGGAGTGCGAGCAGCGCCTCGTCTCGCTTGAGCTTCTCCTCGACGAGCTGCTTCTGGGCCACCAGCGCGTCGACAGGGTCGAAGTCCGGGTCGGCGAGCACGGTCGCGATCTCCTCAAGCGTGAAGTCGAACTCGCGGTAGAGCAGGATCTGCTGCAGCCGTATGAGGTCGTCGTCGCTGTAGAGGCGGTAGCCCGCATCGCTTCTTGCGATAGGTTCGAGCAGCCCGATCTCGTCGTAGTGGTGCAGCGTCCGGACGCTGACGTGCGCGATCTTGGCGGCTTCTCCAACTGTGTAGGACATCTCGCACACCTCCTTTCGGCTGCGACTCTAGACCCTCACGTTACGTCAGGGTCAACACCCAATGCGAGGTTTTCTTGCCGAAGGGGTGCGACGGCACACGAGCGCCGAATCTCAGCGATGCAAACGACACAAGAAGAATCTCGGAATTGTCGGCAGGAGTCGGGCGATTAGAATAGAACTAGCACGGTGACATTACCCCCAATGTCGCGTGTTAGTTCTCAAGCCGCCACCCCCACGGCGGCCCGAGATACGAGGGGTTGAGAGCCTCGATGCGACGGCATCGGGGCTCTCCCCGTTCATAAAGTGACTGAGTTCTAGCTAATTCGCCGTGCATGTAGTTGTCGATACAAACATCACGTGTCCATTCGGACTCCCGGCAAAGGCACCGTATGACGGCCCACTACGCTTTCATGGCTCTCGACATAACCGTCAACGTCGCGATCTTCGCGGCGTTGCTCGTTGGTATCGTCAAAGAGTACGTCCCGCAGAGATGGCGCTTGACCGTTGGCATGCTCGCCACCGTCGCCCTGCTCAATCTCGTGCAGTCGTTACTCGCGCTTCGTCAGCCGCCGGGGCCGATACTGAGCGTCGACCGCCTGTTCCACGCTGCGGAGATTTCCGCGCTCATCGTGACCATCCTCGTTCTGCGCAACGAGGTCCTTCGGCCGGTTCGGCTCTTGGACCGCTCCGAGTCGCACTCTCGCGTGGGATTCACCGGGCTCGATGCCATCCCGGCTCTCGTCATCACCTCCACGCATGACGGCGTGGTGCGCAAGATCAACCACTACGGTCTCGAGCTCCTGGGCTCCCGTGCCCGTGCGGTCGTCGGCCGCGAGATCTTCCGGCTGGCCCCAAAGGGGGACCTGCGCAAGCGGGTGAAGCACGACTTCCTGCAGTTTGTGGGCTCCAGCGGCACAGTGGGGGTGGAGTCGGAGTACCCGATCGAGACCGTGCACGGCACTCGCCTCATGCGCTGGCGACGCACCGCCCAAATCGACGGCCGCGGCATGGTGATAGGTGTCGTCTCCCACGGCGAGGACATCACGGAGCGCCGCGAGACAGAAGAGCGGCTTACTGCGGAGTCGCACCTGCTCGACTCGGTGCACGACGCGGTGATAGTGACTTCTCCGGAGGGCCGGCGCCTCTACTTCAACCGGGCCGCGCACGATATGCTCGGGCTCGCCGAAGAGGAGTTCAGCAACGTCGAGCCGTTCGCGTGGATCGACGCATCCTCCCGGCGCCTGGCGCAGCTGCACCTCGCCGAAGCACGCCGACTGGGTGACCACATGACGGAGCTGGTGGGAGTCCGCGAGGACGGCACCGAGCTGCCGCTCGAACTGCGCAGCCAGAAGATCCGCTTCGAGCACCAGGACTGCGTCATGACGGTCTTCCGCGACATCTCGTCGCGCAGGCAAGCGCAGGACCTCATCGAGCGCATGGCCTATACCGACCCGCTCACCGGGCTTGCGAATAGGCGGCTTGCGCTCGACCGGCTCGCTCTTGAAGTAAGCGACTACGTCGAGGGCACCTCGTCGCTCGCGGTTCTCTACCTGGATGTCGACAACCTCAAGCACGTGAACGACACGCTCGGCCACGAGGGTGGCGACCAGCTCGTCAGGATCGTGGGGGAGCGCCTGCTGGAGGTCGTGCGCGGCAGAGACCTCGTGAGCCGCGTCGGCGGTGACGAGTTCGTGATCGTCGCCGCAGAGGCTGGCGCCGCGACTGAGGTCACGGAGATCGCCGCGCGCATACTGGCCCGGCTCAGCGAGCCGGTGTGTGTACGCGGGCACGAGATGTCGGTGGCCGCGAGCGTGGGTATTGCGAGCGCCACGGGTGTCGAGACGCCCGAGCAGCTCATCACGATGGCCGACCGGGCGATGTACTTCGCCAAGCGCTCCGGCGGCGGCAAGTACCTCGTGCACACGCCTTCGATGGACGATGAGTTCCTCGACGAGTTCGTGCTGCAAAACGACCTTACGCACGCGCTTGAGCGCAATGAGCTCGTTGTTGAGTACCAGCCGATCGTCGACGCATCCACCGGCCGCGTTGTAGCCGCCGAGGCGCTTCTGCGCTGGCGGCACCCGGAGCGCGGCATGTTGCAGCCGAGCCAGTTCATCGGCCTTGCCGAACAGAGCGGGGCCATCAGGCCCATCGGCCACTGGGTGCTTCGCCACGCGTGCGCCACTCTCAAGACCTGGCGCGCCGCCGGGCTGGATATCGAGCGGGTGGCCGTGAACGTCTCGCCGCTCCAGCTGTGCGAGCCCTCGTTCGTGCGCGACGTCTTCAAGGCCGCGGAGACTGTCGGCCTGCCCACCAGCTGCATCGAGCTCGAGATCACCGAGACTCAAGCGATGGACCACTCCGAAGAGGTGGAGGGCGTCTTCCGGCGTCTGGGTGAAGGCGGCGTCCGCATCGCCCTGGACGACTTCGGCGTCGGTCACTCGTCGCTCGAACGCCTCCGCCGCTGGCCCATCAGCACGCTCAAGCTCGACCGCACCTTCGTCGCGGACCTGTGCACCTCGTCCAGCGCGCACCCGATCGTCGAGACGGTACTGGTGCTCGCTGCGAACCTCGGACTCGTGGTGGTTGCCGAAGGTGTCGAGACTGCGTGCCAAGCCGAGTACCTGCGTGACGCCGGCTGCGACTACCTTCAGGGCTTTGCGTTCGCGCGTCCCGGCTCCGCCTCATGGTTCGCCGAATTCGCCGGGCCGGTGATCTCGCCGACCGAGTGCCCGGACCCGTGCGGGAAGAGCAAGCTCCGTCGCAAGCCGGGTCGTCGTCGTTTCGCGAAGATCTAGGGAGCTTGCAGGCTGCCGAAAGGGCGCCTAGCCCTTGCGCTTGCCGCCCACGCACTTCGGCGAGGCGCACGACGGGCACGAGCCCGAGCAGCGCGCGAGCCACTGACCGCAACTCACGCAGCGCGAGTCTCCTTCGGCGACCTCGATGCCGCAGTTCGGGCAGGTCTCAGGAGCGTCTCCCCAGGTGTCGGCGGCGAGGAAGTCGGCGCCCGCAACGCGGAAGCGCTCGGAGCCCGGTGCGCCAGCCTGCGCAGTCGGCTTCGGCTGCGGGTCGCGACTATCGGGGGCGTCGGACATCGAAGTGCGGCCTTTCGGCAGGTAGGCGGCCTAGCGGCGCGCGTGTGCAGTCAGGTGTGACTTGGACGATACTGTCGCACACGGACAGCGACGACGCGCGCGGGGGTGAGGGCGATGCAGGGCAATCATAACGCGCGCGACGAGTTCCGCACGGGGCTCAAGAAGTCCCTCCCGGTGATGCTGGGCGTCGTTCCTTTCGGCGTGGCGTACGGCATCCTCGCGGTCCAAAGCCTCACCATCGGCGAGACGCTGCTGATGTCGGTCGTGGTGTTTGCGGGCGCGTCGCAGTTCATGGCGGCCGGCATGTTCGCGAGCGGCGTGGGCGGGATCACCATCGTGCTCTCCACGCTGCTCATCAACGTGCGACACCTCGTGATGGGGCTCTCGCTATCGCCGTACCTGTCGGAGACGTCGCCGTGGTGGCAGCGGCTCGTGGCGTTCGGCATGGTGGACGAGAGCTACATGATCAGCATCACCCACTACCGCGAGCAGGGGAGACCGCAGGGCAGCCCGCACTTCCTGCTGGCGTCGGGGCTCTCGCTCTACGTGCTGTGGTTCCTCGCGACGCTCGTGGGCGCGGTCGCCGGCGCGTCGATCTCCGACCCGCTGAAGTGGGGCCTCGACTTCGCGATGCCGGCCACCTTCCTCACGATGCTGCTCCCGCAAGTGGTCTCGCGCCGACAGCTCGCGGTGGTATCGGCGGCGGCGATCGCGGCGGTGGGCGCCTACGTCCTCATCCCCGGCAAGTGGTACATCATCATCGCCGTCGTCGCGGGCGTGGCCACCGGCATCATCCTCGAGACGCGCGCTGAGCGACTTGCCGAAGGGGCCGCGCGATGAGGCTCTATCAGACTCTCGTGATCCTCGGGATGGGCGTCGTGACCTACGCGACGCGCGTGGGCTTCATCGGCGTTGCGCGCCAGTTCGAGCTGCACCCGATGCTGCGCCGCGCGCTCGAGTACGTGCCCGTCTCGATCCTCGCGACCCTCATCTTCCCGACGGTCATCGCGCCGACGGGCCACCTCGAGTCGCCCTTCACCAACATCTACGTCTGGGCCGCGCTCTTCACGTCCGGCGTGCTGGTGACGACGAAGAAGCCCGTTCTCGCGATCGTGCTGGGCGTCGCGGGGCTCGTCGCGCTGCGACGCGTGACGGGTGCGTAGTCGCGGGTACGTACTCCGTTGGAGGCGATTGCGATGAAGATGCCGAAGATGTCTGACCTATCGGAGCGTTGGGCCGAAGCCGCCGAAGGCTGGGGCGAGCGCGCCGAGCAGGGGCGTGAGATGTTTGTCGACCGCGCGGATGCGAGCCGCGAGATGCTCGCCGAGCGCGCGGAGATGATCCGCGAGCAGTTCGCGGAGCACTACGACCAGGGTGTTGCCACGCAGTTCGCGGGCTGGACGCTCGTGAGCAGCGGGCTGGCGCTTGGAGCGACGATGTTTCTGCGTGGCCGTCGCAGCTTCGGCGCATACATCCTGCCGCTGATTCTGGGTGTCACCGGTCTCGCAGTCATGTCGGGCCGTTCGGCGTGGGAACGCCGCGCGATCTCGATCAGCGACGCCGAAGCGCGCGTGCGCGACCAGCTAGCCGGGCTCGACCCGGTGGCTCGATTCCAGGTCCTTCGTGATGTAGCCGGCGAGACGGTGCCGTTCGTGAAGCACATCGAACTGCGCCGCAACTAGCTAGGGGGTGGGGGCTCGCGGAAGCGAGCTTCGAGCGACGCCTCGCCGCACGTCGGGCGAGGCGTCT
Source organism: Coriobacteriia bacterium (assembly GCA_035687245.1). Taxonomy (GTDB): domain Bacteria; phylum Actinomycetota; class Coriobacteriia; order Anaerosomatales; family PHET01; genus DASRYH01. The sequence continues at coordinate 118,701 of DASRYH010000042.1, forward strand.
CGCTTTGTTACGCTGATGCCCAGACGTTAGCCGACGCGAAGGGCACCAGGTGATCTCAGGACGCGAACTGCTCTCTGTGCGCGGCGCGCAGGTGGTGCGCGACGGGCGTGTGATCCTCGACATCGACGAGTTCGTCGTGCGCGAGGGCGAGCACCTTGCGCTGCTGGGCCCCAACGGCGCCGGCAAGTCCACGCTGATCGGCCTGCTCACCCGCGACGTCCTGCCGCTTTGGGCCGACCCCTACCCGGTGCTCTTCCTGGGCAACCCGCGCATCGAACTCGCCGAAGCCCGCAAGCTGCTGGGCGTCGTATCGAGCTCCTGGCAGGAGAACGTGCGCGTGCGCCTCACCGTGCGCGAGGTGGTGCTGGGCGGACGCTTCGGCGCGCTAGGCATCCCGCCGCACCTGCGCCACACCGTGACTGCCGAAGATGCGTCCGCCGCCGACGCCGCCATCGCCGAACTGGGTATGAGCGCACTCGCCGACCGCGTGATGACGACACTCTCAACCGGCGAGGCGCGCCGAGCCCTCATCGCCCGCGCCCTCGTCCACGACCCCGCAGTGCTGGTCCTCGACGAGCCCTGTGCTGGCCTCGACCCCACCGCCGCCTGGCAGCTCCGCGACACCATGCGCCGACTTGCCGAAGGCGGACGGACGCTCGTGCTCGTGACGCATCACATCGAGGACGTGGTGAGGCAGATCGACAGGGCCGTGCTGATGCGCGAGGCGAGGATTGTCGCCGACGGGCCGAAGCGCGAGGTGCTAACGGGCGAGGCGCTGGGGGAGTTGTTCGGCGTACCGATCGAGCTAGAGGAGCGTAGCGGCGAGTATCGAATGTGGTGATGGCTGAGGTCACGAACCGGTGACCTCGGTCTCGCCGACGATCGGAGTGAGACGAACTTCGATCGTTGGCACCCTTTGGAAGCGCACCTGCCCGATTTCCACTGTTGGTGCTCGCCCGACTAGCCTATAGCTCTGCTATTTCGGACTCTAGCGTTTCGGCCGTCGAGCGATGACAGGCGCTAGAAACCCGCTACTTGGAGCAAGACAGATCGTGCCGCGGCGCGCAGAGCGTTTGTCTCATGGATTGCCAGGTTCCTCTGGACCCCTTGGGAGAGCACATCGACGATCTCATCGAGGCTCATGTCCTGCACCCGGTCGTCGGCGGCGACGTACGCCGCAACTCTCTTGGGCTCCATTGTGCCTGTGGTCCAGCCGACTGCGATTAGTTCGCTTGAGACTTCAGTCAGCGTGCTGGCCTCGCGCGCCAGATCCACCATCGTCGCTCCTCCTTGGGTGCATTCCGCAACTTCTCCACACGATAGTATCGACTCAGTCTGACACAAGACTGAGTACTCTCTAGCTAACATGATGCCCCATCGCCCGATCGTCGGGCGAGTAGAGCTCTCGGTACAGATCTATTGCAGCGCGGTCGGTCAGCTCGCCTAAGAAGAACGCAGTCTCAATGCGCAGGGCTTGGTCGGCTGGCCTATCAGATTCGTGAATACGTTCGCGCACATGGAACGGCAGAAGAAGCGAGTCCTCGGTGAGACATTTGAACAAGCATCTGAGTATGCGGCGCGCCTTTGCGTTCTGTCGGGCAACCAGTGGACTCTTGTAGACCTTCTCATACAAGAAACTGATCATCGCGGTGACTTCCTTCTGCGTGTCATCAGAGAACGCGACGATCGGGTGGTGCAGCTGCCTTGCTTCGTCCAGTGATCCGACCTCGGCTGCTCGTGTGCGCGTTTCTCGCAACACATCATCGACGAGGCGGCCAATCATGTGACGGTGGAGCCGACGGTACTTGATGAGATCTGAAGGTACCCCTGCCCAGCCGCCAGGATGTTCGAGGTCGTACTCGGCCTCGGTGACCTTCCACAATCGCTGCCACAGGTCGAGCCCAAGTTCATCAAAGTCGGCAATTGTTACCACTCCGTACTCAAGGGCGTCATGAATGTCGTGAGTCAAGTAAGAAACCTGATCCGCGACATCGCTTACTTGAGTCTCAAGTGACGGTGAGGGGTATTCGTCCAGCCCAAGATCTGACAAGAGGGGCGCGCCGGGTTCATCGAACGGCGTCTTGTGTCGGCCTATGCCTTCTCTTGTTGCCCATGTGAGGTCCAGGCCGCGGAATCCCGGGTACTGTATCTCCAGTTGGTCGAGAACACGGAGGGAGTGCTCGTTGGAGTTCCACGCGAGAACTTCCCCAAGCAGTCCCTCGATGGTCTTCTCCCCAATATGGCCGAAAGGCGTATGCCCGACATCGTGGCCAAGGCATATCGCTTCAGCCAAGTGCGCGTTCAGACCGAGCGAGGAGGCCAGCGAGCGGCCAATCTGGGCCGCCTCCAGCGAGTGCAGAATCCGAGTGCTGAACCGATCGCTCTCGGTCACAATGAAAACCTGCGTCTTGTGGGCTAGCCTTCTGAAGGACTCAGAATAGAGAATTCTGTCCTTGTCCCGCTCGAATGAATTGCGCGGGTCATCATCTGCACCTGAACCATGAACCCTGCGAACCCAGTCTCCACCGCTTGGCGTGGCCAAGTGGTGGAGGTCTTCGTCTTCCCTGCGACCTTCCTGGCTCACCGCGCCCCCTCTCGTTGCCTCGTCGGGCATCGTATCAGAGCGAATGACATCGCTTCGCCAACCCTAGATCGGGGAGGGTGGGCCTACCAGCGCTCGAAATGCACCTTCTCCGCATCGAACCGGTTCGCTGGCGGCTTGCCTTCGGCAGGATGCCCGACGGCGATGGTGCCGAGCGGATGGATATGCTCGGGTAGGTCGAGCGTCTCGCGCACCACGGCGATGCGGTCCTCCCACGGGTGAACGCCGACCCACACCGCACCGAGGCCCAGAGCATTCACCGCGGTGAGGATGTTCTCCAGCGCGGCGGTTGAGTCCTGAACCCAGTAGGCGCCCGGATTGCGCTCGGCGGACTCGTCTCCGCACACGACGATCGCGAGCGGGGCGTCGGCGATCATCCCGGCCCACTGCGAGGCCTTGGACAGCTTCTCGCGCTGGCCCGCATCGCGCACGACGACGAAGCGCCACGACTGCTGGTTGCGGGCGGTGGGACCGGCCATAGCGCACTCGAGCAGCGTCTGGACGGTCTGGTCATCAACCGGGGCATCGGTGTACTTGCGGATGCTTCTCCGGGACAGAATGGCTTCGATGGCGTCCACTGCGGCGACCTCTGCTTCTAGGGTTTGACGGGCTTGGTCTTTGCCGAGGTCTTCGACTTGGTGTTGTAGCCGGACTTCGACCCCGTGACCCTGACTGAGATCCTCTTGCCGGCGTCGGCACCGGTGAGCACGTACGTGGACTTCGTGGCGCCGACGATCTTCTTGCCGCTTCGCAGCCACTGATACTTGAAGCTCGGCTTCGGCGACCACGTGCCCCGCTTCACCGTGAGCTTCTTGCCGACCTTGGCCGTGCCGCTGATCTTTGGGGTCGGGGACTTGGAGAACGACTTCAACACCGGCGTGCCTATGGCGTAGGCGCCCGAGTCGTAGGGGAAAACAGATGTGACGCCGCTGATACCTCTGATTCGCGTCGGCGCCCATGCCTCGATCAGCTTGTACAACCCGCCCTGCGCCGCCCCCACGTGCCCGCCCCAAGCCCAGAGCGTTCCATCGCTCTTGATCGCATAGCCGCCAGTCATGCCCGATTGGCCGAAAGAACCAGGGCTGCCGCCGCCCCAGACTTCGTAGGCCACGACCTTTCGTACACCGCTCAGGCCGGGCACCTGCATCGGTACCTTGCCAGACCGGTAGTGCTTCGCGGCGAGGTCGCCATTCGGTTTCGGCCAGCCACCGCCCCAGTAGTAGACAAGGCCGCCCGTGGTCCGGGCGTACCACGTGGCCTCCGACGGGTAGCTGTCAGCGGTGGGGATGATCTCGACCACATGGCTCAGAACCGGGAGCCGCACCGGGGTGGCACGATCCGTCTTGGTGCCGTCGCCTAGCTGACCCCTGTTGACGCCCCAGGCCCACACTGAACCGCTCGTCGTCACCGCGTAGGCCGCACCGAGGCCTGCCGTGACTTTGGAGACACCGGTCACGCCAGGGACTTGAGCGGGCCTGGTGCGACTCGTGGTGGTGCCGTCGCCGAGCTGGCCTCCACGGTTGTCTCCCCATGTCCAAACCGTCCCGTCGGACTTGACCGCATACCAAGACGTCTGAGTGTTCGATTCGTCGCTGTAGTCTGCGGCGGTGAGCCGAACAATGCCGTCTACGCCGGCGAGCTGCGTCGCCCCCGGCCACGGCACATTCCCCGGCAAGAGGTACCCGTCGCTATGGAACTCCCAGACGGTGCCGTCCCGCTTCAAGGCGTACCCGCCGTAGCCGCTTTCGTCGAGACTGATGCTTGCCACATCGGACAACCCAGGCACCGGGGCCGGAGTGTTCTGGAACTCCCAACTCCACACCGTGCCATCTGACCTGACGACATAGGCGCTCGCCTGCTTGAGTGCGATGCTCTTCACGTCTGACAGTCCGGCCATCTTCGTCGGCGTCTTGATGACGAAGGTGCTGATAGCGCCGTTGTTGTACTGGTCGAAGCTGCCCCATCTCCACACTGTGCCATCCTGCTTCACGGCGTAGGTGGCATTCGCATCGTGAGTGATGGAGGACACGCCCGAGAGACCGTGAACCAGAACCGGGCGGCGGCGTAGCTTCGTGGTTCCGTCACCCACTAACCCGTACTTGTTGTCGCCCCAGCCCAAGACGGGTTTGGTGGTGGCCGCGTGCACGCCCACGGGAGCGACCGTCAGCGCCCCGAACATCAAGAGAGCAGAAACCAGACAGGCCACTGCCGAGCGCAACGTGTGTCTCACAGGATTCCCCCAGCCCCGAAATGACAGACACGAAGACAGTAGTGGTAGGACGCCCCCGACTACAAGCGCGTGCCTACTCCGACCCCAGCTGCCTCTCCAGCCCGTCAAGAATCAGCCCGAGCCCGAACTCGAATGCTGCGTCCGTGTCGAACGGCGTCGCGGCGAATTCGGCGGCGACCTTCATCGCGTTCGGGAAGCCGCCGTCCGGGATTGCCTCGAGGATCTCCTGCGCGGCCTCGGTGGCCTCATCGTCACCGTCGGTGCCGATGCTCACGCGCTGGCGTTCGAATCCGTAGATGTAGCCGTCCACCACCACGAATGCGACAGCCGCCTGGGCAGGGGAGTAGCCGGCGCCGATCAGGATGCCCAGCACGCGGTCCACGTAGCCGATGCTCACGGGGCCGGTCCTGTTGCGTGAGTCGATCAGCGACGACGCCCACTTGTGACGGGTGAAGACCTCGCGCGCGGAGATGGCCCGGCGGCGCATGGCCTCCTTCCACGGCGTACCTTCGGCAGGCGTCTCGATCTCGCCGATCGCCAACTCCGTCATCGCGTCGAGGAGGTCGTCTTTGCCGCGCACGTGGTTGTAGAGCGACGCGGCCTCGATGCCAAGGTGCTTGGCGAGCGTGCGCATGGTGACGGCGTCGATGCCCTGCTCGTCGGCGAGATCCATCGCCGCCTGCAGCACGCGCTCCCGGTTCAGCGTCTCTCGTTTGGTGTCCTTCGGAGCAGCGATGGTGGTGCCTTTCCTTCGGCGAAGCGCGGCTATCAGAATCTCATGTTGACAATACTAACAGTGTTAGTACAAACTGTGAACCGGCAATACTAACAGTGTTAGTTTCGGGTTCGCCCGAAGGGTATGCCGGCGCGGGGGATGCGTCGGCTGGAAAGGAGTCGAGATGGCTACTTCGCACAACGACGTGAGGCGGCGCCTCTCGCTGACCTGGGTCTTCGTGATGCTCAACATGCTGTACGCGGACATCTTCAGCTTCATGAGTCCGGGCACCCTCAAGATGTTCATGGAGGGCCGCGCCGAAGAGATCGTGCTCACACCGATGCTGCTTCTCGTGTTCGCGGTCTTGACCGAGATTCCGCTTGCGATGGTGCTGCTGTCCTACGTGCTCCCGGAGCGCGCCGCGCGCTGGTCGAACATCGTGGTGGCGGCGTTCACCGTCGTCTACATCTGGGGTGGGGCCTCTGCCTTGCCGCACTACTACTTCATCGCCGCCATCGAGACCGCAGCCTGCGCGCTGATCGCGTGGACTGCGTGGCAGTGGCGCACCGCCGAGGCGCGCGTTCCGGCCCGCCAGCTGGTTGCGGAGTAGGGGATTCGGCAGGCTCGTGCCCGCGCTGCATCAACGCTAGGAGGGATTCGAATGTCACTCGACTTCGCACTTGAGGAGAACCGCGGCCGGCTCGCGCGGCTAACGGGAGGTGTCTACCTCCTCTACATCGTGACGATGGTGTTGGCCGACGTCTTCGGCAAGATAGGGCGCAGCACCGCCCAGGAGCTCGCGGCGGCGGTCGCGCTGGGCGACCTGTCGTTTCGCACCGGCCTAGTCTTCTCGCTTGTCTCGGGGCTGCTCTTCGCGCTGGTTGCGTGGGGACTCTACGTACTGCTGCGGCCGGTGAACCGCGACCTCGCGCTGCTGTTCCTGTTCCTCAACGGCATCGGCGTCGCGATGCACTGCCTCGCCGCGCTCCCGCTGATCTCCACGATGCTGCAGACCGACGCCGCCACCCAGATGCAGGTCTTCTCCGCCGCGCAACTCACGGCACTCGGCCTGCTTTCGGCAAACACCTACAAGATCGCCTTCGTCACCTCGCAACTCTTCTTCGGCACGTGGCTCTTCCCGCTGGGCTACCTCGCCTACAAGTCCGGCTTCCTGCCGAAGGTCATTGGCCTGCTGCTTCTTGCCGACGGCGTCGGCGTCATGATCTGGTTCGTGCAGGCGCTCATGTTCCCGGCGTATCCTGCGGTAAGGGTGCCCGGGCTCATCGTGAGCTTCGTCGCCGAGTTCGGTCTGGCACTCTGGCTACTTGTAATGGGGGTGAAGCCGGCACCGCCTAAGACGGTGCTGGTTCCGCAGACAAACTAGGAGTCGGTGTGTCGAAGGGCGTGCCTGTGGGATCTCAAAGAGCTGCCAGCCGTCTCGTTCGGCTGGCAGCTACTGTTGCACTGTCGGCATGCTTCGTGGCCGGCGGCGTTCAGACCGCAGGGGCGGTCGCGCTCAAGGACACCTCGGCCCGCACGCCTGCCGAGGTGCGGGCACGATGGGCGAGCGCGAAGCCGCGCTTTGCGGGGAGCACGATCTTCGTCACGAGGCCGAATACAAGCGCGCCGTACTCCGTAGGGCTGCTTCAACCCGGCTATGTGAATGACGCGCTGAACCGGGCGAACTTCGCACGCTGGCTCGTGGGACTGCCTGACGACCTGACGCTGGATCCCACCTACATGGATCTGACGCAACATGCGGCGGTCCTGCTCAGCGCAACGGGTCAGTTCACTCACCATCCAGCAAAGCCTGCCGACATGTCGCAGGAGTTCTTCGATCTCGGATACAAGGGAACGTCGAGCAGCAATCTCGCCTGGGCCGCTCGCGACCTGAGTCACTCGGTCCAGATGTACCTGGACGACCACGACTCGACGAACATCGCGCATGTCGGCCATCGAAGGTGGGTGCTCTCGCCGTCAATGAGCAAGACCGGATTCGGCGAGCATGGCAGCAAGTCCGCCATGTACGCTTTCGACTCCAGCCGCGTCGATGAAGTCGTGTGGGACCACATCGCATGGCCGTCGGCAGGGGCGTTCCCGCTCGAGTTCTTCTCTGACGACCACAGGCTGGCGACCTTCGGCTACATCGAGTACGGCCGCCCCTGGTCCATCCAGCTCAACGGGATGCTGTACGACATCGACCCCGCAGGCGTAGTGGTATCGCTCACTCGGGTGTCAGACGGCAAGAGCTGGACCTTCAACGCAGATGACCGGCCGTATGAGGGCAAGAAGTGGGGCGCTGAGTACCTCAATGTAGATGGCATGACGATCATATTCAGACCTGACACCACGATGGTCTACAAGTCCGGTGAGGCCTTTGATGTGCGCGTCGGTGGAACGGTCTACGCCAAAGACACAACGAATCCGGTTGAGATCAAGTACCGGACGACGTTCTGCAAGCTCACATTGCCGCACGCGAGCGTGGGCAAGCCGGCGGCACCCAAGCGCGTGAGGCGAGCGAAGAAGTTCGCGGTGTCGGGTACGCTGAAGCCGCAGCACGCTGCTGGCAATGGCGTAGTCCGCATCTACAAGGACCGCAAGCGCGCGGGCAAGTGGGTCAGCCAGGGCTACGCCGACGCGCGCCTCTCCAACTACAAGACCTACAGCCGCTACAAGGTGAGCCTGAAGCTGGGCACCAAGGGCTCGTGGCGAATCCGTGCGTGCGCTCTCGCGGACAGCAAACACTCCAAGTCGTGGTCGAAGTACAGCTACGTGACGGTGCGATAGTGCTGGCTGCGCTGGCGCTTCTGGTCGCGGTGCTGATGTTCGTGCTGCTCAAGTACGGTGTCATCGCGTGGGTGCTGCTCGGCGGATACGTGGTGATGAGTGGAATCACCTACGTGGCCTACGGCGCCGACAAGTCAGCCGCGCGGTCTGGCCATTGGCGCACACCGGAGTCGGCACTGCATCTTCTCGAGATTGTCGGAGGTTGGCCGGGCGCGCTGTTCGCCCAGCGCCGCTTCCGTCACAAGACGCGCAAGGTGTCTTACCAGGTCGTGTTCTGGATCTGCGTGGCGCTGAACCTCGGCGTAGTACTGGGCGCGGCGCTGTTCTTCTAGCCGAAGAACGCAGTATCGCCGCGCGCATTTGAGTGCACATGCAACTCCGCCGATATCTGTGGTGTAGCCGCAGAGATGGGGGAGTTCGCGTGCGTACGAATGTGGTGTTGGTCGACTTCGAGAACGTTCAGCCGGCGTCGCTAGAGAGTCTGGTCCAAGGCGCGTACCGGGTGCTCGTCTTCGTCGGGGCCCAGCAGGCCAAGCTGTCGTTCGACTTCGTGGCCGCCATGCAGCGACTGGGCGACAAGGTCGAGTACGTGAAGATGTCGGGCATCGGCCCCAACGCGCTCGACTTCCACATCGCTTACTACATCGGCCGAATTTCCGCACAGGACCCGACGGCGTCGTTCCACATCGTCTCGAACGACTCGGGCTTCGATCCGCTGGTGACGCATCTCATCTCGCAGGGCATTCCGGCGCGACGTGTCGGCGCGACCGCCCAACTGGGCAAGGCGAAGGCCGATCCCAAGAAGGCTGCCAAGGAGCTCGCGAAGCCGCTCGCGAAGATGCTGCGTCAGCCCAAGAGCACGAGACCGCGCACGGACAAGACCCTCGCCCGCTTCATCGCAACGCACTTCAGCGCACTCAAGCTGACCGACGGTGAGGTCGCCGCCGTAATCAAAGCGCTCCAAGCCGACGGCCTGCTGCGCCTTGAGGGTGGCAAGGTCTCGTACTCGATCGCCTAGGCAATCGCCGCAATTCGACAAGCTCCCGGTAGGGTTTCGATCATGCGCGCGAGGTTAGATGGGGTCTGGAACCCGTTGTTCGCGTGGTACTTCTCGAAATCTGATAATCTGATTATTGGACGAGAGGAGGCCCAGATGGGCGTGATCGTGACTGCTACAGAGGTGGCGCGGCAGTTTGCCGAATACCTGAATCGTGTGGCGTTTCGCCATGAATCCTTCGTAATTGTGCGCGGGAACAAGCGTGTCGCCGAGCTTCGTCCGCTCCCTGCGGGCCGCGCTCTGGGTGACTTGCCGGCGCTGTTCGACGCGCTGCCACGTCTAGGTGGTGCGGATGCCGTCGCGTTTGGCGTAGACCTCGAAACCTCGCGCGACTCCCTTCGCCAGATCGAGGTGCGTGACGCGTGGGAGTCCTGATCGACTCGAGCATCTTGATCGAAGCCGAACGGGGCGTCTTGGACCTGAACGTCCGGGTGCAGTCGCGACAGAACGAAGAGTTCTACCTGTCCGTCGTCACCGCGAGCGAGTTGCTGCACGGCGTTCATCGCGCGGTGCGCTCAGACCAGCGCGCCAAACGCTCGGCGTTCGTTGAGGGAGTCCTCGAACGATTGCCGGTGCTCGACATCGACATCGCAACCGCCCGCGCGCATGCGGGGTTGTGGGCAGAGCTCCAGTCGGCGGGGGAGATGATTGGCCCCCATGACTTGTGGCTCGCGGCGGCGTGCCTGGCGCATGGCCTTTCGATGGTGACGGCGAACGTGCGCGAGTTCGAGCGCGTCCCCGGGCTGCAGCTCGAACTCTGGCGAGATCCCGCGGACTAGCGAACGAAAAGGTGCCCCCCGCGTTCGCACGGGAGGCACCTGAAACCGGGAGTTGAGTTCGCGCGCTACGCGGCCATGGGCTGCAGGCTGCTCGCCTTCGGCGAGACTTCGCCTGGGCCGAAGCCCTTCACGATGAGCCAGACCGCCATCACCATCTCTTGGAATGCCATCGGCATCATCAGGAGCAGAGGCATCGGGGCGAACATGGTGATCACGCCGCCCGCGAGGTAGAGGACCGCGCTCACCAGACCCCAGCCAGCGAGCCAACGGGGGACCAGGCGCGCGCGATACATGACCGTATAGAGGATGAGTGCGCTGATTGAGAAGACCACGGAGCCCACTGCGCCGATCGCATCTGGTGCCTGCATTGCCAGCGCTCCAAGGCTTGCGAGCTGGGCGGATGCGGCCGCTCCTGCCGTCGTCGACTGCGCTGCGATCATGGGCAGGAAGAACCAGCACACCGCGACGCCGATGTGGGTGAGCGTCTCAAGTGCGCCGCGGAAGATGACGTAGCCCACGGCCAGCGGCTCGCTGTAGCGCTTGAGCGTGGGGTAGATGATCGCCGGAATGGCGGCCAGCGCGATGCCCATGGTGAGCACGAGCAGCCCGGTGATCTGAACGCCCGCGACGTTTTCGGCAACCGACTTCAGGAGTCCGGCGCCCGCGGCGACACGGCTTGAGAAGAACAGGCTGCCGACGCCTGCAGCCGTTCCGATGATGTAGAGGATGCCGACCCAAATGGCGGCAGCCCTTTCGTTCTTCATGACTGTCCCTCCTCAGGGTAGTGAAAGACCTCATCGAGTCTGACCCCGAGTGCTGCCGCGATCTTGAACGCGACTTCGAGCGACGGGGAGTAGCGGCCCTGCTCGATGGCTATGACGGTTTGGCGAGTGACCCCGACGGAAGCGGCCAGGTCGGCCTGAGTCATGTCGCCTGCGGTGGACCGAAGCGCGCGAATGCTGTTGGTGACCTTTGTCGGCTTGACCATGGTTAGAAGCCCCTGCGGTAGATCACGAGCTTGTGAGCTGCAGCGGCGATCGTCGATGCGACGAACGCGAGATAGATAGCGTTGGCGATCCAGAACTGGTCGGCGCGCACCATCGCGAGCACGAGGGCGATGCCGGAGCCGACGGCGGCGACCCACGCGCTGGTGTTGCGACCGCGCTGGTCGATGTCGTCGTCGCGCTCGTCGTCGAGACCGATGTCTTTCGTGTCGCCCTCGCCGGTGATCTCCATCGCGATGCCGGTGCCGATCCCCATGAGGATGGTGCCGACGATCGTCAGCACGATGAAGACGCCGATCGCAATGCCCATCGGGAGCTGATAGGCAATCCGGGCGACGGGCACGGTACTCAACTTGGCGCCGACCACTGCGCAGTAGGTGCATGCGACCGCGACTGCGGCGATGAGGCTGACCCACGTGAACTTCTGCTTGAACGTCATTTCGACCGACCTCCTGCGGTGTCAAGAATCTTTGACATCTGCAGAATAGGCCGATGCTAGGGGCGTGTCAAGAATGTTTTACATCGAATTTCGGACGCGGGCGCAAGCGGCCTTGCCTTGGGCAGCTAGGCCTCGCGCTTGCGCACCTGATACCGGATGACGGTCTTCGGCTCCTTGGCCGTGGGCCGCGACTGGTACTCCTCCTCGTGCGCGCCGGCGATTTCGTAGCCCTGCTCCTCGATGAACTCGTGTAGCTGCAGGATGGTCGGCTCCTCGTCGGCATACGCGCCGATGTAGAGGACCTGCGCGACATCGCCGTACTCCCACATCTCGATGACGACGGGCGTGTCCCGGTCCTTCTGGATGAGCTCCGTGGTGCCCTCGGGGATCGGGATCGCCCACGCGGCCTTCCACTCTTCGCGCGGAAGCGTCGCCCACTCTGGCCCGCCGAACCACCGCGCCCGAACCGGCTCGACCTTGAACTCGATGCCCTGCTTCTTCAGGGCGAACTTCAGCCCGTACACGGCACCGTACACGGCAGGAAACGCTTTCGCGGTGGAGTCGACCGGATCGCCCACCGTGTGCACGACGGCCATCAGCCGGTCGGGCATCTCCGTGATCTCAGGCGTGAACGGCTTCATCTTCTTCGGCATCTAGATCTCCCCAATCCTGTGCTCGAGTCGTGCAACGAAACCGGCGAGCCAGTCGCGTCCGAATCGGAGCGACTGCTCGCTGTAGGCGAGTGACTCTTCAACGAACCACTCGGTGGCCGCGGGTTCGGGTCGTGTCTCCAGAAACGATGCAAGCCGGTCGTCGAGGGCACACAGGCACTCACGCGCGGCGGCAAGCGCCCGGTCTAGCGGCAGCGCGCCCAGCCCGGTCAGTCCCAGCAGGAATGGCGTTTTGGTCTGCGGCATCGCAAGCGACTCGAGGCTCGCCTCAGTCCACGCAGCGAAGCCCGCGGCGGTCACCGAGTAGATGGTGCGCGCTGGCCCCTTGCTCGTGGCGGCGTCGCTCGTGGCCTCGATGAACTCGGCCTTCTGGAGCTTGTGCAGGAGGTAGTAGATCGACGAGAAGCCGACGTCGGTCCAGTCGCGCATGCCGCGATTCTCGATGACCTGGTCGATCTCGTAAGCGTGTCGCGGGCGCTCGACCACGAGGCTCAGGACAGCAAGTTCGGCGTTGGTCACAGCGGGGCACCTTCCTTTCGGCAGCTACTATAGCACTAGAATAGTTGCCGAAGGGAGGGCGAGGTCTGCGGTTGTCGCGCGGCGCAGGGCGAAAGAGCTAGCCCGCGATCTTTCGGCGATAGGTGCGCATCGCGAAGAGGTACGCGATCACGAGAATCGCGACGCACCAGCCCAGAGCGATCCAGATGTCGGTTCCCACCGGCTGGCCCGCGAGCAGGTTGCGAATCGCGTCGACGATGGAGGTCACCGGCTGGTTCTCAGCGAAGACGCGCACGGGGCCGGGCATCGTCGCCGTGGGCACGAACGCGGAGCTGATGAATGGCAGGAAGAGGATGGGGTAGGAGAACGCGCTGGCCCCGTCGATTGTCTTGGCGGTCAGGCCGGGAATCACCGCAATCCAGGTCAGGGCGAGCGTGAACAGGCCTAGGATGCCGGCCACTGCGAGCCACGCGGCCACTCCGGCGGAGGAGCGGAATCCCATGAGCAGCGCCACTGCGATGACGACCACGATCGACAGGCCGTTGGAGACGAGCGACGTCAACACATGCGCCCAGAGCACCGACGACCGTGAGATCGGCATCGAGTGGAAGCGCTCGAAGATGCCGCTCTGCATGTCCATGAACAGGCGGTACGCGGTGTAGGCGATTCCGCTGGCGATGGTGATCAGCAGGATTCCGGGCAGCAGGTAGTTCACGTAGCGGTCGGTCCCTGCCTGGATCGCGCCGCCGAAGACGTAGACGAACAAGAGCATGAAGGCGATCGGCATGATCGTGACGGTGATGATTGTGTCGAGGCTGCGGGTGACGTGCCGCATTGAGCGCCCCGTAAGCACCATCGTGTCTGAGATGAAGTGTCTGGCCATTGGTCGTCCTTACTCGTGAGCGCCGGCGGACTCGCCGGGGTTGCCATCGCCTGGAGTCGCAACCGTGCCGTTGTTGCCGACGATGGCGAGGAAGACGTCTTCTAGAGTTGGCTGCTTCTCGACGTACTCGACTTTGGCGGGCGGGAGCAGCTGCTTGAGCTCGGCGAGGGTGCCGTTCACGATAATTCGGCCCTCGTGCAGGATCGCGATGTGGTCGGCGAGCTGCTCGGCCTCGTCGAGGTACTGCGTGGTGAGCAAGACAGTCGTGCCGGAGTCGGCCAGGTCCTTCACGATCTGCCACACCTCGAGGCGGGCCTGTGGATCGAGTCCGGTCGTCGGCTCGTCGAGGAAGATCACCGGCGGGCGTCCAATAAGGCTCATCGCGATGTCGAGCCGGCGACGCATGCCGCCCGAGTACGTCGACACCTTCCGCGCACCAGCATCAGCCAGCTCGAAGCGCGCAAGCAGGTCGTCCGCTATCTTGCCCGGGTCCTCAAGGTGCCGAAGTTGGGCGACCAGAACGAGGTTCTCCCGCCCGCTGAGGATCTCATCGACCGCGGCGAACTGCCCCGTGAGGCTGATTGCCTGGCGCACGCTTGTAGCTTGGGTCACGACGTCGAAGCCATCGACCTGCGCCGACCCGGCATCGGCCTTCAGCAGCGTGGACAGGATTCTGATGACGGTGGTCTTGCCGGCTCCGTTCGAACCCAGGAGCGCGAAGACACTGCCTCGCGGGACTTCGAAGTCCACTCCACACAGCACTTTGAGGTCGCCGAAAGACTTCTCCAGCGCCTGCGCTCCAATGGCAGGCGCCTGCATCTGCCCGGCGCTCATCGCTTCGCCTGCTCCGCTTCGGCGCGCTCTATGGAAGCGACGAGACGGTCCCGCTCCTTCTTGATCCAGGAGCCGTCGGCATAGTTCGCAACGAACGTCTCCACGAACTCGACCGGGTCGTCGCTGACGACATCGCGGATCGGCGTTTCGTCGGCCGCGCTCGTCTCGAACAGGTCGACCAGATCGCCGTACATACGCACCAGCACGTCGCCCTTGGCGATCCCGCCTGCGTACATGAGGTAGCGCTCTATCGCCGAAAAGGCGTCGCTGTAGCTCGCGGGAAGCGCCTTGGCCCTCGCTTTGTACTCGCGGTACTGCTTCTTCTGCTCAAGTGAGCCGGTTACTGCTTCAATCCATGCTGCAGCCATTGTCTAGTTGCCTCCTTCTCGGAGTTGATCGAGCTGGTCGACGAGGAATCCCCACGTCTTCCAGAACTCGGCGAGGTACTCGCGGCCTTGGTCGTTGAGCGAGTAGACCTTGCGCGGGGGACCCTTTTCGGACGGGCGCTTCTCCACATCCACGAGGCCCCGCTGCTCGATTCGAACGAGCAGTGCGTAGACGGTGCCTTCGGCCGTGTCGGTGAAGCCCATCTCGCGCAGGCGCGCCGTGATCTCGTATCCGTACGCCGCCCGAGCGGACAGGATCGCCAGAACGATGCCCTCGAGCGTCCCCTTGAGCATCTCTGTCATCTGCTTGCCCACATGCGCTCCTTGACTACTCAGTGTCGCTAGCTACTAGTACATAGTAACACAGAGTAGTGAGGGCGCAAGAGGGGTACCGGCGCGCATGGTTGGCCGTGCGATTGCCGACGTCTTGACCGGCTACTGAGGGCGAAGGAAGCGCACTATGCGGTCGTAGGAGATCGCGTAGTGGGCGACGAGAATCGCGGCGAAGGCGATTGCGAGGTTGCGTCTGCCGGCGGCCTCGAGCGCAGCTACCGCACCGCCGAAGTAGGCCGCTTCGATAAGCAGCCTCACCCAGCCGGCGACAACGACAACAGGCTCGCCACCGTCGCCAGGCACTCGGAAGATGCCCCACACCGCGGCAGCGAAGACGATCGGTACGATCGTCCACAACACGCGCGCGAAGCCGTCGTGTGTGACCCAACCCCAGTAGCCGATCGCCACCAGCCCGGCTAGTTCGAGGATGAACCGCAGTCCCAGGTTGAGGGGATTCTCGCTCATTGAGTGCCACCTTGAATCGGGATTGCCGTACGTTGAGTTACTTCCCGAAGAAGGCTGCCGGTGCGGCCCCGCTCGGGGGTATGCTGAACCCATAGCGGGAGGGGGCCCGCACAATCAACTCGCTGACGGCTTCCCGCTGCGATTCTGCAGAGGGAGAGCTCATGCCTGATTCGAACACGCCCCACGAAGACCGCCTCGCACGCCATGAGATTCGTTTCGCCGTAGTCATGTACGGCGGCATCTCACTTACGGTCTACATGAACGGCATCGCACAGGAGTTCTTGAACCTCGTGCGAGCGACCGCCGAAGATGCCGAAGGCAAGCTGCGCTACCCGGATCTTGGCGGGACGACGGCGATCTACCGGGACCTCGCCCGCATTCTCGATCACTACCAGCCACGCTTCGGCGAGATGAGAATGCCCGTCCAGCTCTCGGCCGATGCGATTGCGGCACTTCCTCAAAGCCAGTCGGCGACGACCACCAAGTTCGTGGTCGACATCTTGTCCGGCAGCTCGGCAGGTGGCATCAACGCGGTCTTCCTGGCCAAGGCGCTCGCGAACGACCAGGACCTGACGCCAACGGGACAGCTGTGGGTGGACGAGGGCGACATCCGCAAGCTCATCTACGACAAGGAGTCGCTCGCCGATACCAGTGGCCTGGCCCTGCCAGATCCGCTCACCTCGCTGCTGAACGGCGATCGCATGCTGGTCAAGCTCTTTGAGGCATTCCATGCGATGGATGGCTCGGTAGGACAGCCGCTCGTCAAGGAGATCGACCTAGCTGTAACCACGACAGACGTGTCCGGCAGGCTCAAGCGTCTCACGCTTGCAGACGGCGAGGTCTACGAGCGCGAACATCGCCACGTCTTCCAGTTCCGGCTCAGCCCGCCAGACCCCGACAACGGCGGGAACCGCGTCAACACCTTCACCGCCGAATGGAACGCCGCGCTCGCGCACGCCTCGCGTTCTACGTCATCGTTCCCAGCCGCGTTCGCGCCCGTTCGGCTCGCGGATTCGAAGGCTGCGCTCGTGTGTGCGAACCCGCCAATCAACCACAAGCAGGAACGCATTCTCGAGTGGCTGTTCGAGGAGTGCGACGAGACCGAGCCCCACTACGACTCAGAGAACCGCAGCTTCATCGACGGGGGAGTGCTCGACAACAAGCCGTTCAGCTACGCGATCGATGCCATCGCGCGTCGTAGCGGCGCCTCGCGCACGAGTCGCAAGCTCGTCTACATCGAGCCGTCTCCGGGGCATCCGGAGCGAGACCCACGCGAGCACCCGCGACTGGACGTGGCCGAGACGCTTTCGGCGTCATCGAGCCTGCCTCGGGCGGAGACGATCCGGCAGGATCTCGAGCGCGTCATCAAACGCAATCGCCTTGTGGAGCGCATGGTGAGGTTCGTCGAGTACGCGGACAGGATGAAGGACTTCACGAACGTGCCGGCGCTTCCGTACTACGGGGACGCGCGCAGCTTCGAGGCGCGGCTCCAAGCGATGGGCCCGGGCTTCGCGAACTACCACCGCCTTCGCGTCGCCTCGACCATGGACTTCGTGGCTCAGCGCATCGTCGAACTGGCGGGCTTCGACATCACGTCACCGCAGTATGAGCAGATTCGAACGGCGCTCAGCCGCTGGCGAGGCAGCCGTTTCGTCTACCCCACTGAACCGGCGCAAGGTCGTGAGAGCGAACTCGCGCTGCTCATGGGCTACGATCTCGACTTCCGTGTCCGGCGGCTGCGACTCGTTCGCCGCATGTGTGAGCGACTTGCCGAAGACCCGCGGGCGCTCCACGAGTCGCTCGAGGCAGCAGCAGCAGCGCCACGCCCCCAGATGTCGGAGCAGGACTCTGCCGCGCAGGACTTCGGCGGCGTGCTGCGCGAGCTGTATCTCCGCTCCGATGACGATGAGAGAGTGGTCGCCCTGCGTCGTGCGATCGGCCGCGTGAAGATGGTGCTCGACTTGGCGCTCGAGGACTTGCTGCAGACACGAGAGATGATCGGAGAAGCCAGCCGCGCGCAGGCGAGCGCGATCCTTGCTCAAGACGAGCCCGCCGAATCGGCGCTGAGCGAGTTCATGGGCACGTGGCACGTGCATGTCGAAGAAGCCAAGTCGCGCGGCCACGAGTACTGTTCAGTCGCGTTTCCGGGGCTGAACATCATGCGACCTCAGAAGCGTGGCGAGGAGCTCGTCGAGCCGAAGCATCTGCCGCAGCCCGACCCGTCGTCGGTCGGGCAGTGGCTGATTTGGCGCTACTACCGCTACTACGAGACCTACGACGTCACCGCGTTTCCGATGCTGTCGGTGGGCACCGACATCGGCGATGAACTCTGCGAGATCCACCTCCACCGAATCAGCCCGCAAGACGCGAAGTCGGTCGTCAACGAGGAGGATCGCAGGCACAAGCTGGCCGGTGACGCGCTCGGCCATTTCGGCGCGTTCTTCGGTGAGGACTTCCGTCTCAACGACCTGCTGTGGGGCCGGCTCGATGGTGCCGAACGTCTGATCACGATGCTCATCGACGACATCGAAGTGGAGCCAGCCTCCGACCGCGCCAACCTCGAGGCCATCAAAGAGGAGCTCGTCACGCGTGCCCACGAGAGGATTCTGTGGGATGCGCTCGCTGGTCCCGCGCTGGCCGCGCAGGGCGAGGCGACTTTGGAGGCGTGGCGCAAGAAGCGCACGGAGCTGCCAGACGAGTCCGATGCCAATAGCGCCTATCGAGCGATCCACCCGTTGGACCGTGTCGGGCCGACTGAGCTGCGCGAGGCCTTCAAGAAGGGCTTCGTGGTGCCCGAGGAGATCGACCCTGAACTCGCCCTTCGGAGCATGGCTCGTTCGACCGAGGTGGCGGGCAAGGTCTTCGAGGACATAGGTGAACGACATCTGGGCGGCAACGGGCTCGGCCTGTGGATTGGGAAGCTTGGGCGCGTGTTCCTTGCCCTGGTCCAAGCAGCGATACCTGACTCGATCCGCAATCGCGTTGCGCGCTACTGGTTGATGTTGCTCTACCTGTTCGAGGTCGTGCTCATCGGCTTCGGCGTTCTGTTCAACGGGTCGATCGCACAGTTCGGCGCGCTGATGTTCGGCGGGACCTTGCTGGTGCACGTGACGTTGCTTGCCGTGGGCGACTACCTCCTGCAAGCGAAGGGCTTCTTCGGCAGACTGAAGCGACTTGCGGTGATCGTCGCAATCTTCCTGCTGCTGGTGGTCTTCGGCCTCGGAATCTGGAAGGCGATTGACATCTTCAACGCCGGGAACAAGGCGATCGAAATGGCCGTGAAGGCCTTCGTCAGCGGGATCTTCGGCGGCTAGCAAGGAGCGGATCGGGAGGACTCATGAACGACGACACCGGCGGCGTGGTCGAGCCGCGGTCTGGCACCGAGCAGATGCCGTGGATGATGCGCGAGATGATCGAGGATCCGGCGAACTTCGAGCGCGTCATGAACCCGAACAACGGCATCATCCTCGACGCCGTAGTCTCGGGTGACGTCGATGGGGTCCGTGAGGTGCTTGCGAACGGGCCACTCATGGAGCTGATCGATGTCGAGACTCGCTGGGAAGACAAGATGACGGTGCTGCACCTTGCGGCAGCGCTCGATCACCCAGACATAGTGCAGGCGTTGGTGGAGGGTGGTTTGAGCGTTGAGGCAAAGGCGCTCGAGGGCATGACGCCCCTACTCGTCGCCGCCGTCAACGATCGTCGAGCGGCAGTCGAACGGCTTCTCGACCTGCACGCCAACATCGAGGCCGTAGACATTGAGCAAGGCGCGAGCGCGCTCAACTTCGCGGCCTTCTACGGCTACAACGAGCTGGCTCGGCTGCTGCTTGGCCGTGGCGCGAACCCGAACCACATGAACTATCTCGGCACGCCACCGCTGCAGACGGCTGTGGCGCAGGGCAACATCGACTTGGTGCGCACGCTGCTCGACAACGGTGCGCGCACCAGCCTCTGCTCGGGTGGTCTGACGCTCGTGTTCATCGCGAGCCAAGAGGGGCATGCCGACATCGTGCGCCTCTTGGTGGAGCACGGAGCGGATCCCAATGCCCGCCGGCCAGCCGAGTTCGACTACTTCGGACCGCTGCATGCCGCGGTCCGTGGGGGGCACGGTGCAGTGCTCGACGCGCTAGCGGCAGCCGGCGCTGACTTGAACCTTGGGGCGACACACGGCGTGACGCCGTTGATCATCGCGTCAGCCGAACGAAAGCCCGCAATGGCCGAGGCGCTCATCAGGCTCGGCGCCGATCCCGATAGGCCCGATGCCGAAGGCTGGCGCCCGCTCGACTACGCGAAGCGCAACAACGACAGCGAGATGGCGCGGGTGCTGACGAACACACCGCGTGGCACCGCAGTGGCATCGGCCGCGCAATCGGTCGCGGCCGCGGGCTGGTTCGAGGACCCAACGGGACGCCACGGACACCGGTACTGGGACGGCGCGAAGTGGACGCACTTCGTTGCCGACGCGGGGGTGCAGTCCGAAGACCCGATCTAGCCGCTCGCCGGCCCTACCGGCTCTGCAGAATCCGCTCCAGGCCGTCGAGGATGATCTCGAGGCCGAAGGCGAAGTCGGCCTCGGCGTCGTAGGCGACCTTCATCGCGTGCGTCGCGACACGGCGCAGGTACGGATACTCTTCGGCGGGAATCGCCTCGAGGATCGCTTCGGCCATCTGCTCCTGGGGCACGTCGCCGGTGGGCGAGAGGTTGAACTGCTGGATGCCGAAGCCGTAGACGTAGCTGTCTAGCAGCGAGAACGCGCGCATCGCACCGTCTTCGGTGAAGCCGGCGGTGAGCAGTATCTCGAGCACCCAGTCGAAGTAGCGCAGCCGTGAGGGGCCGCTCGTCTCGCGCGTGTCGAGCAGCATCGGCGCCCACGGATGCTTGCCGAAGACCTCGTGCGCGGAGATCGCCCGGCGCAGCATCGCCTCCCGCCAGCTCGCCGCGTTGGCGGGGAGCTCTACCTGCTCGATGACGGCGTCGACCATGCCGTCGAGGATGTCATCCTTGTTGGCGACGTGGTTGTAGAGCGACATCGCCTCGACGCCTAAGCGCGACGCGACTTCGCGCATCGTCAGTGCCCCCACACCCCGCTCGTCGGCGATCTCGACTGCGGCTGCGAGCACACGGCCGCGGTTCAGGGGCGTGCGCGAGGCGGGCTTCTTGCCGGCGGCGTCTGGCGACTTCTTGGGCAATT
>DASRYH010000043.1:0-3817 GCA_035687245.1 Coriobacteriia bacterium
GCGAGTTTGGCGAGTTCTGGGAACTTGTCCGTGAACGGGATCCCACCTGCGAGGCCAGAGACGAAGACGAGGCCGACCGAGATGATCGAGCCACCGCCCAGCAGCGCCATGAAGATCGTCGTGAGCAGCCCGCGAAGCTCCTGGTGCTCACCGAGGAAGCGGAAAGAGTCGATGGCGTCGCGCCCCAGCAAGCTGAGCGTGAGCGGCGGGGCATCTTCGTTTGCCTTCGCGTGGACGGCGATCGTTGCGACCATCGCCGCCGAGAAGAGGAACGTGAAGGTGTTCAAGATGACGCCCGCTCGCGGTCCGACCAGCGCGGGGGCAGCCAAGCCCACCATCATCGAGACGAGCGGCAGATTGACCCGCAGAACGTAGCGCACGATGGCCTCGAACGCCGCGACGATCGCGCCCGACGCGGTGAGGCCCACGACCATCGCCGCCTGCTGCGTCGTATACGCGAGCCCGTTGGCCGCCGCGATGTCGTTCTCGTCGTCGAGCAGGTACGGGATGAGCGCGTTTCGCGCCGGATAGAAGAACAGCGACATCGTCTCCATGAGCAGCACGATGAGGTAGATAGCAGCGAGCGAGTTCGTGAAGATCAGCAGCGCCGAAAGGACCGCGCGTGTGAGGTCCGCGGCGATCATGACCTTCTTGCGGTCGAATCGGTCTACGAGCACGCCGGTGAAAGACGAAAGCACGAGCGCGGGCAGGATCTTGGCGATCATGATGCCGGCGACCGCGAACGACGAGCCGCCCGAAAGTCGCGTGACAAGCGGGATCAGCAGGCCGATGACGAGCCAGTCTCCGATACTGGAGACGAACTGCGCCGCCCACAGGCGCCGAAAGCGGCTGTTTCGCGCGAGCCTTTGGAACGCGCCGCCGCGCGGCGTGTCTTCGGCGAGTCGCCTTTGGCGCTCGAGGCCCGAGGTCGGCTGGTGCTCGCTCACCGGACGCCCTCAATCTCGACAGTGGCGCTTAGGACGGCGCAGCAGCCCATGTTCACGGCGACCGGCAGCGCAGCGATGTGGCAGGGCGCGGTCACGATGTGGACGGCCAGCGCGGTTGTGTCGCCGCCCAGCCCCGCCGGTCCGATGCCCAGCTCGTTGACGGCAGCAAGAAGCTCGGCCTCGAAGACAGCGATGCGGTCGTCCTTTGGCGTGGAGCCGATCTCGCGAAGCAGTGCGCGCTTGGCGAGCCCGCCGACCTTGTCGAAGGTCGCGCCTACGCCCACGCCCATGAGCAGCGGCGGGCAGGCCCCGGTGGCCTTGGTCTCGACGGTCTCAAGCACCACTCGCTTGATGCCGGCGAAGCCCGCGTCGGGCGCGAGCATCTCGATTCGGCTGGCGTTGTCCGACCCGCCACCTTTGAGCATCACCTGCACGGTCGCGCCGGTGCCGGGGCGCCAGACGAGATCGACGAAGCCCGGAGTGTTGTCGCCGGTGTTCGAGCGGTCGAGCAGCGCGTCGTTGACGAGCGACATGCGAAGCCCGGCCTCGCGGTAGGCCTCTGCGATCGCTGCGTTCACTTCGGTCTGCACGTTGCCGGTCAGCGACTGGTCGCTGCCCAGCTCCACGCGCACCCACACGGTCCCCGTGTCCTGGCACAGCGGTACCCGCTCAGTGCGCGCCAGCTCCGCGTTGTCCACAAGCTGCCGAAGGACCGCACGCCCGCGCTCCGAGCGCTCGGTCCGCGCCGCTGCCCGCAAGGCGGCGTCGACATCTGGGCGCAGCTCGCAGGCCGCTGTGCTGATTGCACTGCGTACGGCTGCGCCGATTGTCTGCGCGGAGAGCACCCTAGTCCCGCAGGCCAAGGGCGACGAGCGAGTCAACGATGGTGGCAGCAGATGCGCGCAGCGCCTCGGCCTCCGAATCCACGAGCTCGAGCTCGACCACGCCCCGCACGCCCGAACGGCCCAACGAAGCGGGCACGCTCATGTAGACGTCGCTGACGCCGTACTCGCCTTCGAGATAGACGCAGGACGGCAGCACATCGCGAGTGTCGCCCAGGATGGCGCGCACCATGCGCACGATGCTCGCTGCCGGCGCGTAGAACGCCGAGCCGGTCTTGAGGAGCCCCACGACCTCAGCTCCGCCAAAGATCGTGCGCTGCACGAGCTCCTCGACGTCGGCGGCCGGGAGCGAATCCGTGATAGGCGTGCCGTCGATCGTGGTGAAGCGCGGCATCGGCACCATCGCGTCGCCGTGAGCGCCCATCGCGAGCGCATCGATCGAGGTGATTGCAGC
The DNA here is from genome assembly GCA_035687245.1 of Coriobacteriia bacterium. Lineage (GTDB taxonomy): Bacteria > Actinomycetota > Coriobacteriia > Anaerosomatales > PHET01 > DASRYH01. The sequence goes on from DASRYH010000043.1 coordinate 2,244, forward strand.
GCCGGTCTTTTCGGCGACGGCGTAGGCGAAACGTGCGGAGTCGAGAACGCCTCCCATACCCAGCACGCGGGTCGCGGGCAAGCCGGACTCCTTCCACGCCAGGTAGACCATGATGTCGAGCGGGTTGGTCACGAGCAGGAAGATCGCCTCAGGCGAGTGCGCGACCGCGTGCGACATGACCGAGCGCACGATCGCCGAATTGGCCGCCAGCAGGTCGTCACGGGTCATGCCGGGCTTGCGGGGCAGGCCCGCGGTGATGACGACGATGTCGGAGCCGGCGGTGTCGGCGTAGTCGTTGGTGCCGGTGATCGTGGGGCCGAAGCGCTCCACGGAGCGGGTGTGCATGAGATCGAGCGCCTTGCCCTGCGGCAGCCCTTCGGCGACGTCGATCATCACGACATCGGCCACGCTATGCAGGAGGAGAAGTTCGGCAGCGGTCGCTCCGACCTGCCCGGCACCGACTACGGTCACTTTCGGATACGACACGACTACACCTTTCAGGCGCGGATCGCCCACGCGCTACTCACCGCGCGCAAGCGTGCGAATTCGGAAACGGATTCTACCATTCGGCAGGTGTCTCGCGCCGCCTCATGACACGTCGAGGCTGGTGTCGCGAAGGCGAATCAGCTGGGTCCAGCGCCGTCAGAGAGGTCCGCGGGGTAGTCGACATCGACCTTTCCCCCACTGTGATGAGCGAGCCTCTGCACAAGTAGTGTAGGTAGTTCAGGGAGCGGTTCCGGCGGCTCAGGCTGCGCGATAGGCAGCGCGATCTCGGCGATGAGGGTGTCGCCTCCAGACATCGCCTCGGCGACGATGTCACCGAGCGAGATGATGGCGCTCCCGCCGTGCCCGGCCTCGCCGACCTCGGCCCCATCGCATTCGGCGACGAGCACGAGCCCGGCAACAGAGTCGGAGAGCTGGAGCGCGAGTTCGAGCGCAGCCTCGGCTTGCAGATCGTTCTCGGCACCCGGACTGAGTACGAGAAGCTGGGCACCCGCATCGAGCGCGGCGTGCCAGCTCAACTCATCGAAGACCCTGTCACCGGTCAGCACGGCCATAACGCCGGCGTCTGCATCGACGTCGGGATGGCCTAGGGCAGCAGAGCCGGCCCAGGGTGCACGGGCATCGGGAATCGGGCGAACGCACGGGACACCACGCAGTGAGGCGGCCAGAACTCGGCGCGCGTCGGCGTCCTCATCGATCGAGGTGAGCGCAGGCAGCACTACAAGGTCAACACCACGCCCGCGAGCCGCATCGATGGCCGCCACAATCGCGTTGACGTCTTCGGCAGCCGTGTCGCGCAGCACGTGCTGGATGACAGCGACCTTCATGGTCGGCTCCTCTCGGCGGGTCGGCGTCTAGCACATACGTTCCCGCACTTCAGGAGCGCGAGTCAAAACGGCACCCTTGCGCGTGCCGAACGCTAGCTCGAACGGCTCGACTTGGACCGCGCGCCCGTCCGACCGCGGGCCGGCTTCTTCTTGGCGTCATCAGCCTTGGTGGGGCAGTTGGGGTCGATACAGATCTTCCACGGACCCTTGGAGGTCGTGATGACCACCATCGGTGCTCCGCAG
>DASRYH010000044.1:0-8148 GCA_035687245.1 Coriobacteriia bacterium
CTGCCGCGGACAGGCTGGTGACGAGGCGATGAACGTCGGCGACACGGTTGTGGGGATCCTGGCACTCGGTATCCTTGCGTACTTGCTGTGGGCGCTGCTCAACCCCGAGAAGCTGTAGGGGGCTACGTGATGCCTGCGCGAGATATCGTTCAGATCGTGCTCTACATCGGCCTTGTGGTCGCTCTAGCGAAGCCGGTGGGGACGTTTCTTCACCACGTATTCGAAGGTAAGCGCACCTTCCTTCATCCGGTCCTGGGTCCGGTCGAACGATCCATCTATCGGCTTTCAGGAGTCGACCCAGACGGCGAGATGGGCTGGGCCGGATACACGCTGTCGATGCTCATGTTCACCGTCGGTTCATTCGTGGTGCTGTTCGTCTTGCTGAGACTTCAGGGCTGGCTACCGGTCAACCCGTCGCATGCCGCCAACATGTCGAGTCTCATGGCGTTCAACACCGCGGTCTCATTCGTGACGAACACCAACTGGCAGGCTTACGCAGGGGAGAGTGGCGCAAGCTATCTGTCGCAGCTGGTGGGCTTCACGTGGCAGAACTTCATCTCGGCGGCGGTGGGCATGGCGGTTGCCGTGGCCTTCGTACGCGGCCTCACCCGAGTAGGGCGCAACGAGATCGGCAACTTCTGGGTCGATCTGGTGCGCGGCACGCTCTACGTGCTGCTGCCCATGTCGTTGCTGGTGGCCGTCGTACTCATGTCGCAGGGTGTAGTCCAGAACTTCAGCTCGCCCGCGACCGTGCGGACACTGGAAGGCAGCGCCCAGACCATCGCGATGGGGCCGGTCGCCTCGCAGGAGGCAATCAAGGAGATCGGCACAAACGGTGGTGGCTTCTTCAACGCCAATTCGGCGCATCCGTTTGAGAACCCTACGCCCTTCTCCAACTACCTCGAGATGCTCTGCATTCTCGCGATCCCTGCAGGCCTCGCCTATATGGTCGGCAAGTACGCCGGTGACGCCAGACAGGGGTGGGTGCTGCTCGCGGCGATGGTGGTCTTGTTCGTCATCGGCGTGAGCACGATCTACGTCGGCGAGCGGGCGGGCAACCCGAACCTCACAGCGGTGGGGGCGAACCAGGCGCTCACGGCCGGTAGTGACGGCGGCAACATGGAGGGCAAGGAAGTCCGCTTCGGCATCGCTCAGTCTGCGCTGTTCGCGAACGCGACGACGGCGGCCTCGTGCGGCGCTGTGAACACAAGCCACGACAGCATGACTCCGCTTGCAGGGGGCATGGCGATGCTGAATATCGCCTTGGGCGAGATCATCTTCGGAGGGGTGGGCTCCGGACTCTACGGCATGCTCATCTTCGCGATCATCGCGGTATTCATTGCAGGCCTGATGGTTGGCCGGACACCCGAGTACCTTGGCAAGAAGATCGGTCCTTCAGACATGAAGCTCGTGATGCTCGCGGTGCTCGCACTCGAGGCGGGCATTCTCGTTACAGCGGGTATCGCCGCAGTCACACCCTCGGCTGTCGCAACCACGCTCAACCACGGTCCCCACGGCCTCTCCGAGATGCTCTACGCGGCCACTTCGGCGGTAGGCAACAACGGCTCAGCGTTCGGCGGGCTGACGGTGAATGGCCCGTTTTGGACTGTCGTGCTGGGTATCGGCATGCTGATCGGCCGGTATCTCTTCATCGTCCCCGTGCTCGGCGTGGCAGGTTCGATGGCGTCCAAGAAGGTCGCCCCGCTTTCGTCCGGCACCTTCCCCACGACCGGCGCGCTGTTCGTCGGGCTGCTCGTGGGAGTGATCGTGATCGTGGGCGCGCTCACGTTCTTCCCCGTATACGCGCTCGGACCTGTGCTTGAGCACTTCGCCATGCACGCCGGGCAGCTGTTCTAGGAGAGGCGATGACTGAGAAGCAGACACCACTGGCCGATGCCGTCGGTATCGCCGAGCCTTCGGGGCCAAAGCGCCGAGGGGTAGCCTCTGATACCGCATTGATCGGCAGTGCGATTGGCGAGTCCTTTGCCAAGCTCGACCCGCGCACGCTCTACCGCAATCCTGTCATGTTCGTGGTCGAGATCGGCAGTGCCGTGACCACGGTCTATGCAGTCGACGCCCTCGTGCACCACAGCGCGGACGCCGTGTTCTTCACAGCCCTCGCCTTCTGGCTCTGGTTCACTGTGATCTTCGCCAACTTCGCCGAAGCGATGGCCGAGGGCAGAGGGAAGGCACAGGCAGATGCCTTGCGTGGCATGAAGGCCGAAACGACGGCCCAGCGGCTTCTGCCCGATGGCTCGCTCGAGGAGGTCCCTGCCTCGGTACTGCGACGCGGCGATCTCGTCCAGGTCGTGGCAGGCGAGATCATCCCGGGTGACGGCGACGTGATCGAAGGCATCGCGTCTGTCGATGAGTCCGCGATCACCGGTGAGTCAGCTCCTGTGATACGCGAGTCAGGCGGTGACCGCAGTGCGGTCACCGGCGGCACCAAAGTGCTCTCAGACCGGATAATCGTGCAGATAACGTCGGATCCCGGTCAGACCTTTCTCGACCGCATGATCTCGCTTGTAGAGGGCGCCGCGAGGCAGAAGACTCCAAACGAGATCGCGCTAGACATCTTGCTGATAGTGCTGACGATCATCTTCCTGCTGGTGGTCGTCACGCTTAAGACGTTCGCGCTCTACTCGGGCGACAACCTGTCGGTGAGCGTTCTGATCGCGCTGCTCGTCTGCCTGATTCCCACGACCATCGGCGGGCTGCTGTCCGCGATCGGTATCGCCGGGATGGATCGTCTTGTGCAGCGCAACGTGCTCGCGATGTCGGGGCGCGCTGTTGAGGCCGCAGGCGATATCGACACGCTCCTGCTCGACAAGACGGGCACGATCACGTTCGGCAACAGGCAAGCCTCGGAGTTCCTGCCGGTGCCCGGCGTCGCAGAGGTCGACCTTGCGGATGCCGCGCAGCTCGCGTCGCTCTCCGACGAAACGCCGGAGGGACGCTCGGTAGTCGTACTCGCGAAACAGTTCGGTATCCGTGAGCGCCATCTCGATCCGGCGACGACTGAGTTCATCCCGTTCTCGGCGCAGACTCGCATGAGTGGCGTCGACGTCGACGGCGAGCGTGTCCGAAAGGGCGCCGGCGACGCCGTTGTCGCGTGGGTGCAGTCGCTGGGCGGTTCGGTCCCAACGGAACTCGAGAGGCTCGTCGAAGGCGTCTCAGAGCAGGGAGGCACACCGCTGGTGGTCTCTCGTGATGACGCCGTGCTGGGCGTGATCCATCTGAAGGACGTAGTGAAGGGCGGCATCAAGGAGCGCTTCGACCAGCTGCGGGCCATGGGCATTCGCACTGTCATGGTCACCGGTGACAATCCAACCACTGCATCAGTGATCGCGCGGGAAGCCGGTGTCGACGACTTCCTCTCGCAGGCGACGCCCGAGACGAAGATGGAGCTCATCCGAAAGGAGCAGGCGGGCGGACGCCTGATCGCGATGACGGGCGACGGCACCAACGACGCGCCCGCGCTTGCTCAAGCAGACGTGGGTGTGGCGATGAACAGCGGCACGAGCGCCGCCAAAGAGGCCGGCAACATGGTCGACCTCGATTCGGATCCCACCAAGCTCATCGAGATCGTAGCGATCGGCAAGCAGCTGCTCATGACGCGCGGCTCGCTCACTACCTTCTCGATCGCAAACGATGTCGCCAAGTACTTCGCGATCATCCCGGCCATGTTCATGCTGGGCCATCCCGAGCTCGGGAGGCTCAACATCATGGGGTTGCACTCGCCGAACAGCGCCATCCTTTCGGCGGTCGTCTTCAACGCATTGATCATCGTGGCCCTCATCCCACTCGCGCTCAGAGGCGTGGCGTACCGGCCTGTGGGCGCCGGAGCGCTGCTCAGGCGCAACCTGCTGGTCTACGGACTCGGGGGAATCGTGCTGCCGTTCGTGGGCATCAAGCTCATCGACGTCGTGCTCGTGGCCCTGCACCTCGGTTAGGAGAATGACGTGAGCAAGGCGTTCTGGAGAGCACTCTCTACGGCATCGCGTTTGACTGTCATCACCATCGTGCTGGTGGGCGTCGTCTATCCCCTGAGCGTGTGGGCGATTGGGCAGGTGGCCTTCAAAGACGCCGCCGCCGGCAGCTTCGTTCGCAGCAAGGGGCAGATTGTCGGGTCCCGGTTGATCGGGCAGCAGTTCGTCTCCGATGGCTACTTCCATGGTCGGCCTTCGGCGGCCGGCGAAGGCTACGATGCCATGGCGTCGGCGGCCAGCAACCTCGGGCCGACGAGCAAGGTGCTCATCGAGCAGGTTGGGCAGCGCGTTGCCGAAGCGCGCGAGAGCAACGGTGCGGGGCAAGTGCAGGTCCCCGTCGACTTCGTGACGGCGTCGGCCAGCGGGCTTGACCCTGACATCTCGCCAGACTCCGCGCTGTTGCAGGTTGCGCGGGTGGCGAAGACGCGGGGCATCGATGAGACAGAACTCCGGCGGCTGGTGGAAGAGCACGTCACCGGGCCGCAGTTCGGCCTCTTGGGCGCACAGCGCGTGAACGTGCTCGAGCTGAACCTCGCACTCGATGATCTCGCAGCGCGGAAGTAGGTCGGGTACATGATGAACATGGCCGACTATCTGCCACACAACGAGCGGGGGAAGCACAAGATCTTCCTCGGCTACGCCGCGGGCGTGGGCAAGACATACAGCATGCTCGCCGAAGCGCACCGCCGGGCGAAGCGCGGTGAGGACGTCGTCATCGGCTACGTCGAGCCGCACCTGCGTCCGGATACGAGCGCGCTGGTCGAAGGGCTTGAGCAGGTCCCGCCGAAGAAGATCAGCTATCAAGGCAGCCAGTTCACGGAGCTGGACACGGATGCAGTCCTACGGCGGCGGCCCGACTGCGTGCTGATCGACGAACTCGCTCACACCAATGTGCCGGGAACTCGCCACGAGAAGCGATGGCAGTCCGTCGAGGAGATACTCTCAGCCGGCATCAGCGTTCTCTCTACCGTCAATGTCCAGCACCTCGAGAGTCTCAACGACATCGTCGAGCAGATTACGGGGATCCGTGTTCGCGAAACGATCCCGGACCGCGTTCTGGACGAAGCCGACGAGGTCGAGCTTGCCGATCTGCCGCCCGACGCGCTCATCAACCGCCTGCAGCGAGGTGCCATCTATGCGCCCGACAAGGTGGACCAGGCGCTCACCAACTTCTTTCGGCGGGGCAACCTCGTTGCGTTGCGAGAGCTGTCGCTGCGAAAGACCGCCGAGGAGGTCGACGAGGACCTTGAAGAGTTCATCGCCTCACACGATGTGGACAAGACGTGGGGCGCGGCCGACAAGGTCATGGTGACTGTTCGCGCCGACCCGGCAGCCGCGAAGCTGATTCGGCGAGGGTTCCAGTTGGCCCATCGGTTGAGCGCGGAGCTGTGGGTGGTCCACGTGAAGCCCGCGGCGGTCCTGCTGGGCCCGGCGCAACAACAGGCGATCGACTGCCTGCGGACACTAGCCGAAGAGCTGTCGGGCCAGTTCATCGAAGTCGGGGACGACAACGTGGCCGACGGCATAATCGACTTCGCCCGAAAGCACCAGATCACCTTCCTCGTGATGGGTCAGTCCAAGCGAACTCGCTGGGAGGAGATCACCAAGGGGTCGATCGTGAACCGCATCATGCGTGAGACGCGCAACATCGACGTGGTGATCGTGGCCGGCTCTACGAGCGGCTCGCCGGAGTAGCGCTTCGCTCGCGGTGACCCTCGGTAGGCTATTGACGTACGCTCTGATTAGAGTATTTACTCTACAGAGACGCAGTCGTTCGTCGAGAGGCCACGCTGTGACCATCAGTACCCGTGAGCGCATCATCGACACCGCCCTGCTGCTCTTCAACGAGCAGGGGACTCGGGCAGTCACGACCAATCACATCGCGGATGCCATGGGCATCAGCGCGGGCAACCTCTACTACCACTTCTCCAACAAGGAGGAGATCATCCGGGCGATCTACGAGCGCGCGATCTCTGACTACGATGGCTTCCTCCGCGAGGTCGCGGCGATTACTCCGGACCCGCTCACTACGCTCGGCCTCTTCGACGGCATCTTCGCCCACCAGGAGCGTTACTGCTTCCTGCAGCGCGAGTTCCCAGCGCTCATTCGGCAAGACGAAGTGCTGCAGGCTCGCTACCGCGAGATGCAGGACCGCCGGGTGGGCTTCTACGCGTTTCTCGGACGCCACTGGATCGAGACTGGCAGCCTAAAGCCGATGGGGGAGCAAGAACTCCTCGACCTCGTGACGGCGATCTGGCTCGTGGGCGACACGTGGTTGAGCTACCTCGAGTCGATGGGCCGAAGCGACGACGCGAACGAGGTGAGCCGAGGATCTCGTCTCATCTACGCGCTACTGCAACCGCATCTCACGACCACCGCGGCCGACGCCTTCATCGCCAGCGGTTGGGGAGCGCCGATTGCCGCGTCAGAGAAAGACGGAGTGGAGGAGTCCATCTAGCCGTCTGAGCGGCTGGAACAGCAGGGGGGAGAGCAATGCAGAACGGGTACGCAGCGCCAGCGCGCCGTGCTGGGATCTGGGGCGACCTCGTGTGGGGCGTGGGAGCCGCCGTGGCTTCCTTCGTCACCGTCCAGATCTGCATCTTGGTGGGTGCGGTCTTTGCGCTTGCAGCAGAGTCCGGCGCGAGCCGAACGGTCGGGCAGGTGGTCAACGCGATCGCCTTCGGCTTCATGATTCTCGCCTACGCCGTGATCTTGAGTCTCGCGATGCGGTACCTGGCGCGCAGAGGGCTGATTCGCCCGGCGTTGTGGGTGGGCCTGCTCGTGTTCCCGCTCACGTGGACGGTGCTGATCCTTCTGACGCGTGACGGCCGATTCGGCACGGCGCCGCTTGTCGTGAGTCTCGCCGGCGCTGCGGCCGCATGGCTGGTGGCGGGCAGGTCCAATCCCAGCCGTGAGGAGCCATCGGCATGAGCGCGACATCGGGGCAGCTCGAACGCGGCGACACCGCGATCCACTGGTGGCTCGAAGGGTCCGACGGCAACGCGCCGCTCATCGTCTTCACGCACGGTGGCGCTATGGACCACCGCATGTGGGATGCGCAGGTCGCGGCGTTCAAGGGCGAGTACCGCGTGCTCACCTACGACGTACGCGGCCACGGCGCATCGAAGTGCCCCGCCGAAACGATGTCGCTCGAAAGCTGCCGCGACGACCTGCTCGCGCTCATGGATCAAGCCGGCGCCGAAAGGGCCGTGCTCGTAGGCCATTCCGTGGGAGCGACGATCTCTCAGCTCGCGGCAGTGAAGTCGCCGCAGCGGGTCACGGCCCTCATCGGCATTGGCGCTGTATGCGCCACCATCGCCCCGCCGTTCGCCGCCAAGCTGCGCCAGGCGATCAACCCGATTGCCCTCAAGCTGCTCGGCCAGCAGAAGCTGCGGCAGATGTTCGCCGAAATGGCGGGAGTCACGCCCGAGGTGCAGGCCTACGCGCGCGACGCGATCACAGCCTTGACCGACGGCGCCTTCGAGTCCGTCATGCGCACCGGCTTCGGTGCCGGCTACGCCGCCGACCCGAGCTACAAACTCAACGCCCCACTTCTGCTACTCCGCGGCGATCACGAGCCCTACACGGCCTTCATGGGCGCCGCACGCCAGTGGCTCGAGCGCGACGCGGCCACAGAGATCGTGGTCCCGAACGCAGCGCACAACGCGAACCAAGACGCCCCGGACTTCGTGAACGAACGCATTCGCGAGTTCCTCGCTCTGTAGCGTCCAACGCCCGTTCGCGCGATACTTCCATCACGGTCATATCCAAGCTGGGGGCTATGGGATGAGCGTTCAACTGGTCGTCGCACTGGTGAGCTTCGCGGTGGCGCTTCTTATCGCCGGCCTCGGGTATCTCGTGGGCAAGTTCGTCGACCGCAGCCGGGGCGTCACGGCCGAGCAGAGCCGAGAGTCGGGCCTAGTGGCCACCAAGGGCAGCTCACCTGCATCCTTCGGCGACTTTCGTGACCTACCGACTGACGACAACCGGTAGGGGCTGCGGGGCGGGTACGAATAGGCGACAAGGGGACACGTGCGCGACCGATCACCGGTCGCGCTCAAGAGAGGGGAAGTCGAGCAATGAAGACGCAACTCGGCCGCAAACACACTCTCGCGATGCTGGTTGTACTCACGATTCTCGCGTTCGCGTTCACCGTGCA
>DASRYH010000045.1:0-2388 GCA_035687245.1 Coriobacteriia bacterium
GGATGTTACGGCACATCGCGCGGCCTTTCGGCGAGAGTGTTTGGCGGCCAAGACAAGGGGAAGACGACTCCTTCGAGTCATCTTCCCCTATTGCAGTCGGGTTCGTGCAGCCCCGGCAGGCTCGACGAACCGTTAGATGTAGTACATGGGCACGGCGTTGGCGTCGAGCTCGCGTTGCTGCTTGACCAGGTCTGCGAGCGTGACGGACTCGAGGTAGTCGGCGGCGGCGTCCGCCATGCCTCGCCACAGCTCGGTCGTCGCGAGGCGATCTTGGCGCGGCACGTCGATGACTTCGCCCTCGAGCGCGGTGACGATCGCTCGTACGGTGATCGTGTCCGGCGCGGCCGCCAGCGTGCAGCCACCGGCGGCACCACGGCGGCAGGACACCAGCGCCGCACGTGCCAGCGCGGTGATCTGCTGCTCCACGAACCGCTTCGGCAAGAGCAGCTGTTCGGCCAAGTCACCCGCGGCGACGAACGTGCCCTGCGGCTGCGAAGCCAGCAGGACAAGCGCCCGAACCGCGTAGTCGACTCGCTGCGAGAGTCTCATCGCCGCTAGCCCAGGTGAGACCAGAGAGGAGTGCTGAGGTAGCGCTCGCCCGTGGACGGAGCAACGGTGACAACGACCTTGCCCGCGTTCTCGGGACGTGCGGCGACCAGCAGCGCCGCCGCCACGTTCGCGCCGCTCGAGATGCCCACGAGCAGGCCTTCTTCGGCAGCCAGACGGCGAGCAGTCTCAATAGCGGTCTGGCCGTCGATGGTGATGACCTCGTCGAGCAGCTCGACATCGAGGACGGTCGGGATGAAGTTGGCGCCGATGCCCTGAATCGGGTGCGGGCCAGGGGTGATTTCTTCGCCGGCGCGCGTCTGCGTGATGATGGGCGACTCGGCCGGCTCGACAGCGATGGCGAGCGTGCCGGGGCGCTTCTCCTTGAGATAGCGGCCCGTGCCGGTGATCGTGCCGCCGGTGCCTACGCCCGCGATGAACGCGGCGATCTCACGGTCTCCCACAGCTGCATCCACCTCGGGACCGGTGGTGGCGTAGTGAATGGCGGGGTTGGCGGGATTGTCGAACTGGCCCGCGATCCAGCCACCCGGAGTCTCGGCGGCAATCCGCTCGGCTTCGTCGACGGCGCCCTTCATGCCCTTCTCCTTCGGCGTGAGCACGAGCTCAGCACCGTAGGCCGCGAGCAGCTTGCGGCGCTCGATCGACATCGACTCGGGCATCGTGAGGATGACGCGGTAGCCGCGCGCGGCGCCCACAAGCGCAAGCGCGATACCCGTGTTGCCCGACGTGGGCTCCACGATGACCGACTCGCCGGGGGTGATGATTCCGCGCGCTTCGGCGTCATCGATCATCGCCTTGCCGATGCGATCCTTCACTGAGCCACCCGGGTTGCGAGACTCCGTCTTGAGGAGAATCGTCGCGGGCAGACCTGCGCCGAGCTTGCCCAAAGGAAACAGCGGCGTGTGGCCGATCGAGTCGGCCACCGTGTCGAAGTAGTGGTTGAATCCAGCCATGTCGGCCTCCCGGTCGCATCGTGTGGCGTATCTGACGGGTATCTGCCCGCAATCTATCACCGTGGAGTGCGGTTTATGCGCACTACTAGTATGCGCTTTGCTCGTTTCACGCCCTCTGACAGCATGAAGCGTGCCTGATACCGTGCCCAAAGCGCACTCGGGAAGTGCGTAATGGCGAGCTCCGCTTCCGCGCAGACGATTCTGGGAATCACACTCCCTGCGTGACGAAACCGGCGAGAGGACCGTTGATGAGCGACATGGCGTACACGGTGCACTCGGCGAAGAACTTCGCCGATACGCTCAAGGCACTCGAAGAAGCCGCGACGGCGGCTGGCTGGACCGCGCTGGGTGTCCACGACATGAAGGCGCGCTTCGACAAGAAGGGCATCGCGTGGGAGGGCCAGATCTCGATCTTCGAGATGTGCAACGCCAACTTCGCCTCGCAGATGGCACTCGCCGACCCGCGCTTCGTGCTTCACATGCCCTGCCGCGCCGTCGTGCGCGAGCTTGAGGACGGCGTCGTGGAGGTCTCGATTCTGCAGACGACCTACGTCGCGAGCCTCTTCGGCGACGAGTACGAAGAGATGGCCGCGCACGTGGGCGCCATCGTGCAGGGCATCATCGATTCGGCGACCGCCTAGGCGCGATCGCCACTCCCTCGCACCTTGCCCGCGCAGCTCTTCCCCGGCGCCGCACCTAGCTGCGCAGCTTCAGCTCCAGCAGACAGGTGTCCGAACCCGCACATGCCTGGCGGTCGAGGAACTGCAGGTCGAGTCCGGCGCCTTCGAAGGTACCTTCGTCGACCGCTGCCGCGATGTCGCAGAGATGGTCGACCTCGTCGGCGTCGTAGCCCGCGGCGATCCACGCG
>DASRYH010000046.1:0-4046 GCA_035687245.1 Coriobacteriia bacterium
GCTCTGCAACATCTGCCTGCCGCCGCTGGTGGCGATTCCCACGACCGCAGGCACCGGCGCCGAAGTCACTGGCGCCGCCGTCATCAAAGACACCGAGCGTGACGTGAAGATGGCGTTCGTCTCCTTCGACCTTGCGCCGCATGTGGCCGTGCTCGACCCGCGCATGACCGCAGCACTCCCGCCGCGCCTCACCGCTTCCACGGCGATGGACGCGCTCGTGCACTGCGTCGAAGCCGCCACGGGCCGCCAGGCCAACCCGCTCTCCAGCGCCTACGCGCACGCCGCGATCGCGCTCATCCGCGACTACCTGCCGCGCGCGCTCGACGACGGCAATGACACAGACGCGCGCCTCGCGCTCGCCAACGCCGCGCTCATGGCGGGCGTTGCCTTCAGTAACTCGATGGTGGGCATCGTGCACGCGCTGGGGCACGCCTGTGGCGCGGTCGCGCACGTGCCGCATGGCGAGGCGATGGCGATCTTGCTACCCGCCTCGATGGAGTTCAACGCCGAAGTCCCCGCGGTTGCTGAAGCCTACGGCGAGCTGCTGTTGCCGCTGGCTGGTGCGGAGGTCTACGCCGCAACCGCCGCGGTGGCCCGCCCGGGGGCTGCAATCGATGCCGTCCGCGCGCTGCTCAGGCGCGGCGCGGAGGCAGGCATGCCGCTTCGGCTGCTTGAGGCCGGCGTGAAGCGCGAGCAGATCGAGCATATCGCCAAGCTCGCCCTCGACGACGGCTCCATCGCCTTCAACCCGCGCGGCGTCGAGTACCCGCTCGCGCTCGCCATCTTGGAGGAGTCGCTATGAGCCCGGTCGCCGAGTCCGACATCGCCAGCATCGCCGAAAGCCTGCGTGCGAGCTTCCCCGAAAGCCGCCACCGCACCGACGTCGGATTTCGCGTCGACGGCCTCAAGCGCCTGCGCGCGGCCGTGATCGCCAACCACCAGCGGCTGGTGGATGCTCTCGCGGCGGACCTGGGCAAGCCGGAGCTCGAGGCCGTGGGCAGCGACATCATGCCGCTCATCAACGAGCTCGACGAGCTCATCGCGCATACGCGCCGCTGGTCGCGCCCGCGCCGGGTGGGCACGCCGCTTCTCACGCCCGGTACCAGCCGAATCGTGCCCGAACCTTTCGGCGTCGTGCTCGTCATCTCGCCGTGGAACTATCCGCTGCAGCTCGCGCTCGTGCCCGCCATCGGCGCCATCGCCGCGGGCAACAGCGTCGTCATCAAGCCGTCGCAGGCGGCTCCGGCCACGTCCGCGATGATCGCGGAGCTCATCGAGAGCAGCTTCGCGCCCGACCATGTCGTCGTGGTGGGAGGCGGCCCCGGCCACTCCGAGGCGCTCACCGCGCAGAAGTGGGACTACATCTTCTTCACCGGCGGTACCGAGACCGGTCGCCTCATCATGCGGGCCGCGGCGGAGACCCTCACGCCGGTCACGCTCGAGCTGGGCGGCAAGAACCCGTGCGTCGTGAGCGAGCATGCCGACATCGTGGCGGCCGCGCGCCGCATCGCATGGGGCAAGTTCTTCAACGCCGGCCAGACCTGCATCGCGCCTGACCACGCGATCGTGCACGCGAGCGTCAAGGAGCAGTTCATCGCCGAACTCGCGAAGCAGGCCAGGGCCTTCTACGGCGACGATCCCGCCTGCAGTGCATGCTTCGCGCGCATCATCGACGACCGTCACCACGCGCGGCTACTGCGCCTCATTGAGGGCGAGAACGTCGTCTTCGGTGGGAAGTCCGACGCCTCGCAGCGTTATCTCGCGCCCACGATCGTCGACGACGCGTCGTGGGATCGCCCGCTGATGGGCGAAGAGATCTTCGGCCCGGTGCTCCCCATCTTCACATACAGCGACTTCGACGAGCTCATGCGCGAAATCGAGTGCCGCCCCAAGCCGCTGTCCGCCTACATCTTCAGCCGCGACCGTGCCGAATGTGCGCGCATGCAACTCGTGCCGGCAGGCGCTGTACTCATCAACGACACGCTGCTGCACTTCACCAACCCGCACCTGCCCTTCGGCGGGGTGGGGGAGTCAGGCATGGGCGCCTACCACGGCAAACGCACCTTCACGACCTTCAGCCACGCGAAGGCAGTCCTCCAACACCGCGGCTTCCCGCGCCTGCTGGGCGTGCGCTGGCCGCCCTACCGCCTGCCAATGTGGCTCATCCGCATCTCGCTGCGCTGGTTCGGCTAGGCGGCGCAGCTACAGAACCTTGCGGTCGAGCGCCTTCCACAGGTAGAGCGAGGCCACCGAGCGATACGGCGCCCAGGCCAAGGCGCGTTCACTCGCCGAAGGCCCGCCGTCCGCGTCCGTGTCGCCGTATGCGAGGCGCACCGCCCGCTGCAACCCCACGTCGTCGGCCGCGAAGACGTCTTCGCGCCCCAGCGAGAAGATGAGGAACATCTCGGCGGTCCAGCGCCCGATGCCCTTGACCTTCGTGAGCTCGACGATGACCTCTTCATCGGAGTGCTCGTCGAACGCGTCGAGGTCGACCTCACCCGACTTCACTCGCTGGGCGAGGTCCTTCAGGTAGCGGGCCTTCTGGCCCGAGAGACCCACCGCGCGCAGCTCCTCTTCGGCGAGGCGCTCAATGGAGTCGGGTGTGACCGTTCCGGCGAGCTCCACGAACCGGCCCCAGATCGTGCGCGCGGCCGACGTCGAAAGCTGCTGGCTCACGATCGAGCCCGCGAGGTCGGCGAAGCGGTCGTCGGCAAGCTCGAGGTCGAAGGGACCCACCGCGTCGATGAGGCCTGCGAGCACCGGATCGGCGGCGCGCAGATGCGACACGCCGGCGTGATTCGAGTCGAACTTCAGTGTCGTCACGGGAGGCCTTTCGGCGAGCTGGAGCGTCTTGGAAGCATCGCATATGGATGGCACAGAGCCAATTGGAAAGCCGCAAGGTTCCGGTGGACGCGTAGCGCGACGGTAGGAGGGAGTCGAAGCAAAGTGTTACCATGAGAGGTAGCAGTTAGGTGACCAAGATACGCCGCGGCGGATACGTGTTCATCACGTGGGTGGGCGATCACTCGCCTCGCCATGTCCATGTCTATCGAGATGGTCGGCTGATCGCCAAGTGGGACTTGGATGGCTGGCGGTCGATTGATGGTCGCGCCTCGGCTGCGGTGCGCAGACTCATTCGTGAGTTGAAAGATGAGGGACGCTTGTGAAGATCCTCTCGGTCAAGGCCAACAACAGGCGGCGCGTATTCGAGGTGCAGGTCACCGGTCGTGTGTTCCCCATGCCCTATGCGCGGTTGGAGCCCACACCAAGCGCTGAGGATCCGATCATTGAGCTGTTTGTAGACGATGAGCTTGGCCGCGAAGGCTTCACATGGGTGCTTAGGTCAGGCCAAGAGGGCTCCTTGCACATCGACTCCGTGCTTGAGCACAATCAGGAGCCCAACTACATGCGGCGGCTTCTGCTCTATAACCTCACCGTCGAAGCCATCAACTGCGTGCAGTCCAGCGGCCTGTCGAAGCGGGAGATTATGCGACGGGCTGGTACATCGCCGGCGCAGTTCTATCGGCTCCTCGACCCCACGAACACCACCAAAACGGTGGACGGTCTGCTGCGACTCTTCTCGGCCGTGGACTGCGACGTCGACTTCTCAGTCAGGCCGTATTCACACACCTTGAACAGCAATAAGTGACAACTTGTGCAGGGCGTGATATCGTTCTGCATTGGCGGGCCACTCGGGCTCGCAAGTTTGCGACGTGACAACCGCGCAATCTTGCGGACGTCACGTCGTTTTGTTTTGCCCCGTACAATGGGGCGAGAGGATGTGTACTGCATGGCAGAAGGAAAAGTGAAGTGGTTTAACCCGGATAAGGGCTATGGCTTCATCGAGCGCGATGGTGGAGACGACCTGTTCGTCCACTTCTCTGAGATCCAGGTCGACGGTTTCAAGACGCTCGACGAGGGTCAGGCCGTGAGCTTCACGGAGGGTGTTGGCAACAACGGCAAGCCCCAGGCAACTCAGGTTCGCCCGGTCTAGTCGAATTAGCTTGCAACCAAACGAGGGCCGGTCTCCATCACGGAGGCCGGCC
>DASRYH010000047.1:0-4589 GCA_035687245.1 Coriobacteriia bacterium
AGCGACCCGCGCTGCGACGGCGTCCTGTGCCGACCGCCATCCAGCCCATGCCCACGAACGGCAGAAGCGCTACGACTCCACCGACGCCACGCGCCAGCCCGCTGAGGACGATGGCGGCAATTCCAACTACCAGGATGAGGGCGCCTACAACATAGGCCGAACCCATTCCCTGTAGGTCGCCGAAGGAATTCAGTAGCAGCACCAGGGCGAAGGCGACAACCCAGCCCGCGATGTAGATGACGGCGATCTCATGCACAGCGGCTCTCCCGGTCGGATTGGCCCACGGCCCTCAGTGAACTCCCTCACATGCGGGCCGCTTGTGGCGCGGGAATCGTGCAGGGACTACGTAGCAACCCTAAATAGCGACTTCGCCGGTCAGTGCTTCTTCCAGTAGTCGAACTCTGGCTCGAACTGCACGCCACCAAGATCAGAGACAGCTCTCTCGATGTATGCCTGGGCATCGGCGATCGCCTGGTTGTAGACACTCGGCCCGACTTCCCGTGCGCAGAACTCGAGAACGGTGCGCGCCTTGAGATCGCCGATGTCCTCCTCGAGCTCTTCTAGGAAGAAGCGCTTGATCGATTCGAGCAGGTACTGCTCCGTGTCCGGACTGAGCTTGATTGCCATCTGTTCACCGCTCCAAGTCACCGACTAGTCTTCGATGACGGCAAGCCCTCGCCGTCTGAGGTCTTCAAGCGAGTCGAGCATGCCTTGCAGCACCTCAGGCGAGTGCCCCTCCCACTCCGTGACCTCCCCTACTACTCGCAGCGGCTCGCGGGTGCGATAGGACTGCGTCGGGTTGCCCGGGAAACGCTTGTTGGTCACGTTCGGATCGTCCTCGAAGCTCCCAAGCGGTTCCACGATGTAGATCCGACCAGGATCCTCGACGCCTGCAAGCGCTGTTGAAAGCTCGGCGCCCCAGACAGCGGTCTCCAGAACACCCGTGAAGTAGAGGTTGTTGGAGACGCGGCCATCCTCGAAGTTCGAGGGCCGTCCCGGTACCAGCAGCTCACCGACGTCCAAGTGCGACTTGGTGCCGTGGTAGAACGGCCCCTCAACGTGGTCGTGACTGTCGTGCGTGACCGGCGTCCAGTCAGTATCCGTCATACGTACGAACTCCCTCTAGTAAGCGCCGAATCGCCGCGCAGCGCATCCAATCCAGCGCCGCGCTGCTAATGCTCCGCCGAAAGCTCCGCGAGCTTCCTGGCCGTGTTGACGTTGCGGGTCGTCATGCGCGCGTACGCGCTGTGCTGCACGATCTTGGTGATGTGGCTGCGATTGTAGTTCTCCCGCTGAATGTTCCAGACGATTGCGCCAGGCGTGTGGAAGATAGTCATGTACTCAGTCTTAACGGGGAGCTCTGACACGAGCTCTGGCCTGTCCACGTCGGGAAAGAGATAGGCGACGTAGGTCTGCTGGGTCGGGCTGTTCGCCCACTCACTAGGCACCGATTCGGCAATTGCCGCCATCTCGGGCGCCGATTTGATGAGCGTCGGGATTGGCTGGCCGAAAGCATCGGTGAACGCCGTATCGACCAGGGGCTGTAGCTCAGCAGCGGTCATCTCCGAGCAGAAGATCGCGTTACCCGAGTTCAGATAGGTTGTCACGTCGCGCATGCCGAGGCCTTCAAGAACGGACTTGAGCTCACCCATCGGCACCCGGACAGCCTTGCCCACATTCACTCCACGCAGAAGAGCAACGTACTTCACAGACTGCCGCCTTCTCGTTCGAATCCGCGTCGGATTTCCCTATGCGTCAAGGGGTGTCCTGTAGGTCAGCTGCACAATGCCCTCAGCATACGCGCGGGTTCCAACGAGTTCGAGCCGTTCAAAGCCCCCGTGGCAGCCGAATACGCCGCGCCCGCTACCCATGACAACCGGAATCACCGAGATGATGTACTCGGTGATTAGTCCCTCGCGCTGGAAGGCCCCCGCGAGCTCGCCGCCGCCGACAAGCCACACGCGCCGAACACCCTGAGACTTCAGATCTTCAACCACGGCCGCCGGCGATCCCGAGTCGACCACGACCTCGTCCGTCGCCTTCGGCAGGTCGCGGCTCGACATCACCACCACGCGCTTGCCCGCATACGGCCACGCGTCGAAGCCAAATACCTGTTCGTACGTCTTACTGCCAAGCACGACCGCATCGACGGATGCGTAGAACTCCGCGTATCCGTAGTCGTCACTCGAGGCTTCGAATGCCGACAGCCAGTCCAGGCTTCCATCAGCAGGCGCCAGGTATCCGTCGACGCTCGACGCGACGTAGTAGACGACTTCCACGCCACCTGCCGCGTTCACTCGGCCTTGCCCCAACCCGGCAGCTCGCTTGCCTGCCGCACCCATTCGGCGAACTGAGCCTCATCGAAGGGATGGTCCTCGTAGACGTTGAGATAGCGCACCTTCTCGTCTTTGGACTCTTCCGGAGGCAAGGGGTCTAGCGACGTGCCGTCGAAGAAGGCCACCTTGACGTAGTTCTTGAAGGCGTGGAAGTTCAGGAAGTTCCCGTGGCCCGGCGCGGCGTAGAACGGCGAGTTCCAGCGCACCGACTTCTTCACGTCGGGCACCACGCCAACGATGATCGCGTCGAGACGCACGCCTACGTCACGCTTCCACCCGGGCAGGGCGTCCAGATATGCCTGCACAGGCGCGTCGCCGTCGCCTTTGGGGATCTGGGGATTGCCGCCGGAGAGAAGCACAGGATCCTTCGCCATGAGACACACTCCCGAACTACGCGTGGTGGTCAGTAGGGAGTTGTTTCCCAGATTCGACTCAGAGCCACGTCTGCGCTGAGTAGTCACGGCCAGGCCCAAGACGTAGAACGTTCCGGCGATGAGGTACAGCTCGCGCACCCGGCTCAGCCGTTCAGCAGGTGAGATTGCTTCCACTTGCGGTACTGCGGGTTGCAGTTCCCGGCACAGTCGTTGCCGCAGTGGCTGCAGGTTACCCGCCGAAACACCGTGTGGGCAGTCAACGCCACCACCGCCACCACCACAGCAGCGATGGGGTTGTAGAGCCAAGCACCCAGGAACGCTAGCGGCCCTGTCGCCAGCAGCGGTAGCACCGTCGTGCGAGTGATGGGCAGGTCCGAGAACGGCTGGCCGTCGACATCGTCCGGCATCGGCGAGGCGGCCTTCGATGCGTGGGGGTTGAATGCGCACGCCGTATTCGAGCAACGCGGGCAGAGTCTGACCGCGTTGTTTGCGAGCACCGCTCCGGCCGTGACTACGAAGATGCCCCCGAGAATCGGGCTACCCAGAACACCGAGAATCGCGAATGCAAGGAATGCGACCAGAATCACCAGCGACGTTGTGTGCCGAAGAGCCACGATATCGCCCCCTTGCGCCTACAGGAAACCTATCTCCCGTGCGGCTGCGCTAACGACGTAGCAGCGCTCGTTGTTCGCGTTGGGATCGACCGGCTCCAGGAAGAACCCGGGGCGGCCGGGCTGGTAGCCCGTCGTCGTGCCCACCAGCACCTCGCCATCGGAGAAGGCGACCTTGATGCGACGCCCCGCCGGCGGTCGATCGGGATCGAACTCCTTGCGCTCCACGTATCCCGGATTCCCCACGAGGTCCTTCACGAAGAAGAGGGCCTTCAATTCGGCAATGCGGACCTCGATGGGCTCCGTGCCTGCCGGCACATCAGCCACAGCGAGATGAAACAGCTCCTTCGCCGGAGAGAAGTCGGCGGTCGTTCCCTTCATGACGCGACCGTCAGCGAAACGTGCGACGACCTTGTTCATGTGTCCTCCCCGTCAACCGCGAACGTTGTTTGCGAGGACAGTCGCCCACTGACCCCAAGCCGAGTGTACCGACTCCGTGTGACACTCGAAAGGTAGTAGCCCGGATGCCCAAGCACGAACACAAGATCGACTCCCTGCACCTATGACCCCTCCAAACGCCTGAGCATGACGACCGTGTCAGTGTAGTCACCAGCACCGTACAGGCGCTCCTGCTCTTCGGCAGACATGGGCACCTGGACGAAGCCGGCCTTCTCGTACGCTCTTATCGCCCTAGGATTGCGAGCCGACGGGCGAATCAGAAAGGTTGTGACACCGAGACTCCGGCGTATGTGCCCGACCAAGGTCAGCAGTGCATCGGAGCCATAGCCCTGGCCAGTGTCGTCCAGAGAGCGCAGCCAGATGTCGAGCTCTGCCACACGCTGTGGGGTGTCGAGGACCTCGTAGTTGATCTGGCCGATGCCCTCCCCCGCGACCTCAATGATGTAAGAGGCCTCGACCTCAGGGGTCGACCCATCAAAGAGGTTCGGCGTGTAGTCCGCGTTGAACTCGTCCCAAGTGGGCGCCGGCACTTCAGGGAAGAGCGGTGGGCCGAGCATCGCGGATGTCGCGTCGGACTCCGCCAGCCACTCGAACACAGCGCGCCGGTCCGTCTCACGCGACGGCCTCAGCGTGACTAGGGTGCCTGATATGGTCCCCATCGCTCCCCTACCAAGACGCCGCTAGAGCGCCCGCATCCGGTTGTTGCGCGGATTGTGCTCCAACTCAGCCAACCCCAGGGCCTCAAGCAGCGGCGGCAAGTACATGCCGAATCGACCGCGCAGGCCCTTCTTCAGGCCGTACCAACCGCC
>DASRYH010000048.1:0-3427 GCA_035687245.1 Coriobacteriia bacterium
CGCGTGGATCGCCGCGGGCTACGACGCCGACGAGGTCGACCATCTCTGCGACATCGCGGCAGCGGTCGACGAAGGTACCTTCGAAGGCGCCGGACTCGACCTGCAGTTCCTCGACCGCCAGGCATGTGCGGGTTCGGACACGTGTCTGCTGGAGCTGAAGCTGCGCCCCTAGCTGGTCGCCGAGAAGGCTTGCGACGTAGGTCGTCTGCGGGATCGAGACCTCCCTATCAACACCCGAGGCTATCTGGAGTCGGGTGCCATTTCATTCTTCCGCGCGACTAAGATGTGCGACATGGATCAATCCCCCGATACTGACCTTCCGGCCACCGGGCTCTCGACGCCAGGCGACGTCATCGACGCGCACCTGCACGTAGTGACCGTGGGGTTGCTCGAGGAGTACCTCGCGTCGATGGACGACCCGCCGCCGGGCTTTCGCGAGGCGCTCGCGCGCAGGCAGTGGGGCCGCAAGGCCGACGTGTTGCCGAAGCTCGACCCCGCGCAAGCTGCCGAATGGTACTGCGGGCAGCTCGAGGAGGCGGGAGTCGCGGCAGGTGTTGTGATGTCGCTGGCGCCCGACAACCAGTGGCTACGCGACTTCCTGGCGTCATCCGACGGGCGTCTCGTGGGCTGCGCGCGCATCGACCCGCGGCGCGACGACGCCGTTGAGCTGCTGAACCGCGAGTACGAGGCCGGCTTTCGGGGCGTGAAACTACTGCCGGTCAACATTGCGTACTCGCTCGCCGATCCGGCCTGCGCGCCGTTCTTCGACCGCCTGGACGAGCTCGGCCTGCCCGCCACAATCCACTACGGCGTGAGTGTGGACGCCGGGTCGGACCTGCGCTTCGCGGACCCGATCGATCTGTCGCCGGTCGCGCGCGACCATCCCAACGTCAACTTCGTCATCGCTCACTTCGGCGCCGGCTGGTTCAACGGAGTGCTGCGCTTGGCCTACCAGTGCAAGAACGTGCTCGTGGACACGTCGGGGACGAACAACTGGTCCGAGAGCACGGTGCCTGCGTTGAGCCTACCCGAGGTCTTCGAGCGCGCGCTCACGGCGCTCGGCCCCGAGCGGGTCCTCTTCGGCACCGACTCGAACACAGCGGCACCGTATCGCAGGTGGCTCGCCTACCAGCAGCGACGCACACTCGAAGAGATGGGCGTGAGCGAGGCGCACCGCGGCCTCATACTGCGCGGCAACGCGGCGAGGCTGTACGGGCTGTAGCGCGAGCTCGCGGCGGCAGCCCGAGGCATTCCGCGAGACCAGGGCGGGCCGCCCCGCGCGTGCTTCCCTACGCAGGAGTCGAGCGGTGCACGAACGGGTAGAGCCAGCACGCGATGCAGAAGCCCGCGAACGCCTCGAGCGATGCCGCAACCACGAGCATCGCAGTGACGACCACCGCGGCGGTATGCGCTCCGCCAAGATGAGCAGCGAGCGCAACCAGCGTCAGCACCGAACCGATCCGTGCGGCGAAACGCTTCGGTGGCGCGTAGACAGGTTTCGGCTCGAGTCCAGCGGCTCTCGCGACTCGCTTGGCAGCCCACCGCAGAGGGCTATAGCGGCGATTCACCCAGGCGCGCACCGCGAAGTCTGCTGCGAGTACAGCCACGAGCCACCAGGCCCCCGGTACCAGTGAGAGCAGCGCGAGCGTGACGGTGAGTCCCGCCACAATACGCGCCGCGCGCTCGTCGACGGTGTTGACCGGGCACTCCAACGCCGCCGCTGTGCCGGTGGTCGCGTTGTCTTGAGTCATGTTCGGCCTCCTTGTGGCCGCGCGCCTTCGGCAGGTCGGCTAGATCGCCGAAAGGCCGCGCTCGAGATCTGCGATGAGGTCGTCGACGTGCTCGATGCCCACCGAGATTCGAATCAGGTCCTCGGTGATGCCGATCGAGCGGCGCACGTCCTCGGGCATGGACACGTGGGTCATCGTGAAGGGCTGCTCGATGAGCGACTCCACGCCGCCGAGCGATTCGGCAAGCGTGAAGAGCTTGAGAGCTTCGAAGAGGCGTCGGGCTTCCTCGTTACCGCCTTTGATGCGGAAGGAGAACGTGCCGCCAAAGCCCGACGCCTGGCTACACGCAAGTTCGTGCTGAGGGTGCGACTCCAGACCCGGGTGGAGCACCGTGGCGATCTTGGGGTGGGACTCCAGCCAGCGGGCGATGGTGAGCGCGTTGGAGTTGTGTGCCTCCATGCGCAGCGCGAGCGTCTTGAGTCCGCGCAGCACGAGGAAGCAGTCAAACGGCGCCTCGGCAGCACCGAGCGCGTTTTGCAGGAAGCCGATGCGTTCGGCAATCGCGTCGTCTGAGGTGATGAGCGCCCCTCCTACGACGTCGCTGTGACCGTTGATGTACTTGGTGGTCGAGTGCATGACCACGTCGATACCCAGCTCCAGCGGGCGCTGGAAGTACGGCGACAAGAACGTGTTGTCGCAGATCGTCATGATGCCGCGCGCCTTCGCGAAGCCAGCGATCTGGCGCAGGTCGACGAGGTTCATCAGCGGGTTGGTGGGCGTCTCTATCCAGATCGCCTTGGTCGCGTCGTTGGCGGTTGCCTCGACGGCGGCGAGATCGCGCAGGTTCACGAAGTCGATCGCGATGCCGCGCTTGGAGACGACGTCGGCGAGCAGACGGTAGGTGCCGCCGTAGAGATCGTCGTGGACGATGAGGTGATCGCCCGCGCTGAAATCGGACAGGATCGTGGCCGTGGCCGCCATGCCCGTGCCGAAGACGAAGCCAGCCTTACCGCCCTCGAGCGCCGCGAGCGCCGACTCGAGCTGCTTGCGCGTGGGGTTGCCGGAACGGGTGTAGTCGAACTCGCCGGGCTTGTCGAAGCCCTCGAAGGCGAAGGTCGACGTCTGGTAGATAGGCGGCATGACCGCGCCATAAGCAGGGTCGGGGCCTTGGCCGGCATGTATCGCCAGGGTCTCAAAGTGCATGGCGGCGCTCCTCGTGTCTGGGCGGTCAGTCTCCGCGAGTGGTGCGTCATCGTACTACCTTGCGGGCGCGTGAGGCACTCATATATCAGCACGCTTTGAGTGCGAAATACCCCGTGCTTGGAGCGTCAATCCGCTCTCGAACAGTGCGCTATTTAGGCTTGAAACCGCCGTATGCTCCTCCTCATCGCATCCGAGCTTGAGAGGACCGAGCAGTGGCTTCACGGAGGCAAGGCCCCGAACCGAATACCGAGAACACCGCTGCATCAGGCGCGCAGCCGGCCGGTGTTGCCCGCGGTCTGTGGCCTCGCTTCTCGCCGGCGGAGCTCGCCGCGCTGCTCGTAGCGGTGGCTGTTGCGTTCGGCGGCACCACGGCTGCGGCGCTGAGCCCGCGCGTCGCCAGCGAGGTGGTCGCGCCGGCAGCGGCATCGGCCCAGGAGTCGGCGGCTGCTTCATCGAATCCGGCCACTGCCACCTACCAGCATCCGGCCCAGGAG
>DASRYH010000049.1:0-37126 GCA_035687245.1 Coriobacteriia bacterium
GGTACCGTGACCTTGCCGCGCACCTTGCCGTTGACCTGCACGGCGAGCTCAAGCTCGTCGGCAACAGCGGCCGAAGCGTCGAACTCCGGCCAGGACGCCCGGTGCACGGAGCCCTCGACGCCGAAGGTCTCGCGCCACAGCTCCTCGCACATGTGCGGCGCGAACGGTGCCAGCATCAGCGTGAGCCGCTCGGCGACTTCCTTGATGAGGGCGAGGTCGCGCGAGCCGGCAGCCACCGCGTTGCGGTAGTCGTAGGCGGCGTTGGTGAGCTCCATCATCGCGGCGATCGCAGTGTTGAACTGGAAGCGCTCGATGTCGTCGGTGACCTTGCCGGTCACGCGGTGCATCTCGCGGTGCAGTGTCTTGGCGGCAGCGTCGCCCGAGGCGGCCACTCCGCAGCCCGCATGCACCTCTTC
This sequence comes from Coriobacteriia bacterium, assembly GCA_035687245.1. GTDB lineage: Bacteria > Actinomycetota > Coriobacteriia > Anaerosomatales > PHET01 > DASRYH01. The sequence continues at coordinate 417 of DASRYH010000049.1, forward strand.
AGTGGTCTCAGTCACGAAGCGCCAAACGCGCGACAGCCAGCGGTACATACCCTCGACACCCTCGTAGCTCCACTCGAGGTCCTTGTCGGGCGGGGCCATGAACAGGATGTAGGCGCGCAGAGTGTCGGCGCCGAACTTCGCGATCATCTCTTCGGGAGCCACGACGTTGCCCTTTGACTTCGACATCGTCTCGCCGTCTTTCTTCACCATGCCCTGCGTGAGCAGGTTGGTGAACGGCTCGTCGAAGCTGAGCATCCCGAGGTCGCGCAGCACCTTGGTGAAGAAGCGCGAGTAGAGCAGGTGCAGGATCGCGTGCTCGATGCCGCCAATGTACTGGTCGACCGGCATCCAGTAGTCGACCTTGTCCTTCTCGAACGGCATCGCGTCGTTGCGCGCGTCGCAGTAGCGCATGTAGTACCAGCTCGAGCAGGTGAACGTGTCCATCGTGTCGGTCTCGCGCTTGGCTGCGCCGCCGCACTTCGGACACGTGGTCTCGTAAAACTCGGGGTGGTCGGCGAGCGTCTCACCCTTGGTGATGTCGATATCCATCGGCAGCACGACGGGCAGGTCGGCTTCGGGTACCGGCACCAGCCCGCAGGTCGGGCAGTGGACCGCCGGAATCGGGTTACCCCAGTAGCGCTGACGCGAGATCAGCCAGTCACGCAGACGGAAGTTGATGGATGCGTCGCCGGCACCACGCTCGGCAAGCCACGCGGTGACGGCTTGCATGCCCTCGCTCGCCTTACCGCCGCGCATGCCAGTGAACTGCGCCGACTGCACCATCACGCCGTCGCCGTTGAACGCCTCGTCCCACGGCACATCGGCCATGACGCGATCGGTCGCACCAGACAGCTCCGCCAGCAGCGGATCGTCGTCGGCCACCACGACCGGCGGGATCGCGAGGCCGTACTTGCGGGCGAACTCGAAGTCGCGCTGGTCGCCAGAGGGTACCGCCATGACCGCGCCGGTGCCGTAGTCCATCAGCACGTAGTCCGAGACCCAGACCGGCACCTTCTCGCCGTTGACCGGGTTGATGACGTAGCGGCCCGTGAAGGCACCGTTCTTCTCACGCTCGCCCAGCTGACGCTCGACGGCCGTCTCGCGCGATGCCTTCTCCACCACGGCCATCACGTCGGCCTCGTACTGTGTGCCGGCGACGAACTCCTTGACGCGCGGGTGCTCCGGCGCCAGCAGGAAGAACGTGCAGCCGAACAGCGTGTCCGGGCGCGTGGTGAACACGGTGATCTTCTCGCCGCTCGGCTCACCGGCAACGTCGCAGAGCTCGAACTCGACTTCGGCGCCTTCACTTCGGCCGATCCAGTTGGCCTGCATCGTCTTGACGCGCTCCGGCCAGCCCGGGAGCTTGTCGAGGTCGTCGAGCAGCTCCTGGGCGTAGTCGGTGATCTTGAAGTACCACTGCTCCAGCTCGCGCTTCTGCACGTGGCTCTTGCAGCGCCAGCAGACGCCGTCGCCGACGACCTGCTCGTTAGCGAGCACCGTGGCGCAGTCGGGACACCAGTTGACCGGCGAGCTCTTGCGCTCCACCAGGCCGCGTTCCCAGAACTTCAGGAAGATGTACTGGCCCCAGCGGTAGTACTCGGGGTCGCACGACTTGACGGTGCGGTCCCAGTCGTATGAGAAGCCCATGCGCTTGAACGACGCCGCCTGCGTCTCGATGTTTGCGTACGTCCACTTCGCGGGGTGCGAGTTGGACTTGATCGCGGCGTTTTCGGCAGGCAGACCGAAGGCGTCCCACCCGATGGGGTGAAGCACCGAGTAGCCCTTCATGACAGCCTGGCGCGCCACCACGTCGCCGATGGTGTAGTTGCGCACGTGCCCCATGTGAATGTCGCCCGACGGGTACGGAAACATCTCGAGCACGTACTTCTTCGGCTTACCCGCGTCTTCGGTGGCGTGATACAGGTGGGCGTCGGCCCAGACCTGCTGCCACTTCGTCTCGATGTCGTGCGGGTTGTACTTTCTGTCGCTCACAGGCAAGTGCCTCCATCAGGCGGAATCGCTTGGGGTGTAGTCGCAAGTGATTCTAGCGGAAGGGCTGCCGAAGATGCCGAAGGTGCGTGAACACGCGTCTCCCGGCAACAAAAACACCCGCCGGATATCCGACGGGTGCTCTAAGTCCTTTGGTGGAGCCTAGGGGGATCGAACCCCTGACCTCCTGGCTGCCAGCCAGGCGCTCTCCCAGCTGAGCTAAGGCCCCACATCTGGGTGCCGCGCGAGCGGCAAGACGGTAGTATACCGCCGTATTCGGGCGGGTCAAGCACCTTCGCCAGACCCGTTTCTCCCGCCTGCCGAAGGGGCGCTACGAGTCGTCTTCGCCGCGCCTGCAGTAGCTGACGACCTGCACGTCTTCGAGCGTGACGATGCCGCACGAGACCATCGTCGACCACATCTCGGCGAGCGCGGTCACGCGCGGCGCCTCATCGATGACGACCACCATGACCGGGCAGTCGGTCGACATGCGCAGGCCGTGCTTGGCGACGTCACGGCTCGTGGCACCGTAGCCAACCATGCCGCGCAGCGCGGTGGCGCCGGCGCAGCCTTGAGTGCGAGCCTGATCGACAAGCGCCTGATAGAGCGGCCTACCGTCGGTGTATACCTCGTCTTCGCCCACGTATGCGGCCAGGCGCTTTGCCTGGCCTTCAAGCTTGTGTAGCTGCTTTGCCATCTAGTCGAGTTCCTTCGTTCTTGCTGCAGCAGCGTGCGCTGCATCTTCGATGCGGTCCCACAGAGCGCGCGCGAGGCTGCGCTTCGACGACTCAGGCATCTCTTCAGCTTCATCCGCCGACACGAGCCATACCTGATTGCGTTCGCTGCCGAATCCCAGCCCCGGCACCGACACGTCGTTGGCGATCACCAGATCGAGGTTCTTGTTCGTGAGCTTCAAGCGAGCCTCGTCGAGCACGTCCTGTGTCTCGGCAGCGAAACCGACCAGCAACCGGCCCTCTTTGCGCTGTCCGAGTCCGGCAAGGATATCAGGGTTGCGCTCGAGCAGGACTTGCGGGACCTCAGTCTTCTTGAGCTTGTGCTCCGCAGATGCCGCAGGACGGAAGTCAGCCACTGCCGCGACGGCGATGACGACGTCGATCTCGGGATAGGCCGCGTCGACAGCTGCAGACATGCCCAGAGCGGTCGTGACGCGCATCGTGCGCACGCCGAAGGGATCGGCCAGAGACGTCGGGCCGGACACGAGGGTGACCTCGGCGCCGCGGCGCGCGGCCTCTTCGGCGATCGCGTAGCCGGTCTTGCCGCTGCTGCGGTTACCGATGTAGCGCACGGGATCGATCGGCTCGTGCGTGGGACCCGCGGTGACTAGCACGTTGACGCCCTCGAGGGAGCGGCTGTGGTGCGCCTCAGCAAGCACGGTCTCAGCGATTGCGGACGGGTCGGCCAGGCGGCCTTCTCCGACCTCACCGCAGACGAGGTAGCCGCTCTCCGGCTCCACGATCGTCGCGCCTCGCTCGCGCAGGGCGGCGAGGTTGGCCTGCGTCGCTTCGGCACGCCACATGCGCACGTTCATCGCCGGGGCGATGATGAGCCGCGCCTGGGTGGCGAGTGCGGTGGTTGTGAGTAGATCGTCGGCACGCCCCGCGGCGATCTTGGCGATGACGTTGGCAGTGGCAGGCGCCACGACGAAGACGTCGGCCTCTTCCGCAAGCGAGATGTGGTGGACCTTGTCCGCCGACTCCTCCCACAGCGAGACCGCAACGGGCTCACCAGTGAGGGCTCGGAAGGTGGCTGGTCCGACGAAGTGCGTTGCCGCCTCGGTCATGACGACCTTCACGCGCATTCCGGCTTTCTGCAGCTCACGAACGAGCTCGCACGCCTTGTATGCTGCGATACAGCCGGTCACGCCAACTACGACGGTCTTGGGTGTGTGATCGCTCATACCGCCAGTATCGCACTTGTGACAAGGGCGCATCAGGCCGCTCGCCGAAGGGGAAGATACTGGTGACAGTGCGTACGTGCACCGCCACTCCCCGCGTCCCGATTCGGAAAGGATCGCGACACTATGAGTCAGTCCGCACCCTATGGCCCTGAGGTCCGCATCCGCATAGGCGGTCCCGCCGGCACCGGCATCAAGGCGGCAGGCCAGTCGCTCGCCCGCGTATTCGCCTCCTCGGGCTATCACACCTTCGACCTCACGGAGTACCCGTCGCTCATCAAAGGTGGCCACAACACCTACCACCTGCGAGTGAGCGAAGCGCCCATCTACTCCCACGTCATGGCCACCGACGTCCTCGTGGCCCTCGACCGTCAGACGGTGCGCCTGCATCTTGCCGAGCTCACCGAAGGCGCGGCCGTCATCTACGACCCGGCCGACTTCGAGCCCGACGCCAGCGACATCGATGGCCGCGACGACCTCTGCCTCGTACCGGCTCCGCTGACTGCGATCGTGAAGGACGTCGGCGGCATCCCGATCATGCGAAACGTCGTCTCGCTCGGTGCCGTACTCGGCCACATGGACTACCCGCTACAGGGCCTGCTCGATTCGATCCGTGCGCAGTTCGCGAACAAGCCTGCCGAAGTTGCCGAGCAGAACGTCGCCGCTGCCACAGCGGGCTACGCGTTCGCCCAAGACGTGCACTGCGACTTCCCCTACAAGCTCGCCCCTCGTGCTGCTGAAGCAGATGTCGTGCTCGCCGACGGTAACGAGTCCGTGGGCCTGGGCGCGCTTGCAGCAGGCATCGGCCTCTACTGCGCCTACCCGATGACGCCGTCGAGCGCCCTGCTGCACTTCATGGCGAAGTACGGCGACGACAACGGCGTCGTGGTCAAGCACACCGAAGACGAGATCGCAGCCATGAACATGGTGCTGGGCGGGGCCTTCGGCGGGGCGCGTTCGATGTGCGCCACTGCAGGCGGCGGCTTCGCGCTCATGGTCGAGGCGTTCGGCTTCGGCGGCGTGAGTGAGTCGGCGGTCGTAGTGGGAGTATTCACCCGCCCCGGACCGGCGACCGGCATGCCCACCTGGACCGAGCAGTCCGACCTGCGCTTCGTCATCCACGCGGCGCAGGGCGAGTTCCCGCGCGTCGTCCTGGCCCCCGGCGACCACACCGAGAGCTTCGAGGCAGGCTGGAAGGCCTTCAACCTCGCCGACCAGCTGCAGACGCCGGTGGTCATCCTCTCCGACTCCTACCTGTGCGAGAATCGCCAGACCTCGGTGCCCTACGACGTCGATGCCGTGACTATCGATCGAGGCGCGCTCGTTGCCGAAGGCGACGTCGCGAGCCACCCCGAGGCAATCGCCGAAGCCGGCGGCTACCTGCGATACAAGGTCACCGAAAGCGGCATCTCCACGCGCGCCCTGCCCGGTGTGACCGGCGCGACCCAGCTCGTGAACTCCTACGAGCACGACGAGTACGGCTGGGGCCAGGAGGGCGAGCGCGCCGACGTTCGCATCGCCCAGAACGATAAGCGCATGAAGAAGCTCGAGCTCGCGCGCACGCTCGTGCCGCCACCCAATCACTTCGGTCCCACGTCGGCTGAGGTCTCGATCGTCTGCTTCGGCAGCACGAAGATGCCGGTGCGTGAAGCGATGTCGTGGCTTGAGGCCGAGGGCATCACAGTGAACATGCTCCAGCCGGTGACGGTCTGGCCGTTCCCGCACGAGGAGGTCGCGGCCTTCATCGACTCTGCCGCCCGCACGCTCGTGATCGAGAGCAACTACACCGGACAGCTCGAGGGTCTGGTCGCCGAATACTGCGGCCTGCACTTCGATGCGAACCTGCGCCGCTATGACGGCCGCCCGATCTCGCCTGAGATCGTCTACGCGAAGGTGAAGGCCATGCTTGGCGCGCAGGTCGAACTCACGACCGCAGGCGCCGTGGCTGCGAAGGAAGGCGGTCTGTAATGGCTGTGACCAAGGAGTTCAGCTCGCCTATCGCTCCCACCTGGTGCCCGGGCTGTGGCAACTTCCAGATGTTTGAGGCGCTCAAGCGCGCGATCCTCGAGATGGGCTGGAAGACCGAGGACTTCGCGATGTTTTGGGGCATCGGCCAGCACGGAAACGGCTCCGACTTCTGGCAGGTGCAGGGCTTCCACGCGCTGCATGGCCGTTCACTGCCCCCTGCGACCGCCTTTCGCCTTACACGTCCCGACCAGCACGTCATCGTCGAGATGGGTGATGGCGACGGCTACGGACTCGGCATGGGCCACTTCATCCATACCGTGCGCCGCAACGTGGACATCACCTGCATCGCGCACAACAACCAGATCTACGGCCTCACCACCGGTCAGGCTTCACCCACGAGCGACCACCTGATGAAGAGCCCTTCGACGCCGAAGGGTGTGCTCGAGGAGCCCGTGAACCCGATCGGACTCGCGCTTGCCGAACGCGCGACCTTCGTCGCACGCGGCTGGGCTGGAGACATCGCGCATCTCTCGAACCTCTACGTCCAGGCGCTGTCGCACAAGGGTTTCGCCCTCGTAGACGTCTTCCAGCCGTGCGTGACCTTCAACAAGGTCAACACGTTCCGCTGGTTCAACGAGCGCATCTACAAGCTCGAGGAAGAGGGCTGGGATCCAAGCGACCGCGTGAAGGCGTTCGAGCTCTCGATGTCGACCTTCCACGATCTCGAGTGCACGCCCGAGACCTGCCGAATACCTGTGGGCGTGTACTACAAGGAAGAGGGACGGCCGACTTACGAAGACGGGCTTTCCGCTACGCAGACGCCCGCGTTCAAACAGGCGCAGACTCCACGAGACGTCTCGGCGATCATGCGGGGGCTCTAGACTCCCAGCGCCGCTTGAAGAGCATCGACGATCTCGGGATCGAAGTCGGAGCCCGAGCACTCCAGTACGCGGCCGAACGCATCGGCAACCGCCGAGGGACCGCTGACCGACTCGGAGTTGACGACGTAGGCGTGGGCGACCGCCAAGATGCGCGACTCCACGGGGATCTCATCGCCCAGCAGCCCGTGCGGGTAGCCGCAGCCATCCCAGCGCTCGTCCATCGCGCGAACCACCGGAACGATGTCTGAGAGCGCGGAGGACGACAGCATCGCAACGCTCGCCTCGCGACGCGCGCCACTGTCCTCGTCGGCGGTCATGCCGGCCGCGCGCCATGGCAGGTTGTCAGCGATCAAACCGGCACCGTGCAGGTGCGCGGCCCACTCGACCCGCCAGGTCGCAGCATCGTCGAGCGCGAGCTGCTGGCACAGCGACCTCGCGATGCCAGCAACTTCGGCAGCGTGGATCGCGGCTCGCTCGTCGTGGGCTCGAAGGGCAGCGGACAGCGCACGAGCCGCCCAGTACTGGTTCTCCTGAGCCATACGCTCCTGTCTACTACCGGCGACGCGCGGGCGGTCGGTCGTGGGGTCGTAGGTCACGACGGCCTCGGTGATCGAGGTCTTGGCCGCGAACATAGCGCTTCGTGCCGCGCGCAGAAGCTCGTCGGCGTCGGCGCCGTGATCGGGGAACGTCGCCACCCCCGCTGATGCCGTGAGCGCGCCGGGCTGTGCGCCTGCTGCAATCGATATCTGATCGACCATTCGGCGAGCCGTGAGCGTGCCCTCCATGACGTCAGCCTCAGGAACTATGATTCCGAAGTCATCGCCGCCCGTACGCGCCAGCACACACTCGGGCGTGCAACGGCTCTTGAGCAGTGTGCCCACCTCGCGCAGTAGCCGCTCCCCCTCTTCGTGACCGACGCGTGAGTTCACTTCGGCAAAGTCGTCGAGGTCGAGCAGGACCACCGACAGCTTGTCACCGTAGCGATCCGCCCGCTCGATCTCTTCGGCAAGCCGGTCGTGGAAGTAGCGGTGGTTATGCAAGCCGGTGAGCGGGTCACTCACAGAACGGTAGAAGAGCACGCCGTTATCGAGCGCGATCAGCACGCTCCTGCCCAACGTCAGCGCGGTCAGGGCGGTGAACGCGGCCACGTAGACGAAGTACCAGTCGCTGCCGTGGCTCGCCCGCAAGGCGAGCAGCCCGATGGCGGGCACGCCGACCAGCAGCATCGCGGGCACGACGGCCGAGAGCCAGCGGCGACGTGCGAGGGCGATAGGAGGCAGGGGCCGCAAACGCCACTCGTCGACCTCCGTGATGCGGTAGACGGCCGCGGCCATCAACAGCCAGTGCCCGGAGAGCTGAACGAGGTCGAGGATGTGACGCTCGTAGGTGCGTGATGTCTCAGCGGCGGCAGGATACAGCGTTGGCCACAGAATGACGCCCACCGCATAGATCATGAACGACACAGCGAACAGGCGGTCCCACCATCGCCAGCGATCGATCTTGAAGCCGACGATGTTGCCCAGGATGCCGAGGACCATGACGATGCCGAAGACCGGGTAGGCGACGCCAAGAAGTATCTCGCCGGTAGTAGCGCCCGCGGGCTCCATGATCGGACGCACGTAGAACTGGAGGAGCGCGATCGCGGCGATGATCATCACGGCCAGTCCGTCCAGAATCCAGCGCGCCTTGGTGGCGACCGAACCCACCGAGAAACGGGTGAGTGCTCCGACGGCTGTGAGCATGAATGCGGCGGCCACACCGTGCAGGATATGGAACGGCCAGCTGACAATTGGCGGACCGGCCGGGTTGATCACGACGACCCAGTAAACGAGCAGGATCTCGCAGGCGATCAGCGTGATGATCGCACCTGCCAGAGCACCCCAGAAGGTGCGCTCGGCCGCTTCAGATACAGCTCGCGCCTTGAAGCTCCACACAACGGTCAGCGTCATCGGGATCAGCATCACGATCTCGAGGGCAAGCAGGCGCGGGAGCGGCGGGATCGAAGAGACGATCAGCGCGTAGTAGGCAGCGGCGAGCACCGGCAGCGTCGCCCATGCCGAAAAGCGAAGACGGCGAGAACGCTGTCTTCCTAGCACTAGCTGATGATTGTGCAGCGCATCAGACGCCACGCGACTTGGTGTCCCCTCTGGCCGTACAACATGCCGACAAATGTGATTGGCACGCCCCCACACGCGATTATACGGCATGCGGCAGCCCGGTCAGAAGCCTCCGAGCACGCGAAACGGTGAGCGGAAACCCTAGATAAGACCGAGAGCTTTGCCCGACTCGGCGAAAGCCGCAAGCGCTTTGTCTATGTCGGCATCGGTATGCGTCGACATGAGACAAGTCCGCAGACGGTCCATGCCGCGCGGCACCGCCGGGTGAACGATCGGGCAGACGAAGATGCCGCGGTCGAAGAGCATTCGCGTCAGATCCATCGTCTTGCCCTCCTCGCCCACGAGGACCGGCACGACGCAGGTGGTCGAGTCCATGGTGTCCCAGCCCTGGGCCTTGAGACCGTCCCCATAGCGGGCTTGGACGCGGTGGAGCTGCTCGACGCGCCACGGTTCGTCCTCGATGACGTCGAAGGCGGCGATGGCGGCAGCGGTCTGCGCGGGCGGCAATGCAGCCGAGAAGATGAACGGGCGCGACATGTGGCGCTGGAAGTCGATGAGCCCCTTGTCGCCGGCAAGATAGCCGCCCACGCTCGGGATCGACTTGGAGAGCGTGCCCATCTTCAGATCGATGGAGCCGATCATGTCGAAGTGCTCCTCGATGCCGTGGCCGGTCGCGCCCAATGAGCCGATCGAGTGCGCCTCGTCCACCATGAGCCTCGCGCCGTAGCGCTCGCAGAGCTCCTTGGTGCGAGGCAGGTCCATGACGTCGCCATCCATCGAGAAGACCGAATCAGCAACCACGAGGATGGTCCCGTACTCACCCGCAGCGTTCGCGAGCAGCTTCTCAAGGTGGTCCATGTCGTTGTGACGGTACGTGCGCCACTTTGCCCCGGACAGCAGGCAGCCATCGACGATCGAAGCGTGATCGAGCTTGTCCATGAGGATGAGATCACCCGGACCGGTGAGGCCGGTGATGATGGCTATGTTGGTTACGTAGCCGCTCGAGTAGACGCAGGAGTCTTCACGCTTGGTGAAGCGCGCGATGCGCTCCTCGAGACGCTCGTGAAGGTCAGTTGTTCCGGTGAGCAAGCGAACACCGCCGGCACCGGTGCCGTAGGTCTCGATCGCCTCGACGGCGGCGGCCTCGATGCGAGGATGACCAATCAGTCCGAGATAGCTGTAGGACGCGAGCTGAACCATCTCGCGTCCATTCTTCATCTGGACCGTGTGGTTGGTCTTGCCGATCGTGGGCTGCAGGTAGAAGTAGCGATCAGCCGCCTCCAGCGCCGCCTTGCGTGCTGCGTACTCGCCGATTCTCTGGTCGATTCCGTCCTGTACGCGCGGCGCTTCGAGCATGAAACGGCCCCTCTCTACGTCCTGGCTTCGTGAGTTCCCCAGTGTGTACAAACTTGTACACATCCTACCACCGGGGCACGCGCGCCAAACCGCGAATCGGGGCCGTTCGTTGTGGTTTTGTTGTGAAGCGGGCCTGCCCCGCTCCCTAGAAGAAGCCCTGCGTCTTCTCCTGTAGCAACCCGGAGTTGATGACCTGCTGGAACGCGCTGGCAGGAATCGTGGAGTCCCAGTGTCCGGTCAGCTTCGCCACGCCGTAGATGGCGAGCCAGACTCCGACCACTAGCAGCGGCCAGGCCCACGGCGCGATCCGCACCTTCGAGAACGCCTTGGCCTCGAGGCAACCATCCACCGGGCAGACCTTCACACAGTCCATGCAGCCGTCGCACTCGGGTGCCCAGACGCGCTTGACCTTCTCAGGCTCGACGTAGGCGTGACAGACCTTCGTGCACTTCTTGCAGTGGATGCACGTTTCTTCGTCGCGATCGATGGTGCACGGCGACGCGACGCCGATCGCCGAATAGAGGCCACCCAGCGGGCAGACGTAGCGGCACCAGATGGGCCCGAGGAACATCGAGATCGCTCCCACGAACAGAATCACGAGAATGTAGACGGGGTCGATCATCATGCCGAGGATCTTCAGGTCCGCGACCCACATATAGGGCAGCTCACGAAAGCCGACGGCCTCCTCGACCGAGACCACGAGCAGGAACGACATGAAGGCGCCCATGATCAGGTAGCGCAACGCGCGACCGGCGATATCGAGCCACTTCGGCAGCTTGAAGTTCTTGCCCAGCAGCCTGCGGCCCAGCGCGGAGAAGGTCTCCCACACGGTGCCTACGGGACAGATCCATCCGCAGAAGCCTCGCTTGAAGAGCAACGACACCGTGATCGACGCGATAATGATGACAAGCCCTGCAGGCAGGTAGTTGTCCCAGCCGCCTCCCTTGAGAAAGGCGAAGAAGCTCGTGAAGTGGCCGATGGGCAGGATGCCCGCCGGCGCCTCAGGTCGGTGCACGTACGGACCAGTCCCACGTGCCCACGCTGCGAAGCGGAAGAGCTGAACGACTGCGTAGACGAAGAAGATGAAGTACGCGCCCTTGACGAACCACCGGCTCGTGACGAAGTCACGGATGCGAATGAGGGTGGAGGGGGCGTTGTCCGGGCCGGATGCCGGACGCTCAGAAGCCTGACGCATGCGCTGATGCCTGCCTTTCGCCGTCTTTACGATGGGTGCGGGTGCCGGCCTCGCACGATGCGTTTGGTATATACCTTACTGTCGAAGCGACCGCCGAAGGAGACCGTCGATGACAGATGTAGTCATGGTTATCGCCCCGCAGATCTTCCGGGACGAGGAATACGCTGAGCCCAAGGCCGTGCTTGAGGCCCGTGGAGCCTGCATCACCACTGCAAGCACCGCGCCAGGGAAGTGTATAGGAAAGCTCGGCATGGTTGCAGAGGCTGAGGTCTCCGTTGCCGAAGCCGCAAAGCGCGATTGGGATGCTGTCGTTTTCGTGGGCGGCGCCGGCGCTTCCGTCTTCTTTGACGACGCTTCGGCGCATGCGCTTGCGCACCGGGTGCATGAGAGCGCGGGCATCGTGGCCGCCATCTGCATCGCGCCTTCCACCCTCGCCCACGCCGGGTTGCTCGATGGCATCTGCGCCACGGCATTTCCGACCCAGCGCGAGGACCTGATCGCCCACGGAGCGCAGTGGCTCGAGGACCCCGTGGCGGTGAGCGCGCCCTTCATTACCGCGAACGGGCCCGAGGCCGCGACGGACTTCGGCGAGCAGGTCGCTGACGCGCTGGGGCTGCCGGAGCTCTAAGGCTATTGGGCGGCGAACGTCCCGGGCTGTTGCTCGAGCTCTGCGACGCCTTTGCGAGTGAACCACCAGACGCCGACGGCGGCAATGGCGACTGCCAATCCGCCAGCAACACCCACGGGCACTGCGACGAGTGGATGCCTGCCGGCGACGAAGAACAAGAAGAAGCCAGCCGAAGCGTTGTAGGCGCCGTGGATGATAGCCGCAGGCAGCACGGAGTCCGTGTAGAGCCGCGTGCGCGACAGCAGGAAGCTGAGCGGCACGACCCACACGGCCATCATCCCGATACCGGCGAGCCAGTACTGGCCGTAGTTGAAGCCGAGCACGATGATCGGCGCGTGCCACAGACCCCACATCACACCAGTGATGAGCGCGGCGCGGTTGCGGCCTAAGGGCTTGAGCTCGTCGGCAAGCACGCCTCGCCAGCCATACTCCTCGCCGAAGGCGAACAGGCCGTTGATCGAGAAACCGGCAACAAGCCCGCTTACGCCGCCCAGCACCATCAGCAACGGAATCGGCGGCATCGTTGCGCGCATCTGCGCCAGCGAGCTCTTGGGCACGAACGCAGCCATGTTCGCGACCACTTCCTCCGCGGTGAAGACGAGATGTCCGACCCCTGGGACGTGCAGGAGGTTACCCAGCACGAAAGTGACGATCAGGTCGAGCGCGTAGATCGACAGCATCGACAGCGCAGAGACCACAAGGATGCGTTTCCAGTTCGCACGGAACTGCGCCCATGTCTTGCGGATGAGCGTGGGCCTGCCCGCGATGCGCTCGACGACGAGTCCCGCTACAAGCGGCATCGGCATATAGAAGAAGGCGATGATCAGCTGGAACAGCGCTACTGCCTCGCCAGTGGCGAAACGCGCTCCGGCGCGTGCCAGAACGAACGCAAGCACGCTCACCATGCCAAGAGCTATCGCGTAGAAGAGGGCCACACGGCCCCACGCCACGTTGGTGGAGCTGCCCTCAATCGGCTCGCCCGCTGCCGAAGGTGCCAGTGTCGTTGTGCTCATTGCTGCCTCGCTCCTCGTAGATCTCGTTCGATCTCGGCACGCCTTCCGGTGCGTGCGAGTACGGTCAATACCAACAGCGGCGCCACGAATGCGCTCGTCAGGATCAGCGCCGGGGGAAGCCATACACTCTCGACACCTGCAACCGTGAACAGCGTTAGCGCCCAGACGGCTGCCGAGATGCCGGACAGGAAAGCCGCGAAGCCCGTCACGGCACCGCGCAGAAGACGCGGCCTGTCCCTGACGGTCGAGTAGGCCGCCCAGAGTGTAGAGAGGCCCGCGAACAGCGCCAGTGGCATGAACGCCCACTCGGCCGACGCCCAGTTGTCAGCGTGACCGGCGAGGTTCCAGTGCACGGGCAGGCGCGTCGGCAAGCTCGCCACCGTCACCGCGTACGAGATGACCACGAATGCGAAGAGCGCCACAGGCAGCATCAGGCACGCCATGAACGCGGACTCAGGCGTTGAGGCGAACGGTTCGTCTTCGGCGTCCGGCTCGATCCAGCCGAATCGGACGGCCAGCGCGCCGAAGTTCAGGTCCCACCCGATGCCGAAGACGCGCGGCACGAAGACGTGCGGGTTGGACGGGTCCCACCAGCGCGATGCGACGCGCTCGGCAGTCGGAACACGGAACTCGTAAGGAAGCCCGAGTACACGCTTGGTGCGAGCGTCGATGGCGGCCGGGGTCTCGTCGATCGCCGCGGAAGCGTCGACAGCCTCAGCGTAGTCCGCGGGGTCGCCCAGCTCGGCGAGGACAGCTCTCACTACGTTTATGCCGTCACCGGGCTCGAGCGCCTCGAGCAGATGCGTGGTGACGTCTTCGACCGTCTCGCCAGCAAGTGCCGGCGCGGCGTCGCTCAGCGCCTCGCGTACGGCATCGAGGTAGGCGGCTACGGCCGCGGCGGATTCGGCAGGCAGCTGGTTGAAGTCAGTTAGCGACATCAGTCGATACCCTTCAGGAGTCCGTCGATCGTCTTGGATACGCCGTGCCACGCCGACGCCATCTCGGAGAGCTGGGCGCGACCGGTCGCGGTGAGGCGGTAGTACTTGCGGGGCGGGCCCACAGGCGACTCGCGCCATGACGAGTCGATGACACCCGACTTCTTGAGGCGCGCCATCAGCGGGTAGACGGTACCCCCGGTGATCGCGAGCTCAGGGTGCGACTTGAGCGTCTCAACGATCTCGGAGCCGTAGCGCTCACGTTCGGCGAGCAAGGAGAGCACGGCCATCTCGACCACGCCCTTCCTGATCTGCGAAACCCAGCTGTCCGACGCGCTTGGCACCCGGCCACGACCTCCTCGCCTACCCCACTACTACAGGCGGCACATTACGCCGCGCTATCTTGCAATGCAAGGTACCTTGCGAAACCCGTAGCAGGATTCGGCGAACGGTTGGCTGTGCGGCGGCAGGCCTAGCGGCCCGCGGCCGCTACTGCGTGCAGGGCGCGCTCGTAGTCGGCGGTGAGGCGCTCGAAGGTGAAGCCTTCGGCGAGTGCGCAGGCGGTGCCAGTCTGCGGGCGCTCGAGGATGAGGGCGCGCAGGCGTGCGACGAGCTGGTCCGCGCTGGCGTAGCGATACTGGGCTGGGTAGAGCTCAGGGTAGGCGAGCCTGTCAGGCACGAGCGGCGTGGCGCCGGCGTAGCAGGCCTCCATCATGGCTAGGCCGAAGAACTCGTTGATCGCGGTCGACACCGCGACATCGGCGCTCGCGAGCAGCTCGGCGTAGGCCGCGCGGTCCGCGGGCTCCTCGCAGTGCACGAGCCGGTCTCCCAGCGCCGCGGCTGCCTCGCGCATAGTCTCGCGGGTCTCCGCAAATGACTGCCCCGCCACCACGACCTCGAAGTCGAGACCCTCGCCCGCGAGCTTCGTGACGGCGTCGAAGAACTCCTCCGGGTTCTTGTCGTGCTCCCACCGGTGCGGCCAGACGATTCGGCAACGCTCCCCTCTCACGACGGGTGCCGCGTCGAAGGGCGCCGGGTCGAAGGGCGGCGCGATCACCTCGGACTTCGCCTCGATGCGCTCGGCAAGGCCCTTGGGATGGTGGTCCGGGAACTCACGGATGAAGCCTGGAATCTCGGCAACGAAGCGCTCGAGGTTCCAGCGCGTGTTGAACAGGCAGCGCTCCGCCGTGAGTGCCGAAGTGATGTTGGTGAGCGGAAACTGGTAGTCCCATTCGGCGGTATGGCGGTTCGGGTAGACGAGCTGGTTCTCGTGGAAGTAGACGATCGCGGGTACGGCGGCGACGGCCGGTGCGGCGAGCCCGCGGAACTCCGCCAGGTTCACGAAGGTGGAGGCGAAGATGACGTCGAAGGGGCGCTCTCCCCGGTCTCGAGCGAGCTCGGAGGCGTCGGCGGCCATGTTGATGGCCGAGCCGCGCATGCGCCACTTCCACTTGCGCGGCGGCAAGGTCAGCAGCGTCCATTCGGCGTCGATACGCTCGGCGAGCCCGTCGAGGACGGCGCGGTGGCTTCCGCCGTAGTACGGCTCGAGCGCGAGTACTCGAAGCCGCTCAGCCAGCGAAACCACCCTCTTCGTAGCGCGCCACGCTGTAGCCCACCATGCCGGCAGGCGTCGGCCATGGCTTCGGCGGGCGATACGACGTGCAGCGGAAGTCGAGCCACGACATGCCCGCGATCGCGTCTTCCACCATGCGATCGGCGTCGATCATCGCCCACGCGTCGAGTACGGCGTGCATCTTGGCGTGCGTCTCGGGGTTGCGCGGCATAAACAGCGTGCAGCAGTCGGTGTGGTCTTGCGTGGAGAGCTCGAAGGTGCCGATAGCGCGCGCTTCGGCGATGATCTCGACCTTGTCGTTGCCGATGAGCGGCCGAAGCACCGGAAGCTTCGCAACCTCGTCGACCGCAGCGATGTTCTCGAGCGTCTGGCTTGCAACCTGCCCGAGCGACTCGCCGGTCACCAGTGCCTTGGCGCGCTCGATGCGAGCGATGCGTTCGGCGACCTTCAACATGAGCCGGCGGTAGATGAGCACGCGCAGGTCCGGAGGAACCGCGAGCGATATCTCCTTCTGCAGGTCGCCGAAGGCGACCATGTAGACGCGACCGAGTCCACCTGTGCCCTCGAGCACAGAGCCGATCTCGGCGACGAGACGCTCTGAAGCGTCACTGGTCTGCGGACGGCCTGAGAAGTGAACGCCCACACAAACGGCGCCGCGGCGCATCATGCGCCACGTGGCCACCGGCGAGTCGATGCCTGCCGAAAGCAGCGAGATAACACGCGAGGCGGTGCCTACCGGCAGACCGCCCACGCCGGGCACGCGCACCGTGGAGATGTAGGTGCTGTTCTGAGTGACCACCACACTCACGGTGATGTCGGGATGTGTAAGGTCGACGGCAAGGTCCGTTCCGAGACGCAGCACCTCACCGATGCGCACATTGATGTCGAGGCTGCGCTCCGAAAACTCGGTGTTGGAGCGGCGGGCGTCGACCTTGAAGCTGCGACCCGGCCCTGCCTCCTTGAGCGCCTGGAGCGCGATACGTTCCTGCTCGGCGGGGTCCTGGCTGATGCGGTATGCGAGCGAGACACCCGCCACGCCGGGGACCCGAGCTATCGCCTTGGCGATATCCAGCGCTCGTGTCTCGTCCTTGACTCGGACAAACTGGCGCGACGCTATGCGCTCGACCCTGCCGGCGGGAAGACCAACGAGCGCCGCGTCCAGATTCGACTGGAGCCGGCGCTCGAATGCAGAACGATTCCGGCCCTTAAGGCCGATCTCGTGGTAGTGGACCAGACAGACGCGCTCAGACATGAGCGCGTTACTTGTAGCTGTCCTTGGTGCGCTCGTAGCTCACGTCACCCGACGCGATCTCCTCAAGCGCGAGCGACAGCGGCTTGGTGCTGGTGATCTTGGCGATCTCGCTCGTCGGCATGGTGAGCAGCGCCTGGTCGCGAACGCCGTGGATCATGTCGTTGATCTGGCGACCGCGGCGGGCGGCGATGATGCACAGCGTGTACTTAGAATCGACCGTAGCAAGCAAGTCGTCGATCTCAGGCTTGATGACAGACATGGGTCTTCAGGACTCCTCGGAATAGGAACGCACGATACGCGCCAGCTCGTCGGCGGCGCGGGAAACGTCGTCGTTTATTACCACATGATCGTACTTACCCACAAGCTCCATCTCGCGCTCTGCAGTCTCCATACGAACCGCTACCTGCTCTTTTGTCTCCGAACCCCGCTTCGCCAAACGGCGGATGAGTTCCTCGGTAGATGGCGGTTGGATGAAGACGAGCACGGCCTCGGGTATCAGGTCCCGAACCTGGAACGCTCCCTGCGGATCGATCTCGAGAATGACCTGCGCGCCGCCCGCGATCTTCGCCTCAACGGCCGCCCGCGGCGTTCCGTAGCAGTTGCCGTGCACTTCGGCCCACTCGATCAGCCCGCCCGTCTCGCGCAGGTGCGCGAAGTCACTGGCCGAGATGAAGAAGTAGTGGATGCCCTC
This sequence comes from Coriobacteriia bacterium, assembly GCA_035687245.1. Classification (GTDB taxonomy): domain Bacteria; phylum Actinomycetota; class Coriobacteriia; order Anaerosomatales; family PHET01; genus DASRYH01. Next base: position 17,930 of record DASRYH010000049.1, read on the forward strand.
CTTCTCGCCGGGACGCGGCGCGCGCGTAGTGACGGAGACGGAGACCCATACCGCGGGGTCCCGTTTCACGAGTTCGCGTACGAGCGTACCTTTCCCCGCGCCTGAAGGGCCGGAGACTATGAAGAGATGGCCTCGACGTGCCAAGGACTGCCAACGGCTCCTGTCGTGAATCGTATTGCGAGCGTGCGTCGGGTTGCGACTAGGAACCGAGGCGCTCCATGAGCTGCTCGCGCTGGCGAGCGCCCAGGCCCTGAACGCGACGGCTCTCAGAGATCTCGAGCTCGCTCATCAGCTTGTGAGCCTTCGCCTTGCCAAAGCCAGGCAGCGACTCAAGCAGCGTGACGACCTTCATGCGAGCCACGATCGGATCACCGGTCGACTTCATGACGTCGGCGAACGACGTCTTGCCGTTCTTGAGCTTCGCCCGAAGCTCGGCCCTCTTCTGGCGCGCCTCAGCGGCCTTCTTCAGAGCAGCAGCACGATCGGCATCCGAAAGATTCGGCAGTGCCATGGTTCCTCCTCGTCTGTCCCAAGGCGGGGCTATTGTGGCAGCGACGCCGGGTCTTTCCCCGACCCGACACCAGCACCAAAGACGCACTCATACTACGCCTGACCTGCACTAATGGGAAGAACTAGGAACCGATACGACGAGATCCGGGCGAGTAGACTTCCACGCCATCGGCGCACTGGCTACACAACGCTGGCTCCCAAGACTCAACCTTAAGTCGAAGGAGAGGCCAGTAGGGCGCGTCGAATGCGCGCTCTCCCCCGCGGTCGATGAGTGAGACGACACCGGCAACCCTGCCGCCCGACTGCTCCACGAGCTCAATGACCTCAGCGACGCTTCCACCCGTTGTGACCACGTCTTCTACGACCAGAACACGTGCGCCGGGGGGTATTTCGAAGGAGCGCCGAAAGACCATCGTGCCCGACTCGCGCTCGCTGAAGATGAACTTGACCCCCAGCGCCTGTGCGACGGCGAAGCCGATGATGAGGCCTCCAACCGCCGGAGCTGCGACAATGTCGATCTCAAGGCCCTCGGGAAGGCGAGAAACTGCCGTCTGGGCGAGCTTCGTGGTGAGCGCGGGGTCTTCGAGAATGCGCGCGCACTGCACATAGGTGTCGCTGTGGCGACCGCTCGTGAGGACGAAATGGCCGTGCCGAATGGCCTCTGCGGCCTTCAGAGCATCAAGGATCTGGTCGTCGGTCAGCGGAGTGCTCACGCGTTCGGTCCTTCCATCTCGGAGACGATTCTCTCTACTGCTTCGCGTGGATCGGATGCTTCAGTGATGGGGCGTCCGATCACAAGATGGCTCGCGCCCGACGCGATCGCCGCAGCAGGGGTCGCGACACGACTCTGGTCTCCCACGTCTGCGCCAGCGGGTCGGACTCCCGGCGTCACGACGAGCGCGTCAGGCCCCAACAACTCGCGCATGAGGTGCGCTTCCTGCGGCGAGCAGACACAGCCGGCAGCGCCGGCGTCACGAACCACTCCGCCCAGAAGCGGTACCTGCTCAGCGGCTACGCGGTTGATTCCCACGGAGTGGAGCACATCGTCGCTCATGCTCGTGAGCACGGTGACGCCGATGACCGCAGGCGAAGGCAGTCCAGCGACCGCGGCCCCTTCGGCAGCGCCTTCGACAGCGGCAGCCACCATGGGTGCGCCACCTGAGGCGTGCACGGTGAGCATCTGCACACCGAGGCGCGACACCGACTCGGCCGCTCCTCGCACCTGGTGCGGGATGTCGTGGAGCTTGAGGTCGAGGAATACGTCAAAGCCTTGCTCGCGCAGCTCGGTGACGATCGCCGGGCCGGCCTGGTAGAACAGCGTCATTCCGACCTTGAGCCAGCGCACGCTACCCGCGAGGGCACGCGCGAGCTCGCGGGCACCGGCGGCGTCGGTGTCGAGCGCGACGATGATACGTTCACGGGGGCTCGTGCTCACGCGTCTACCTCCAAAGCGCCGACGAGTTCAGTTACTGCAGCCACGCCGTAGTGCCGGCACCAGCCCTCGAGACCATCGACGACGCGGATCGCGGCCGTCGGGTCCATGAAGTTCGCGGTACCCACTGCCACGGCCGTTGCGCCGCAGAGCAGGAACTCGACGGCATCTTCGGCAGTGACGATGCCACCCATGCCTATAACAGGCACTGTGACGGCCGAGGCGACCTGCCAGACCATGCGCAGGGCAACCGGCTTGATTGCGGGACCGGAGAGGCCTCCCACGACGCGAGCGAGCTTCGGACGGCGCTTCGAAGCGTCGACTGCCATCCCCAGCAGCGTATTGATGAGAGAGACCGCATCGGCACCGGCGGCCTCAACCGACTGTGCGATGGCAGCGATGTCGGTCACGTTGGGTGAGAGCTTCACTATCAGCGGTCGCTTGGTCAGCGGCCTGCACGCGGTTACGACATCGGCGGCGGCCTCGCACGTGGTGCCGAAGGCCATGCCGCCCTCGTCCACATTGGGGCACGAGATATTGAGTTCGTAGGCGTCGACGCGCTCGGACTCAAGCCGCTCGATGACTTCGGCGTACTGGGACTGCGAGTGGCCGGATACGTTCACGATCACGGGCGTGTCGGCGGCGTTTTCGGCGAGCCAGGCGAGATCTTTGGCGCAGAACGCTTCGACACCGGGGTTCTGTAGGCCGATGGAGTTCAACATGCCGGAAGCCGTCTCGGCGATGCGCGGGCTGTCGTTACCGGCCCAGGCCTGCGGAGAGACACCCTTGGTCACGATGGCGCCGAGGCGCGAGAGGTCGATGAAGTCGGCGAACTCGCGTCCGCTGGCAAACGTGCCCGACGCCGCCATGACCGGGTTCTTCAACTCGAGCGCGCCGATACGCACGCGCATGTCCGGGCTAGTGCCGGGGCGGGAGCTCTGAGTCATCCCAGCACACCTCCCCCGCATCGAAGACGGGACCGTCCACGCAGGCGCGCTTGCGGCCTTCGGTGGTGGTGACTACACACGAGAGACAGGCACCGATGCCGCACGCCATAAGGCGCTCGAGCGACACCTGACATGGCACGCCCGCCTCACGCGCCTGCGCGACTATCGCGCGCTGCATGACCTCCGGCCCGCACGTGTAGACGACATCGAAGCGCTCCACCGCGAAGAGGCGCGCGGTCACCGCGGTGACGAAGCCGTGTTCGCCTGCGCTGCCGTCGTCGGTGGCGACTTCGACGCGGCGGGTGACGCTCTCGTAGAGGTCGCGAGCGACCAGACGGCTCGCAGTTGGCGCACCCATCGCCGTCACGGCGGCAATGCCGCTCTCGGCAAGCTGTTCCGCAAGCATGCCCAGTGGCGCAGCGCCCAAGCCACCCGTGACGATGAGCGCGTGTACAGCACCTTCTGGCACCCACCAGCCGTGGCCGAGCGGGCCGACAAGGTCCATCGAGGTGTCGCCCGGCTCCTTTTCGGCGAGTCGGAGCGTGCCTTCGCCCAGCACTTGGTAGAGGATCTCGATCGTCTCGCCCTCGGCGCGATGCACTGAGAACGGGCGGCGCAGGATCAGATCGCGCGCATCGGTGACGCGCAGGTGCACGAACTGCCCGGGCCGAACGCTCGCGGCGCAGCGCGGCGCAAGCAGAACGATCAGGCCCACGCCTTCGGCGACGCGGTCGTTAGCGAGCACTGTCACACGTTCGAGTGCGGGTGTTGCCGAATGCGTCACGGCTGCATCTCCGGCATCACGCAAGCTCCTGGCTCGTCGAAGTCCTGGAGTGCGCAGACACCCAGCCGGCCCTCGCGGATCGCCTCGATAGCCTGCACGATTGCGGCGGCGGCTGGCAGTGTCGTGATGTTGGTGATGCCGTGGCGGATCGCCGCCGAACGGATGTGGTAGCCGTCAGAGCGCGTCTCCTGGCCGAAAGGCGTGTTGATGACGAGCTGGACGTTCCCGTTGGCGATCTCGTCGAGGACGTTGGGGCGGCCTTCGTGCTTCTTCATGACCTCCGAGACCGGGATGCCGGCAGCGCGCAGCGCCTTGGCCGTACCCTTGGTCGACATGATCGAGAAGCCCATCAGCTGCAGGTGCTTGGCCACCGACACGGCGTGACGCTTGTCGCGGTCGCAGACCGAGACGAACGCGGTACCGCTCGTGGGAAGCGAGTAGTCGATGGCGAGCTGGCTCTTGGCGTAGGCGGCCGGGAAGTCGTCGGCTACACCCATGACCTCGCCGGTCGACTTCATTTCGGGTCCAAGGATCGAGTCGGCGCCCGGGAACCTGCCGAAGGGCATGACCGCTTCCTTCACGCAGAAGCGCGAGGGCTCGCGATCGTCGGCGGGCAGGTCCATCTCGGCGAGCTTCTGCCCGGCCATAACACGTGCGGCGACCTTGGCCAGCGGCACGCCGGTGGCCTTGCTCACGAACGGCACGGTGCGGCTGGCACGCGGGTTGACCTCGAGCACGTAGACGTTCTGGTCTTTGACCGCGAACTGCACGTTCATCAGCCCGCGTACGCCCAGGCGCATCGCAAGCGCAGATGAGTGCTCGCGGATCTTCTCGACGGTGTCGGCACCCAGCGTGAAGGGCGGGATGCAGCACGCCGAGTCACCGGAGTGGATGCCGGCCTCTTCGATGTGTTCCATGACGCCACCGATGTAGACCGACTCGCCGTCGCAGACCGCGTCCACGTCGACCTCGATAGCGCCTTCCAGGAACTTGTCGAGCAACACGGGGTGCTCCGGCGAGATCGAGACCGCTTCGGCCATGTACTTCTCGAGGTAGTTCTCGGAGTAGGCGATGACCATGCCACGGCCGCCGAGCACGTAGCTCGGACGTACGAGCAGCGGGTAGCCGATGCGTCCTGCCACGGCGACCGCCTCGTCAAAGCTATTGGCGGTGCCGGCGGCCGGGTACGCGATCTCCAGCTCGTCGAGGATCTTGCTGAAGCGCTTGCGGTCTTCTGCGAGGTCGATCGCCTCGGGCGAAGTACCCATGATCGGTACGCCTGCAGCTTCCAGCGCCTTGGCGAGCTTCAGCGGCGTCTGGCCGCCGAATGTGACAACGCAGCCGGCCGGGTCTTCGGCGTCCACGATGTCCATGACGTCTTCGAAGGTGAGCGGCTCAAAGTAGAGGCGGTCACTCGTGTCGTAGTCGGTCGAGACCGTCTCCGGGTTGCAGTTGACCATGACCGTCTCGTAGCCCATCTCAGACAGCGCGTAGGCCGCGTGAACGCAGCAGTAGTCGAACTCAATACCCTGGCCGATGCGGTTGGGCCCGGCGCCCAAGATCATCGCGCGCGGCTTGTCGGCCGGGGCGACTTCGTCCTCATCCTCGTAGGTCTTGTAGTAGTAGGGCGTGGACGCGGCGAACTCGGCCGCACAGGTATCCACCGACTTGAAGGTCGGCCGCACGCCCAGCGCCTTGCGCACCGCGCGAACGCTCGCCTCTGTTGAGCCGGTCAGCACGCCGATCTGCAGGTCAGAGAGGCCGTGGCGCTTGGCGTTGCGCAGCTCTTCGCCAGTCACCTGGTCGAGGTTCTTGCCCGAGAGGTCTTTCTCGACGGCGATGATGCGCTCGATACGCCCGAGGAACCACGGATCGATCTTGGTGATCTCATGCAGCTCTTCGCAGCTGCGATCGCGGCGCATCGCTTCAGCAAGGTAGAAGATGCGCGACTCGTTGGGCACCGCCATGTACTCGTCGAACTTGTGCTCTTCGAACTTGTCCTTGCCGTCGCTGCCCAGGCCACCGCGGCCGTTCTCCAGCGAGCGCATCGCCTTGCCAAGCGCCTCTTCGAAGGTGCGCCCGATGGCCATGACCTCGCCCACGCTCTTCATGCGGGTGGTGAGCGTCTCGTCTGTGCCGCGGAACTTCTCGAACGCCCAACGCGGCACCTTCACGACCGTGTAGTCGATTGAAGGCTCGAAGCACGCGGGCGTCTCTCCCGTGATGTCGTTGTCGATCTCGTCGAGCGTGTAACCCACCGCGAGCTTGGCCGCGAACTTCGCGATCGGAAAGCCGGTGGCCTTGGATGCCAGCGCCGATGAGCGCGACACGCGCGGGTTCATCTCGATGACGACCATGCGGCCGTCGTCCGGGTTGATCGCGAACTGCACGTTGCTGCCGCCGGTCTCCACACCGATCTCGCGCAGGATGGCGATCGAGGCATCGCGCATCGTCTGGTACTCGCGATCGGTGAGCGTCTGGGCAGGCGCGACCGTGATCGAGTCGCCGGTGTGAATGCCCATCGGGTCGAAGTTCTCGATGGAGCACACGATGATGGCGTTGTCGGCCACGTCGCGCATGACCTCCATCTCGAACTCTTTCCAGCCGATGATGCTCTCTTCGATAAGCACCTCGCCAATCGGCGACAGCGCGACACCGTGGCTCACGATCTCGCGCAGCTCCTCGGCGTTGTAGGCGATTCCGCCGCCGGCGCCACCCATCGTGAAGCTCGGGCGCACTACGAGCGGAAAGCCCAGCTCGGCGACGAGGCCTTCGGCATCGGAGACCGAGTACGCGTAGCCGCTGGCCGGCACCTCGAGGCCGATGCGCGCCATCGCTTCGGCGAAGAGCTTGCGGTCCTCGCCCTTCTTGATGACCTCGGCCCGGGCGCCGATGAGCTCGACGCCCCACTTCTCGAGGATGCCGGAGTCCGCAAGGTCCATCGCGCAGTTCAGGCCGGTCTGTCCGCCGAGCGTGGGCAGCAGCGCATCCGGGCGTTCGGCGGCGATGACCTTCTCCACGAACTCGGGAGTGATGGGCTCGACGTAGGTGCGGCTGGCAAGACCCGGGTCGGTCATGATCGTGGCCGGGTTGCTGTTTACCAACACGACCTCGAAGCCGTCGTCTTTGAGCACCTTGCAGGCCTGCGCGCCCGAATAGTCGAACTCGCATGCCTGCCCGATGATGATCGGACCGCTACCGATGACCAGGATCTTCTTGATGTCGTCGCGACGGGGCACGTTTCTCCTCGCGTCAGTGGTTCTCGTCTAAGTGAGTCGTCGTCTTGCTTGAAACCCTATGGCTGGATGACCACCGGACAGGCGGCCTCTTGAAGCAGGCGCATGGACACGCTTCCAAGCAACTCGCGGCCGAATCGACCTTTGCCGCGGCGCCCGGTGATGACGCCGGTCGCGTCGACCTCCGCGAGATACGCGAGCACCGCCTCGGCGGGGTCCCCCTCGCGAATAGCCGCCACATAGTCGACGCCGTGCTCTTCGGCGAGCGCTGTCTGGGCGCGCATGTGAATCTCGGCGTCCAGGCGGCTCTCGCCGTCGACGAGCACGTGAAGCAGGTGAATCGTGCCGATCGCGCGCTCACGGCGTTCGAACGCCGAAAGGACCGCGCGCAGCGATGAGCTCGAGAAATCCGTGGGCACGACGAGCCGTCGCGCAAAGCCGTGCGCGAGGTCAGCGACGTCGGCGCATACCTCTAGCTGGTCCCAGCGCACTGTCATGGTGCGAACGTCGCCCGCGAGCGCGAGGTCTTCGGCGATCGAGCCAGAGAAGAGGTAGTCCACAAACGACTTGCCCTCCGTACCGCACAAGATGACGTCGGTGTTGACCTGGCTGGCCAGCGCCATGATCTCGCGGTAGACCTCGCCCGTGGTGACGCGTACCTCGATGTCCTGGCCGCTACCACCGTACGGGGCCACCATCGCAAGCAGCCGCTCGCGGGCGCGCTCCACTTCGGCGAATACGACCGGTGCTTCAAGGCCCGACGAGTCCACCACGTGGGCAACGAGCAGCTGGTGAACGCCCTGCTCCACGAGGCCGCACGCGTAGGCGAGCAGCTTCTCGTCGCGAGGCGTGAGCGCCAGCGGAACCAGCATCTTGCGAATGGCCATCCTACTCCCCCTGGTTCGAGGCGCTCTGCGCACCTGCCGCCATGAGCTTCGTAAACTCGCCGAAGAGGTAGCGCGCGTCGTGCGGACCGGGCGCGGCCTCGGGGTGGTACTGCACCGAGAACGCCGGGATGTCGAGCAGCCGAATGCCCTCGGTGGTCATGTCGTTGAGGTTCACATGCGTGAGCTGCACCCGGCCGAAGCGCTCGCTGTTCACGATCGGCGCGATGCTCGCCTTGGCCCACGCGCCAAGATCGCTTGCTTCAGCGTTGAGCTGGGCGCGCGACTCTTCGGCAAGCTCACCGATGCTGCCGAAGTCGACGCAGAAGCCATGGTTCTGGCTGGTGATCTCCACCCGGCCGGTCAGCAGGTTCTTCACCGGCTGGTTGCCGCCGCGGTGGCCGTACTTGAGCTTGTAGGTGTCGGCACCGCATGCGAGCGAGAGCATCTGGTGCCCGAGGCAGATGCCGAAGACAGGCTTGACCCCCAGCACGTCGCGCAGCGTTGCGTAGAGGTACTCGACGGCCTCGGGGTCGCCGGGGCCGTTGGCCAGAAAGACGCCGTCGGGCTCGTAGGCGAGCACGTCTGCCGCACCGGTGGTCGGAGGCACGACTACGACCTCACAGCCGACCTCGGACAGACCGCGCAGGATGTTGTACTTGATGCCGGAGTCCATCGCGACGACCTTGAACTGCGGCGTGACCGGAAGGATGCCCGTGTCGACGGGCAGGCCGCCGTCGGGCACCTCCTCGCCCCAGTTGTAGGAGTCGCGCACGGCCACTTCGGCGACCAGATCGCGTCCGACAAGCCCGGGCGAGGTCTGCGCCTTGGCCACAAGGGATGCCGGGTCTAGGTCGACGGTGGAGATGACGGCGCGCATTGCACCGCGTTCGCGCAGGTGGCGCACGATGCGCCTGGTGTCGAGCCCCTCGATGGCGACGACGCCGTTGCGCTCAAGAAACGCCGGCATCGACTCTTCGGAGCGCCAGCTCGACGGCGAGTCGCACATCTCGCGGACGACGAAGCCTTTGGCGAAGACGCCGCGCGACTCCATGTCGGCACCGTTCACGCCGTAGTTGCCGATGTGCGGCATCGTCATCGTGATGATCTGACCCGCGTAGCTGGGGTCAGTCACAACTTCTTGGTAGCCGGACATCGACGTGTTGAAGCACAGCTCGCCAGCCGCCTCACCGGGAGCGCCACAGGCAAATCCGGTGAAGACCGTGCCGTCTTCAAGAGCAAGGAGGGCTGCGGGACGCGTCACGCGTCGACCACCTTTCCGTGTCTGAGTGCGAAGCGCCCGCCCACGAGCACCTCAGATGCTTTGCCGAGTAGTGTAGCGCCGAGAAACGCCGAGTTGGCCGACTTGCTCTCGAAGAACGACTCCGTGACTTCGACGCGCGCCTCGGGGTCGATGACGGTGAGGTCAGCGACCTGCCCGACCTCGAGAGTGACCGGCGACAGGCCCAGCGCGTCGCGCGGCCCGTGAGCCATGAGGCTGACGACATCGCCCCAGCTCAGAAGCTCTTTCGCGACGAGGTTCGTTATCACAAGCGACAACGCGGTCTCCAGACCCGTCGTGCCGAAGGGCGCGAGCTCGAACTCGAGCGCCTTCTCGTGCGGGGCGTGGGGAGCGTGGTCGGTGGCGATGCAGTCGATCGTGCCATCGGCGAGTGCAGCGATAAGCGCATCTCGGTCCTCGGCGGCGCGCAGCGGCGGGTTCATCTTGAAGTTGGTGTCGTAGGCGTCCGTGATGTCGTCCTCGGTGAGGAAGAGGTGGTGCGGTGTCACCTCGCACGTCACCGGCAGCCCCTTAGCCTTGGCGGCGCGCACCATCTCAATCGATCCTGCCGTAGACAGGTGCGCGAGGTGCAGCCGACAGCGCGTAAGCTCCGCGAGCCGGATGTCGCGCGCCACTTGCGTCTCTTCTCCTGCCGAAGGCCAGCCCGGCAGGCCCAGCCGCGTGGAGACGACGCCTTCGTTCACGACGCCCTTGCTCACCAAGGACTCGTCTTCGCAGTGGCTGATGATCGTGGTGCCGAACTGCTTGGCGTAGTCCATCACGAGGCGCATCATGCCGCTCGTCTGCACGCCGTGTCCGTCGTCGGAAAACGCCACAGCGCCCTCCGCGAGCATGTCGCCGATCTCGGCGAGCGCCTCGCCCTTGCTGCCCACGGTGCACGCCCCGATTGGGTGAACGCGCACCACGCCTTCGGCAGCCGCACGCTCCACGATGAAGCGCGCCTTGCTGCCGGTGTCGGTCACGGGCGAGGTATTCGGCATCGCGCATACGGCCGTGAAGCCCCCGTGCGCGGCTGCGCGCGTTCCCGTGCGAATCGTCTCTTTGTCCTCGCGGCCCGGCTCGCGCAGGTGCACGTGCACGTCCACGAGGCCGGGGACCAGCACCTTCTCGGCACACTCGATCGTGGTGCCCTTCGGGATGGAGAGGTCTTTGCCGATCTCGGCGATCAAGCCGTCGCGCACGACCACGTCGCAGACCTCGTCGAGGCCGGCGCGCGGGTCGACCACGCGGGCTCCTCTGAACAGAAGCGCCATCTATGCCTCCCCTCCCAGCAGCATGTACATCGCGGCCATACGTACCGCGACTCCCGCATTGACCTGGTCGAGCACGACCGAACGGTCGCTATCGGCCACGGCCGCCGAGATCTCGACGCCGCGGTTCATGGGGCCGGGATGCATGACGATAGCGGTGGGCTTCATCTTGGCGAGGCGCGCCGAGTTGATGCCGTAGAGCTTCGCGTACTCGCGCACGCTCGGGAACGGCATCCCTTCGGCGCGCTCCATCTGGATCCTCAACATGTAGGCGACGTCGAGATCGGGCAGCACCTCGTCGAGCGAGGAGGCCACTTCGGCGCCGAGCACGTCGGGACGTGCTGGCAGCAGCGTGGGCGGGGCGATCGCGATGGGCGTGGCGCCCATCATCTTGAGCGCGGGAATGAGCGACCCAGCCACGCGAGAGTGGCTGATGTCGCCCACGACGCCAACCTTCAAGCCCTCGAGCTTGCCCAGACGCTCGCGCATCGTGAACAGGTCGAGCAGGGCCTGCGATGGGTGCTCGTGCATGCCGTCGCCGCCGTTGATGATGTGTGCGTCCATGTGGTCGGCCAGTATGCGCGGTGCACCGGCGAACTTGTGCCTCACGATCACAAGGTCGCACGCCATCGCCGAGAGCGTCTCAGCGGTGTCGGCGAGCGACTCCCCCTTTACGGTCGCCGAAGCAGAGCCGGAGAAGTTGATCGCATCTGCCGAAAGGCGCTTGGCGGCAATCTCGAAGCTCGTGCGAGTGCGGGTGGACGGCTCGAGGAAGAGGTTCACGACCGTGCGACCGCGCAGCGTCGGCAGCTTCTTGATGCGGCGTTCGTTGACCTCTTTGAAGGACTCAGCCGTATCGAGCACGAGCGTAATCTCGTCGGGCGTGAGGTCCTTGATGCTGATGATGTGGCGAGACTGGATCATCTACTCGTCATCTCCAACTCGCTCGAGAATCTCGACCGCGTCAGAGCCGTCCAGTTCGGCGAAGCGCACTGTGACGCGCTCCTTGCCCGAGGAGGGGACGTTCTTGCCCACGTAGTCGGCGCGGATCGGAAGCTCCCGGTGGCCGCGGTCTACGAGCACCGCCAGTTGCACGGAGTTCGGCCGGCCGTAGTCCATGAGAGCATCCATCGCCGCCCGGATCGTGCGCCCGGTGAAGAGCACGTCGTCGACGAGCACGACGTCTCGCCCTTCGACCGCGAACGGGATGTCGGTGCGTTTCACCTCTGGATTGAGCCTGGTGGCGAGGTCGTCGCGGTAGAAGCTGATGTCGAGCGTGCCCACCGGCACCTCGGCGCCCTCGATCTCGCGAATCTTGCCGGCCAGCGCTTCGGCGAGCGTGGCGCCTCGCGTAACGATGCCGACGAGCGCGACGTTGCCCGCACCCTTGTTCGCTTCGAGTATCTCGTGAGCGATACGCGTCACAGCACGCGAGATCGCTTCGGCGTCCATGACCGTTGCCTTCGTACGGTACTCCACCTCGTCACCCCTCCTGACACGAAAAAACGCCCCAGCCGACGGGTACGGCAAGGAGCGCATCAGGCGTCATTCACTGCAAAGACAGCGGTGGCGATATGAGGCTGCGGCCCTTGCCGGCCTCACGGGACCGGTCTTAAAGGTCTGTAGGCACAGTAGCGGAAGAGGCAAGCATCCACAAACGCGCTGCTAGTGGTGGGCAATTGCCGACAGCATGCCGAAGACTACTCGCTGCCGTCTGCTCCTGTGGCGTTGACACCGGTCGCACGACCGCATTCGCGCAGCCGGGCGATCTGGAAGGCGACCGCATCGATGAGATCGCTCAACATGTCCAGCTCGGCAGCGTCGAAAGCGCCGACCTCGATGGCGAAGAGCGTGATTCCCCCAGCAAGCTCGCCATCGATCGGTACACCGAGTGTTGCCGACGAGCCGAAGCCGTCCTCAAGTGCGCCCGGACGCCAGAGATTCGCCTGGTCACGCAGAACATCGTTGCTGACCATGACACCGTAAGCGTCGAACGGGACCTTCGACGGGTCGGTGCGCGACCACTCAAGCATCGTGGACGCGGTCTCCAACGCTCTGGGCCCCATACCCGGACTCGCGACATCGTGAAACGCACCGGTGTCCGGGTCGACGATTGCGGCCCACGCACCGCGATAACGTCCGGAGCTGACGGCCACTTCGGCAAAGCGCCTGAGCAGCGTCTTCTCGTCGCTGGCCCGCGAAGCCGCATCGATGACTTCGACCATGAACCGGTAGGTGCTCACGAGCCGCTCGGCCTCGGCGCGCGCAGCGTGCGCGGCGGTGACGTCAGCGAGCGCGATTACCCACCCGGTGCTCTCGAGCTCGGGGTCTATCGCTGCGGCGCGTGCCACCACTGAGCGAACAGGGGCTCCCCCACGTCCGCCGACGCGGATCCCGTCGATTGCGCCCATGCGCATGAGATCGGATATCGGGCTTCCCGCAGCGTCGTTGTCGCCCATGAGCGCGTCGATCTCGCCACCCACGACATCGGCGGTCTTTACCCCCAAGAGCCTCTCGGCACCGCGATTGACGAAGCTGACCTTGCCGTCGGCACCAGTGAGAACGACTCCGACTGGCACGGTTGCCACGACCTGGCGCAGCTGGCGCTCCGCGGCACGCGAGCGGACAGCCTCAACGGAAAGGCGGTCGCCCAGTCTCAAGACGAGTGTGTAGATCAGCCCGGCGGTCACGAGTACGAAGGCGAAGCCCTTCGCGGACTGCACCAGCTGTTCGAGCCGGCCAGGGAACATACTTGCAACGGCTTGGTCCGAGAAGAGGATCCAGGCCAGGCTGATGAGGGCGTACGTACCTGTTATGCGTAGCGCAGCCTTCTTCGACTCGCGCATCTACCCGCCCCCACTACTACGTCGCGTCACGCCGCCAGCCTACGGCCTTTTGCCCTGTGCCAGCAAGCCGAAGACTTCTTCGCCCGCCGCCGTTCGCCCCATCGAGAGACTCGATATCTGCTCGAGCCGGCTAGCGAGGTCTTCTGGCGGCGGATCGAGGAAGCGCAGCTCCTTGCCTGTGATCGGGTGTTCGAGCTCCAGCCGATAGGCGTGCAGGAACTGCCTCTCGAGGCCCAGATCCGCCCTCGGCCGTCCCGCCCCGTAGACCGGATCGCCCACGCAGGGATGCTTGATATATGCCATATGCACGCGAATCTGATGCGTCCGGCCGGTGTAGAGCTTGCACTCGAGCAGCGTGAAGCCGTCGTCGTACCTACCCGCCTCGAAGCGCTCGAGGACCCGAAACGTCGTCACGGACTGCTTGGCCTCCGGGCGATCGGAGACGACCATCCGCATTCGGTCACGTTGGTCGCGGCCGAGCGGTGCGTCGATCAACCCGGAGTCGGGAGCGATCCACCCGTGCACGAGCGTCAGGTAGCGCCGATCCACCGATCGGACCTTGATCGCTTCCTGGAGCGTGACTTGGGCCTCGTCGGACTTGGCGACCATCATCAGCCCGCTCGTGTCCTTGTCGAGTCGGTGCACAATACCCGGGCGATCGTCGCCCTGCGCGGTGCCCAGATCGTCGGCGTGCGCCAGCAGCGCATGCACCAGCGTGCCCGACCAGTGACCTTGGGCAGGATGCACAACGAGTCCTACCGGCTTGGACAGGACGATCATGTCCTCGTCCTCGTAGCGGATGTCGAGCGGAATGTCCTCGGGAATGAGGTCGCTTGCCTCGGGCGGCGGTACTTCGGCCTCGATTCGCTCACCCTCGCGGACGCTGTAGCGCTTCTGGACCGGTGCCCCGTCGACGAGCACGTGGCCCTCATCGATCAGCCGAACGGCCGCCGAACGGCTCGGCAAGAAGCCGAGCGAGCCAAGAAGCGCGTCCAGACGGGTGCCTGCCTCGTCTTCGCTGACGACGTGCTCGAAGTAGTCGGTTGAGCGTCTCATGCGCCGACCCCTTCGGACGTGTCAGTGGCTTCGGCGGCGTCAAGTGCCGCGCGCTCCTCTTCCCGCTCTTCCACCTGCGGAATCGGGCCGAACAGCAGCCACCAGATGAGGATGCCGACGCCGATGAAGATCGCCGAATCAGCGAGATTGAATACCGGAAAGTCGATGATGGCGGCGTAGATGAAGTCGGTCACGCGACCGACCACCGCGCGGTCAACGAGATTGCCCGACGCGCCGCCCGCCACGAGCGCGAGGGCGATCACAAGCGGCCACTCGGTTGGCTTGGCCCGCAACCAGTAGCCGGCCACCACAACCAGCACGACAGTGGAAGTGAGCATGAAGACGGGCTGGTAGCCGGGGAACATGCCGAAGGCGGCCCCGGCGTTACGAACGTGCGTGAGCGTGAGGACGTCTCCCAACAGCGGCACGGAGTGCTGGGCGGAGAACGTCGGCGAGAGAAAACGCAGCGTGATCGCGTCCATCGGCTCGGTGGCGTTCCACAAGACGCGAACCACCGACTTGCTGACCTGATCGACCAGAAACGTCGCGATGGCGATCAGCCAGAAGGTGCGCGCCGGATGCGCGATGCTTAGCGCTGCTCGTCGGCTGACTTGCACGTGATACAAAGGCTCGCGGTGGGCACAGCTTCAAGGCGCTCCATGGGAATCTCGGCACCGCAACGATCGCAGCTCCCGTAGCCTCCGGCCTCGACACGCGCGAGGGCGGCAACCACGTCGTCGAGCATCTCGCGCAGGTTCTCCTCCAGCGTCGCATCGAGCTCGCGCTCGAAGGTCGCCGAACCCTGATCGGCCATGTGGTCACGATAGGCGTTCTCACCGGTCGCCTCGGACTGCAGCTCGCGTCCGAGCGCGCTCAGCTCCTCGATCTGCAGCCCGAGTCGCACGCGTTCGTTTTCTAGCCGCGTCTTCAGCTCGATGAGGGTACGCTCGTCCATCGTGCGCCGCCGATCGGTAGTGGGTAGGGAAAGCGCCCGCACAGGCACGGGCGCGTCGCATTGCGTTCTTGCACTATACCACCGCTGACGCTCTCCCCTGTCGCTAGAGCCCCTGTCCCGCGAGCACGTCCGCGCAGCGTCCGCACACTTCCGGATGCGCCGAATCGGTGCCGAGTTCGCGGAAGTTCCAGCAGCGCGGACACTTCTCGCCGGTAGGCGCGCCGAGCGTCACGACGACCTCGTCCCCCGCGGCTTCGGCAAGCTCGACCGAGGCTACGATGAACAGGCTCGCGAGCGCCTCAGTGCCACGCGCCTGGAGCACCTCGAGCATCGCGGCGGGCGCGGCGATTGTGAGCGCAGCCTCCTGGCTCTTGCCGATCGTCTTCTCCGCGCGTGCCGTCTCGAGCACGGCGTTTGCAGCCTCACGTGCTTGCATCACGACTGCATAGTCGGCGCGCAGAGCGTCGGCGCCTTCCACTTCGAGCGTCGGCCAGTCGCTCAGGTGAACGCTCTGCTCATCGCGCAGCGACTCGGGCATGAAGTCCCAGATCTCTTCGCACGTGAAGGCGAGCACTGGCGCCAGTACACGAACCAGAACGCCCAGGATGCGAGCGAGCACGGTCTGCGCGCTTCGACGCGACAGGCTGTCGGGCGCGTCGGCGTAGAGCCGGTCCTTCAGAACGTCCATGTAGACCGCCGAAAGGTCGCCGACGTAGTCGAGCGCCGTGCGATAGACGAGGTGGAAGCGCCACTCGTCGTAGTGCTTGGTGACGCGCTCGAGCATGTCTGCCAGCTCCGCGAGCGCCCAGCGGTCGATCTCGGGCATATCGGCGAGAGCGACCTCGCGTTCAGGCTCGTAGTCGTAGAGGTTGGACAGCAGGAAGCGGAAGGTGTTGCGCAGCCGGCGATACGACTCGCTCGTGCGGTCGAGGATCTCGTCTGAGACGTTGACGTCCTGGCCGTAGTCGGCCGAAGCCACCCACAGGCGGATGATGTCGGCGCCGGACTTCGCAATGACGTCGAGCGGCGAGATCGTGTTGCCCAGCGACTTGGACATCTTGCGACCGTTGCCGTCCACGATGAAGCCGTGCGTCAGAACGCTCTTGAACGGTGCCGCATTGTAGGCGCCCACGCTCGTGAGCAGCGAGGACTGGAACCAGCCACGGTGCTGGTCGCTGCCCTCCAGGTACATCTCGGCTGGACGATGCAGTTCGGGCCGCGCCTCGCAAACGCTCGTGTGCGACACGCCACTCTCCCACCACACGTCGACGATGTCCTTCTCAGGTGCGAGGTCGGTACCGCCGCAGCGAGGACATGCGGTGCCGGCCGGCAGGTACTCGCTCGGTGCGCGCGTGAACCACGCGTCGGCGCCTTCAGTCTCGAAGAGGTGGATGACGGCGTCGAAGGTCGCCTCCGTAGCCACGGTCTCGCCGCACTTCACGCAGCTGAAGACCGGGATCGGCACGCCCCACGCGCGCTGGCGGCTGATGCACCAGTCCGGGCGGTCGCCCACCATCGCGGAGATGCGGTTCACGCTCCAGCCGGGGATCCACTGGACTTCGCCGATCGCGCGCATCGCGTTGTCGCGCAAACCGGTGCGGTCCATGCTCACGAACCACTGCTCCGTCGCGCGGAAGATGACGGGCTGCTTGCAGCGCCAGCAGTGCGGATAGCTGTGCTCGATATCGGTGGCCGCTATGAGCGTGCCGCGCTCGCGCAGCCACTCGATGATGACCGGGTTGGCCGCCTTGACCGACAGGCCCTCGAAAGGTCCGCCGCCAGCGTCGAAAGTGCCGTCGTCGAGCACGGGCATGGGCATCGGCAGGTCGAACTTCGCGCCGACGAGGTAGTCCTCTTCGCCGTGTCCCGGGGCGGTGTGCACCGCGCCCGTACCGGTCGTGAGCTCGACGTGCGAGCCGGTGATGATGACACCTTTCACGCCGTCGTGGATCGGCTGTGCGTAGCCCAGACCGGAGAGCTCCGTGCCCTTCACGCGCGGCCCGACGATCTCGTAGCCTTCAAAGCCAGCCACTTCGGCGACGCTCTCGACGAGCTCCTCGGCCATCACGAGCACGCGACCGTCCGCGAGCCTCACACCGACGTAGTCGGCGTCGTCGGCCAGCGTCACGGCGACGTTCGCCGGTAGCGTCCACGGCGTCGTCGTCCAGATGAGGATCGAGGCCTCCCCTTCGGCATCCCAGGGCGTAGCGTCGAGGAAACGGAAAGCGACGTAGATCGAGTTGCTGGTCTCGTCGCTGTACTCGATCTCGGCCTCGGCGAGCGCCGTATGGCAGCGAACGCACCAGTGGATCGGCTTGCGTCCCTTATAGACGGAGCCGTCCATGAACATCTTCTTGAAGATCCTGACGTTTCCGGCCTCGTACTCGGGCTTGAGCGTCAGGTAGGGGTTCTCCCAGTCGCCGACGACACCAAGGCGCTTGAACTCCTCGCGCTGGACGTCGACGAACTTCAGCGCGTACTCGCGACAGTCGGCGCGTAGCTCGGCCTGCGAGATCTCTTTCATCTTCGCGGGGCCGAGGTTCTTCTCTACCTGGTGCTCGATCGGCTGACCGTGGCAGTCCCAGCCCGGCACGTAGGGCGAGTAGAAGCCCCGCATCGTCTTGTACTTGATGATGAGGTCCTTGAGCACCTTGTTGTAGGCGGTGCCCATATGGATGTGGCCGTTCGCGTATGGAGGGCCGTCGTGCAGGATGAACGACGGGCCGCCTTTGCGCTTGGCGACCGCCTTGCCGTGCAAGTCGATCGCGTTCCACTTCTCCAGCCACTGCGGCTCGCGCTGCGCCAGGCTCGCACGCATCGGGAACTCCGTCTGGGGCAGGTTCATCGTGTTCTTGTAGTCCGCCACGTCCCACGCACCTTCCTCGTTAACGCGCCAACAAAAAGAGCGCACTTCATCCCACATGCACTGGGACGAAGCGCGCTTCCTCAAGAGAAGTCACATCTCCGCGGTACCACCCAGCTTGCACCCGGACCCTGATGGGCCGGCGCGCCACTCGGCTGCCCGGTAACGGGGGCGACCGCCGAAGCCTAGGGCACACTCGCGCCGTTCGGTCCGGGGCTCCGGGGTGATCTTCGGCCAACCGGCTCCTCGCGGGCTCTCATCGCTTCCCGCTCGCTGTGGAGTCGCCTATCGGCGGCCTACTGTCCCCTTCATAGCCTTTGCCGCGCATCACTCACCGCAGCGCCGCGATAGTATCGAACCAGCGCTCAAGCGGTCAACGCGCAGCTAGAACAGGCTCTCGTCCGGCTTGCCGAAGGCCGCTGCCGAATCGGCCTCACTCGCGCCCTCGATCTCAATAAGCTTATGCCGCGAGGTGTCGCCACGCATGACGCGCACGGCTGACTTCGGCACACCGAGGGCAGCCGCAACCGTCTTGCAGACCGCGGCATTCGCTTTGCCGTCCTCGGGAGGGGCCGTCACGCGCACCTGAAGCTCATCACCGCGCCAGCCGACGACCTCGTCGCGGCCCGATTTCGGGGTGACGTGCAGCTTGAGCCTGAGCACGGCCGCCTAGTCGATCTCCTCGATATCGAGGTCGTCCTCGCGCTCGCCCAGCGCGTCGAAGCGCGGCAGCGCGAACTCGGAGGGCTCGACGAGATCGAAGTCGTCGGGAATGTCAGGTGCCTCGAGTTCGCCGAGATTGACCGCCGAGATCAGGCCAGACGGAGCAGGATCGTTGGCGGGCATCGGCTGCGTCGGAGCGCTCACCGGCTTCATGACCGAGGCGTCGAACTCGGACGGGTTCGGCAGATCGTCGATCGAGATTGGTGTGAAGACCTGCTGAGCGACATCCTCAACCGGAACCGGCTCGGCAACCGCAGGCGCGGGCTCCACAGCTTCGGGCTCGGCGCGCAGAGGCACTGGTAGCAAGAACTCATCCTGCGCCGGCGAGGGCTCAGGCGGCAGGAAGGAGTCGAGGTCGATCTCGGGCTCGACGAACGCCGCAGGCTCGGGTGCGGGAGCGGCCATGGG
>DASRYH010000050.1:0-111441 GCA_035687245.1 Coriobacteriia bacterium
GTGCGAAGCTCCCGTTGTCGAACGGGGACGCCTCGACCGCATCCTCGGTCTCGCCGAGAAGCGCGCTGACGTCGTCGCTGGTTGAAACGACAGCGATCGACTTCAGGTTGTTCTCAAGCATGGAGCGATAGCGCTCGCGGAACTCCTCTTCGGCCTGCTTGATCCGCAAGAGCTCGCCGCGAACCTGCTGCTTCTTGGCCAGCGCGTCGTTGACGATCTCCTTGGCGCGCGTGTTGGCGTGGGCCGTGATGTTATCGGCCTCGGCCTGCGCACGAGCGATGATGTCGTCGGATGAGCGCTGGGCGGTCATCAGCGTGTTGTTGATCGTCTGGCGCTGCATCTCGAACTCGTTGAGCTTGCCCTGGATGGCGTCGAGCTTCTCAGAGAGGTCGATGTTCTCCTTGAACAGGCGCTCGAACTCGTCGGCCACCTGGTCGAGGAACTGATCGACCTCTTCTTCGTTGTAGCCCCGCAGCGCGTGGCGGAACTCCTTATGGTGGATGTCGAGCGGTGTGAGCTTCATCGAAAGGTCTTTCTCTTCGGAGCCGTCGAGACGCTTTACAGCACGCGGTGCAGCAGCGAGGTCAGAACGTTCAGCACAAGTATTGCCACGATCGGAGAGATATCAATCATCCCTATGGGCGGGATGATACGCCGAAACAGACCGAGATATGGCTCGCATACGCTGCCGAGCACCCGGTAGATCTCTTCGAAGACCCCGGAGACCGGGAACCACGACATCAGCACGTAGATGATGATGAGCGTTGAGTAGAAGTAGAGGACCCTGTCGAGAACGTTGACGAGCATCGTCTAGCCCAGCTCCTCTGCGCGGGCGACGTTTGCACGTACCGCATCGTTGAAGGCGGCGCGCACCCCGCGCGCTTCGAGTACGTTGACGGCCGCGATCGTCGTGCCGCCTGGGCTCGAGACGCCATCGATAAGCGCCTCGGGGTGCATCCCAGTCTCATCAAGCAGTTTGGCGGTGCCGCGCATCGTCTGGATTGCAAGACGCTGGGCCACCGCGCGCGGCAGGCCCTGGGCGACTCCGGCGCGCGCAAGCGCATCGATGACCAGTGCGAAGTAGGCCGGACCTGAGCCTGAGACTGCGGTGCCGGCGTTCTGGTAGCGCTCGTCGATGACCACTGCATCGCCAATCGAGGCGAACAGCTCGCGCACCATCTCTGCCTGCTCAGCGCTTGCCGATGCGCCCGCGCTCACAAGCGCCATGCCCTCGCCTACCATCGCGGGCGTGTTCGGCATGACGCGTACGACCGCCGACCCTTCGGGAAGCATCGACTCGAGCTTGGCGGTCGATATGCCAGCGGCGATCGAAACCACGACTGCGCCGGCGAGCTTGTCGGCGATATCGGCGACCACCGCGGGAAGGATCTGCGGCTTCACGGCGAGCATCACGAGATCGGCCGGCAGAGCCTCATCGGCAGAAGCGGCAACCGCAACCCCCGTCGAGTTCGCGAGCTGCTTGCGCAGCTGCTCTTGCGGCTCGACGACGGTGACCGCCAAAGGGTCGACTGCCGAAGCCGCCAGCCAACCTGAGACGATTGCACCGCCCATGACGCCGCCGCCAATGACGGTGATGCGCCCGGTAGTGATCTTCATGCGCTACTCCCCGCCGAACAGGCCGGTATCGCGAAGTCGACGCCTGTCGGCGTCAGAGACCTCCACGTTGTGCGGCGACAGCATGAAGACGCGCTCGGAGACCTTCTGGAGTCCGCCATCGAGCCCGTAGGTGAGGCCGGATGCGAAGTCGAGCAGCCGCTTGGCAAGCTCGGGTGATGAGGATGTCAGGTTCAGAATCACCGGAGTCCCCTCCTTGAACTTGTCCGCGATCGACTGCGCCTCGCTGAAGCTGCGCGGCTCGACGATGTGCATCTTGACCTGCGGGGATACCGGAGTCACCGACGCGGCGCCTGTGGGAACGCTACGCAGCGGCGTGCCGCTCGCGGCGCGAGCGCGGTCGAGATCCGGGCCGCGGTCGACACGTCGAACGGCGTTCGGATTCGCTCCCGAACCATAAGGTGAAGAGTGAGAGTAGTTGCTGGGAGGCGGAGCCCACTCGTCTTCGGTCTCGGCGGGATCGCTGTAGTACTCGTCTTCGTCGTAGTACTCGTCGTCCCACTCGTCTTCGAGGCCCAGACGGACCTTGATACGGTGCCAGAGGCTCACCGACGGCTCCCTTGTGCGTCGTTATCGGCCGAAGATGGCGCGACCGACCCGAACGATCGTCGAACCCTCTTCCACTGCCACTTTAAAGTCGTTTGTCATCCCCATGGAAAGCTCGTCTAACTCTACACCATTAAGGGGCATCTCCCGCAGCGAGTCACGCACGTCCTTGAGCTCGCGGAAGACCCATCGGGCGTCCTCGGGACGGCCGAAAGGCGCCATGGTCATCAGCCCCCGAACGAGCAGTCCGGGCATCGATGATGCGGCCACCAACGCCTCGGTCAGCTCGGCGGGTTCAAAGCCATGCTTGGACTGTTCGCCACTCACGTTGACCTGCAGCAGCACGTGCTGGACGCAGTCGATAGCGCTGGCCCTCTTCGAGACCTCTTCGAGCAGTCTGACGGAGTCGACAGAGTGAATCAGTGACGCTCGACCAACGATGTCTTTGACCTTGTTAGTCTGAAGCGTCCCGATGAAGTGCCAGTCGATGTCGGGGAACAGACCGTACTTGCCCAGGAACTCCTGGACACGGTTCTCGCCGAAGTCACACGCGCCCGCGTCTGCGGCAGCTCGGATGTCCTCGATGCCAACGGTCTTGGTGACAGCCACGATGGTGACGTCGGAGGCGACTCGGCCTGAGACGTCGGCTGCATCAGCTACCTGCCGCCGAACCGCCTCGAGGCGGGCAGCGACGGTGCCCATCGGGTCACTCCCCGCCCGTGGTGGCGTCGCTCGCGGCCCAGTCACGCTCACCGGTGATCAGGTACGCCAGACGCTCTCCGATATCGACCGCGTTGTCGGCGATGCGCTCGAGATAGCGGCTCGCGAGCACCATGGAAGAGGCCCACTCGATCTCTTCTTCTTCGTGCAAACGAGCGAGCTCGCGGAAGAACTGCTTGTAGAGATGGTCGATCGGCTCGTCGAGCTCGGGCAGCTTGCGCGCCAGCTCGAGGTCGCGATTCTGCAGGGCCTCACGCGTGGTATCGAGCACCCGGTAGACGAGATTACCCTGCGCCTGGATGAGGTCGTAGAGCGTCTGCGGGCCCTGACGACCGGCGGTGCGGCGAGCAGCCTTCGCGATGTTGACAGCCAGGTCGGCCATGCGCTCGAGATGCATCGTGATGAAGGTCAGCGACTGCAAGAGCCGCAGATCGCGCGCGACCGGGAACTGCGTAGCGATCGTCTCAAGGACACGCTCCTCAACGCCAAGGCAGCGCGCGTCGATGGCGTCGTCACCATCGATAATCGCCTGAGCGGCGTCCGCGTCGCCGGTGATGAGCGCCGTGACCGCCTGCCGGGTCGCCTTGGTGACCTCTTCGACGATATCGACGACTTCTGTCTGAAGGTCCTTGAGTTCCTGCCTGAACTGCTCGCGCATTTGCTGACTCCTCGAAAACGATGTTCGAACCAGTATAGCCGCGTAGGCACCTCACCTAAGTGAAGTGCTTGTAAGAAAGCGGTAAACCAATTGCTCCGACGGTGACTAGCCGAATCGGCCGGTGATGTAGTCCTCAGTGCGCTTGTCGGTCGGGCTGGTGAAGATCTCGCTCGTCGAGCCGAACTCGACCATCTGGGCGGCCGCGCCGGCGACCTCCTGGAGGAAGAACGCGGTGTAGTCACTCACACGAGCAGCCTGCTGCATGTTGTGGGTGACGATGATGATCGTGACAGTGTCCTTGATCTCGGCCATCAGGTCTTCGATCTTCTGGACGCTCGTGGGGTCGATCGCCGAACAAGGCTCGTCCATCAGCAGAACCTCGGGCTGCACCGCGAGCACGCGCGCGATGCACAGGCGCTGCTGCTGACCTCCGGAGAGCTCGAGGCCTCCCCTGCCGAGGATGTCTTTGACTTCTTTCCAGAGATTCGCACGCTTGAGCGAGTTCTCAACGATGTCGTCCAGTTCGGACTTCCGCTTCACGCCCTGAAGACGGGGGCCGTAGGCAACGTTGTCGTAGATCGACTGCGGGAAGGGGTTCGGCTGCTGGAAGATCATGCCTACGCGCCTACGGAGGTCGACCGGGTCGACGCCCGGGCCGTAGATGTCCGCGCCGTCGAGGAGCATCGTGCCCTCGACACGCGTTCCCGGGATGAGGTCGTTCATCCGGTTCATGCAGCGCAGGAAGGTCGACTTGCCGCAGCCGGACGGGCCGATGAAAGCCGTGATCGCCTTGCTGCGAATGTCGACGGAGAACCCAGTGAGCGCGTGGAAATCGCCGTACCAGAAGTCCAGGTTCTGGACGTGCACCTTCACGGGGCCACTGGAGCTGTGTGTGTGATGCTGATGCTGAAAGGACATGCGCCTACACCTTCCGGTAGTGCTTCAGGATCCACCTGGAGCTCAGGTTGAACCCGAGGATCATGATCATCAGTAGCAGTGCCGTGCCATACGCGGCGGGCAGGTTGATGCCCTCCACGGCCAAGAGGTAGAGGTGCACGGTCATCGGACGACCGGACTGGAGCGGACTGATAGGCAGGTTGATGGCCTGCCCCATCGTGTAGAAGACCACGGCGGTTTCACCCACGGCGCGACCGGTGGCCAGCACGATGCCCGTGATGATGCGCGGCGTCGCGGCGGGCAGCACGACCTTGCTGACCGTCTGCCACTTGGTGGCACCGAGACCGTACGAGCCCCAGCGGATGTAGCGGGGCACGGCGCGGATCGCCTCTTCGGTGGCTCGCATGACGATCGGCAGCATGAGCAGCGACAGCGCCATCGACGCGGAGAGCATCGAGAGACCCAAGTGCATCGTCTCCACGAACAAAGCGAAGCCGAAGAGGCCCATGACGATTGAAGGCACGCTCGCAAGAGAGTCGGCTGCGAAACGGATCAGCGAGACGATGCGGCCTTGGTGCGCGTACTCCGCCAAGTAGACGGCAGCGAGCACGGCAACCGGCGTGCAGATCAGCATCGACAGCCCGGTCACGTAAAGCGTCGAGATGATCGTGGGCCAGATACCTCCCTCTGCGTTCACGCCGTGCGGCCATGTGAAGATGAACGCGGGCGACAGCGCCCGCACGCCGTTGACGAAGACGTAGAGGATGATCGCGCCGAGCATGGCGACGGTAATGCCCGCGGCCAACCACAGGATACCGACGGCGATGTTGTTGGTGATTCTCTTGTCGACCATTAGTCCCTCAACCTAGACATGAGCCTTACAGCCAGTACCAGACCCATCGAGATCAGGAAGAGCAGGGCGGCCATGCCGAACAACGCCGTGCGATGCGTGCCTGTGGAGTAGCCCATGTCCATGACGATCTGACTGGTCAACGTGGCCATCGGGCCGCCCATCCCGTGGAAGAACACCGGCGCGCCGCCAACGAGCATGAGCACCGCCATCGTCTCTCCCACCGCGCGGCCCATGCCAAGAATGATCGCGTCCACGATGCCGATCTTCGCGGCGGGCACGACAACTTTGTAGATCGTCTGCCACTGTGTGGCGCCCATTGCGAAGCTTGCCTCACGGATTCCCATGGGAATCGAGCCGAGGGCGTCTTCTGAGAGGGCAGCAATCGTCGGAACGATCATGATCGCCAGGATGATGGCGGCCGACGCGGGCCCGAAACCAACGCCGCCGGTGATCTGTCCCACGATCGGGCGAAGCACGATGACGCCGAAGAAGCCGTAGACCACCGACGGTATGCCCGCGAGCAGCTCCACGGCCGGTCGGACGATCTTCCGGATCATCGGGGTCGCAATCTCCGACAGGAAGACGGCAGTGCCCACGGCAAGCGGCGTACCGAGAACCAAAGCACCCAGGGTGACGATGAACGAGCCCTGCATGAGCGGCAGAATGCCGAACTTCTCGTCCGAAGAGACCCATTCAGTGCCCAGAAGGAACTTACTGATGCCGTACTCACGCACGATTGGAGACGCCTTGAATCCGACGAACGCGAAGATGAGTGCGACGGCCAGAACCGCTACAAACGCGCAAAGGAAGAAGAGCGTGGCCAGCAGCCCCTCCTTTATCTGCGTCTGGCGCGAGACCATCTGCAGCTCGCCCGTCGAAGGCTTCACCCCATCGGGAGGTGTCATCTACTCCGACCCTTCCTTCACAGGCACGAAGCCCGCATCGACGACAACGCCGTTCTGGACCTCGTCCGAAAGAACGTAGTCGACGAACTCCTTGGTCAGACCGCTCGGCTCGCCCTTAGTGAAGAAGTGCAGCGTACGAGCGATGGGATATGTCTTGTCGGCAACCGTCTCCTCCGACGGGGTCACGCCATCGATCACGAGCGCCTTCACCGCCGTGGCGGTGAATCGCGGCTCTACGAAACCGACCGAGATGTAGCCAACGGCGCTTGGTGTGCGAGCGACGACATCGCGCACCTGCCCGGTACCGGGCAGAACCACCGCGTATTTGTCGAAGTGCGCGTCATCGCCCATGACGATCTTCTTGAACGCCTCGCGGGTCCCGGACGCTTCGTCGCGGTTGACGAGATCGATCTTGAGGTCGGCTCCGCCGACTTCGCTCCAGTTGGTGATCTTGCCGGCGAAGATGTCGCGCAGCTGGTCCAGCGTGAGCTGCTTGACCGGGTTGTCCGGGTTCACGATCACCGCGATGCCGTCAAAGGCGATGGGAGTGTCGATGAGCCCGAGACCCTCTTCCTCCTCCTTGAGGTCGCGCGAAGAGGTACCGATGTCGCTCGTGCCCGCGGCCACCGCCTCGATACCCGCCGAAGAGCCGAGACCTGAGACCAGGACGCTCGTGCCCGAATTGGCACTCTCGAAGCCCTCACGGGCCTGTTCGGCGATGGGGAGGATGGTCGTCGAGCCAGTGACGATCACCTGCTTGCTGTTGCCGCTCCGCGAACCGGAGCAACCTCCAGCGCCCAGCAGAAGGACAGCGCACAGCATCAGGGGGAGGAACCGATGCACGCGAGGGCGCCGTGCCTGCCCGTCGTGCCGTTCTCCGCCCGATATGAATAGAACGCGTGTGTCTCGTCGGCCGTACACGTGCCGAGAGAAGCGATCCGCCACTGTGCTACTCCAGCGTCTTCAAGACTCTGACGAACGGTGAACTCAAGATCCAAGTGGCCCGATTCGGCCCGCGCAAGAGTACCAAACGTGTTAACGAAATGCGAAAGGATTTCGTCGGAGACTTCGTAACAACACGACCTCACGTGAGGGCCGATGTAGGCCAGCAAGTCGGAGGTGCGGCACTCAGCGACTTGAGAGAGTCGACGTGCCGTCTTGCCGGGCAACGATGCCAGCGAACCCCGCCATCCTGCGTGCACTACCGCTACCACGGGCCCCGGAGCCACGATCACCACCGGCACGCAGTCCGCGAAGCACATGAGCAGCGGTGTGCCCGGCTCGGCCGTGAGCAGCGCATCCGTCTCCCGCACCGGTGGGCGGCCGTCTGCGGCAAATGCGCCTTCGCCCGCTTCCGCGTCGCCGACGACAACGATCGACTCACCGTGCACCTGTTCGGCGGAGACGAGCCTGTCCCTGCACGACCCGAGACCGAGTGCCTCGAGCACGATGGTGCGGTTGCGATCGACGTCATCGGGTATGTCACCAACGTGACCGGCCAGGTTGAGGGAGGCGTACGGCGGAGCGCTCACTCCCCCTTCTCTGCCAGTGAACGCCACCGTGACCCCGCATTCGGCGGCCAGCCGTTCGTCGTACCAGATCGCAGGTCTGTTGCTTAGTGGAAGAAGTTGGGGAGTATGGTCATTAAGGGATGCCATGGGGACTCCCAACGTGATTTGATGGCTGGAGTGAAGCTGTCGGATGTCGCTCGCGCGCAGGGGCGCGCTGACTGTCAGCATCTCACACCAACGCGAGAGAGGCGGGCATGATGATCGATCTGGGTAGAGCGTTCAGAGCACCATTCGATGATCCGGGCTGGGTGAAGAAGACGCTATTCGGCCTCCTGTGGGGGCTGCTGGGCGTCACGGCACCTGCCATCTACGGCGCGCAGGTCGAATACATCCGCGGAGTCTCGCGCGGCGACGAGCGTCTACCGGAGTGGGACGACTTCGGTAAGAAGTGGGTCGAGGGCTTCATGATCAGCCTCGCCGGATTCATCTACTTCTTGCCGGCGTTCGCGCTGATCTTGTTCTCGCTGGTGCCTGTCCTCATGGCAAGCGATGGCAATAGCAACGCTCTTGGTGCGCTGGCCGGTGGCACGATGTGCCTCGTGTGGCTCGTCGTCATCGTCTACACCGTCGCCATCTCGGTGTTGTTCAGCGCAGCAACCGTGCACTACGCGATGAGTGGCTCCTTCGGCGCGTTCTTCCAGTTCGGCGACATCCTCGCCAAGGTGCGAGGCGGAAGCGGCTACTGGACCGCATGGCTCTACGTCCTGCTCATCTCCTTCGCAGGCTCCACGGTAAGTAGCATTCTGAGCGCGACCGGAATCGGCTACATCCTGTTCGGCGCGGTCATGTACTTGATGGCCATGATGAGCGGGCATGTCTTCGGCCAGTGGGCGCGCGACGCGTACGGCATCGCGGCTCCTGCTGCGGCACCTGCCGCTCCGGCCGGCTACGCTGCTCCGGCAGCGCCCGTCGCTCCGAGCTACCAGCCGCCCGCGGCTCCCGCACCGCAGCCTCCCGCGCAGACCTATGTGCCAACAGCGCCACAGCCGCCTGCGGCACCCGTACCGCCCGCTCCTGAGCCGCCGGCGCCTTACGCGCCTCCCGCAACTCCCGAACCGCCTGTGGCACCCCCGGTCGAGCCGCCAGCGGCCCCACCGGTCGAATAGCCCCTCACTAGCTGCAGCAAACAAGGCCGCCTACCCCGTCTCGGGGTGGGCGGCCTTCACTTGTGCGGCGGGACTGAGTATCAAGCCGCGTGTGGACTCAAAGACAAAGGACCCGGTTGCGGCGAGGTCGGGCCGTCGTCGCAACCGGGTCCAAACTGTCTCGCCCCGTGGGGCGGAGATTCGCTACTTAGTACGTGCGCTTCTTCAAGAAGGCGGGGATGTCGAGCTCCTCCTCGCCGATAGGCTCGAAGGCGGGGACGGACAGCGAAGGTGCCTCGTCCTCGTCCATGGCCGAGAAGCTCATCGTCTGGCTCTTGCGGGTACCGTCAAAGCCCGTGGCGATAACTGTTACGCGAATCTGGTCCATCATCGAATCATCGATGACGGCGCCGAAGATGATGTTGGCATCCGGGGCCGCCGCGGTCTGGACGACCTCGGCCGCCTCATTGACCTCGAACAGACCAAGGTCACTGCCGCCGGCGATGGACAGCAGCACACCCTGAGCGCCCTGAATGGACGACTCGAGCAGCGGGCTGGAGATTGCGGCCTTCGCGGCGTCGTGCGCGCGGTTGTCGCCGCTGGCAAGGCCGATTCCCATCAGCGCAGAGCCGGCGTCGGCCATGATCGTGCGGACGTCTGCGAAGTCCAGGTTGATCAGACCGGGCACCGTAATCAGGTCCGTGATGCCCTGAGTGCCCTGACGCAGGATGTCATCGGCGATCCGGAAGGCATCGAGGATCGAGGTCTTCTTCTCGGCGACCTGCAGCAGCCGGTCGTTCGGAATGACAATCAGCGTGTCGACGGCCTCGCGCAGGCGGTTGATTCCTTCCTCAGCCTGCTGCTGACGCTTGCGGCCTTCGAAGGCGAATGGACGAGTGACGACGCCGACAGTGAGCGCGCCGATCTCTTCCTTGGCGATCTGTGCGATGACGGGAGCTGCACCGGTACCAGTGCCTCCGCCCTCACCCGCTGTGATGAAGACCATGTCCGCGCCCTGGAGCGCTTCCTTGATCTCATTTCGGTTCTCTTCGGCAGCCTGGAATCCCACGTCCGGGTCAGCACCCGCGCCGAGGCCCTTGGTGAGGTTCACGCCAACGTGCACCTTGTAGTCAGCATCGGACATCAGCAGCGCCTGTGCGTCGGTGTTCACCGCGATGAACTCAACGCCCTTCACGCCTGCCTCGACCATGCGGTTGATCGCGTTCGTACCGCCGCCGCCGATGCCGACGACCTTGATCACTGCCAAGTAGTTCGCGCCTGTTTCAAGCATCTGTAGTGCCTCCCCAGGGGACCGGCCAGAGCTACAACTCTTAACCTCAGGTTGACCGTTACTGTAAGGGTGGAACAGTCAATCTTCGCATAAAGGTTGGGAGGCCTGTCAAGCGAATTTGGGGAATTGGCCACGAAAAGCTTGCATCAATCAGAAGAACCGCAGCTCAGAGGCCGTGTGTCTACTAAGGTTCAACCTAAAGCCCACGCCACGTTGGATCGTCCGGAACCCTCACGTTGATGTAGACGGCTTTCGGATGGCGCTTGAGGATCTCTCTGGCGACCCGATCTTTCTTCGCCATCTCGGTAGCTTCGCCGATGAATATCTCAACGTCTTTGTCTGTGCGCAGGGCGGTCTTGTCGATGCTCGGCGCTGCGATGGAGACCACCTGCGCGCGGAGCTCCGGACTCAGCCTTTCAACGATGCTAACCGCGTTGAGCACTTCCCTACTCGACGCCTTGCGTCCTGTCTTCACCGGTAGCTTCGGCAGCCCGGTGACTTGAACCAGACCGGTCTCCTCCGCACTCCGCTTCCCGAGCCAGTAGCCGTCTGCAGAGACGATCCAGAGCTTGGCACCGCCTTGGTCCACGATGACAGATGGCTTGCGTTCGAAGAGTCGTATGCGAAGCGTTTGCGGGAAGTCGCGGTCTACGCGCGCGTCGCGCACCCAGGGGCTTGCCATGAGCCGCCGCCTGATCGCCGAACGCGGCACCTTCACCAGCGTCGAGTCGGCCGGAACGGCAGCCAGCCGGAGCGTATCTGCTTCGCCGAGATGGTGGTTGCCGGACACCGTCACCGTCTTGATTGTGAATATCGGCGCGTTGTAGAGAGAGACCGCGCCCCAGCACAGCAGCACGACGACCGCCACGGCCGCGACCACTAGCGCGTTGCGTCGCAGCCTGATGACCGTCTGGCGGCGCTCGCGCTCGGTGCGCTTGGACGAGGCGAGCTTGCGCCCGGCACCCGATGTTGAGGCGCGCTTGTGCGGCGAGCCTCCGTCGCGCTTCTGCTGCTTGCGACGCTCCGACTCGACCTCGGGCTGGTTATGTTTGTACCGGACTCTGACCGTCTCTTCGGCGCCGATGACGACGCGCTTACGCGCCTTCGAACGACCCGAGGAACCGGATTTCCGGCTCGAGCTCGATGCCATGCTCATCCCTGACGCGTTGCTGTGCCATGACCATTAGTTCAACGACATCGGCGGCGCGTGCACCGCCGATATTCACTATGAAGTTCGCGTGCACCTCAGAGAACTGCGCGCCACCGGCACGCTGCCCCTTAAGTCCCACCGTTTCGATGAGGCGCCCTGCAGACTCACCTTCGGGGTTCTTGAAGACGCTACCCGCGTTGGGCTGGCTGAGCGGCTGGCTGCGCTTCCTGCGCCGAAGCGACGCCTCCATACTCGAACGTATACGCCACTCGTCGCCCGCCTCCAGCGCTAGAGATGCCTCCACGACAACTCCGAGCCGCGACAGGCCGCTCGTCCGGTAGCCCCACGGAACCTCAGGCCCGCGCAGACGCACCAGACCGCTTCCGGGCTGGTAGACGGTTACTGCCTCGACAACGCTGCCGATCCACGCCTCACGCGTCCCTGCGTTCATCGACAGCGCCCCGCCGAAGGTGCCGGGGACGCCGACCGCGAACTCGAGGCCCGTGAGCCCTCTGCCGAAGGCGTCTTGCACTAGTGCGGCGAGTGACACGCCTGCTCCGGCCACCACGTCGCTTTCGGAGACCGAATGGCGCTTGAACTCCTTGCCAAGCACGATGACCGCGCCGGCGTAGCCCTCGTCAGATGCGAGCACGTTCGTGCCCTTGCCGAGCACGATCCATTCGATTCCCTCTTCGGCTAGGACCTCGGTAACACGCGCGAGGTCGGTCACCGATGCGCACTCGACGAAGAGCGCGGCGGGGCCGCCGATGCGATAGCTGGTGTGACGCGAGAGTGACTCGCCGTGACGCACTAGCCCGTCAAGCTGGCCGTTGAGGCGTTCGTATGCCCGAGTAACGGACACTAGCCTCGAGCCTCCGAGCTCTGCTGAATCGCGGCGACCAGCTCGGGTCCCACGGACGTAACGTCACCCGCCCCCATCGTAAGCACCAGATCGCCGGGCTCGAGCAGGTCCATTAGGTATCCGATGATGTCGGTTCGGTGAGGCAAGTAGGCCGCACGTGCGCGAGGGTGCTGGTCCAGTAGCGCGTCGAGCACCGTCTTGCCGCTGATGCCGGGGATGGGCGCCTCGCCGGCGGTGTAGACATCCATCAGCACGACACGGTCGGCGCAGCAGAAGGCGTCTCCGAAGTCGGTGGCGAAGGCCTGCGTCCGGCTGTAGCGGTGCGGTTGGAAGATCGCGACGACGCGGTTGAAGTCCAGCCCGGCCGCGGCCTTCAGAGTCGCGGCCACCTCGGTGGGATGGTGGGCGTAGTCGTCGACCACGGTGATGCCACCAGTCTCACCAACGAGGTCGAAGCGGCGACGCACGCCGCTGAAGGTGGCGAGAGCTTGAGCCGCCGCTTCGCAGTCGAGCCCGAGCGCGTAGGCAGTCGCAAGCGCTGCGCACGAATTGCTCACCATGTGCACGCCAGGAATGGCCGTCGTGCACGAAACGGCGCTTCCATCCGCGAAGCGGGTTGTGAACCGCGACCCGATGCCGTCGCGTTCGATCTCTTCGAACCGCACGTCGGCATCTTCAGAAGCGCCGAAGGTGACGACACGGCGATCACTCTGCCGCGCAAGGCGCACCAGCCGCTCGTCGTCAACGCATATGACCAGTACGCCGTCGGGGGTCACCCTCTCCATGAACGACACGAACGTATCGGCGATCTCCTCGATCGACGAGTAGTGATCGAGATGGTCCGCCTCGATGTTGGTGATGACTGCGACCTTCGGCTCGAGGAAGAGAAACGACCCGTCACTCTCGTCGGCTTCGACCACGTAGTGCGGCCCGGAGCCCGCGAGCGCGTTGGTGTTCACGCCGTCGACCTCTCCGCCGATCAGGAAGGTCGGATCGAGCTCCATTCCCCGAAGCATCGTGGCGATCATCGAAGAGGTGGAGGTCTTGCCGTGCGTTCCCGCCACGGCGATCGTATCGAGATCGCCAGCGAGGTTCGCGAGCATACGCGCGCGCGGCCATATCTCAAGCCCGCGCTCGCGCGCCTCGGCTAGTTCGGGATTGCGCTCCGGAATGGCGGTCGAGACGACGACCACCTCAGGCGAGCCAAGGTTCTCCGCACGGTGGCCGATCGCGATAGGCACACCAGCTGCCGAAAGGGCCTTGGAGTAGCGCGACTCTTTGAGGTCGCTGCCGGTGACCGAGATGCCGCGCTGACGCAGGACGAGAGCGATTCCGCTCATCCCAGCGCCGCCGGCGCCTATGAAGTGCGCATAGACCTTCTCGGACACGAACTCTCCCCTTCTTCAGGCGATCATCGGGCGGGC
This sequence comes from Coriobacteriia bacterium, assembly GCA_035687245.1. Lineage (GTDB taxonomy): Bacteria > Actinomycetota > Coriobacteriia > Anaerosomatales > PHET01 > DASRYH01. The sequence continues at coordinate 13,598 of DASRYH010000050.1, forward strand.
GCGCCGACGACCTCGCGGGCGAGAGCGACGACGCGTTCGGCGGCGTCTGGCCGGCCAAGGCTGCGTGATGCGGCAGCCATCGTAGCACGCTGACCAGCGTCATCCAGCAGTGAGAGAACGGTGTCGCCGAAGCGTTGACCGTCGAGCTCCGAGTCGGTCACGACAACGGCTGCCCCCGCTTCGGCAAGCGACGCCGCGTTCTTGGTCTGATGGTCGTCTGTGGCGTACGGGTAAGGCGCCACGAGCGCAGGCACGCCAAGCGTTGTGAGCTCCGCGATGGATGTGGCGCCCGATCGAGCCACCACGAGATCTGCGGCGGCGATTATGTCACCCATGTCGGTGAGGTAGTCGAAGAGCAGCCAGCGCCTTGGGTCGTAGCCAGCCGCCTCGAGCGACGCGGTGACGGATGCGAGCTCCTTGGGGCCCGTAACGTGAACGATCACGAGCCGCTCTTTGGCCATCAGCGCCGAATGCAGACCGACCAACGCGGTGTTGAGGTGCCTTGCCCCCCGGCTTCCGCCAAAGACCAGCAGCAAAAGAGCATCCTCAGCGATGCCAAGCCGGGCACGACCAGCGTCGCGAGACGCGTTGCGCACGGCATCTCGTACGGGGTTGCCGGTAACCACCGTGCGGTCGGGATGCGCGAGCAGCTTGACCGAGTCCGCATAGGTCACGCCGACCTTGCGTGCCCAACGAGAGAGGAACTTGTTGGCCATGCCGGGCACCGAGTTCTGCTCGTGCAGCACGAGCGGGACTCCGCGAACCACAGCCGCCAAACCGACTGGCAGCGAGACGTAGGCACCAAATCCCATGACGACGTCGGGGCGCCAGCTGCCCAAGAGGCGCCACGCCTTGTACGCGGAGCTCACGGCGCGAAACGCAGCAGTGATAAGTGTCAGCGGGCGGGCGCGGTCGAAACCCTGGGCGGGAAGTGCGTGGAAGTCCAGGCCCGCTTCGGTTGCGAGCCGTGCCTCGAGACCGTTGGGCGTACCGACGAAGAGGACTTCGTCACGCTCTGCGACGAGTCTGTCCGCGACGCTCAGTGCCGGATACACGTGCCCGGCTGTCCCGCCGCCGCTCATGACCACTCTCACGTTGACGCTCCTCGACAGGTCTCGGCCCCTTGACCGCGCGTGGCGCGAGGGTCCCGTATTCCGATACGGATAGAACGAGCCCTACGGCGATCATCGTGACGAGCATCGATGCGCCGCCGTAGCTCACGAATGGTAGGGGCTTGCCTGTAACCGGCATGAGGCCTGTGACAGCGGCCATGTTGATAGCCGCCTGAAACGCGAGCATTCCCGTCATGCCGCCCGCGAGCAGCTTGCCGAAGGAGTCCTTGGCGCCAGCCGCGATGCGCAGGCCGGCATAAGCGAAGACGCCGAAGGCGACGACGATTGCCAGTGTGCCTATGAGCCCGACCTCCTCGCCGATGATCGCGAGGATGAAGTCCGTGTGGGCCTCAGGCAGGTAGAAGAACTTCTGGCGCGACAGCCCGAGACCTACGCCTTTGACTCCGCCACTGCCGAACGCATAGAGCGCTTGGACGATCTGGTAGCCGTTGCCCGACTGGTCCTTCCACGGGTCGAGAAAGCCCGCCACGCGGCGCATGCGGTACGCCGAGCTGGCGACGAAGACCACGCCGAGTGCGACCAGAGTCGCGGCGGATCCAAACACCCAGGTCAGTGACACGCCTGCAAGAATGAGCACGATAACGACCGCGACGATAAGAGTCGCCGTTGTACCCATGTCCGGCTGCATCATGATGAGCGCCGCGGGAATGGCAGTCAGCCACATGGCCCTGATAAGGAAGTCCTTGGTCGACAGCCTGCCGCGCTGCCAGTCGACCGCGACTGCGGCGACCGCGATGACACACGCGATCTTGGCGAGCTCAGATGGCTGCAGGTTGATGAAACCGAGCGGGATCCAGCGCCGTGCACCGTGGCTCACGACACCGATGCCCAAGACGATGACGAGCAGGCCGACCGCGCCTGACCACCACAGCATGTGCGTTTCTTTGAAGCGACGGTAGTCGAACCTGGAGAGCACAAGCGCGATCGTCCACGCGATGACCGCGAACAGGATCTGGCTTCGGACGAAGGCGATGCTCGTCCCGTCGGCTGCGAGCGCCTTGATCGATGAGGCGGAGTAGATCATGACGACGCCGAAGCAGGTCAGGAACAGCGCCGAGCCCATGAACAGGTAGCGCGGAATGCTGCCCCCGGCGAACTGTCGCTTCTGCCCGGCCATCAGCAGCGCCCCAGTTCGGCCACGGCCGACTTGAAAACGCGCCCGCGCTGCTCGTAGTTGTCGAACTCATCGAAGGACGCACACGCCGGCGAGAGCACGACGGCGTCGCCCTCTTCGGCAATATCGGCGGCCGTCACAATCGCCTCGTGCATGGTGGAGCGCACCTCAACTGGAAAGTCCTCGTCCGCTTCGGCGACGTCTGCAAACGCCCGGCTCAGCTCCTCACGCGACTCGCCGAAGAGCACGGCAGCCTGCGCCTGCTCGCGAACCGCACGCGCAAGTTCGTGGAAGTCGCTGCCCTTGTTGCGCCCGCCCAGTAGCACGACGACCGGACGGTCGGTGAAGGCGCCCAACGCTTTGAGCACTGCATCCGGGTTAGTGGCTTTGCTGTCGTTGAACCACTCGACGCCATTTACCACGCCACACGGCTCGAGACGGTGCTCGATGGCGTCGAAGGTGCGCAGGCCGCGACGGATATCTTCCAAACGCACGCCTAAGGCAGCGACTGCCGCGGAGGCAGCCAGTGCGTTGCTCACGTTGTGGGCCCCGCGAATGAGCAGCTCGTCGATGGCGACCAGCGGCTGCGGGCCGTGATCGGCGGAGCGCAGCGTGAGCACGCCGTCGACGAGGCAAGCATCGGGGACGATCGAGCCGCCGAGACCGACGCGCACTACTGCCGCGCCCCCCTCGCCTGCCCGAGTCGCATAGGCCGCTGAACCGGGGTCGTCCACATCGATGACTGCGGTATCCCCAGGCCCAAGGTTGGCCAGCACCCGCGCCTTGTCCTCCGCGTAGCGCTCCAGCGACCCGTGCCAGTCGACGTGGTCGGGCGTGATGTTGAGAAGAACCGCCACACGCGGGCGGAAGGTGGTCGTCAAGGCAAGCTGGAAAGACGAGACCTCGGCGACCAACACGTCATTCGTGCCGTCGGCGACCGCAGTGATCGCAGCCGAGCCGATGTTGCCCACCGCCTGTGCCGGGACGCCGCCCGTGCCGAGCAGATGGGCCACGAGCGATGTCGTGGTGGTCTTGCCGTTGGTTCCGGTGACCGCGACCCATACGTTGTCGGAGCGCTCGTAGGCGAACTGGATCTCTGAGATGACCTCGCCTGAGACATCCCTCGCCCACTTCATGATCGCCGAATGCGGCGGGATGCCGGGGCTCGCGACGCATACGTCGAAGCGACCTTCGGCGGACTCGACACCCAACTCCACGCGGGCCCCAAGTGCTCTGAGTGTCTCGGCGCGCGCCCTCATGACTTCCGAATCGGATGCGTCGACAACTGTCACAGACGAGAACTCGCCGGGCATGCGCTCCGCGCAGTACCAAGCGGCAGCAAAGCCGCTGGTGCCGAGGCCGAGTACGACAATGTCGGATGGGGCAGACACGCTCATCCCTTGAACCGCGCGGACTCGAAGAAGAAGAGCGCGAATCCCAAGCCCGCGAGAACGCCGGTCACGATCCAGAAGCGAACCATGACCTTGGTCTCAGACCAGCCAAGCATCTCGAAGTGGTGATGGATAGGCGCCATTTTGAAGATGCGCTTCCCACGCAGCTTGAAGGACGCCACCTGCAGCACCACCGAGAGTGTCTCGATCACATAGATGCCGCCGATGATCAGGACGAGCAGCTCGGTCTTGGTGATGGCGGCCAGCGCCGCGATACCCGCTCCGAGTCCGAGCGATCCCGTGTCCCCCATGAAGATGTCGGCGGGGTAGCTGTTGTACCAAAGGAAGCCAATGCAGGCACCGCCGATAGCAGCCGCCAGCAGGGCGGTAGGCAGAGAGTCGAGGCGGAAGGCGATACCGGCGTATGCGAGCGTGACGATGGCGACCGTGCCGGCGGCGAGGCCGTCCAGCCCGTCGGTGAGGTTTACGGCGTTGCTCATGCCGGTGACCATGATCATCACGAAGAGCATGTAGATCCACGGAATCACGATCGCCATTCCAGCGATGGTCACATGTGTCGAGAAGACGCCAAGTTCGACCCGCGAGTTGATGAGCGGAAGCTGCAGCCACGTGCCGATGCCGCCCCAGTTCACGGCGAGCAGGCAGAAGACGACCGCGATCGCGCCCTGCCATGCGAGCTTGGCGCGAGGACGAAGCCCCAGCGAGCGCTCGTGTGCCACCTTCGACCAGTCGTCGATGAAGCCGAGTACACCCGCGGCGAGCATCGCGCCCAGCGCGAGCAGGCTCAGGCGGTGTACCTGACCCACGAGCAGGAACGTAGCCGCAACGACGAGCAGGATGAGCACGCCACCCATCGTGGGCGTGCCCTGCTTGATCAGATGACCCTGCGGCCCATCAGCACGTACCTGCTGGCCAATATTGCGAACGCGCAGAAGTCGCATCCACAGCGGGAAGAGCAGGGCGGTCGCCATCAAGGCGAGGACCATCGCCAAGAAGACCTGATAGGTCGGGTAATGGGAGAGCTTAGCCAACACGCGGGTTCACGATCCCTTCCACGACCCTCTCGAGCCCCATCATCCGAGACGCCTTCACGAGCACGACGTCTCCCGGTCCAAGCAGGTCGTCGAGCACCTCATTCGCTTCGTCAAGAGTACGACATGGGCGCACCGAGCCGGCATCCATACCTTCAGCCCGCGCGCCTTCGGCGATTCGGAGCGATCGCTCGCCTACCGTGACGAGGACGTCGATGCGTGCGCGCCCAACTTCTTCACCGATGTGGAAGTGGGCAAGCTCAGAGAACGATCCCAGCTCGCCCATGTCGCCGAGCACTGCGATTCGCCGTGTGGTGGTAGCCATCGCCGAAAGCGTCTCGATCGCGGCCTTCATCGACGAGGGGTTGGCGTTGTAGGCATCGTTGACCACGGTAATGTCGCGCGCGGTATTGATGAGCTCCATGCGCATCGAGCTCAAAGCGGTCTCACCCAGTGCCCGGGCAATCGATTCGAGGTCGACGCCCAGCTCGAGACCGACGATTGCCGCCGCGCACGCGTTGTATACGTTGTGCCGGCCGGGGACCGCCAGCGTGACGCCTATCTCGCCAGCATGCGTGACCAGGGTGAATGTGGCGCGAGACTCCTCATCCAGCGAGATGTCGGTCGCACGCACGTCGCAACCCTCCGACATGCCGTAGGTGAGTACCCGGGCCTCGGTCATCTGCCGAATCGCCGCGGAGTAGGCGTCGTCGCCGTTGAGGAAGACCGCACCTCTCTCGCCAATCGCCGCGGCAAGCTCGCCCTTCGCTTCGGCGATCGACTCCTGCGAGCCCAGAAGCTCGATGTGGCTCGTGCCCACGTTGGTGACAAGCCCCATGTCGGGCCGCGCGATCTTGGCGAGTGCTCCGATCTGGCCCTTGCCGCGCATCCCCATCTCGACGACGAGCGCCTGAGTGTCGCAGTCGGCAGTCAGGATCGTCAGTGGAAGGCCCAGCTGGTTGTTGCGGTTACCGGCGGTGGCGGTAACGCGCAGACGCGTGCCGAGTACCGCCGAAAGGAAGTCCTTGGTGGATGTCTTTCCGGTCGAACCGGTGATGGCCACGACAGTGGCAAGCAGCCGGTCGCGATGCCACGCGGCGAGAATGCCGAGCGCTTCGGTGACGTCGTCGACCTTAAGGACGGCACAGCCACGCGCTGCGGCGGCGTCGGCAAGCCCTTCGACGTCGCTGATGTCCCGAGAGATGACCACGACGCGCGCACCCCGTTCGACTGCGGCGACCGCGTGGTCGTGTCCGTCTACGTTCTCGCCAGGCAGTGCCGCGAACAGCATGCCCGCCGTGAGCTGGCGCGAGTCGATCGTGACACCGAGTGCTGTCGCGGTCTTTGGACCCGCCACGACGACAGCTCCGATGACATCGGCGATCGTATGTGCAGAGGCCGTCAGCAACCCAGCGCCTCCCGTGCCTCTTCGCGATCGTCAAAGTGGACGATGCGGTCCGCGAAGATCTGATAGTCCTCGTGGCCCTTGCCTGCGATCAGGATGCTGTCACCGGGTGCCGCCTGCTCGATGGCCTTGCGAATCGCAGTGCGGCGATCCACCTCCAGCTCGTAGCTGGCGCCGGTGCCCCGGAAGCCGTCCTCGACCTGCAGGATGATGCCGACGGGATCCTCGCTGCGCGGGTTGTCGCTGGTGATGATCGCGTGGTCTGAGCCGGCCGCGGCGGCCGCGCCCATCAGCGGACGCTTGTCGGGGTCGCGGTCGCCACCGCATCCGAAGACGACGATGACGCGGCCGTCAGTGACCTCGCGCATGGCAGCGAGCGCCTTTTCGACGGAGTCCGGCGTGTGCGCGTAGTCCACGACCACGGCAAAGTCCTGCCCGCACTCAACGCGCTCCAACCGCCCGGGCACCTGTGGGGCGCTCTGGAGACCCTCGACGACCGTCTCGAGAGGCAGACCCAGCCCGAGCGCGCAGCCCGCGGCCACAAGAGCATTGCTGATGTTGTATGCGCCCGCGAGCGGGAGGCGCACATGGGCGCTCCCCAGCGGCGTGTTGAGCGTGAAGCCGGAGCCCATCGCGTCCAGATGCTCGTCGGACGAGGTGATGTCGGCCGGCTCGAACCGACCGACTGTCATGGCGCCGGGGCACGCCTCTGCGAGCTCTCGGCCAAATGGATCGTCGAGATTGATCACGCGCTTCTCGACGTCGAGTTCGGTGAACAGGCGCCTCTTGACCCCGGAGTACTGCTCCATCGTGCGATGGAAGTCCAAGTGGTCCTGCGTGAGGTTCGTGAACGCGGCTACTGCGAAGTGCGTGGCCTCGACGCGGTGCAGGTCGATTGCGTGGCTCGATACCTCCATGACGGCAGCATCGACACCAGCATCCACCATGCGCCCGAACAAGGCCTGCAAGTCGGCCGACTCAGGAGTGGTACGCGACGACGCTTCGCGAACTCCGGCGACAACCGTCTCCACAGTGCCGACAAGCGCGGTTGTCTTGCCGGCCGTCTGCAGGATGCAGTCGGTCAGATAGGTCGTGGTGGTCTTGCCGTTGGTCCCGGTGATGCCCACGAGGGAGAGCTTCGAGCTCGGATCACCATGGAAAGCGCGGGCGGCGCGAGCTAGCGCGATGCGCGCGTTGGCCACCTTGAACTGAGGCACGTCGAGAGAGAGTTCACGCTCGACCACCAGGCCAGCTGCGCCCGCATCGAGCGCAGCCTCGGCATAGTCGTGACCGTCAGCGGCAAATCCCCGCACACAGAAGAAGACATCGCCAGCTACCACCTTGTCTGAGCGGTAGGCGATGCCTGTCACCGTCGCATCATCCGACGGTCCGATTGCGACCGCATAGTCGCCGAGCAGTTGCTTGATGCTGGTCACGCGCGCCCCTGAATCATCGTGAGATTCTAGCATCGGCTCAGTCACGGCTCCCCTGATCCGATGCCTTTCCGACACCTTGCGTTTCGGTCGTCTTGCCTTGCGAGTCCGCCTCCACGCTCGAGGGCGGCACCTTCAGGTGTGAGACCGAGAACGCGGCCAGCTTGGAGAAGGTTGGCGCGGCGATGGTACCGCCGTATATCGCGTTGGAGGGCTCGTCGAGAACGACGCAGACAAGCACTTGCGGATCTTCTGCGGGGAGGAAGCCGATGAAGGAGCCGACGAACTTGCCGCCAGCGTAGCCCAACCGCGGCACGGCCTTCTGCGCGGTACCTGTCTTGCCCGCTACCGTGTAGCCGTCCACTGCCGCTTCCTTGCCGGTGCCCTCGGTGACGACGTGTTGCAGCATGCCGTTGACCTGTGCAGCCGTGCCCTTGGTCACGGCACGGCGCTTGGGCCACGTAGGTACGGCCGACTTGTCCTGAGGCACGTCCAAGAGGAAGTGCGGTGTGGTCAGCTCGCCGTCGTTGGCGACTGCGGCCACCGCGCGAGCGAGCTGAAGCGACGTGACAGACACGCCCTGCCCGAAGGGAATGTTGCCAATCGACGAGGAGGACCAGTTCGCCGGCTCGGGGAGCCATCCCTTTGCCTCGCCGGGAAAGTCCACGCCGGTCTTTTCGGTCAGCCCGAATGCGGCAAGGCCCTCGTACAGCCCGTCCTTGCCAAGCTTCTGGCCGAGCTTGACGGTGCCAACGTTGCTGGAGTTCGTGAGGATCTCGGTGAGCGTCCAGTTGACGGTGCCACGGGGGTGCGACTCGTGGATGGTGCGATCGCCGACTCGGATAGTCGGAGGGAGGTGGAACACCGACGCGGGCGTGTAGAGGCCCTGTTCGATGACGGCGGACGCTGTGAGCGTCTTGAGGGTGGACCCGGGTTCGTAGGCGTCGCTTATGGGCGTGTTGCGAATCGCCGCGGCCTTGGCCTTGCCATACTGGTTCGGGTTGAAGCCGGGAGACGAGGCCATCGCGTAGATCTCACCCGTGCGCGGGCTCATGATAACAACCGAGCCGCGCTTGGCTCCCCACTTCTTAGTCGCTTTCGAGATCTGGACTTGGGCTTCGTATTGGATGTCTTTGTCGATCGTCAGCACAACGTCGTGGCCGTGCGTAGGCGGGATCTCCTTGTGTACGCCACCGGGTATCGGCTGGCCCTTTGGGTCGCGCTCGCTGAGCAGCACGCCCGGAATACCGCCGAGGACCTCGTTGTACTCGGACTCGACACCGGCAAGACCCTTGTCGTCGATGCCGACGAATCCGAGCACCTGGCATGCGAGCTCGCCTGAGGGGTAGAGGCGGCGGTAGTCGTCCAAGAACCCGATGCCATCGAGATTGAGCTTCTCCAGCGCATCGGTACGGTCGACATCGACCTTGCGGGCGATGTACTCGAAGCCAGTGTGCTTGTTGAGCTTCTCGAGATACGCGGCCTCATCGCCACCGATGGTGTCGACCAGTGCCTTGGCCACCGCGGCCTTGTCTTTGATTCGGTTGGGTGCAGCGAAGACGGTGCGCGCCTCGATACTCACTGCGAGGGGCTCACCCTCGCGGTCGTAGATGGTGCCGCGGCGCGGTGGCAGCTCGATGTCGCGCAGGCGCTGGTTGAACGCCATCTCCGCATACGCGCGCGACTTCACGCCCTGGATCCAGACGAGCCTTACGCCGATGAGGACGAAAAGGATCCCGAAGCAGACCAAAAGGAACGCGTATCGGCCGCTGCCCGATGGGCGTGACCGCTTCTTGCTCACCGCGTTCCTCCCGTTTCTTCTACTTGCGACTGGAAGCGAGCGCCACATCACCCACGAGTAGCACCTGGGCTTCGCCCGCGGTCAGGTCCATGATCTTCTGCAGGGTGGACGCTCCCGCGACGTCGGCAGCGGCGACGTGCTTGCCGGCGACCTTCTTCGCGCTGACCTTGCTCGCGCCAGTCTTCTTGGACGGCTGAGCAGTGATGTCGAGGTAAGTTACCGCACCCGCGGGCTTCATACCCATGGTCTTTGAGGCGATGGTGCGAATCCGTGAGGGCGAGCCCAGCGCGCTCTCACGCACCTCGAGAATGTCGCCCTCGTAGCGCTCAGTCCGAATGCTTTCGCGCAGAATCGTCGACTCACGCGATAGCTGGGCTGCTCGGGCGGCCACCCAGACCCGGCCGAGGCCGGCTGTCGCCAGCACCACCATGCATACTGCGAAGATACGGAAGTAGCCCAAGGCAGCGGCGTCCGCGCTGCTAACACGGCGCTTCGAAGATGTGGCGGGTGCTTTGACGACCCGGAGGTGAGAGCCGCGACGTTGGCGCGACTCCTGCATCCGGCGAGCCGGCAGACCCACGTTGCACCTCCCCTTTCGCTGCTCGCCCCTCAGGCGTCTCGTCTAGCGTTTCTCTGCAACCCTCAACTTCGCGCTCCTGGAGCGCGGATTCTCTTCGATCTCGTCGGCGCTGGGCACGACTGCCCTGCGTGTGACGATGCGGAGTACCGGCTCATTCCCGCACGTGCAGACCGGAAGGTCTGGCGGACATGTACACCCCGTGGCTGCCTGGCTGAAGATGCGCTTGGCTATGCGATCCTCAAGCGAGTGGTAGCTGATGACTGCGATGCGCCCCTTCGGCGATAGCCACCGAATCGCTGCCTCCAGACCGCGCTCGAGTGCACCGAGTTCGTCGTTCACTTCGATCCGAAGCGCTTGGAAGACCTTCTTGGCCGGGTGTCCGCCGCTCCGACGTGCCGAAGCCGGTATCGCGGCCTTGATGATGTCGACGAGATCTCCGGTCGTGGCGATGGGGCGGCGGGCGCGCGCGGCTGTGATGAAGGCTGCGATGCGCGACGCCCACCGTTCCTCGCCGTAGTCACGGAAGATCCGGGTGAGGTCTGCTTCGTTGTAGTGTGCGATGACCTCTGCTGCGGAGAGAGTCTGTTTACCCGGGTCCATCCGCATGTCCAACGGGGCGTTCGCCTTGAAGGAGAAGCCCCTGTCGGGCACGTCTATCTGGTGCGAAGAGACGCCCAAGTCCATCAGCACGGCGTCCACGTACGGGACGCCTGCCTCGACGAGCAGGTCGTCGAGGTCGCCGAAGTTGCCCTTGAGCAAGATCGTCTTCGCAGGGGTTTGCTGGCCGAGGCGTAGTGCGACTGATGCTGCTTCTAGTGCCGAGTCATCTTGATCGATACCGACCAGGATTCCGGTCGGTGCGATCAGTGCTGCAAAGTGTCTCGCGTGTCCTGCCCCGCCTAAGGTGCAATCGACGACGATAGACCCGGGGTGCAATGAGAGGTGCTGCGTGACCTCGGCCAGCAAAACTGGGGTGTGCCGGTATTCCATTATCAAGTCCTACAGGAGCCCAGCGTCAGCCAGCTCCTGGGAAAGTGCGCCGATATCGCCGGCGGTCGCGCCGTTGTAGCGCTCCCATGCCTTGGCGTCCCACAGCTCAATGCGGTCGCCGCTGCCGATCACGACGACGTCTTTTGCCAGCCCTGCCCAGTCGCGCAGGCTCGGCGTGAGCGAAACGCGCCCTGCCGAATCGAGATCGACTTCATTCGCGCCCGACGCGAAGAAGCGACGAACCTCGCGAACCTTCGGGTTGAAGTCCGACTTGGCGAGGAGTTCGCCCATGAACCGCTCGTAGTCAGCCGGAGCGAAGACGTACAGGCAGTTGTCGAGGCCCTTGGCCACGGTGACGCTGCCTGCGAGCTGATTCCGGAACTTGGCGGGCAGCGACAGGCGCCCCTTGGCGTCCAGCGTGTGCTGGTGCTCGCCGAGAAACATCCGTCCCCTCCTGCCCTCTTCCCTCGCACTTCGAGACGGTCTCTTTGTGGGAAACCCCCTCCTCGGTTCGCTACTCTATGACACTTCATGCCACTAGGCAACCCTTTTATGGGATTTTGCACCACTCGTCCCCATTTCGCTCCACCTACCCCCACGGCGCTCCACACCTAGACCGAACTCCCGTGTGCGTTTTCGGAAACGGGACCACCTCGCGCGAACTCCTCCGTTGGTCGCGGCGTCAAAGGGGGTGAAGGGCGATCGATTCCTTCGGCGTTGACACGGTGAACGCGCGATGAACGGCTGCGTTGCTCCCGCCACTGGGGAGGGGTAGAATTCGGGTCGCATACCCCGCTGACCGGAGGTGAACGACTCTATGACCCCGAACTGGGCCGGAGCTGTTGTCTGGGTTCTCGTTCTCGCGTTCTTCGTTGTCGTTGCGCTCGGCATCGCGATCGGCGCGTACGCCGCCTCGGTGCTCAAGAAGCGTGAAGGCAACGTCACCGACGTCTAGACGTCGAAGCGCTGCACGACCGATCGACGCCCTTTGCGCCACATGCGGCGCTGAAGGGCGTCTTTTCGTTGTCAGACACAGTGGAAGGTGAAGGTCATGTGGTCACCCAAGGCACGACGCACGCGCACGATCCTGGTCGTCGTCGGCGTTACCGGGGCGCTGATCTTCGGCGCGGTCCTCGGCGGTGCGCTCGTGGGCGTCGCCCTCTTCAACGTCGGTGGCAGCAGCAGCGCCGGCCAATCGACGTCGGATGGCTACGCCACCGAGCAGATGAACTATGGCGTCGCCAGCGCACCTCAAGCAACACGCGATGCCGCAGTCACAGGTGGTGCCGCAGAGTCCAAGGCCGCCGCTCCCGATCAGCTAACGGCATCGACCACGGCAGCAACCGCTGAACCCATGATGGTCAAGACGTCTTCGATGGACGTGCGAGTCGACAAGGTTGGGGACGCGCTCGATCAGATTCGCGGCATTGTCGGCCGTTTCGGCGCGCAGATCTCCGACTACTCGGTCTCAAACGACGCGACCGTCCGCCCAATAGAGCCCACGATGCAGTCCGCAACGCCTTCTTCGGCCTACGTCACAATCCGCGTTCCGGCTAAGAACCTCGACGCCCTGCGTGCCGAGCTCTCCAAGGTCGGCGACGTCTTGACCGAGTCGTCTTCGGCAAGTGACGTCACGCAGCAGTATGTGGATATGGATGCACGCCTCAAGAACCTCAAGGCCGAAGAGGGTCGGCTGCGCGACTTCCTCACCAAGACCAACAAGGTAAGCGAGCTGCTGCAGGTCGAGAGCGAGCTCTCGCGCGTGCGTGGCGATATCGAGTCGATGCAGGCTCAGCTGGACTACCTCAGCAAGCAGGTCTCGCTCGCCACGCTCACCTTGAACTTGAGCGAGCCCGGCGCCGTGGTGCGCCCGCAGGGAATCGACTGGGGCTTCCGCGCAGCGCTCACCCGTGGCTTCCAGGGCGCTGCATCGGTCGTGACCTTCCTCATCACTGCGACGATCGCGCTGCTCCCGCTCCTGCTCGTGGGTATGGTCGTCTTCCTGATAGCGCGTGCCCTTGTGCGTCGCGCACGCAAGAACCGGCCCGCCGAAGATACGGCCGCCGAGTCCGCTCCCGATGAAGGAGACGAGTGATCTCTCGCCTGCGGCTACGAATCCCGATCTGGGCGGCGCTCGCCATTCCGAGCGCCGCCTATCTCGTGCGCTCGATCCTGATACGTCACGGCGACTTCAGTGTCGACAGAGCAGACATCCTTGTGGTGTCGCTGGTCGTGTGCGCAGTAGCGGCAGTTGTCTGGATGCGACACAGAGCCGACGACGAAGCGGACGCGTCCGTCAAGGACCCGTCCGCTTCGGAAGCGACCTCTGACTCTGACTCCTAGGCCTTCTTGCTGTAGGGCTTGCCGTCAGCTGCTGGGGCCACCGAACGCCCAACGACGCCTGCCAGCACAAGGACTGTCAGCAGGTAGGGCAGCATGAGGAAGAACTGCGGCGGAATCTTGATGACGTTTGAGAATATCTGCAGCTTGAGCTGCAGCGCGTCCGCGAAACCGAACAGCAGCGACGCAAGGTAGGCACCGCCGGGGATCCAGCGACCGAAGATCATGGCCGCAAGGGCGATGAAGCCACGCCCGTTCGTCATGTTCTCGGTGAAAGCACCCACCTGCTCGAGCGTTAGGTTCGCTCCAGCGAGGCCGGCCATGGCACCGGAGATCAGCACCGCCATCCACCTGCCCCGGTAGACGTCGACGCCCACGGTGTCGGCCGCTCGCGGATGCTCACCGAGCGCACGAAGCCTCAGACCCCAGCGCGTCCGGTAGAGCGCCCACGTGAGGAAGACGGCCAGGAACATGCCCAAATAGACGAGCGGCGTGTAGCTCAGGAAGACCACGTCGATCCACGTCCACAGGGTGCCCATCGCGCCCTGACCGCCAGCAGGGAAGTCGAAGACTGGCTTGAGGCGCTCGACCGAGTCGGTGGTGCCGGGGTGCTTGAAGATCGTCTCCATCAGAAAGCCCGTCGCACCCAGTGCGAGAATGTTGATGGCCGTGCCTGAGATCACCTGGTCGGCCTGCAAGTTCACAGATGCCCATGCATGGAGCGCGGAGAACATCGTGCCCCCCACGATCGCCGCGAACACACCGAGCCACGTCGCGAGTGCGACCGGCACGCCCCACCCGGGCGCGAGAAGCGTCACGGCTACGCCGAAGAACGCTGCCACGAGCATCAAGCCTTCCATGGCGATGTTCACAACGCCGGAGCGCTCGCAGATCGTGGCGCCGATAGCCGCGAGGGCGATCGGTGTCGCAAGGCGTACCGCGGATGCGAACAGTTCGGGGGTGAAGACCTCGCTAAACATTGGTCGCCCCCGTTCGGCGTGCCCGGGCTACGGCCCAGGTGACGATCGCCTCTGCGCCGACCAAGAAGATGATCGTGCCCTGAATGATCGAGATCACCTTCTGCGAGACCGCCGCTTCGAGCTGCATCGTTCCGGCTCCCGCCGACAGTGCGCCGAACAGGATCGCCGCGGCGATGACTCCGAAGGGGTTCTTCTTGGCAAGCAGAGCGACCGCGATTCCCGTGAAACCGAAGCCCGCAGAGAACTGGTCGAACAGCCTCCAGTGAACGCCCATCACCTCCACCGCGCCTGCGAGACCGGCGAGCGCGCCGGAGGTGCAGAGCGACTTGATCGTGGTGGAGGCGATCGAGATTCCGCTGTTCTCAGCCGCGAAGGGGCTGAAGCCTACAGCGCGGGCCTCATAGCCCATCACCGTGTACTTCAGAATCCACCACACGACGAGCGCCGCAACGATGCCGATCAGAATGCCAACGTGCGCGCGGTTCGGCTGGATGAACCCGAATACGTCGGAGATGCGAGAGAGCCTGGCCTCAGGCGGCAGCTCCGGCGTCTGCGGGATCTGACCCTCGGCCTTGAACGGACCGGTAACGATCCACGAGACGAGGTAGCGTCCGATGTAGGAGAACATCATCGTCGTAATGACCTCATGGGCGCCGATCTTCGCCTTCATGAGCGCTGGAATGAAGGCCCACGCCGCACCGGCGAGCGCGGCGCACAGGAGCGCGATGGGGGCCGCTACGAACCACGGCGTCCCAGCGAGCTGGTAACCGAAGAATGCAGCGGCAAGGCCGCCCATGAAGAGCTGGCCTTCGGCACCGATGTTGAACAGGCCGGCTCGGAAGCCGTATGCGAGCGCAAGACCCGTGAAGACCAGCGGCGTCGCTTTTAGCAGCGTCTCGCCGATCTGGCGGGTCCCCCCGAACGCTCCCGAGAACATTGCGAGATACGCCTGGACCGGGCTCTTGCCCGCCGCAAGGATGACCACGGAGCCCAGCAGCATCGCGATAGCAATCGAGAGAAACGGGGTGGCGATGCTGATGGCGCGCTTGATCCGCTCCTGCTCCAGCGCGAACCGGCGCTCCTCGCTCTCGCGCTGAGCGACGCTTGCTTGGACCTCTTGGTCTTGGCGTGGGGTCTCAGACATGGGACCCCTCCGCAACCTCGGACGCTGAATCGGCCATCTTGTCGCCCTTGCCTCCGGTCATGTAGTAGCCGAGCTGCTCCTCGGTCACTGCGCCTCCCTCGAACTCAGCGGCGATCCGGCCTTCGTATACGACGAGGATCCTGTCCGATAGCGACATGACCTCTTCGAGCTCCATGCTCACGAGCAGTACCGCCTTACCCGCGTCGCGTTCGGCGAGTATCTGACGATGGACGAACTCGATGGCGCCGACGTCCAGACCGCGCGTCGGCTGAGCGGCAATGAGCAGGTTCGGGTCGCGCCCCAGTTCGCGCGCGAGCACGAGCTTCTGCTGGTTGCCGCCCGACAGGTTGGCGGCCGCGACGTGAGCGGATGGTGTTCGCACGTCGTAGGCCGCTATGCGCTCTGCTGCTATCCGCTCGAGATACTTGCGATCGAGGATGCCGGCCTTTGAGAACGGCGGGCGGCGATGATCCCCGAGGGCAAGGTTCTCGACCAGATCGAAGTCGAGCACCAGACCGCGCCTGTGCCTGTCTTCCGGGACGTGACTGACGCCATGAGCGATCGTGGCGCGCGTGCTGGCGTGCGTGATATCTGAACCGCGCAGCCGAACGGTGCCCCCGACAGGACGCCGAAGTCCCATGATCGCCTCAACGATCTCGCGTTGCCCGTTGCCATCAACGCCGGCGATACCGACGATCTCTCCACCGCGGACTTGGAAGCTCACCTCACGGACCGCCTCAAGCTTGCGGTCGTCGAGCACCTTGAGGCCGTCGACCTCGAGCACGACCTCCTTTGGCGAAGACGGCGCCTTGTCGACGCGCAGTACAACCTCGCGTCCCACCATCATCTTCGCTAGTGACTCTTCGCTGCACTCGCTCGGTGTTGTCTCGCCCACCACGCGTCCAAGGCGCATGACGACGATGCGGTCGGCAAAGGCCATGACCTCGTCGAGCTTGTGGGTGATGATCACGACCGCAAGTCCTTCGGAGACGAGACCGCGAACGATCTCGAAGAGCTCGCGCACCTCTTGCGGCGTGAGCACCGCGGTCGGCTCGTCGAGGATGAGGATGCGGGCGTCGCGGTAGAGCGCCTTGAGGATTTCGACTCGCTGCTGCCTGCCGACTGAGAGGTCCATGACGCGCGCGTCCGGGTCGACCTTGAGGCCGTAGCGTTCGGAGAGCTCCACCACGCGCTTGCGCGCCGCAGCGCGATCGATGACGCCACCAACGCCGGTGGTCGGCTCTCCGCCCAAGACGATGTTCTCGGTGACCGTGAGCGGTTCGACGAGCATGAAGTGCTGGTGAACCATGCCGATGCGTAGCGCGATGGCGTCAGCCGGACCAACGATCGAGACGGGCTGACCGTCGACGAGGATCTCTCCTTCGTCCTTGCCGAGAAGGCCGTAGGCGACATTCATCAGCGTGGACTTGCCCGCGCCGTTCTCCCCAAGCAGCGCGACGACCTCGCCGGCCCCTACCGCGACCGAGACGTCATCGTTTGCCAGTACTCCGGGAAAGCGCTTGGTAATGCGACGAAGTTCCAGGGCGATGGTGCGCCCGTGGGGTACAGACGGCGCCGGGCACGCGGCGACCGGTTCATCGGCCATGGAGACCCCCGTCATGGAAGCGGTGCGGGGCGGACGCGCGATGGCGCCCGCCCCGACAACCGAATTCGGACCTACTTGTCAGGGACGACAACCGCACCGGACTTGATATCGTCCGACGCCTTCGTCACTGCGTCCTTGATCTCCTGCGGCATCTTGCTGTCCCAGTCGTGGAACTCCGCGAGACCAACGCCGTCTTCGGCGAGACCGAAGACCTTGTTCTCTCCACCCTTCAGGGTGCCGTCAACGGCAGCCTGAACGGTCTGGAACACAGCGTTGTCAACGCGCTTGACGGCCGAGGTGACGATGGTGTCGCCCGGGTCGGTAAGCGTGTTGTACTGGTCGGCGTCGACGCCGATGAACAGTGCCTTGTTGTCCTTGCACGCGCTGAACGAGCCGTTACCGGTCTGGCCAGCGGCGGCGAAGATGATGTCAGCGCCACCCTCGATCATGGCCTTGGCGGCTTCGGCGCCCTTCTGCTGATCCGTGAAGGTACCGGTGTAGACGCTCTTGACCTCGATCTTCGGGTCGACCGACTTGGCGCCGGCCTCGAAGCCGATCTTGAAGCGCTGGACGGCCGGGATTTCCATGCCGCCGACGAAGCCGATGACCTTCTTGTCGTTGATGCGAGGGTCGGCGTCGGTCTTGGTGGTGAGCATGCCTGCCACGACACCAGCGAGATAAGCGGCTTCCTGCTCCTTGAAGTTAAGGCCGAGCGTGTTGGCCTCAGGCTTCTCGAAGTTGATATCGATGCCACCAAACACGACGTCCGAATTCTGCGGCGCAACCTTGACGACCGTGTCGGTCATCAGGAAGCCAACGGCGAAGATCGGGTTGTAGCCGGCAGTTGCAAGCTGGGTGATGTTGCTCTCGTAGTCCGTCGGCTCCTTGGACTCGAGAACCTGGATCTCCACGCCCAGCTCCTTCTCGGCGCGCTGCAGACCCGCGTACGAGAGGTCGTTGAACGACTTGTCGCCCAGACCGCCGACGTCGGTGACCATTGCGGCCTTCACGTCGGTCTTGGGGGTCTCAGCGGCGGGGGTCTCGGTCGCAGGCTTCTCGGCCGCAGGCTTCGAACAGCCAACCGCCAACGTTGCGACCAACGCGATTGCGAGCAGGAGTGCTGTGATCTTGCCGAACTTCGATCTCACGTGGATCTCCCTCCTCTATTCACGGAACGTCCCTTCGCATCCATTCTAGCGGAAACCGAGGCCGTTCCTCCGACAAACCACGCACCTGCGAGGCCCTTATCGCAGGCGCGCGCGAGGGTGCGTACTAACATATTCTTCCCGTACGTGACGCATATCCACGTGCGTATAGACCTGAGTCGTCGAAATATCCGAATGCCCCAGCATCTCCTGCAGCGCGCGCAGGTCAGCACCGCCCTCTAGCAGGTGCGTCGCGAACGAGTGCCGCAGCGTGTGAGGGTGCAGCCTTTCAATGCCCACGCGCTGCCCGTAGGTGCGAACAAGCGTGAACACGGACTGCCGTGAGATTCGGTTGCCGCGTGTGCTGAGAAAGACGGCCGATGCGGCCTGCGAGACGCTGCGGGCCTGCCGAAGGTGCGGCCTCCCCTGCTTGATGTAGGCGTCAAGCGCGTGCTGCGCCATGCCTGCAACAGGCACGAGCCTCTCCTTGCTGCCCTTCCCGAAGACGCGGATGAGGCCCTCTGAGAGGTTGAGGTCGAGCGTATCGAGTCCTACAAGCTCGCTCACGCGCATCCCGCAGCCATAGAGTGTCTCGACAATGGCCCGGTCACGCAGGCCGACCGGGCCATCAGGGAAGCGCTGCGACAGCAACCGGTCCGCGTCGTCGATCGAGATGACATCAGGCAGGCGCTCAGGCACCTTCGGCAGTGGCAGGCGCGCGCTCGGGTGGTTGCGGGTGATGCCCTCGCGCACGAGGAACTTGTGAAAGCCTTTGATCGCAGAGACTTTGCGCTCGACGGAGCTCGGCGCCAGCCCCGACGCATGCAGCGAGGCGACGAAGTCGGTGATGTCGTCGCGGGTCACGGCGTCCGGATTGGCGCGGCCGCGGGCCTCGAGGAATGCGACGTAGGCGTCAAGATCGCGCCGGTAAGCAGCGATCGTATTGGGCGACGAGCCGCGTTCGACTGTCAGGTGACCAAGGTATTCGGCGATGAGACTGTTCACGGTCTCAGTATAGAGGCAGCGAGGCCGCCCCAAATGGGGCGGCCTCGCGTGTTCTCGCTATCTGTGCAGGCTTCTTACGCGAGGAACTGCTCGAGAGGCGTGTAGTCGAGGCCGTGGACCTCGGCGACCTCCTTGTAGGTGACCTTGCCGTCGATGACGTTGGCACCCTTGGCGAGCGCTGCGTCGTCGGCGAGAGCCTGCTTCCAGCCCTTGTCGGCGATGGCCAGACCGTAGCGCAAAGTAGCGTTGGTAAGCGCCATCGTCGAGGTGTTGGGAACGGCGCCCGGCATGTTGGCGACACCGTAGTGCAGAACGTCGTCGACGAAGTAGATCGGGTCCGCGTGCGTCGTGGCGTGCGTGGTTTCGATGCAGCCACCCTGGTCGACAGAGACGTCGACGAGCACGGCGCCCCTCTTCATGGTGGGGAGCATGTCCTTGGTGACCAGGAACGGCGTCTTGGCACCCGGCAGCAGCACGGCACCGATGACGAGGTCTGCGGTCTTCACGGCCTCGCGGACGTTGTGCTTGCTCGAGTACATCGTCGTGATCCGGTTGCCCCAGATCTCATCGAGGTAGCGCAGGCGGTCGAGGTTGACGTCGGCGATCGTCACGCGAGCGCCCATGCCCATCGCAACGTAGGCGGCGTTGGTACCGACCACGCCGCCACCGAGAACGAGGACGTTGGCGGGAGCGACACCAGGAACGCCACCCATCAAAACGCCACGGCCACCGTTCGGCTTCTGAAGGTAGGCAGCGCCCACCTGCGAGGCCATGCGGCCGGCGACCTCGGACATCGGAGCCAGCAGCGGAAGGCTGTGGTTCGGCAACTCGACCGTCTCGTAGGCGATGCAGACCGCGCCCGAGCCGATGAGACCCATCGTCTGCTCGTAGTCGGGAGCGAGGTGCAGATAGGTGTAGAGGATCTGGCCGGGGCGCAGGCGAGCGATCTCAACGGCCTGCGGCTCCTTGACCTTCACGATCATCTCAGCCGAAGCAAAGACCTCGTCGGCCGTGTCGACCATCTTCGCGCCGGCGCCGACGTATTCGGCATCCGTGAACGAAGAGCCTTCGCCAGCGGCCTTCTCGACCAGAACGCTGTGGCCATGGGCCACGAACTCGGCGACGCCGGCCGGCGTCATGCCGACACGAAACTCGTTGTTCTTGATCTCCTTGGGTACTCCGACGATCACCTTTCGGCTCCCTTCGTGCGCGCCTCTCGCGGCGCGGTCGGGTCTCGACTGCCGCCCTGTCGATATGCAGGGGCGGCGACTGCTTGCAAACCTCTGACAGTGTACCGCCCTGAATGGGGTGCGCAATGCCCGAAATGCATGGTCTCAATCGCGTATTGCATAAGAAAACGCCGATTTGAGCACCTAGGGGTGTATGCGAGATGCAATCTCTCCGGCGGCGAAGGCGGCCGCGAAGAAGGCCGGGTCGTCGGCCGATCCACGTCCCATAGTGGTCACGCGAACCCCCTGCATCGGCGGTGCATCGACCGTACCCTCAGGCGAGGTGACCAGTGTATGTCTCGCCTCGACGCCCGCCTTGAGAAGACCTTCGGCTATGGCATCGGAATATTCTGCTGAAAGAGTGGGAACCGCCACAATGGCAGGCGCGAGAGCGACCTTGGTGAGCGCGGCCAGCGTGTGGTGGCTGACTCCGCGGTGGCGCTCGCGCGCATCGGCGAACGAGACACGCAGGCAGGCGACGGGCTGTCCGCCCAACGAAGCGACCGCATTGATCGCCTCACCTTGCGCGACACCACCGTGTCCGAAGGGCGTCGATGTTCCCGCAACGCCCGGACCGATGGCGACGATCGCGACGTCAGCTCCGGCAACGTGCCGAGCGGCAAGTAGACCCGAGTGCAGGTTCACGGCTTCAAGCTCCCCGCCGAACGCCTGCCCACACGTGATCGTGGTATCGATGAGGCTCGCTGCGCAAGACGCGACGATCACCTCAGAGAGTGCGAGGGGCAACGCCGCACCGTCAGTCGCGCAGTAGGCAACGCGCGCGTCGGGGCGTGCTCGCTTGACGGCAGCGGCGACGAGAGGCACTTGGCTGTGAAGCCCGCAGCAGACGACGGGCATCCCGTCGAGGGAGTCCGCTGCGGCCATGATCTCGTGTGAAGGTGACTCCGGCGCCTCGACAGCCATGACGTCGAGCTGCAACGGCGTGTAGCGCAGCTTCATGATGTGCCCACCGCTGGGAGCGTCGAGCGCGATGCCATCACTCCCCTGCCGCGCCACGACGAAGTGGCTGCCACCGGTGCCGAGTCCGAGCTCGACCGCCGTGGTGTTGAGCAGCACACGGTCGCCTTCGGCGCAGATACCGGCCAAAGCAGGGTAGTTGAGCGCGGTTCCCGCCTCGCCCGTATCCAACTCGACGGTGAGCTTCTGCAGATCATCACGCGCCGAATCGACCGCGACGACCGTGCCCCAAACGAGCTTCACCGCGCCTCACCCGCCTCGGGTTCAAGGCGTAGCGCGACGGCCACGGTCAGCTCCACGAGTGCCTCGAGATCATGTATGGCTATACGCTCGTCGACTCCGTGTACGTGCAGCATGCCGCACGAAAGCGCGAGTGTGGGCACGCCCTTGCCCGCGAAGATGTTCGCGTCGGAGCCACCACCGGTCGTGCGAAGGCTCGCTTCAAGTCCGGTGTCGTGGCACGCCGCCTCCAGCGCAAGCACCGCGCCGGAGTCCAGCGGGATTCCGAAGCCTTCGTACTCGCATGTCCACACGACGTCGGCGCTGCCGCCAGCGCGCGCTGCGGCATCCTCCATCGTCTTCTCCATCGCTTTGCGTACCTCTTCGACGCGCTCACGGTTCAGAGAGCGGCACTCACCCGTGATGACGACCTTCGGAGTGATGACGTTGGTCGCGTTCCCGCCTTGAATGCTGCCCACGTTGGCGGTGGTCTCGTCGTCCAGCCTTCCAATTCGCATGTTGCTGATCGCGTCTGCCGCAATCGCAATTGCGGAGATTCCCTGCTCAGGGGCTACGCCCGCGTGCGCGGCTCGCCCCTCGAAGAGCGCATCAAAGGTGAAGTGCGTCGGCGCGCCCACGATGATGCCGCCCACCGGGCCTTCGGCGTCGAGCACGAGGCACAGGTCGCATCCGAGCTCGTCGGCATGCACGTGCTTGGCACCCCGCAGCCCGACCTCTTCTTGCACGGTGAAGACGCAGCGCACGGTCGGGCGGTCACTCCCGCGTTCTGCAAGGCGGCGTACGCACTCGATCGAGGCGGCCAGTCCCGCCTTGTCGTCGGCACCCAGAACCGTCTCGCCTTCGCTCACGACGTAGCCGTCCTCGATGCGAGGCACGACGCCGCGGCCCGGCTCGACAGTATCCAGATGGGCCGAGAGGATCAGCACCGCCGGGCGGTCGCCGGGAAGCTCCGCAATCAGGTTGCCCGTATTGGAGCCGGTGCGCGAGGCGCTATCGTCGAAGCGCACGTCGCAGCCGGCGGCCGCGAGCTGCTCGGCGCAGTACGCCGCACAGCTCGCCTCCTCGCCAGAGGGGCTGTCGATCTGCACCAGCTCGAGGAAGGTCGCGAGAAGCCGTTCATTACGGTCGTTCACGCTGCGACCCCCTGATTGCTTAACGTGCGTGCTTGAATGCGACGGCGGCACCGATGAAGTCGCGGAAGAGCGGCGCGGGACGCGTCGGGCGGCTCTTGAACTCCGGGTGACCCTGGTTGCCCAAGAACCAGGGGTGGTCCGGCAGCTCGACCATCTCGACCAGCTTGCCGTCTGGGGACAGGCCGCTGATGACCAGACCGGCCTCGGTCAGGCGCTCGCGGTACGCGTTGTTGACCTCGAAGCGATGACGGTGGCGCTCGTAGATGACCTCTTCGCCGTAGGCCTCGAAGCCCTTGGTGGCTGGGATGACCTTGCAGGGGTATGCGCCGAGACGCATCGTGCCGCCCATGTCAGCGACGTCCTGCTGGTCGCGCATGAGGTCGATGACCGGATGCTCGGTGACCGGGTCGAACTCGCTGGAGTTGGCGCCGTCCAGCCCCGCGACGTGGCGGGCGAACTCGGCGACCGCCACCTGCATGCCCAGACAGATGCCGAAGTAGGGAACCTTCCCTTCACGAGCATAGCGGGCCGCGCGGATCTTGCCTTCGATGCCGCGGATGCCGAAGCCGCCGGGCACGAGGATTCCGTCCATCGAGGCAAGCACCTGATCGACCTCTTCGGGAGTGAGCGACTCGGCATCGACCCAGTGCACATTGACCTTGTGATCGTGGAAGATGCCTGCGTGCTCGAGCGCCTCATTCACCGACAGATACGCGTCGGGAAGCTGGACGTACTTGCCCACCAGTGCGATATCGACCTCGTCGGGCAGAGCTGCCGCATGGGCAACAAATGCGTCCCACTCGCTCATGTCGGGAGCGCCGCACTCCAGCGTCAGCCGCTCGATCACCATCTCGTCGAGCTGCTGCGCGCGCAGGTTCTCGGGGACCTCGTAGATCGAGCGGGCGTCGATGGCAGAGACCACGGCCCTGGGATCGACGTCGCAGAACAGCGCGATCTTTCGGCGAATCGAGGCATCGATGGGCCGATCGCTTCGGCAGACGATGAAGTCAGGCTGGATACCGATGCTGCGAAGCTCCTTGACGGAGTGCTGCGTCGGCTTGGTCTTGAGCTCTGAGGACGCTCCGATCCACGGGACGAGCGTAACGTGGATGTAGCAGACGTTGTCGCGGCCCTTGTCCTTGCGCATCTGGCGGATGGCCTCGAGGAACGGCAGCGACTCGATGTCGCCCACCGTACCGCCGACCTCGGTGATGATGACGTCGGGCTGGGTCTGTTCCGCGAGCCGATTCATACGGTCTTTGATCTCGTTGGTGACGTGCGGAATGATCTGCACGGTGCCGCCGAGGAAGTCGCCGCGGCGCTCCTTGGTGATGAGCGTCTGGTAGACCGAGCCCTGCGTGACGTTACAGTCGCGGGAGAGCGACTCATCGATGAAGCGCTCGTAGTGCCCGAGATCGAGGTCGGTCTCTCCCCCATCATCGGTCACGAAGACCTCGCCGTGCTGGAACGGGCTCATCGTGCCGGGATCGACGTTCAGGTACGGGTCGAGCTTCTGGATCGTCACTTTGAGGCCGCGCGACTTGAGCAGCCGGCCGAGCGAAGCGGCGGTGATGCCCTTGCCTAGCGAAGAGACGACGCCTCCGGTCACGAAGATGTGCTTGGTCATAAGGCCCGAGTCAGCTCCCTTTCTTAGTTTGTGTTGCCCCGAGGCGATTCTACTCGGGGTTGGTATCCGTGGGTGGACAAGTTTCGTTGATTTCAGACGACAGCTCGTCTTGCGGCAGCCGGCCTATGTCGTCGATGCGAGAAAGCAGCCGCGACGCGGCTATCACCTTCGAGAACGAGACCTTCTCGCTCGCGAGGTTCAGGCCGAAGATCACGACGAAGTAGACGGCGAGCGCCCATAGCGGCAAACCGGCGACGATGAGGAGGCCGGCCACGGCCCCCATCGGGTTGGCCCCGGCGTCTCCAAGCATGCCGCGCTCGCCCAGGTCGTAGCGCCACACGGCAATCACGGGGCCAAGCGCGAACAAGAGCAGCGCGGCCACGTCGATCACGCGACTTGCTAGCGAAGTGTCGAAGGCGCGTGCATTCGCGCCGAAGAGAAGCGCGGTAGACAGCACGCCGAAGACCGCAAGCACCGAGTAGACC
This sequence comes from Coriobacteriia bacterium, assembly GCA_035687245.1. Lineage (GTDB taxonomy): Bacteria > Actinomycetota > Coriobacteriia > Anaerosomatales > PHET01 > DASRYH01. Next base: position 38,409 of record DASRYH010000050.1, read on the forward strand.
TTCAGCGCCCGGCCCGGTCTCAGGTCGGTGAGGTTCACGAAGTTGGATGTGAGAGCGATCGATGCGCCCGCGAGCAGCCCCAGACCCAGCTTGGTGAACGCACCGGGAAGTCCCGCAGCAGTGACAGTGCCCCATGGCGCGAGCTCCTCGATCACCAGCGCGACGATGAGGCTCGCAAGGCTCAGGCCGAACAACTTCATGCCTCCGGTGGTAAGCCGGCCGGCCAGCAGTGCCTTGATGTGCCCTTTGAAGCCGCGAGCGTCCGCCGTGCCGTATGCGTCGTCAACGGCACCCAGAGCGAAGGCGACGAGAGCGAGCGGTCCGGCGAGCAGAAGGATCCTGATGACTGAGCGACCAGCGATCAGCTCGGGTGCGACGCCGGCGATCATGGCCGAACCCGCCCACAGCAGCCACGCCACTCCCAGCCCGTAGAAGACCTTTCGGCCGCGGTAGTTGGTGACAAGCGCCTTGGACGAGGATTCGAGCGAGGGTACGAGCAGTGCGATACCTGCTGCGGGGACACCTATCCCCAGGAGGAGAGCGGCGGCGATAACGACGCCTCTCACCGTGTACTCTCTTGGTCGCTACCGGCCTCTTCGGCAGCTTGTATGCCGTTCACGCTGGTGAGCATCACCCACACGAGAGCGACGCCGATGTAGAAAACCTCGAGTGCCGGGATGACGATCCCGGAGTCCTCCGTGAAGTACGCGACCATACCCGCGACGAGCGAGACGGTGATCGCATCTGCGAAGTCGGGATTGCGCGTTAGCGTTGAGGCGAAGTCACCCTGCGGGCGCCAGCGCATGAAGCCCAGAAACGCCAGCATCGCGACGAGGATGTAGGACCAGTTGGTGCGAGTCAGCACGCGGGCGTTGGTTGCGGCCTTGCGGGCGATGATGATCCACAGCTCGCCGAGGCCGCCCTTCTCCGCCGAAGTGAGTGCGCGCGCCAGATGCGTCTGCTGCCCGCCGCCGAACATGTCGATTGCGGCGAAGCCCGCGATGATCACTACGACCGCCACGAACAGCCAGAAGACGAGCTTCCAGCTCACGTGATTGCCGTTCATCAGTACCCAGGCTAGACCGAAGCCTACGACGCCCCAGATAGCGACGCCCACGTTGGCGCCCCAGAAGGGAGCGGCGGCTGTCGCGATGACGACCGCACCGAACGCCGGGATGCCGAAGCGCTTGAGGTAGCGGATCGCGGTCGAGTCCGGCCACTCGTCGAAGATGAGGGCCATGCCTGCTACCGAGGCGCCGAAGACGATGGCGGCCGCCTCGTTGCCCATGCCGTAGAAGCGGGCGGCGAGTAGAGGCGAGTAGCCGAAGAAGTTAGTGAACGAGAACGGCGCGCCGAGCCACTGATCGACGAGGATGACGCCGACCGTCAGCAGCGACAGCACGGCGACTGGGACGCGCATGGCTGCCTTCCACCACAGAAGCAGCCCGATGGCCCACACGACAGCAGTCGTCACCAGCAAACCGATGATGGCTTCGGCAGCCGTCGACGGCCAGCGCAGCCAAGCGAAGGTCAGCCAGCTGGATACCGGTACCGCGAGCACGAGCAGGAGCGCACCTTTGAGCGTGACCGTCCAGAAGTCGCGGAAGCGTCGGCTCCAGGAGCGAGAACGCACGAGCACGAACGTCGCGATCGCGATCACCACAACGGTGAGCCCCACGAATCCGTTCACGACACCCGGCTTCGCGTCGTCGATCGCAACGGCCGTCGCATTCATTCGCGCGAGTTGAGCGGCCCGAGCGTCGGTCGTGGCACTTGTCGAGACCGAATGCATCTCGTTGCCGATGACCTGCACCGGCCGGTCGATCCCAAGCGCGTCGAGCGCAGTGGCGGTCACATCAAGGTCGGTGACAACGCCAGTGCGCTGAGTGGAGCTGGACTCGACGTAGCCCTTCCAGCCTTGCCCTGCAATGACGATCGGGCCCATGCCCTCTGTCTCGCCGGTGACCGGGTCGCCGGTCGACTGAGAGACGACCATGATGGTCGCGTCGCCGAAGGACTCGCGCGCCATTCCCACGACGCCATCGAGCGTCTTGAGTGCGCGTGCGCGCTGCTTCTCGGCGATCTGGTCTGTGACCTGAGTCGAGAACTTGACTGCGCGATAGGAGTCGCCCGGGTCAAGCACGACGAGCGCAGGCTTGTCACTCGCCTTCACGGTGGCGGCCACCTTTGTGAGGCGCTCGCCGAATCGCTCCATATTGGTCTGGATGCCGAAGGGTGCGTGTGGGTCCTCTTCAACGAGGCGGGCAGACACGTCGCCGAGCTGGACGAGGCCGTCGGAGTTCATCGCAGCGAGCGCAGCCGGACGGATGCGCCGCTGCTCTGCGGTCGTGTACCCGATGTCGGAGTTGCCGATCGCGGCGGTTATCCCGCCGGCCTTCTCCACGGCACTGCCGAGAGTGCCGAGCGTGACTTCAGAAGCGCGGTCGGCGTTGAGCCGCTCGGTCATGGGAAGGCCGAGGAATACCACGGCGTTGCTTCCGACCTTGTCGCCGGTCGTGCGCTCGAACGCTTCGCCCGCCGTTCCGACCTCGTAGCTCTCCCATGCGTTGTAGGCACCGGCCGCAACCGTGGAGTGGACCGCCCACGCACCAGCCGAGATCGAAAGCGCACCTTCGAGCGGGGACGCGGGGTCGCCGGGCAAGCGGACGCGGCTGCGCGCGTTGACCTCGCCAAGAGCACCGTCTTCGGCAAGTGCCCACAGCTGCGGCGTCGTCTGAGCGGAGAGATCTCCCCAGCCAAGGTAGGGAGCGAGGATGATGACCACCTTGCGGGCGGGAGCTGGTGCGGCCTCGGCATGTGAGGAGTGGCCTGCCCACGCCGCGATACACGCGGCGATCAGCACGACTGTCGCGAGAGCTCGTTTCATCCGGGCCAATGATAGCGGAAAGATGCGTCAAGACGTTGACGGAAACCTTACGCCTCCCCTGCGCCTGCCTGCGCGGCGCACGCTCGGGTTACACTTTGAGCCGCCGAACACGGACGCGCGCAAGCGCGTGAAGCCGAAGGGACCACCCATCAGCCAGTCCTCGTCCAACCCGTCAATCGCGCGATCGACTGCACTGATGTCGACCGCGACCACCCTGTCGCGCGTCACCGGATTCGTGCGTATGTGGGCGACGGGTTACGCCCTGGGTGTGACCGCGCTTGCCTCGGCCTACAACGTCGCGAACAACATCCCGAACATGATCTTCGAGTTCGTGGCGGGCGGCATCCTCTCCTCGCTGTTTATCCCGACCTTCCTGGAGCTGCGCAACGAGCGCGGCGAAGAGGACGCGTACCGGTTCGCCAGCCATGTTCTCAACCTCGCGATCGTCGCTCTGGGATTCGTAGCGGTGCTGGGTACGGTCTGGCCCGAGCCATTCATCTGGACGCAGACGTTCCGCATGAGCGCAGAGGCGGCAGCGCACGTGCGCTCTCAGGCGGAGTTCCTCTTCCGCTTCTTCGCGATCCAAGTGGTCGCCTACGGCGCAGGGATGGTCGTCCAAGGCCTGCTCAACGCGCAGCGCCGCTACCTGTGGACGGCGCTCGGCCCCGTCTTCAACAACTTCGTCGTCATCGCAACGATGCTCGCCTACCCGACCATCTACCGGAGCAATCCTCAAACCGCTCTCATCGTTCTGGCCGCGGGCACGACGCTTGGCGTCCTCACGATGTTTGCCGTGATGGTGCCAGACCTCATGAAGAGCGGCGTCCGGTACCACTTCGAGTTCGGGCTGTCGGACCCCGCCGTCCGCAAAATGCTCAAGCTGGCGCTCCCCACCGTCATCTACGTCGTGACAAACCTCGTGGCGGTCTCGTTTCGCAACGCATCAGCCCTGGCAGTCAGCGGCGAGGGTCCGTCCACGCTCATGTACGCCTGGACCTTCTTCCAGCTCCCCTACGGCATCCTCGCCGTCGCATTGGCGACCGCGGTCTTCACCGAACTCTCCGATGCAGCGGGCCGAAAGGACATGGTGGCTCTGAAGGAGCAGTTCAGGCGGGGGCTGCGAAGCACGGCCGTGCTCATGATTCCCGCGTCCGCGCTGCTGATCGCTCTCGCCCAGCCGCTCATATCGCTCTATCGTGCCGGTGCTTTCCGCGCCGAAGACGTCGCACCGGTAGCGACCGCACTGCGCACCTGGTCGGCCGGCCTCGTCTTCTTCGCCTGCATGATGTTCACGCTTCGCACGTTCTATTCGATGAAGGACACGCGCACCCCGATGCTTGCGAACCTGGCGCTGACCCCTGTGCAGATCGGTCTGTACTTGTTGCTGCCGACGGGCATCGCGGGTTGGAAGGGTCTCGGGATCACCGGCATCCCGCTCGCCGATATCACCTTCTACCTGCTGCTCTTCGTCACTCTCGCGCTGTTGCTTCGCCGAAGAATCGGCGGTTACGACCTGCGCGGCTTCGCATCGACCGCCGCGCGGATGCTCGTCGCAAGCGTGGCCGGCGGTGGCGTGGCGTGGTGGCTCGCAGGTGTGCTCGCCCCCGCGGCGCCCGGTTTCGGCCCTGCGCTTATGCAGGTGACGGCCGGCGGGATCGCCGGTCTGCTCGTAGCCTTCGGCGGCGCGAAGCTCCTGCGCGTCGAGGAGCTCGACATCGTGACCAACCTCATCGCACGTCTCGGTTCGCGCTTCTCGCGTGGCCGCACGAAGGGATAGCCCGTGGAGATCGCAGTACTCATCCCGGCCCACAAAGAGTCGGAGCGCATCGGTGCGACCGTTGAGGCCGCACGCGCCATTCCCGGGGTCACGAGGGTGGTCGTCGTCGACGACGGCTCGGAGGACGCCACCCCAGACGTCGCGGAGGCAGCCGGCGCCAAGGTCGTGCGGCTCATCTTCAACGTCGGAAAGGGTGCGGCGCTCGAGGCCGGCGCGGCACGAGTGGCCGACGCCGACATCGTGTTGCTGCTGGACGGGGACTTGGGCGAGACAGCGGCCCAAGGCGAGCTACTGCTCGGTCCCGTGCTCTCTGGTGAGGCCGATATGGTGGTGGCCGGATTCCCTCGCCCCACCGGCAAGGCCGGTTTCGGGCTGGTGAAGGGGCTCGCACGCTTCGGCATTGCTCAGATGGGGCGCGGCTTCGAGGCCAACGCCCCCCTCTCGGGTCAGCGAGCGCTGACCAACGAGTGCTTCGCGACCGTGCGTCCGTTTGCGACCGGCTACGGTGTGGAGGTGGCGCTGACTGTGCGGGCGCTACGCGCCGGCTTCAGGGTCACCGAGGTCGAGACGACGATGGCGCACGCGGCTACGGGACGCGACCTGCATGGCTTCATCCATCGCGGACGTCAGTTCGTGCACGTGGGGCTCGCGCTGCTCCGGCTGGCCTTCGAGAAGGCGCCTACACGCCCGTAGAGCCTACTGGGCCGGTGTCTTGGCCGGGAACGTCGGGAAGAGCGCCACGGCCCGACCAGCGGTTCCGTAGTAGCCCGTCTTCGCACCGTGAAGCAACGCCACGAGCGAGTACTTGCCGATGTCGGTGCCCAGCGTGTCGATCGCCGGCAGGTCGAGATCAGCGGCCGCGGACGCGAGCGTCCACTTCGTCCCCGCCGACTGTGCACCCACCGTCGGCACCTTGTGCCCCGCAAGCGCCGTCTGCAGAGCGAGGCCTGCCGAATCGGCTTTGCTGCCGGGGGCATCGATGTTCACGAAGCCACCGGCCACAGGAATCACGTCGGCGCCGGTGTCGTCTTTGGTCTCTTCAAGTCCCTCGATGCTGATGACGTCGGCAGCCACCAGCGCTTCTGTGACCGGACGAGCGTCTGTGGCGTTGGTCCACTCCACGGCGAGCGAGGCCGCGATGCTCTCTTCGGGCTTCTCTGCACCGGCCGCCAGCGACTCAACCGCGCTACGCAGCTTGTCGTCGTTCAGGCCGAATCGGGCGGCTTTCATCGTGACGACCACAGCGGTTCCGCCTGCGTCTTCGATGGCCTGCGTCGCTGCCGAAAGCCCGTCGTTGCGACCGGAGTTGGTGACCACATAGATCGTGCGCTTGGCCAGCTTGCCGGAGACCCAGTCGTTTGCGGCCGCGCCAGAGAATGCCTCGTAGTTCGCGTTGCCGGCAGCAAGCTGCTTGTTCTCTTTGCGCAGGTCCGCGAACTCCTTGCGCAGGCCCTCCACGAGCGCCTGAGGCTGGCTGGAGAACGACCCCTTCTGCACGATGAGTCCGCCGAGCACGAGGCCCAGCGACAGCGCGAGGAACACCGAGACCAGCGAGGCTATGTGGTAGCGCAGGTTGTACATGACAGCGTTACTCCTTCGGCGCTAGAAGCCTAGCAGCGCGCGGACGCGCAAGACGACGAGTTCGACGAATGCGCGCGCAGCCGGCGAGATGAACAGTACCGCAGTGACGACCGCGAGCGCGGCGGCGGCTATGAGCACGAGGTGCGAAGCACCAATGGTGGCGCGGTAGAGCTTGTTGACGCCCTTGGCATCCACAAGCTTGGGGCCGACCTTCAGTCTCACGAGGAACGAGGAGGCCATGCCCTTTCGGCCTTTGTCGAGGTACTCAACGAGGTTGGCGTGAGTGCCGAGCGCAACGATGAGGTCAGCGCCGCTCTCCCATGCCAGAAGCAGCGCGAGGTCCTCGCTCGTCGCGGCCAGCGGCCATGTGCGCGCCTTCTCGGCGAGGCCAAGCGCCTCGATGCGCTCCATGCCAGGCGCGCGGCCGTCGGCATACGCATGTACGATCAGGAACGCTCCGCTTCGCAGCGCCTCGTCGGTTACCGAGTCCATGTCGCCGACGATGACATCGGGCTTGAAACCCGCTTCCATGATTGCGTCGGCACCACCATCGACGCCCACGAGCACCGGGCGCATCTCGCGAATGTAGGGCGTCAGTGCGCGAAGGTCCTCGCGGAAGTCGTAGCCCCGCACGACGACCAGCACATGGCGCCCGTGAATCTCTACCGGAACCTCCGGCACCCACATCTCATCGACGAGCAGATCTCGCTCGCGCTCGAGGTACTCGATCGTGTTGCGGGCGAACTTGTCGAGTTGCTCGCCGAGACCGGCCTTCGCCGCCTCCATGCGCTCCTCGACCTCGATAACCGACAGCCTGGTGCCCCGCGCGCAGACCTGCCCGTTGACGAGGACCTCATCGCCTACGACCTCGACGACATCGCCCTCCTTCACGCACTCGAAGACGCCAGGTCCCGCATCATCGATGAGGGTGACGCCGCCGCGAGTGAGCAGGAGCGGGCCAACGTTGGGATAGGTGCCAGAGATCGAGGGAGCGGCATTGATGACGACCTCGACACCGGTGGTCAGCAGCGATTCGGCGCTGACGCGGTCCATGTCGATGTGGTCGATGATCGCGACATCGTCGGCGTTCAATCGCTTGACGAGGTCTTTGGTCCGCTTGTCGAGCTTTGCTATTCCCTGGTGGCGCATCGTCTTCCTTGGTCGAGAACGCGCGAGAGGTGCACGGCGGCGTTCGCCGCGCCTCGGGGTATGCTAGCACGCCCTGAGGCGGCCGCCGGGGGCCTCCACAGCATCAGCACACCGCGTTGAGCGCCTCGCGTGCGGCGTCGAGCAGCTCGCGAGCGTGAGCGGTCGAAACGTCAGAGTCGTTGCCCGAAAGCATGCGGGCTATCTCGGCCACCCGGGCGTCGCCCTCCACCACCGCGACCGTCGTCGAAGCGGCCGTTCCCGCATTCGACTTGCTCACCACGACCTGCCTATTTGCATACGCAGCGACCTGCGCGAGGTGCGTGACCACGATGACCTGGTGCGTGCGGGCGAGCAGCGCCAAGCGCCGGCCGACCGCGTCTGCGGTGCTACCGCCGATCCCCGCGTCAATCTCATCGAAGACGAGCGTGCGCGATTCGTCTGCGCGGCCTAGCACGCCCTTGAGCGCGAGCATGACCCTCGAGATCTCGCCGCCCGAGGCGATCTTGGCGAGCGGCCGTGCGGCCTGGCCCGCCGCCGGTGAGTAGAGGAACTCGATACGGGCAGGACCCGCCTCCGTCCACTGCTCGAACGGCAACTCGCCGAAGGCGACTTCGAAGCTGACGTCGGGCATCGCAAGGTCGACGCTGGCGGCGCGCAACGCCTCGACGAACAGCGGCGCCGCGTCACGCCGAACTGACGCCAGATACCCGGCCCGCTCGCGCAAAACCGCCTCACAGGTGGCTACCGTCTCGCGTGCCTCTCGTAGCGCCTCATCGGAGCCACTGACTGCTGCGAGGCCTGCTACCGCCTGCTCGTAACGCGCTTGTACCTCAGCGAGGGATGGACCGTACTTCTTCTTGAGTCCTGAAAGCGCCGAGAGACGCGCGAGAGTGGCTTCGAGTACGGCGGGGTCGTGCGTCACGCCGTCGCGATAGGCTCGCAGCGAGCTGCCGGCATCGTCCAGCAGCAGCTGCAGCTCCTCGAGCCGAGACGCTATCTCGTCGAGCGAGGCGTCGATACCGTCCACCTTGGCAAGCGAAGCCATAGCGTTGCTCACGCGATCTGCGGCGCCACCCTCCGAGCGAAGCGCTGAAGCGGCGGATGCCGCAGCGTCAGCAAGCCGCTCCGCATGCTGCAACGCGGGAAGCGCGGCCTCGAGCTCGTCGTCCTCGCCGTCGAGCGGCCCGACCTTCTCTATCTCGTCGACGACGAAGCGCAGGTAGTCCGCGTTTCGGAGCGCCTCCTCCAACGCCGCAAGCAGCTGGGCCTCATGGACCACAGCCGTCGCATGACTCGAACGCGCTGAACGGTACTCATCCAATGCGGCGCTCGCTGCATCGCCGATCCACGCGTCGAGGTAGCCCGCGTGTGTGGACGTACGCAACAACGCCTGATGCTCGTGCTGCCCGTGAAGGTCCACGAGCGGACCAATCCGATCAGCCAGCGCGCTTACGGTAGCCATCTCACCCGAGAGCGAACAGCGGCTGCGGCCGTCGGCTGATACACGGCGCTTCGCGACCAGCTCGTCGCCTGCCTCCACGAATCGGCCCTCAACGAGCGCCTCGGCGGCACCGCCGCGCACTGCTCCGGAGTCCGCGCGCTCGCCCAACAGCAGCTTCAGCGCCCCGAGCAGTACGGTCTTGCCCGCGCCGGTCTCGCCGGTCAGCACAGTCAGCCCGCCACCAAACTCAATCCAGACGTCTTCGATGAGGGCGAGATCGCGAACGTGGAGCTCCTCGAGCATCTCTAGCCCCCGAAGAACTCGTCGGCGACAGTCTCGTAGAAGTCGCGACCGTGCAGCTTCACGAGCGAGAGGTCGTGGTCTCCCCGCCGCACAACCACGCGCTCGATAGTGCGGCGCGATGGGGCGAGGTCCCCGTCGACGACCACGCACGCATCGCTGCGAGCGGGATCGGAGAGCTCGATCGAGACTTCATCAGTAGCACCCGTGACGAGAGGCCGCGCCTGGAGTGTGTGGGCCGCTACCGGCACCACGACCAGCCCGCCGAAGCCGGGCGCGACTATGGGGCCGCCTGCCGAAAGCGCGTAGGCGGTCGAGCCGGTCGCGGTCGCGACGATCACCCCGTCGGCGCGTAGGTCGGTGATGGCGTGGTCGTCCACGGACACGCGAAGCGCGACCACGCGCGCGGAAGCGCCTCGCGAGACGACTACCTCGTTTAGAGCGCGGTAGGAGCCGTTCACTCGGCCTTCCATGTAGACGTCAGCACGCAGCGTTGCGCGGCGCTCGATTCGCGCCTCTCCCGCCAGCGCGGCCTCGACCGACTGTCGCATGGTCTCGGGCTCAGCACCGGCCAGAAAGCCCAGCCTGCCGAACTTCACGCCCAGCAATGGAACCTCGACGTCTCCGAGTGCATGGAATGCTTTGAGGATCGTGCCGTCGCCGCCGAGCGCCACCGCCAGCGCAGGGGCACCGATGTCGGAGGCGGGCACACCAACCGCAGGCAGTCCGCATCCTTCGGCGTCTCCTGAGGTCATCACAGGCTCAACGCCGGCGCCAGTAAGCCACGTCACCAGTTCGGCGGCGGCGTCCACAGCGCGAGGGTTCGCGGTATTGGGAACGATCAGAACTCGCACTCGCTAGCCTCCAAATGCTTCGTGGGCCTGCGACACCAGCGCAACAGGATCGACATCGGTCTCTTCCCCGCTTCGCGCGGCCCACAGCCAGAACTCGATGTTACCGTTCGGGCCGGTGATGGGCGAGAACGTGAGTGCACGCACCACGAGCCCCGCGTCGTGAACTGAGTCGATCGCCCTGCGCAAGACATCTTCGTGGACTGCGGCGTCTTTCACGACGCCCCGTTTTCCCACACGGCCCTTACCCGCCTCGAACTGCGGCTTAACCAAAGCCACCATGTCACCTTCGGCGCCGAGAAGCGCCTCGAGATGTGGCATCACCGTACGAAGCGAGATGAACGACACGTCGCAGACCAGCAGGTCGAAGGGCGCACCCAGCTCCTCGGGCGAGACGGAGCGGACGTTGGTCCTCTCAATCACGGTCACACGGTCGTCCACGCGCAATGACCACGCAAGCTGCCCGTAGCCCACGTCGAGAGCGACCACATGAGCGGCGCCCTCCTGCAGCAGGCAGTCAGTGAAGCCGCCGGTGCTGGCACCGACGTCGATAGCTGAGCGGCCCGCGATGGGAACGGCGAACTTCGCGAGTGCGCCTGCCAGCTTGTCGCCGCCACGCGACACGTAACGAGGCCGCTCGGTTACTTCGATGATTGCGTCCTCGTCGACCGACTGCCCCGCCTTGCGGACGACCTGGCCGCCGACTCTGACCTCGCCGGCGAGCACCGCGGCTCTCGCCTGTTCGCGAGACGGGAACAGCCCGCGATCAGCGAGAAGCGCGTCGATCCGCAGTCGCGCCATCAGCACTCGGCTCCGTAGTGGTCTCAGTGACCTCGGGGTGTGTGGAGGCAGGAAGGTCGACCAGACGCCCGAGGACCGCACCGCGCACTCCTTCGGCGGTCAGACCGACCTCGCTTAGAAGCTCGTTCATGGCACCATGCGTCACAAAGCAGTCGGGCACAGCCAGGCGAAGTACCGGAGAGGCGATTCCCAGGTCGGAGAGCGTCTCGCAGACTGCCGCGCCGAAGCCACCGACCGCTGTGTTCTCCTCGACCGTCACAACCAGCCGGTGAGACATCGCCGCGTTCGAGATCGCCTCGACATCGATCGGCTTGACCCAGCGCATGTTCGTCACAGAGCACGAAACGCCGTCTTCGGCGAGCATGCCGGCGGCCGCCTCCGCGACGCCCACCATTCGGCCCACGGCCAGAAGGGCCACATCGGTGCCGCGCCGCTTCACCTGCGCGCGTCCGATCTCCCATGTGGAAGGCTCGCCCATCTCGACGCCCGCACCCGCACCGCGCGGGTAGCGGATGGCAACCGGGCCGTTGATGCCGAGCGCCGTGTGAAGTGCATCGGCGAGTTCAGCTTCGTTGGAAGGCGCCATCACCATCATGTTGGGGATAGAGCGCAGGTAGGTAAGGTCGAAGACGCCGTGGTGGGTGGGCCCGTCCTCGCCCACGAGCCCGGCACGGTCGAGGCAGAAGACGACCGGCAGGTTCTGTAGCGCGATGTCCATGATCAGCTGGTCATACGCGCGCTGCAGGAACGTCGAGTAGATCGCGACGACCGGCCTTCGGCCACCCAGCGCGAGACCCGCAGCCAAGCCGACAGCGTGCTCTTCGGCGATGCCGACGTCGTAGAAGCGCTTCGGGAAGGTCGACGCGAAGCGGTCAAGCCCTGTGCCTGAGGGCATGGCCGCCGTGATAGCGACAATGCGGTCGTCCTTGCTTGCCTCCGCGACAAGCGAGCGTGAGAAGGCCTCGGTGTAGCTGATGGCGCCTGTGCTCCCATTGGCCTTGCCGGTCTCGATGGAGAACGGCCCGATACCGTGGAACGCGTCCGGCTGCTCTTCGGCGTGGCTGTAGCCTTGACCCTTGTGAGTGACCGCGTGAACGATGACAGGGCCATCTGTGAGCTTCGCGGCCTTGACCGCCTGCTCGACCATGCCGACATCGTGCCCATCGATGGGGCCGACGTACTTGAGCCCCAGTTCTTCGAAGAGCATGCCCGGAACGACGAGCTGTTTGAAGGACTCCTTGACGGCCTCGCCGGCGTCGACCATGACCTTGCCCATCGGCAGCTGCGCGAGGCGAGACTCCACGCCATCGCGAAGCCGCTGGTAGCGCTGGTCGAGGCGCACACGTGCTAGGTAGCTCGCCAGCGCGCCGACGTTCTCCGAGATCGACATCTCGTTGTCGTTGAGCACGACGACGATGCGCGTTCCCAGGTGCCCTATATGGTTCAGCGCCTCGAACGCCATGCCGCCGGTCATCGAGCCGTCACCGATCACGACCACGATCGTCTCGTCGCCGCCGCGTGCGTCGCGTGCGAGCGCGAGACCCAGCGCGACGGAGAGCGAATCGGATGCATGGCCGGTGTCGAAGGCGTCGTAGGGCGACTCGCTGCGCTTCGGGAAGCCGCAGACGCCGCCGTACTGCCGAAGGGTGCTGAAGCGATCAAGGCGGCCCGTGATGAGCTTATGGACGTAGGACTGGTGCCCGACGTCGAAGACGATGCGGTCGGCCGGGCAGTCGAGTGCCCGGTGAATGCCGAGGGTGAGCTCGACGATACCGAGATTGGGGGCGAGGTGGCCGCCGGTCGCAGACACCGTAGAAACGAGTTCAGCGCGGATCTCAGCGGCGAGCTGGGACAACTGAGCGGTCCCCAGCGACTTCACGTCGCAGGGACTCTCTATGCCATCCAAAATGCGCTTGGTGTCCACGGACCGTCCATTGCTCGCGTCGTTGCCGGTTTCGCGCCGCGCTCATCACACCACAATAGTACGTACCAGCTGCTCAGGCACGTGTGCGAACCCGACCGTCACTGCGTCGTTGAGTTGCCGCCGAGTGTCTACTCTGTCGTCGACTCGTCCTGCGCGGGCACGTCCCCATCTTCGGCGACCGCTTCCGCGTCGGCTTCGGGTACTACGGCGTCTTCCGCGGAGGCTTCAGAGCCCTCCATAACCTCGATATCCTGGCCGGGCTCGGTCTGCTCACTTGCGGGCATTTCGCTGCCCCAGTCGGCGTGGTCGATGAGCTCCGTGCACTGGTTGGCAAGACGCACACCCTCCTCGAGGAGATCGAGGCTCTTCTCAAGCGAAACGTCTTTCTTGCGCACCTGCGTCACGATGTCTTCGAGGCGGGCACGCGTCCGGCTGAAGCTGTAGTCGTCGTCAGGCATCCGTGAGGTCCTCTCCGGGGATGCGGCGTTCGGCGATACGGCCGAGCACTCCGTTCACGAACTTGGACGAGTCTTCGCCGCCGTAGACCTTGGCCAGCTCGACCGCCTCATTAATCGCGACGCTCGGCGGAATCTCAGGCACGAAGAGCAGCTCATAGGTGGCGATACGTAGGATGTTGCGGTCCACGAGCGGCATGCGGCCGACACTCCAGTGTTCGGAGGTCTCGCCTATGAGCTCGTCGAGCTCGGCGATACGGCTCTCGGCGCCTATCGCCAGCGAGCGAGCGTACTCGTCGGGTTCACCATCTTCGGTCGAGTAGCTGCCGATGGCGAGGATGCGACCTATCGCCTCACCGGTGACTTCGCGCTGGTAGAGCATCTGCAGCGCCTGACGGCGTGCCCTGTGGCGTTCGGGTTTCGGCATTATTCGGCGAACACGAGCCCGTCGATGAACACGTCGACGGCTGCCACCTCGACGCCCACCTGGCTTGCGAGCGCGTCGGCCACCGACGCCTGCACGGCTGCAGCAACCTCACGCAGCTTGAAGCCGTAGGTCACCTGTACGTGGATGGTGACTGTAAGCTTCGACTCCTCATCGACGACTACGTCGATGGCGCGAGCGGTGCCCTTGCGGCTCTTGGCCACCAGACCGGCGAGACCGGGCGCGCCGACAGCGGCAACGCCTTCGACGCCCTCTGTGGCGACATTGACTATGGTATCGAGGACTCCCGGCGCGACGCCGAGCCCCTCGAGGCGAATCTCGTCAGACATACGTGCTCCTTACAGCCCTCGCGCGCTTAGGCGCCGCCGAGCTCGGTTTCGACGAAGTCAGTATAGACCTCACCTCTGATGAAGGCGGGGTTATCCACCACACGCAGGTGGAACGGGATGGTCGTCGGGATTCCCGTGACGATGAACTCGTCGAGCGCACGGCGCGCTCTCGCGATGGCTTCCTCGCGTGTCTCGCCCCACACGATGAGCTTGCCCAGCAGCGAGTCGTAGGTCGGAGGCACCGTGTAGCCGGAATAGACGTGGCTGTCGATGCGGACGCCGAAGCCTCCCGGAGGGTTGAAGACGTCGATGCGGCCGGGATGCGGCCGGAAGTTGTGCTCGGGGTCTTCGGCGTTGATGCGGAACTCGATCGCGTGGCCGCGCAGCACGAGGTCTTCCTGATTGGCGTGCTTCATCGGCAGACCCGCAGCGACGCGAATCTGCTCCTTGATGATGTCGACGCCCGAGATCTGCTCCGTGACCGGATGCTCGACCTGGACTCGCGTGTTCATCTCCATGAAGTAGAAGCGACCGTCGGTGTCGAGCAGGAACTCGACGGTGCCGGCGCCTTCGTAGTTCACGTTGCGAACGAGGCTGATCGCAGCCGCACCCATTGCTTCGCGCGTCGCCTGGTCCAGAGCTGGCGACGGCGCTTCCTCGATCAGCTTCTGGTGACGGCGCTGGATCGAGCAGTCGCGCTCGAACAGATAGACCGCGTTGCCGTGGGAGTCGGCCATGACCTGGATCTCCACGTGCCGCGGGCGAGCCAGGTACTTCTCGAGGTAGACGGTGTCGTTGCCGAAGGCGGCCGCAGCCTCAGTGCGAGCTGCGGTGAAGTTGACTTCGAGCTCGCCAGAGTCACGGGCCACACGCATGCCCTTGCCACCGCCGCCTGCCGAAGCTTTGATGAGCACCGGAAAGCCGACCTCTTCGGCGAAGCGCAGGGCCTCGGCGGCGGTCTCGACGGGTCCGGGGCTTCCCGGGACGGTCGGCACGCCGGCCGCCGCAGCGGTCTCGCGGGCAACAGCCTTGTCGCCCATGCGCTCGATCGCCTCAGGCGACGGGCCGATGAAGACGACACCAGAGTCGGCGCACGCACGAGCAAACGCAGCGTTCTCGGCCATGAAGCCGTAGCCGGGGTGGATCGCCTGCGCGCCGGTGGTCAGCGCCGCCGAAATGATGTTAGGCATGTTGAGATAGGACGCGGCCGACGGCGCAGGGCCGATGCAGACGGCGATGTCGGCCATCTTCACCGGCAGCGACTCGCGGTCGGCCTCTGAGTAGACGATGACCGAGGAGATGCCCATCTCGCGGGCGGCGCGGATGACGCGCAGCGCGACTTCGCCGCGGTTGGCTACAAGGATGCGATCGAACACGGTGCTCCGCCTTAGGCCGGCTCGTAGTAGAACAGGACGGTGCCGTACTCGACGGGGTCGCCGTTGCTCATGCAGACCTCACGGATGAATCCGCCCTCTTCGGCAGAGATCTCGTTCATCAGCTTCATGGCCTCGAGGATGCACAGGGTCTGACCTTCGGCGATCTGGTCGCCGGCGGCAACGAATGCGGGGGCACCGGGGCTCGCAGCCTCGTAGTAGGTGCCGACCATCGGAGCCGTGACCGTCTTCCAGCTTGCGGGACGATCCCCGGCGGCCGGAGCAGCCGCAGGCGCTGCAGCAGCCGCAGCAGGCGCTGCCACCGGTGCTGCGACGGGGGCTACGGAGACGCCGGCGCTCTTACGCACGGTCACCTTGGTGTCGCCCTCTTCGATGATGACCTCAGCCAAGTCCGATGCCTCGACCATCTTGATGAGCTCGCGGATCTGGGAAACGTCCACCGACTCGTCCTCCTTGACGGTATGAATCTCTTCACTCATGAGGAATACGGCCTTCTCGGCCCCCTCGCGATGTGCGGTCAGATAGGTGCGCGCTTCGTTGGGGAAGAGCGCATACATCAGTACGTCTTCTTCGCTCTTGGCCAGGTCGCCAACTTCTGCTTCTACCTCGGCGAAGGTGGTGGTGACCAGCGAACCGGGGCGCACGTCTTCGGCAAGTGGCTTGAGATCGCCCAACACCTTGGCGACGATTTCCTTGTCCATGGGGCCGGGTGCCTTGCCGTAAAGGCCTTGGACGTAGTCGCGCATCTCGGAGGGCACGATGTTCCAGCGCTTGCCCGTGAGCACGTTCATGACGGCCTGGGTGCCCACGATCTGCGACAGCGGCGTCACAAGCGGCGGGTAGCCGACTTCGGCACGTACGCGCGGTACTTCGGCGAGCACGTCGGGAAGCCGATCGCTCGCCTTTTGAAGCTCGAGCTGGCTGATGAAGTTGCTCATCATGCCGCCCGGTACTTGGTGGCTGAAGACCTCCATCTGCAGCAGCGTGGTGATGCCTCGCTTGAGGTGCTTGCGCTCGCGCACGCCCTCCCAGTACTCGGCGATCTCGAAGAGGAGGTCCAGGTCGAGCCCGGTGTCGTACGGACTCTCCATGAGCGCAGCGACGATCGTCTCGACGGCAGGCTGGCTGTTGCCGAAGGCGAGCGCGACCACGGCGGTATCGACGATGTCGGCACCAGCCTCGGCGGCCTTCACATAGTTCATCGGAGCCATGCCGCCGATGTAGTGGCAGTGAACGTGGATCGGCAGGCCGATCTCGTCTTTGAGAGCGCGAACCATCTTCTCCGTGCGGAATGGCGTGAGCATGCCCGCCATGTCCTTGATACAGATCGTGTCCGCGCCGATGTCCTTGAGCTGCTGCGCGTACTCGAGGTAGGCGTCCAGCGTGTGCACAGGGCTGATCGTGTAGGAGATGGCGCCCTCGAACAGGCCACCGACCTCCTTGACCGCGCGTCCCGCGACCTCCACGTTGCGAATGTCGTTGAGCGCATCGAAGACGCGGAAGACGTCGATGCCGTTGCGCTTAGAGGCGCGCACGAAGCGTTCGACGATCTCGTCGCTGTAGTGGTGGTAGCCAACTAGGTTCTGGCCACGCAGAAGCATCTGCAGCGGGGTCTTCGGGCAGTGCTTCTTGATGGTGCGAAGACGCTCCCACGGATTCTCGTCCATGAAGCGCAGGCACGAGTCGAACGTCGCGCCGCCCCAGACCTCGAGCGACCAGTAGCCCACCGAGTCCATCTTCGGCAGGATGGGCAGCATATCGCCGATCTCCATCCGAGTCGCCCACAGAGACTGGTGGGCGTCTCGAAGCGTTGTGTCGGTGATATGGACGGGTCGCATCGCAGACCCCCTTCGCTTGGTCGTCGGGGCGATCGCCGGACGGCGCATCGCGTAGAAGCTCCAGTATATACGAGCCGCGACCGGCTACACACTGCCGACCGCGGCCAAGAATGCGAGAAAACGAGTGCGCTAGACGCGCGTGATGTAGCGTCCGTCGCGGGTGTCGATCTTGAGCTTGTCGCCGGTGTTGACGAACATCGGGACCTGCACGACAGCACCGGTCTCGAGCGTGGCCGGCTTGGTGCCGCCCTGCACGGTATCGCCCTTGAAGCCCGGATCGGTCTCGGTGACCTCGAGCTCGACGAACATCGGCGGCTCGACGCCCATGTACTCGCCGTCGGCGGTCATGATCTCAATCTCGTCGTTCTCCTTGAGCCACTTGGCCTGGTCGCCGACGAAATCGGCGCTGAGCTCGATCTGCTCGTAGCTGCCGTTGTCCATGAAGTGGAACGAGGCACCGTCGTTGTAGAGGTACTGCATCTTCTTGGTCTCGACACGCACGTCGTCGAACTTCTCGCCCGCGCGGAAGGTGTAGTCCACCACGCGCCCGCTCTCCAGCTCCTTGAGCTTGGTACGGACGAACGCGCCACCCTTACCGGGCTTGACGTGCTGGAACTCGACGATGACCCAGCGCTTGCCCTCGTGCTGGATGCACATACCGTTCTTGAACTGCGCGGTGGTGACGGACATGACTCACGTACTCCTTCATCTGCGAGCGCAATCACGCTGCTGCACAGCGGGCGCTCGTATCGGTTCCTACAGCTCGATGAGGTCCTTCGGCGAACGGGTCAGAATCCTAGATCCACCCTCTTGGACCACTACCAAGTCCTCGATTCTAACACCCCCGAAGCCCGGCTCGTAGACGCCCGGCTCGATGGTAATGACGTTGCCTGCGACGAGCGTGTCGTTGCTGCGAGGGCTAGCACTGGGCGACTCGTGGACCTCGAGGCCCACACCATGCCCGAGACCGTGGCGGAACAGATCGCCGAATCCCCTCTGCTCAACCTCCCTGCGCGCTGCCGCATCCACTTCGCAGCCACTCGCGCCAGCGACGACAGCCGCGTTGCCCGCCTGATTGGCCGCGAGAACCGCTTCGTAGTACTCGCGCTGCCGGTCGGTGGCGCGACCCAGCACGACCGTGCGCGTCATATCGGCGCAGTAGCCGTCGACCTTGGCACCGAAGTCGAGTTTCACGAAGTCGCCGGTCTGGAAGGCGCGCTGGGTGATCTTCGCGTGCGGAAGCGCTGAGTTGGGCCCTCCTGCGATGATCGGTACGAAGGCGAGGCCGTCGCTGCCGTTCGTGCGCATGTAGAACTCGAGGTCGAGCGCGAGCTCGGCCTCGGTCACTCCGGGGCGGATGCGCCCAAGAATGTAGGTGAACGTGTCGTCAGTGAGCTGCTGGGCCGCGGCGATGCGCCCGATCTCCGCCTCGTCCTTCACCGCACGGAGTGCCTCCACCCAACCACTCGCCATGTGGGTGTCGACCCCCAGCGCCTTGCGAGCGCCTTCGAAGCCCTTGAGCGACATCGAGTCCTCGACGGCCGCAGCCCCATCTAGCAGCTCAGCTGCAGTCTCAATGACGTTGACCTTGGCCTCGACCACTCGCCAGCCGGTACCCACGGCAGCTGCGGTGGCAGCCTCGACGTAGCGGTTGTCGGTGATGAGCGCGGCCGATTCGGCAGTCACAAGAGCAACGTGTGCCCGCTCGTCGTCAAAGACCCGCTCGAAACCCGTGATGTAGGCGACGTTGACCGGCTCGGTCACCGCGAGTCCGGCAACGCCCTCAGCGGCTATGCGCGCCCTGAGCTGCGCCAACCGGGACTCGGAGTTCACGCGACCTCCTTGGCGAGCCGCGCGGCTGCACGAAGGGCGAGCATGTAGCTCGTCACGCCGAACCCGGAGATCTGACCGGCGCACGCCGGCGCGATTACGCTGGTGGCGCGGAACTTCTCGCGAGCGTGGATGTTGGAGAGGTGGCACTCGACGACCGGAATCGCAATCGCGCCTACGGCGTCGCGCAGCGCATACGAGTAGTGCGTGAACGCGCCGGGATTGAAGACGATGCCGTGGCAGGTCTCGCGCGCGTCGTGGAGCGCGTCGATGAGCACGCCCTCGTGATTGCTCTGCCGAAAGACGAGCTCTACCCCGATCTCTTCGGCAAGCGAGCTCATGGCGGCCTCAATGTCGGCGAGCCTGGCAGCGCCGTAGACTTCGGGCTCACGCTCCCCCAACAGGTTCAGGTTGGGCCCGTTGAGCACGAGAATGCGGATCATGATCGTGCCTCTCCCTTTGTCGCCGCCCACGCGGCGAGATGTGCCGAAAGCACGGCATCGTCCACGGCCGTGCACTCCCAGACGCCAGGCGCGCTCGGCAGTACCATGCGCACCGAACCGGCCCTTACCTTCTTGTCCCCATGCATCGCCGAAAGCAGCAGATCGACACGCGGCTCGAGCTCGAGTGAGGCAAGTCCCACGAGGTCGAGGAGCCGGTCTTGCCTGCGCACGAACTCCGCATCCGTCCTGCCTTCGGCAAGTGCAACGCGCGCGGCGAAGCGCATTCCTTCGGCAACGGCGGCACCATGAGTGAAGGTGCCATAGCCGGCAACCTTCTCTACGGCGTGACCGAGTGTGTGTCCGTAGTTCAAGCACTCGCGCGGGCCCTCTTCGCGTTCGTCTCGAGCCACAACCGCCGACTTGAACGCCACGCAGCGCTCGATGAGCTCCTCGATCACTGTCGCTTCCCGGTTGGCGATCTCAGAGGCGTGCGATTCGGTCCATGCAGTGAATTCCTCGCTGTCGAGCAACGCGCTCTTGACGGCCTCTGCTACACCCGAGAGCCACTCTGGCTCAGGCAGCGTGGCGAGCGTCGAGGTGTCGGCCACAACCACGATCGGCTGCTTGAACGCGCCCGCGAGGTTTTTGCCCGCCTCGAGGTCGACGGCCGTCTTGCCCCCGACCGACGAGTCGACCATCGCGAGCAGCGTCGTGGGCACTTGAGCGAACGCGATACCGCGCTGGTAGACAGCGGCGGTGAAGCCGGCGAGGTCGCCGATCACGCCGCCGCCAACGGCCACCACGAGGTCATCGCGACCGAGTCTGGCAGCAGCCATCGCTTCGACAATCTGGCCGGCGAGCGCCCAGTTCTTGGATGCCTCGCCCGCGGGCACCGTCATAGGAGTCACGTTGAAGCCCGCCCGTGCGAGCGACGTATCCACGCCAAGCGCCCAGCGCTCGGCGATGTTGCTGTCGGTCACCAACGCCACGTTGCGTGCGGCGCTCAACTCCCGCAGGCGTGGTCCGATACCGCCCAGAAGATCCGGGCCGATCTCGACATCGTATGTCGCGCCGGGAACCGGGACTGACACAGAACGCGTCACAAGAGCTCCTCAACTGCCGAAAGGGCGCGCATCGCCACTTCTTCGGCGCTCGCACCGCCGGTGTCTATGCATGCGTCGGCCACTCCGGAGTAGAGCGCTTCTCGCGCGCCCAGCAGAGCGGTCGCCGCCAGCGTACCGCCGGGTCCGGCCAGAAGCGGACGGGTAGATACGTCGCCGATACGAGCAATCGCCTCGCCCGCGGATACCTGCAGGTAGAGCACGACGCCCAGCTCCTTGAGGAGCGAGCGGTTCTCGGGCCGGACGACGACGCCTCCGCCGCAGGCCACCACGGACGCTGGCTGACCGGCAAGTGCCGCCAGCGCCTCGGTCTCCATCTCGCGGAAGCGCTCCTCGCCGAGGGTCGCGAAGACCTCGGGGACGGACATTCCCGCGCTTGCCTCGATGGCATCGTCCAAGTCGACAAAGGGTCGGTCGAGCTCTTCGGCGATTCGCACCCCTACCGTCGATTTGCCGGCGCCCATGAAACCGACGATGAAGATGTGGCCGTGGCTCACCGGCTGACCCTGTCGCGGTATCGGTCCCACGCGGCGACCATGTCGTCGGCCGAATCGCGGCCGAAGGTATCGAGGTAGGCTCGGGCCAGTGCAAAGGCGACTTCGGCCTCGGCAACTACCGCAGCCGCGGGCACGGCGCAGACGTCGCTGCGCTCCTTGCTTGCGTCGATTGGCTCGTGCGTGTCGAGATCCACGCTGCCCAGCGGGCGCATGAGCGTTGGGATCGGCTTCATCGCCGCGCGGACCACGAGCAGCTCGCCGTTGGTCATGCCACCCTCGAGTCCACCCGCTCGGTTCGTGGCACGCGAGAAGCCGGTGCCTTGCGTGTAGCGGATCTCGTCGTGCACGGTGCTCCCACGTCGCTTCGCCGCAGCGAAGCCGTCGCCGAATTCGACGCCCTTGATGGCAGGAATGGACAGCACCGACGCGCCGAGGTCGGCATCGAGGCGCCTAGCGGCCTCCGCGTAGCTGCCAAGACCGGGTACGAGCCCGCTCGCGGTCACCACGAAGACCCCACCGAGCGACTCTCCGTCGGCGCGCGCCGCATCGATCTCGTCGCGCATGGCCTGGGCCACTTCGGCATCGGGACAGCGCACATCGCACGCTTCCACCGCTTCGAGGTCAACGCCGGCCGGGTCGACGTCATCGCACGCCGCTGAACCGATGGACTCGACGTAGGACGCTATCTGCACGCCGAAGAGGCCGAGTACGGCCTTTGCGATGCCGCCGGCGGCGACTCGCGCAGCGGTCTCACGCGCGCTGGCGCGCTCGAGGATGTCTCGCATGTCGTCCGAGCCGGTCTTGAGGACTCCGCCGAGATCGGCGTGGCCGGGACGAGGAGCCGTCTCGCGAACGCCGACAGGCTTCTCCCCTTCGGCGGCCATTACGTCGGTCCAGTTGTCCCAGTCGCGGTTGGCGACGGTCAGACAGACGGGGCTACCGATCGTTGCGCCGAACCGGATGCCGGACAGCACGGTTGCGCGGTCGGTTTCGATCCTCTGGCGACCTCCGCGGCCATAGCCGCCTTGGCGACGCTTCAAATCGGTGTTGATGGTGGCGAGGTCGACGGGAACACCAGCGGGGACTCCGCTGACGATGGCGCACAGAGCGCGTCCGTGTGACTCCCCTGCAGTGGTATAGCGCATGGCAACGCGGACCTTTCAGGTCACGAGTTCAGGTGCGCAGATTCTAACAGAGCAGGGGTGTTGGGCAGGTGCGCTTCGGCTACTTACTGATGCCCTGACCGACCGAGAGGGTGACCTCGCTGTCGCCGTAGAGCATCGTCGCCGAAGAGGACGTCAGGTTGACGACCTTCCAGGGCGTGCCTTCGAGCGTATCGCCTTCACCGGCCGTGTAGCTCTTACCGTTCCAGATGAAGGTGGCGACAAGATCACCATCGACCGTCTTGATGCTCTCCAGCGCCAGCGTGTCCGCCGGAACCGACGCGGTCGAGCTCGTATTCGTGCTGCCCGAAGTGCCGGTCGACGAAGTCGTCGTCGCCGAGACAGGCGGTTTCACCGTGGGCACGAATGGGTTGCGGAATGTGAAAACGTCCTCGACGGGATCCGCATCGCGCGCGGTTGCAGGCTCAGTTGGCGTCGCGGGCTTCTGGTTGCTCGCCGTAGTGACAGGTGCCTTGGCCGCATCCTTGGCCGCGTCCTTGACCGCGTTGAACAGACCGTTGCCCAGTATCAGCAATCCGACTGTGGCGAGAAGAGCCGCTACGATGGCGAGCCCTCCGGCGATCATAAGCGCCTTGCCAAGAGTCGTTGAGAAGAATCCCGCCTTCGGCTCGACTGCTGCGTCCGCCTGAGGGACAGGGGCCGGGTTCATGTTGTCGACCATCTCTGCTCCCCCCTTACTGGGCCGGCGCCGTAGCAGGCGCGCTTGCCGATGCGTCAGCCGATGCCGGCAGTACGTACGTCGTGATCTTCATCGTGGTCTGGACGTCATACTGGCCCAGCGACGGTTCCTTATCCTTGCGTGTCTGCTCGTCAATCGGCTCCGAGCGCAGCTCGTTGACGCGGACGAGGCGAGACATCTTCTGCAGGTCCTGGACGAAGTCGACAGAGTCGCTCCAGGAGCCCCAAGTGACCACGTTCAGGCTCATCTCGACGTAGGGCTTGCCGGCTGGCATGAGCGGCGGCTGCGGCTCGATCCTTCTGATGAGCACGCCATCGTCATAGGCACGGTCCTGCAGCTCAACGAGGAGCGAGGGCAGCTCAGGGGTGTCGGGCAGCGATGCCGCCAGCTGTAGCAGCTCGGCATCGTTCTGGACGGCACGGTCACGCACTTCCTTGCGCCTATCCAGTAAAGTCTTGGCCTCGCCCTGCTGCCGTTCCGCCGAGGCGATGTCGGCATCGAGCTGGCGCATCTGAGCGATCTTGGGAACGATCAGCGCCACGACTGCGACGACCACCAGCAGCAGGAACAATGCTGCTACGAGCATGAGTTGGTTTCGCGGTGAGAGTTTCATGGCTGCCTACTACTGGACCGCGGCCGTGGCCGAGGCGCTCGAAGAATCGGACGGGATTGCGATCTTCGCGGTTGCGGTGAAGTTGAGGACTTCCACGCCGGTCGACGACGCGTCCTCGTCCAGACCCTGGAAACCGCTGTAGTCGCCGATCTCGGCAGTCGTGAGCCAAACATCGTAGAGCGAATCGAGCGAGTTCAAGCGCACGAGACTAGCAGCCGTGGACTTAAAGCTCGAAGCCATCGAAGCGCCGCCGCCACGCGGAGCGCATCCGTCGATGAGCAGCCCCTGCGTCTCACTCGCCGTCAGAGTCTTGACGAAGACCTCTTCGGGCAGGATGACCGCGAGCTCTTCGGCGAGCCGGCCCATGTTGACCCGTCCAGCGATAGCAGCTGCTGCGACCTGCTCGCGCTGCCTGAGGGACGCTTCCTGCACCTCAAAGACGCGATAGGAGTCAGCCTGCGCCTGCAGCTTGCCGGTACTCTCCTCGATGGTCTGCAGGTCACGTGCGCGCGAGGAGGCCGTGAAGCTCAAGACGCCCCACACCGCGACAACGACTCCCAGTAGCACGAGGCCCGGAATGATGACGGCCGGGTACCAGCGCTCGTACCTGCGGCGCTCGAGAATCTCAGCTGGCAGAAGGTTGATCCTGACCATTAGTCAAGACCCCCCAACGCCAATCCGATTGCAGGCGCGACGCCAAGGCGGTCTGCCATGACGGCCGGCTCGACACTCGATGCCAGCTGCACCTGAGACAGCGGGTCGCCGATGACGACCTCAGTCTGAAGCCCGTTCGCGAGGTACGCAGGGAAGTTGCGCAAGGCTGCACCGCTGCCCGTAAGGATGATTCGCTTGATGGTGCGCAGCTGGGCAGCCTGCGTCAGGTAGTAGTCCAACGATCGGCGGACTTCACCGATGAACTTGTTCGCCTCGCGCTCGAGCGCTTCCTGTGCGGCGCCCACGACCTGGGGATCTACTCCCGCGGGAACCGCAGGAGCTGAGCCGTCCAGTGCGGGCAGTCCAACCTGAAGCTTGAGCGTCTCCGCCTCGTCGAAGGTCAGGTTCAACACGCTGGAGACGGCCTGGGTGAACTGGCTACCAGCCTGCGAAGACACACGAGTGAACCGTGTGACCCCACCCTCGACCACAGCGATGTTGGTGATACCCGAGCTCACGTGGATGAGGCCGACAGCCTCGCTGTTCTCGTGCTCATCGGGGAAGAGCACGCTCGACTCGCCCAGAAGCGACCTGACGAGCGCGAAAGCGGTCACGTCGATCTGCATGAGCTTGAGTCCGGCGCCTTCGACCGCATGTACGAGGTCGCTGATCATGTCGCGTTGCGCGGCAACGAGAAGCACTTCCATCATGTGCTCGTCGGCGGCGGTCACGTAGTCGCCGATCACCTCGTGCGAAAGGATAGCTTCGTCGATGGGAATCGGGATGTAGTCCTGGGCCTGATATTGGATGGCGCCGGCAAGCTCGGCCTTCTCCATGAAGGGCAGGTCGATCAGGCGCACAACGACCTTCTGGTTCGAGACTCCAACGGCAACTTCCTTGGAGCGGAAGCCTCCCGTGCGCCACAGGTCCTTGAGTGCGCCGGCGACCGCCTCAGCGTCGATGATCTCGCCCTCTACGACAGCACCGTAAGGCACGCCGACAGAGGCATACGACGAGAGAATGGGGCCGGAGCCGGATGGCCGAACCTGGACGGCGCGAACATGATCCGTCCCGATGTCCAACCCGATGGGTGGCGTCACTGCGCCAAAGGAAACAGGAGCCACGCAATCCTCCCTCGACATCTGCTACGACTAGTCTTCATCAACTTCTGCGATGCTCCCGCGGCGATGATATCACAGAGACTGCTGTGTCGACCCTGATAGCGCCGACCACGTTTTGTGATATTCGCCACTCTTGCACAACTCTCATATCGGCAAGCGATGCCTGAGCCTTGAACTCTCATTTCCTGGTCCTGGTCAGGCCAGTCCGGCAAGCCTCATGTACCACTGCCAGAGAGGTTCGCCCCCGAAGACCACCACGACGGTGGCGGCCGCGATGAAGGGGCCGAACGGCATCTTTTCCCGCCAACCCTTCAAGCGTCCGGCCGGCAGCATCCACAGAACGCCGAGGATGCTCGCCAGGAACAGAACCATGACGGCGTACGGCCCAACGAAGACACCGATCGCGCCAAGCAGTTTCACGTCCCCCATGCCGAATCCGTCGGCCTTGCGTACCGCCGAATAGAGCGCCGCGAGGCCGAGGCTCAGCCCCGCGCCAAGCAGCACGCCCGCAAGAGCGCCATACAACGGATCTGCGGGCCAGCCGCCCGCTGACGCAGGCACGAGTGGCATCGCAGCCCAACCGATCAACTTGGCAGCAGCAGCGAGCACAAGACCGGAACCGAAGAGCCCGGCGACGAGCACATTCGGCAGACGCATCACATCGATGTCGATCATCGAGAGCAGTAGGAGCAGGGTGAACAGCACGATCGCGGGCACCGTCTTCGGCCCCATGTGGTAGTAGGAGCCCGCGAGCCACCACAGAAGGCCCATCGCGGCCTCAACGAGTGGGTACCTGGTGGAGATGGGGTCTCCGCAGTCCGCGCACTTCCCGCGCAGCCATAGCCAGCCGAGCACCGGCACGTTGTGGTACCAGCGGATCGGATGGCCGCACGCCGGGCAGTGCGATGCGGGGTAGTTGAGCGACTCGCCTCGAGGCAGCCGGTAGATCACGACATTCCCAAAGCTACCGATGAGCAGGCCGAACACCCCGAGAAGGAGCGGTCCGAGCCACGAAGGGACTTCCAGCACCTTGACAGGTCCTTTCGACGACGAGTGGCGAAACGAGCCTAGCCGAAGTGGGTTTCGGCCGCCACACCGGTCCACGCCGGTGCGCACCAGAGTGTTGTCGCTTCCTCCGGAGAAACAAGAAGGGCCGGGAGATCCCGGCCCTTCCGTTACGCTTTGGTTCGATTGGCCTAGTACTCGTGGCCGTCCGACGCAGCCAGGCTGCAGACGAAGTTCGGCGAAGACGTACCGGAGCCGTTCAGGCTGTAGACACCAGCGGCGGGGCATGCCGGGGTCGTCTTGACATAGGTACCGAGATCGCCCATAGCGGCGGCGAAGTTGGCCCAGTCGGCCGGATCGTTCGTCGGGTCAGCGGCACGCCACTGCTCGATAGCACCGTCGAGGGTGCGCAGGTTGGCCTGGCACGAACGACGCTGTGCGTTGCCGCGAGCGGCGTTGAAGACCGGGATAGCGATAGCAACAAGAATACCGATAATAAGCACGACGACCATGAGCTCGACGAGGGTGAATCCCTCTTCCTTACGGAACAGCTTCATGTGGTCGCACCTCCTCTCCCCCATCTGGGGTAACAGTCGGGCGGAACCTTTCCGCCCTCCGACATCACAGTTATCGGTGGCCCACAACCAGACTTGAGCAAAAATGTGGGATAAATCTCAGATTGGTGTCGACCGTCACTACAAATGAGCACAAATCGGCGTTTTGCCAGCTTGTCGGGGGGAAACGAAACGGGCCCGGGAGCTGATGGCTCCTGGGCCCGCTGCATTCGATTTCAGTACGAACTGCTGATGCTGCCGCTACTGCACCAGGCTGATGACGTTGAACATCGGCTGATACAGGGCGATGACCATACCGCCGACTACGACGCCCAGAGTCATCATCATGAGCGGTTCGATCAGTGATGTGAGACCCTCTACCGCCGACGAGACCTCTTCGTCGTAGAAGTCGGCGATCTTGTTGAGCATCGCGTCGAGCGCACCGGTCTCTTCGCCGACCGCGATCATCTGCACGAGCATCGATGGGAAGACCTTGCTCTCCGATAGCGGCTTGGCGATCGTCTCGCCTTCCTTGATTGCCGATCGGGCGTTCTGAACCGCTTCGGCGACTACCTCGTTGCCGGCGGTCTCGCCAACGATGTCGAGCGCGGTGAGGATTGGAACGCCCGCCGCGATGAGCGTGCCGAACGTTCGCGTGAACTTGGCCAGGGCCATCTTCTGAATCATGCCGCCGAACACAGGCATCTTGAGCTTCGCGCTGTCCCAAATGTAGCGTCCGGCGCCACTCGCCCACCACTTGAAGATGAAGAACAGGACGACGGCGACCACCGCAGAAACGAGACCCTTCCAGCTTGCGACGAAGTGGGAGATGTTGATCAGCGTGCGCGTCGTGATTGGCAGCTCACCACCCATGTCCGAGAACATCTTCTCGAAAGTCGGGATGACGAAGATCATCATCGCGGCAAGGATCAGCAGAACCATCGCGCCCATCGCGACCGGGTAGGTCATCGCTGACTTCACCTTGCCCCGCAACGCCAAGTCACGTTCGAAGTGGTCCGCTACTCGATTCAAGACCTCGTCGAGAACACCACCAGTCTCGCCGGCTCGGACCATGTTGATGAAGATGGGCGGGAACACCTTGGGGTGCTTGGCGAGAGAGTCAGAGAGCGACTGGCCCGCCTCAACGTCCTTCCCGAGCTGCGCGATGATGTCGCGCAGATACGAGTTCTCCGTCTGACCCGACAGGATCGTCAGACACTTCGTGAGCGACAGACCCGCGTTGATCATCGTGGAGAACTGCCGGGCGAAGATCGAGACGTCCTTGAGCTTCACGCCCGTACCGAACGTGATGCTGTTCAGGGCTGCAACGCCGGTCTCAGAGTTGAGCTCGACGATGATGTAGCCCATCTGAGTGAGCTTGCCCTGGACCGCCTCTTTGCTCTCACCTTCGAGCTTACCCTTGGCGATCTTGCCTGCTCGATCTCGGACTGTGTATACGAACGTGGCCATGATGACTCCTTGATGCGTTGTCCGCCTGTTAGACGATGACTCGCATGATCTCCTCGATCGAGGTCTGCCCCAGCCTTACCTTTTCTAGACCATCTTGCTTCAGCGTGTGCATGCCTTGCGCTACTGCCGTCGCCTTGATCTTCTCAGAGGTCGCTTCTTCCACACAGAGGCGCGAGATCTCCTCAGTGATCGTCAGCACTTCGTGCACGCCGATACGCCCACGATAGCCCGTACCACCGCACCGGCGACAGCCTTCGGCGCGGTATACGACCTCAGGGACGTTATCGGCAGGGAAGCCGGCCTCGATGAGCACCTGCGACTTGGGACGCCACTCCTGCTTGCAGTCCGGGCATAGCTTCCGAGCCAGGCGTTGGGCCAGCACGCAGTCGATTGCCGAGGAGACCAGGAAGGGCTCGACGCCCATCTCGATAAGGCGCGTCATAGCACTCGACGAGTCGTTGGTGTGCAGCGTGGAGAGGACGAGGTGACCGGTGAGCGCCGACTCGATGGCGATCTGTGCGGTCTCCTGGTCACGGATCTCGCCGACGAGGATGACATCGGGCGAGCAGCGCAGGAACGAGCGCAGTGCGCGAGCGAACGTGAGACCGGCCTTGTGGTTGATCTGACACTGGTTGACGCCCGGGAGGCGATATTCGACCGGGTCTTCGGCGGTGATGATGTGTCTGTCGGGATCGTTGAGCACGTTTATCGCCGCATAGAGCGACGTCGACTTGCCCGAACCCGTCGGACCGGTCACGAGTACGGTGCCGTACGGCTTCTTGAAGGAGGCCTCGAAGCGCTCGAGTGCCGAGGGCAGGAAGCCGAGATCGGAGAGCTGTAGCAGGATCGAGTCCTTGCGCAGGATTCGCAGAACCACGCGCTCGCCGTAGACCGTCGGGAGCGTTGACACTCGGAAGTCCACGCGGTGCGCGCCGACGGTGACGGCACAGTGGCCGTCCTGTGGCCGACGCGAGTCCGCAATGTCCATCTCGGCCATGATCTTGAAGCGGCTGATGAGCGACTGCTGCGACGACTTCGGACTGCGCATGATCTCGTGGAGCACGCCGTCGATTCGGAAGCGCACGCGAACCTCAGACTCCTGCGGCTCGATGTGAATGTCAGACGCGCGCTCGGTGACGGCCTTCTGGATGAGGTAGTTGACGAGTTTGACGGCCGGAGACTCCTCGCCGACCTCAGTCATACCCGCGAGCTCGTCTGATGAGATGTCGTCGGTTCCAACGAAGTCGGAGTCGTCGGTGTGCTCGGCGACCTTGTAGTACTCCTGGATCGCTGCCTGAATGTCGTCTT
Source organism: Coriobacteriia bacterium (assembly GCA_035687245.1). Lineage (GTDB taxonomy): Bacteria > Actinomycetota > Coriobacteriia > Anaerosomatales > PHET01 > DASRYH01. The sequence continues at coordinate 68,060 of DASRYH010000050.1, forward strand.
TAGTGGAGATTGCGGGGCGGATTTCGAGACCCGTGATGATGCGCAGGTCATCGAGGGCAAGCACGTTCTGCGGGTCGGCCATCGCAACCACGAGCTCACCGTCGGTGAGCTTGATCGGCATCAGCGTGTACCGTTCGGCGAGGTCACGGGGAACGGTCGTGACGGCCGAAGGCTCGGGATTAACCTCTCCGAAGTCGATGTAGTCGATCCCGATCTGCTTGGCCATGACCGAGAGAATCGAGCCTTGAGTCGCGTACCCGAGGTCGACCAACACGCGGCCGAGCGGACGGCTGGTGGCCCGGTGGACCTCAAGCGCGTCCGCCAACTGGCGGTCGGTGATGATTCCGGCCCGCTCAAGGAGCTGGCCGAGTCGTTGTCCGGCTAGTGCCACTTAGTCTGCTGCTTCCGCCGAGGACCTACCGATGCATCAGAGCACGCCACCGCCTGCTGTGGTAGCAGACCTTGTGACGCTCCTCACACTCCTTTATCGGTTTCATCCTTGGCTTCTTTTAGGGCCGAGAGCAGCGAATCGGCATATGAGCGGAACTTCAGCTGCGTGCGCGTCCCGTCTTTGACCACGATCCGGGTGTCACCGACCCACAGTTCGACAGGTGCGACGAGACCGCTTGCGTAGGGCGCCTTGGCCGCGCGATCGGTGTCAGACTCGTTCTTAGCTTGCGCAGGCTCAGGCGCCAACTCGGCGTCCTCCGGCTCGATTTCCCCGGCCACTTGCGGCCCTTCGACGGCGTCCGACACTCCAGCGGCGTCTGCGGGCAGATAACGAGTCTCAGGCACAGGGAGCAACGGTTCTTCGGCAGGCTCCAGCACCAGGGGCCGTGGTGCCGGGAATGTAGTCTGGGGTTCGTCGGCCGGCATCAGCTGGGAGGCAGGCCCGCCTACTGCCGAAACGGACTTGTTGGACGACTTGTTCAGGCCAGTCGCGAGAGTGATCACGATGCCGATGACACCGATGACGATCCCGGCACCGATTCCCAAGAGGATCGGATCAGCCACTCCCTACTCCATGTTCTCGACGATGGCGTAGAGCAGTCCCAGCAGAACCGACTTGACCGAGTCGCGGCTGCGGGCGTCCAGCGCCAGCATTGGAACGTCTGGGTGAAGCTCAAGGCTCTTTGCGAGCGCCTTAAGCGACCCTTCGTCGCCCTCGGCGACCTTGTTTGCGCCTACGACGAACGGCACGTCCGAGCGCTCCGTGAAGAACTCGATGATCTCCTTGGCCTCACGCACGCTCTCGCGTGAGCCGGCGTCGACGAGAACGACGAAGCCAAGCATTCCTTCCGAAAGCGTCTCCCACATGAAGGAGAATCGTGACTGCCCGGGCGTGCCGAACAGGTAGAGCACCACATCATCGGAGACCGTGATGCGACCGAAGTCCATTGCAACCGTCGTCTCGCCCTTGCTGTCAGACGAGTAGTCGCTGACCTGTCGCTCAGTTGAGAGCACGGTGATCTCGGAGACCGACTTGATGAACGTCGTCTTACCTGCGTTAAACGGGCCTGTGACCACTACTTTGACCGACTGCATCTGCGGTGTCTCAGAGCTCCTTTAGACCGTCGATGATCTTCAGAAGCGTGCTCTTGTCGACGCGAAGGTCACGCCTCAGCACGTCACGCTCGGCGGCTTCAACCGAGTTCACCGTCGCCTGCGGACGCATGGGACGAGCGCGCTCCACACCCGTCAGAGCCGAGAGCTCGTCGCCCAGACCTGTGGACAGGCCCAGATCAGAGATGGTGATGTCCTCCATGAAGGCATCTGTGGAGATGACGCCTTGCGTGGGTGTGGTGTCCTCAAGCACGTCGGGCTGGTCGACCCTGGCGGCGACAGGCATGGGCGCCTGCGGGGCGGTGGGCGCCGGGGCAACGGGCTGTGGTGCCGAGACCTGCGGCGCGGCTGCGACTGTCGTTTCCTGCACGGGTGCCACTGGCACTGGCGCTTCCGCCGTTGGCACTTCCGGCGCGGGCGTATCGGCTGTGAGTTCGTCCTCGTCGTCGAGCGTCTTCAGCAGCGCGCTCAGGTCGCCGGTGTGTCCATCTTCGAAAGCATTCAGCCCGACACCCAGCGGGAGTTCTGGCTCTGGTTCTGGCTCAGGCTCGGGGGTGATCTCCGGCTCGGGTTCCGCGATTGGCGCGGCGACCGGCTCCTCGATCGCAGACATTGGCTCGGCGACGAAGTCGATGTCGTCTGCCTCGTAGTCTCCGATCTCGGCTTCAGCAGCGACCGCCTCGGGCGACGCCACGTCCACCTCGTCATCTGAGAGGTCCGCGATGAGCGCCTCGATACCGGCTAGACGCAGATCCTCCGGCTGAGGTTCCAGCTCGAGTTCGGGCTCGGATTCGGGCTCCGGTTCTGGCTCGGGTTCCGGTTCGGGTTCTGGTTCTGGTTCGGGCTCGGGCTCGGGCTCGGGCTCGGGCTGTGTGGCCAGCTCCTCGATGATCACAAGGTCGTCCAGAATCTCGCCGTCGAGGGAGCCAGGTACCTCTGCGGCCCCAAGCGGCTGCTCTTCGGCAACTTCGAACTCGTGCTCAGGCTCGACGATTGGGCGCAGCTCAGGGGCGAGATCGGCCTCAGGCGCCGCCGGCGCCTCAAACCGCGGCTCGTGCATCGTCGGCGTGTCTACACGTAGCGTCGCGCCGGTCGACAGATCGGTCAGTGCGCTCAGTTCGAGCACACCGGAATCGAGATCTATCTCCGTGGCAATCTGGAAGATGTCGATGAGCCCATCGCTTGGCGCCTGCGGCACCAGTGGCTCTGCATCGAGGCTCCGATCGGGGGCGGCAGGCTCAGTCAGCTCGCGCGGCAGCTCTCCGAGGCCCAACGCCAGTAGGTCGCGTGCGAAGTCATGTGTCTGGGCGCCCGCCGGGGCGACCTCTTCAGCCGGTGCGACCTCCGCCCACGGTTCGGGTTCGACGTCGAACTCGCTTGAAATCGGTGGCTCCGCCGGCTGAAGCACGGCCCCCATGAACTGCTCGAGAGAACCGTCGGCGGCGATAGACTCGAGTGTCGGTGCACCAAGGAACTCCGGCACCTCAAGCGGCGCTGCCTCAGGTTTGGGCTCGATGTACTGCGGCGTTTCGGGCTCAGGCTCGAGTTCAGGCGCGAGCTCGGGTTCGGGCTCGGGCTCCGGCTCAATCTCAGGTTCGGGCTCAACCGCGGGCTCGAGCACGTACTCGTCAGGCTCGGGTTCAAGTTCGAGCTCGAAGTCGCTGGTCGGCCCGGTCTCGGCTTCCGCGGCCGGCTCGGCGACGAACGCGGCTTCAGGCGTGACCTCAAGTTCGAGTTCGACGGCAGATTCGGCGAAAGACCCAATCTCCGGCTCTGCGCCAGGTTCCTGATGCTCGAGAGTAGGCTCGGCGAACACCAGCTCGGAGTCTACGGCGGCAAACTCGCCTGTCTCGTGGAAGCGGCGGATCGAGTCGTCGACGAGCGCCTGCTCTCGAGCCAGCGCATCGGCCGTCGCCTCCTGCAACTCGGCAGCCTGTTCGGCTTCTACGCGAGCAACCGCCTCTTCGCGGCGGAGACGCTCCGCAAGATTGCGCTCGATCTGCTCTTCGGTAGCGAACTCGAGCAGACCGGCACTAAACAGGCCGTAGATGACGCGGGCGACTTCGAAGTCGGTCTGATGCGTCTCGACGGCCAAATCGGCCACTGAGCGCGTGCCGTCAACGAGCAGCAGCAGGCGCCACTCCGAGGGCTTGAGAGATATCTCGAAGGTGCCTTCGCCGGGCGCGGTCGACATGATGAAGACGACATTAGTCGACGGGATCTTCTTGCGGATCCGATTCCACTCTTCGAGTCGGCGCGAGCCTTCCATGATGACGTTCTCGATGGAGACGGTGAGGCCTATGTCCTCGTCGGCGACCTCGGGCATCGACTCGAAGTCGAACGCTCCCTCACTCCACCGCATCAGATCGAAGATCGTGTCTTGAATCTGCTCGGAAACGAAGGTCTCTAGGACCTTCTCCGTGACAGCACCGTGATCGACGAGGATCTGACCCAGGCGGCGGCCCTTGAACCCTTCGGCCTCGCGGATCTTGAGCGCAGCGTCCAGCGCCGTCGGCGTTATGCGCCCCGCCTGTACCAGGCGCTCGCCCAGCAAGCGCGTATGCCAGTTTGAAGACGCGAAGAAGACGTCGCCGTCCCGGAACCATACGGTACCAGTGGCACCGTCCTCCCGGGTAATGCGAAGCACCCCGGTCTTCCTGCTGAATGCCACCAGCTGGAAGACGTCAGGGAGACTGAAGTCTTTGAGGTTTCCCCTCAGCGCCATTTGAAAACGTCACTTACCTCTTAGCCGAATACCCGTCACTAGCCGAGAATCTCGCCGATCTCGCCTGCCGTGCGTCGCATGTCGAAGATCGTCAAACCAAGCTTGGCGCGACGGTCTGCCAGGCACGTCAGAACCGCCCTGTCTCCCGCCGCCATCAGCAGCACGTAGCCGTCCTCGCCTTCGATGAACACCTGCGAGAGCTTCCCCCGTCCGAGTTCGGCCGCTGCGCGCTCGCCAAGTCCCAGAATCGCTGCAGACATCGCGCCGACCCGGTCCTCCTGGATCCCATCGGGCAACGCGGATGCCATCGGAAAGCCGTCGAGCGACACGAGCGCAGCCGCTTCAACGTCGTGGTTCTCTTGCATGAGTGCGTTGAGCGCGTCTGCTAGCCGACGTTCGCGATCGGTACGCGCCGGCTGCGGGATCGGTGCCACAGGTGCCGCGGACACAACGGGTGCAACGGCGGGTGCCACAGGTTCAGCGACCGGTGCTACGAGAGCGACCGGCATTGACGCGACATCGACTTGGCCGGCGTCGGCTTCCAGGTCGCTGTCCGCCAACGCGAGCGGCACAGCCACCGGGGGTGTAACAGGCGGCACGATCGGAACCGGCACGCTCTGCTCTTCGGCATCGTCATCCATGAACAGTTCGCCGAATACGTCATCGACCATGCGACGAACACCTCCCAGGGGTCTTAGGCGGGACGACACGCGGGTTGCGCGGACAGCAGGAAATGCAATCGGCGTGAGTGCCAATCGTCGCACGAAGGATGGGGGCAAACAACAGCGAACTGCGCCCATATGCTGCAATTTCTCTCGGACGCATCACACCACCACCCTCAGGATCTCTTCGAGCGACGTCTGGCCCAGACGAACCTTCGCGAAGCCGTCGTCACGCAGCGTGAGCATGCCCTCTTCGACGGCCTGTTTCTTGATGCGGTCGGCCGAAGTGTTCTCGACCGTAAGGTGTTCGAGCGTCTCCGACATACGCATCACTTCATGAATGCCCATTCGGCCCTTGTAGCCGATGCCGTTGCACTTGCGGCAGCCGCGCGACTTGAAGAGTCTGGGCGGATCCCCCGGCTCGAACGGGAAACCGAGCCGTTCAAGCTGCGACTCTTCGGGCAGGTAGGCTTCCTTGCACTCGGGGCACAGACGCCGTGCAAGACGCTGCGCGACCACCAGCGTGACAGCCGACGCCGTCAGGAAGGGCTCGATGCCCATCTCGGTGAGTCGGGTGACTGCCGAAGGGGCGTCGTTTGTGTGCAGAGTGGAGAGCACGAGGTGTCCGGTCAGCGCCGCTTCAATCGCGATAGTGCCGGTCTCGCGGTCTCGGATCTCACCAATCATGACCTTGTCAGGGTCCTGACGAAGAATCGAGCGAAGGGCGGCTGCGAATGTGAGCCCGGCGCGCTCGTTGACGTGGACCTGGGACAGTCCGGCAAGCCGGTACTCGACAGGGTCTTCGACAGTGATGAGATTCGACTTCGGGTCGTTGGTCTCGTTGATCGCCGCGTACAGCGTGGTCGACTTACCCGAACCCGTCGGACCGGTGACTAGGATGGCGCCGTACGGGAGCGACAGCGCCTCCAGCAGCAGCTGCATATTCTGCTCGAGGAAGCCGAGGTCCTTGAGTGACATCATGATCGAGTCACGGCGTAGAAGTCGCATAACGGCGAGTTCGCCGTGCACGAGCGGAAGCGTCGCGACGCGGAAGTCCACGGCCTTGCTGTCGAGCACGACTCCGAATCGACCGTCCTGGGGCACTCGCCGCTCGGCGATGTCCATGCCCGAGGTGATCTTCAGGCGGCTAATCAGCTGCCGGTGAGTCTTCTTCGGTGCGGTGAACACCTCTCGGCACACGCCATCGATGCGGAACCGCACGCGCATCTCATGCTCCTGCGGCTCTATGTAGACGTCGCCAGCACCCTGACGGATGGCCTCGGTGACGATCTGGTTCATCAGTTTGGCTACCGCAGACTCTTCTTGGGCGGCCTCATCGTCCTCGTCCTTGGCCGACGAGACGTTCTGATCGTCGAGCTCGCCAAGCATGTCCTCGACGTTGGTCTGGCTGGCCTTGTAGCGCTCGATGGCGCTGTCGATATCAGTGCCCACGCCCACGACGACGCGCACATCACGGCGCGTCACAATACGCAGGTCGTCGATGGCAAGGATGTTGGCCGGATCGGCCATCGCAACCACGAGGGTGGCATCCTCGAGGGCGACCGGTAGCATCGAGTGCTTTCTCATGAGATCCATGCTCACGAGCACGAGAGCGTTGGGATCGATATCGGTCGCGGAGATGTCGACGAACTCCAGCCCCATCTGATCGGCGATCGCACGCGCGATCGACGTCTCAGACGCGTAGCCGCACTCGTCGAGCACGAACGGCAATGGCCGGTCCTGCGCGCGCGAAGTCGCGTCGTCAAGCTGCTCCTGCGTGACGACTCCCGCACGCACGAGCAGCTGTCCGAGTCTCTGACTACGCGCTGCCATCGTTCACTTCCATGTCCCCCATCCGCGCGTCAAGCGCGGCCTCGGCTGCCTTCTTCATCACGTCGCGCGGCGCCTTGGCCGTCGACCCTTCGTTCCACATGTCAATCGCGATGGCCGCCTGAGCAACAAGCATCCCCAGCCCGTCGAGCGCAACCGCACCGGCGTTGCGGCCGTCCGACACGAACGCGGTCGGACGATTCGTGCCATAGACCATGTCGAACCGGACCTGGCCGGGGCGCACCCACTCGGCGGGAACGGGGCTGGGATCTCCCGTCCGCATGCCGAGCGGCGTCGCATTCAGCACGAGGTCCGCGCCTACGACGACGTCGCGAGCCATGCTTGACTCCTCGACCTCGAACAGCACGGAACCGCCGTGCCGGCCGAGTCGCTCGACGAGTTCCGCGGCCTTCTCGACGTTCCGATTCACTACCGTGATCCGAGACGCCCGCCCGAGCATGAGCGCGACGACCGCCGCACCAGCAGCTCCGCCGGCACCGAGGACCACGATGTCTTTATCGGCAGCGGTGAAGTCGGCCTCGACCTCAAGTGCCTCAATCAGGCCGCGTCCGTCGGTGTTGTAGCCCACAGAGCGCCCGTCTTCGGAGATCTGGACGGTGTTGACCGCCCCCGCCATCGCCGCGGCGGTGGAGACCTCATCGACAAGCTCCATGACCGACTGCTTGTAGGGCATGGTGACGTTGAATCCAACGAACGGGAGCGAGCCGGTCGCGGCCACCACTCGGCGCAAGCCGGCCTCATCGGGAACCTCCAGCGGCACGTATACCCAGTCGAGACCCAGGTGCGCGTATGCGGCGTTGTGAATCGCCGGTGACAGCGTGTGTGCCAGGGGTTTGCCTATCACACCTGCGAGCTTCGTCGTTCCACGAATAGACTGCATCTGACTCAAGCCCCTCAGTTGAGTGAAGTGCGACTTCACTACTTGAAAGCTTACGGGAGTGGCGTCCTCCCTGCGAGCACCAGTGACTCCAGCCGCCTGAGCACGAGGGTGTGCGGCAGGTCGGACTCGGAAAGCGGTTGTACGAGCACGGTCGTCATTCCAACGAGCTTGCCACCCATTACATCGGTAAAGAGCTGGTCGCCGATTATGGCTGTCTTCTTCGCGGTGGTGCCTAGCAGCTTCACTCCACGAAGAAAGCCGAACGGGAGCGGCTTGAGTGCGCGGGGCACCATCTCGACGCCGATGGCGTCTGCCACACGCTTCACGTGAGCATGCCAGTTGTTGGAGACCAGACACATCGAGAAGCCCGACGCGATCGCGTCGCGTGCCCACGCGTTGAGCTCTTCGACCATCTCGCCGGTGTCTCGGGGCAGAATCGTGTTGTCGATATCGACCAGAAGCGAGTCGACTCCACGAGCGCGCAGCTCGTCGAGATCGATATCGGTCACCTTTCGGTAGTAGAACGTTGGCGCGAGTAGCGACATCTAGTGGTCCTGTACGCCGTCTCCGTTGTGGTCGTGACTCGCGAGGCCGCCCGCGGACTTGATGGCTTCGAGCTCCTTGTTGATCGCTGCCACCTTCGCGTCGTCCTTCGCCAGCATGTAGATGCCCCTGAACATCACGAGACCATCGTAGCGGTCATCCGCGGTCGACCACGAAACATCGCTTCGCATGCCCTTCCCGGCGAGTTCGATCATCTTCGGCAGGTTGCCCTTGGCATCCTGCATCATCAGCAGCTGAGCGAGGTTGGCGTACATGAGGCCCGAGGTTGGGTTGCTCTTCAGCCCGTCCTCGGCGATCCCGATTCCCTGCTCCATGTTGCCGCCCTTGGCGACCATGTAAGAGGCCATGTAGTAGCCCTGCACGAACTGCGGGTCGAGCAGGGTCACCAGCCGAAGGTGCGGGAGCATGTAGGCCTGCTTCTCCAGCGGCACCCCGTCGTAGTAGGTGTGGAAGATCGGGTCGATGCGGTTCCAGATCACGGCTGCTGCGAACATCCGCAGCCCGCCGAGGAAGGCGAAGCCGCTCTTGCCCAGAACACGCCCGGTGCTCGAATGCCCCTCTGCCGGCGCAGAGTACGACGCGAGGGCCGTACCCGCGAAGAGCACGACTACTAGTACCGCGACCAGTACGAGTACGCGGGTCTTGCCCGTGAATGCGCTCACAGGTCTCTGCCCGAGAACGCTGCTGAGGCTCCTACCAGCAGAAGACCAGCGAGCGCCACGAAGGTGAGCACCATCGAGCCGATGTAGACCGGGCTCACACCACCGCCGTGCGCGATCGGGTTGATGACGTTGAAAGCGTCCAGGCTCGGAAGCCACCACGGCGTTGCCGGCTGGCCCTCTCCACCGAATCCGAGCACGCCGGAGATCGAGTGGCCGATGAAGATGAACGCGAGCGCTGCGATGACCGCGGTCACCGGGTTGAAGCGGCTGGAAGCGAGCACCGTGAGCGCCATGATGACGCCGGTCTCGAGCCAGATCGCGATCGCACCCTCGATGAGCACGAGCATGGGCTGGTGGTAGACGAGCATGCCGCAGGCGATCGCGATGACGACGAACGCGGCGATGACGATGCCTGTGACCAGGAACATCCCGAGCCAGCTGCCCACGATGTAGTGCCAACGCCGAACATCGCGCGCCAGCAGGCTGAACACCGTGCGACGCTCCACTTCGCCAGGAATTCGCGTGGCCGCAAGCGCGAGGCCCACGATGAGAGCTGCGGTGAACATTAGCGCCAAGGTGATTTCGCGATAGACCGCAGAGACGACTTCGCCGCCGTAGTTCGGAAGCATCGGAATGGCGAACGCAAGCAGTGCTGCGAACACGAGCACTACCCAGATGACTTTTCGGCGCACGGCGTCTGCGAGGACGGCGCGGGCGATAGCGAGAGTCTGGTTCATCGCGCACCCCCCTCCTCTACCGACTCGCCAAGCATGCGGGCGAAGTAGTCCTCGAGCGAGTCGCGTTTGGGCGAGACCGCCAGCAGCGTCCAACCGGCGTCGTCGAGTGCATCGACCACGGCACGCACGTCAGACTCGGCGACGGAAAACGAGACCGTGGCGCCCGAGAACGCGGTGTCGACCACACGACCGGCAACGGCTTCGGGAAGATCGCCATCGCCGCGCGCCGTGATGGCTGCCTGACCGGCGACAGAAAGCAGGTCGTCGATGTGCCCGCGGGCTGCGACGAGACCGCGATTGAGGATCGTTACCTCATCGCAGACCGTCTCGACCTCGGAGAGCTGATGTGACGAGAGCAGGATGCTCGTGCCGGCACCGCGCAGCTCCAACATGAGGTTTCGGATGTCGCGCTGGCCGACGGGGTCCAGACCGGAGGCGGGCTCGTCGAGCACGACCACCTTCGGCGAGCCAAGCATCGCTTGGGCAAGGCCCAGGCGCTGTAGCATGCCGCGGCTGAAGCGCGAAAGGCGTGTCTTGGCCTGTCCGCCAAGCCCTACACGCTCGAGCAGAGCGGGGGCCTCAGCGGCAACCTGGGTCTTGGTGAGCCCAGCGAGTCGGCCGTAGAGCGTGAGCGCCTCGATGACAGTGAGCTGTATCGGGAAGTACGGCTGTTCGGGCAGAAAACCCAGCTGGGCACGTGCGCCCGGTTTGTGAGCGTCGACGCCGAGGACCTCAAAGGTGCCGCCACTTGGCCGCACGAGTCCCAGAAGCATCTTCAGCGTTGTGGTCTTACCCGCGCCGTTCGGACCGAGCAGGCCGTGAATCGCACCCTGGGTAACGCATAGGGAGACGTCAGAGACAGCCTCACGGCGCCCGCCCGCTTGGGCACCGTAGTCCTTGCGAGCGCCTTCAATGATGATGGCTGCAGGCGCGCTCGCCGTGGTTTCGCTCACTTGCCAAATACCTCCTTGGACTTGCGTTTGGCCGTCAGGAAGTCAGCGTTGTTCTTCGCAAACGTATGAGAGCCGTTCTTCCCGGTCAACACGTAATAGATGTACTTCGTGTCGGCAGGATGCGCGGCCGCCTGAAGTGACGAAAGTCCAGGACTGGCGATTGGTCCGGGCGGAAGTCCCGCGTTGATGTAGGTGTTGTACGGGCTGTCGACGCGCGTCTCGGCAATCGTGAGCCGCATCTCCTTCTTGTTCAGCACGTACACAACCGTTGAGCACATCTGCAGCCGCATCTTGAGATGGAGGCGGTTGTAGATGACAGACGCGACCTTGGGCCGCTCTTCGGCAAGCTTCGTCTCGCGCTCGACGATCGCCGCGATGTTGACGACGTCGCTGAGGGTCAGATTCTTCTTGGCCGCCGCTGCCAGATCAACAGAAGCGATCTCCTTGTCGAACTGGTCGAGCATCATCTCGATCACGTCGCGGGCGGATGAACCGTCGCGAATCGTGTAGGTTTTTGGGAAGAGGAAGCCCTCGAGCGAGCCGTTGTAGGCGTCAGCCAGGTACGGGTGGTTCCCGGCAAACTCCTTGGCCCCCGTCTTCGCGAGCGTCAGGAACTCATCTTCAGGAATCTGCGCCTCGGCTGCGTAGCGCGCTGCCATCTGCTCGATACGCCAGCCCTCGGGGATCGTGACGGTATAGGTCTTGACCGCCGGCCCCTCCACGAGAACGTCGATGATCTTGTCGTGCGGCATCCCCGCAGCGAGCTTGTAGGCGCCGGGCTTGAGCTTCGAGCCCTTGCCGCTCTCCTTCACCGAAAGCAGGAAGAGGTTCGCGTTGGAGACTACACCAGCGTCGGCCAGCTGGTTCGCGATCGCTTCGCTACCTGCGCCCTTTGAGACAGTGACGTTGACCGGCGTGCCATTGGCAACCTTGGCCTCAGGCTTGAAGAAGTAGCTGTAGACGCCGACGCCTGCAACTGCCAAGACGACGACCAGCAGGCCGATAACACCGAGAACGACACCCTTGACCGCGCCGCTGTCGCGGCGTCCACTACGACGAGCCAAGCTCATCGATCACTCCACTTCTCATCCAAGTACGCCTGCAGCATGAGCGCAGCAGCTACCATGTCGACGCTTCCGCGGCGTGCGCGTGAATCCGCGCCGGCCTCGGCCATTCGGCGCGAGGCCTCCACAGAAGAAAGCCGCTCATCACAGTAAGCGAGGGGCAGGCCAGTCAGCTCGCCGATTCGCACCGCGACCTCACGGACCCGAGCGGCCTGCGGCCCTTCGGTCCCGTCAAGTGAGCGTGGCAGACCCACGAGCAGCAGTTCTATATCGTCATAGTCCTGTTGCAGGCGTTCGAAGTCGCGCTTGGACGCCAGTGCCTGCGGGGCGTCGAGCACACACACGGGGCTGGCGACGCGCTGGGTCGGGTCCGATACCGCGACCCCGATCCGCTTCTCGCCAATATCGAGCGCAAGTATGCGCATGCCCCCGGGCTCTACCCGGCTCCGAGCAGTTCGCGAGCCTTGGCGAGCGCCGCGTCGAGCGCCGAAGCATCCTCGCCGCCGCCTTGGGCCATGGCAGGCTTGCCGCCGCCGCGACCCCCAACGACCGCAGCTAGCTCGCGGATGATAGTGCCCGCATTGAAGCCCGCCGCCACGGCTTTGTCGCTGCCTGCGGCGAGCAGAACGGCCTTGCCGGAGTCCGGATCGGTCGTGGCGATTACGAGTGCTTCAGCACCACGTGAGTGCAAGATGTCCCAGGTGGAGCGCAGTGCCGCCGGGCGGGCCGTCTCGAGCTTGGTGACCACGAGCTTGTAGCCCACGTCCACCGCCGTGCTGAGGGCAGCCGTGATGGCGTCGTCGGAGACGAGGTCGACAAGGCGCTGGGCGCCGGACTCGAGCTCCTTGAGCTTCTTTGTGAGCGCGGCGGCCTTCTCGGCGACATCGCGCGCCGGAACCTTGAGCACTGCAGCCGCCTCGAACAGCTCGGTCTCCTCGGTGCGAATGAGCTCGTAGGCGTCAAAGCTCGTGACAGCCTCGATTCGGCGAAGGTTCGCCCCAACGCTGCTCTCGGAGACGATCTTGATGAAGCCGATCTCGGAGGTGCGGGAGACGTGGGTGCCGCCGCACAGCTCCTTGCTGATCGTGCCGACTTCCAGCACGCGCACGAACTCGCCGTACTTCTCGCCGAAGAGCGCGGTCACGCCAGATTCGCGCGCCGAAGACAGCGACGTCTCGTAGGCACGAACGGGGATGCTCTCGAAGACCTTCGCGTTGACGAGCCGCTCGATCTGGTCGAGCTGATCGGCTGTCAGGCCTTCAAAGTGAGTGAAGTCGAAGCGCAGCCGCTCGGGAGCGACGGCGGAACCCGCCTGGGTCGCATGCTCGCCCAGCACGAGGCGCAGCGCCCAGTGCAGCAGGTGAGTGGCGGTGTGGTTGCGGCGGATGCGCTCGCGGCGCAGCACGTCGATGGCGGCGTGGACCTTGTCGCCCACGGCGATCGTCCCGCTCTCCACCGTGCTCACGTGCCCGTAGACGCGACCATCACGGATCTTGGTGTCGCCGACAGCGACTTGGGCGTTCGGCGCGCTGATCGTGCCGGTGTCGCCTACCTGGCCACCCTGCTCGCCGTAGAACGGCGTCTTGTTGAGCACGATCTCACAGGCCGAACCCGCTTCGGCGCTCTGTACGAGCTCTCCGTCGCACACGATGCCCACGACCGTCGCCTCCGTCTCGTCGGCTTCGTAGCCGACGAACTCGGTGGCGCCACCCGCGGTCGCCAACTCCGAGAAGGCGCCGCCGTAGGTGTTCCAGGAGTCGTCCTTGACGTGCGCCCGAGCCCGCTCGCGCTGCGCGTCCATCTCAGATGCGAAAGCCACTTCGTCGACTGACACACCCTTCTCGGCCGCAATCTCAGCGGTGAGCTCGAGCGGGAAGCCGTAGGTGTCGTGCAGCGTGAAGGCGATGCGGCCGTCGAGCGTCGAGGCGCCTTCGGCAAGAGCTGCAAGCTCGGCCTCGAGGAAGGACATGCCGGTGCGAAGGGTCGCGCCGAAGCGCTCTTCCTCACTTGCGACGATGCGTTCGATGAGCTCGCGGTGCTGCTCTAGTTCGGGATAGACCTCGTGCATCTGATCGATGACGAAGCTGATAATGCCGTGCATGAACACGTCTTCGACGCCCAGCAGGCGGCCGTGGCGGATCGCGCGGCGCAACAGGCGGCGCAGGACGTAGCCGCGGCCTTCGTTAGAGGGCAGCACGCCGTCGGCGATCAGGAACGTCACCGCGCGCGCGTGGTCGGCCAGAATGCGTAGTGAGGTATCGGTACGCCCGCCCCCGCCGAACGCCGCGCCCGTGATCTCTTCGGCAACGGCGATAATCGAGCGGATGCCGTCGGTGTCGAAGTTAGAGTGAACACCCTGAAGGATGGCGGCGATGCGTTCCAGGCCCATGCCGGTATCGATGTTCTGCTTGGGCAGCGGCAGCAGCGTGCCGTCGTCCTGACGGTCGTACTGCATGAACACGAGGTTCCAGTACTCGAGGTAGCGGTCGCAGTCACAGCCCGGCGCGCAGTCGGGCGAGCCGCAACCGACTTCGGCACCCTGGTCGTAGTAGAGCTCGGAGCAGGGACCGCACGGACCCGTAGGGCCCGCGCTCCAGAAGTTGTCCTTGGCACCCATGCGCACGATGCGCTCGAGCGGCACGCCGACCTCGTTCGCCCAGATCGCTTCGGCCTCGTCGTCGTCCTCGTAGATCGAGATCCAGACGCGCTCCGGGTCCAGGCCGAGCACGTCGACTGAGTACTCCCAGGCCCACGCCGCAGCCTCTGACTTGAAGTAGTCGCCGAAGCTGAAGTTGCCCAGCATCTCGAAGAAGCTGTGGTGGCGGCCCGTAGTGCCGATGATGTCGATGTCAGTGGTGCGCACGCACTTCTGAACCGTGGTGGCGCGCGTGAAGCCGAGGCTCTTGACGCCGAGGAAGACCGGCTTGAACTGCACCATGCCTGCGGTCGTGAGCAGCAGCGAGGGGTCGTCAGGAATCAGCGATGAGCTCGGCTGCCGCTTGCAGCCCTTGCTCTCGAAGAAGGACAGGAACGATTCGCGGATATCGGCGGTCTTCACCGGACACGCGCCTTTCTCGTTGCCGAATCACCCCAGAGTTGAGGCGATGCTACTCAACCGGTTCGCCGGGCTCTTCGCACGGCTCGTCGTCATCCTCGCAGGTCGGCGTCCGGAACAGCGCACCGTCTTCAGTCGCGAGCGTGCGGCTCGTGCGCCGCTCCCAGTAGTAGACGAAAAGCGCCTTGGCGACCGCCGCCACAGGGATGGCGAAGATCATGCCCCAGAAGCCCAGAAGTGAGCCTCCGACGAGCAGCGAGAATATCACGAGCGTCGGATGCAGGTCGACCTGCTCAGACATGACACGGGGGGTCACGAGCGTGTCCGTCAGGTTCTGCCCGACAACGACCACAGCGACCGCGCCAAGGCCCACAAGCGGTGCCTGGAACAGCCCGAGCGCACCAGCGATGACGCCGGTGATGAACGGGCCCACGTAAGGCACGTAGTTGAGCACGAACGCGAGGATGCCCACGACCAGCGCGTAGGGCACCCCCAGAATCGCAAGGCCGACGCCGGTGATCGTACCGGTGACCAGACACGCGATGGTCTGTCCCTTGATGTAGCCGCCAACCATTTTGCCCAAGGTCGAGATCAGATTCTCGAGGTCTCCCTCGTACTTCTCCCCCGCCAGAACACGCAGCTCGTGGCGGATCTTCGGCAGGTCCTTGAGTGTCCAAAAGGCGATCACGACGCCTAGGAAGAGGTCGAAGAGCACCGTTGCGATACCGCTGCCGGCCCCGACGATGCCCTTGGCAATCGAGTTGCCGATGGTGACGAATATCGAGCTCAGCGAGTCGACGATCGAGGTTGTGGCGCTTGTAAGCCACGAGGGCACCACGATGTCGTTAAGCTGCTGTCGGGCAGACTCGACCCACATCTCGCCGCTCGCCAGCAGGCCGGGCACGGCGTTGGCAAAGGCAACGAGCTGCTTGCCGACGGGTGGCACGATGAAGACGATCGCCATCGAGATCGCCACGAATCCGATGGCGAAGCAGATCAGTACCGACCACGAACGGGCAACGCCCCGGCGCTCGAGAGCAGCCACCGGCGACTGCAGGGCGAAGACGAAGAGAAAGGCGACGACGAACGGGGCGAGAGCGCCTGCCACGCTACGCATCGCGTAGCCGGCCACGCCTGTGAGAATCAGGATGCCGATGAGTGACCACGCCACGTTAGCTGTGGTCTGCCACCGCATCAGCCTGCGTTCGGGTGTGGTCACGGTTGTGAACTAGTCTCTGACGATGTTGTCTCGAAGTACCTTCAGTGTACGCCTGAGCAGGCGCGACACCTGCATCTGCGAGATGTCCAGCTGCCGCGCGATCTCGGTCTGCGTGAGCCCCTCAAAGAAGCGCAGGTACAGGACCTTCTGCTCCAGCGGAGTCAGCTCCTTGAAGGCAACCTGCAGTGTGGTGCGGTCGTCCACCGCGGCCATCAGCAAATCGTCTTTGCCGATGTACTCGAGAATCGAGAATGAGTCACTTCCCTCGCCCCCGCGGTCGCTCTCCAGCGAGACGAAGTTATAGGCCTCGCTCGTCTCCATGGCCTCGAGCACTTCCTCAGGCGTCACCTCGAGGTACTCGGCGATCTCGCGGATCGAAGGGGAGCGCTGCAGCTTCTGGGTCAGCGCATCGACCGCCTGATTCACCTTGAAAGAGAGCTCCTGCAGACGGCGCGGAACCTTGATCGCCCAGCCCTTGTCGCGGAAGTAGCGCTTGAGCTCGCCGACGATGGTCGGCGTCGCGTAGGTAGTGAACTCGACCTGGCGCTCGATGTCGAAGCGGTCGATCGCCTTGATAAGCCCGATCGTGCCGACCTGCACGAGGTCGTCGACGGGCTCGCCACGATTGCGGAAGCGGCTGGCGAGGTACTTCACGAGGTTGAGGTACATCGTGATGAGCTCGTCGCGCGCGTCCTCGTCACCGTTGAGGCGATAGCGCCGGAAGAGAACTCGCGTGTACTGCTTGTCCCAGGAGAGCTTCCGCGACTGCTTCTCCGGACGCCTGCTAGACGGCATCTACTCCCCCTGCCGTCTTGTGAAGGCGCATGCACTTCGTGCCGGACTCGTCGGTAAGGAGCTCGTAGCCGTCCACGACCGACTCGAGGATGAAGGTCGCGTACGAGGTGCGGCGCTCGACCTCGTCGTCAGAGACGTCGGCCTCGCCACCCAAGACGACCAAGATCTCGAGAGCCTCATCGGCCAGCTCGAAGGTGAATCGCACCTCGGCGTCTTCGGCAAGCGTGTCGACGGCGTAGATGAATGCCTCTTCGGCAGCCATCTTGACGTCGTCGACCTCGTCATAGGTCATGCCCATTCGGCTGACGAGTGCGGCGGCGGTCATACGCACCGTCTTCGCGTACTCGGCCTTGGCGGGGACCGTCAGGTAGATGCAATCGTTCGTCATGAATCCTCCGGTGCATCTCGGGTATCGAGTGTCTCGACATACTCAGCGGCGGGCGTGCTCGCCTCGGAGTGGGCCTTGCGTTCCTTCCATGCCTTGCGTACCCGCTCGGCAACGCCCGTGACCATCTCGGCCGGAGTCTGCACGACTTCAGAGATGGTCGCCGAAGCGGCGCTCACGCGAGCGCCTGCGTCCTCGAAGCGTGTCAGCACGGCGTCCAGCCGGAGGAGTTCGATGTTGGCGGCGTCGACGGTTACGTCGGCCTTCTCCAGCAGCGGCACCAGCGTTTCGCGCGTGTCGTCGGAGAGCGCGCGCAAGCGGCGCATCGTGAGCACTGCTTCTCGCGACGCCCAGACGATTGCGACGCAGGCCGCAGTTGCAGCTACAAGCAAGACGATGAGGAGCACTCCGGTGGCGTTCACGACAGCCTCCGAACAGCGGGAATCGAAGCGACCCTCTGAGTGTAGCAGGCAAGACGTGCTAGCGGCGCCCGCTTTCCCACCCGCGCAAGGGCCGGTAGAAGGTACGGCCCTCAAGCCCGTCGGGCAGGTACTGCTGCTCGACCTGAGCGTCTGTGTAGTCGTGCGGGTAGAGGTAGGGCCCGTACGCATCGCTACCTGGCCTGTGCCGGTCGCGCAAGTGGTTGGGCACCCTGCGCGCCGGGCCGGTTCGAACCTCCTCGAGCGCCTCGTCGATCGCGAGGTAGGCCGCGTTGCTCTTGGGCGCGATCGCCAAGTAGGTGGCCGCTTGCGACAGGTTGATGCGGCACTCCGGCCATCCGATCGATTCGGCAGCCTTGAACGCGGCCTCGGCGATCAGCAACGCGCGGGGATCGGCGTTGCCGACATCTTCGGAGGCGAAGATCAGCATGCGGCGCGCGATGAACTTCGGGTCCTCGCCGCCGTGGATCATGCGAGCCAGCCAGTAGACCGCCGCGTTGGCGTCACTGCCGCGCATCGACTTGATGAAGGCGCTGATGACGTCGTAGTGAACGTCGCCGGACTTGTCGTAAGGCAGGATGCGCGACGGGGAGGCGTCCTCAACGTCATCGAGCGTGACACCGGAGCGCTTCTCGCTCATTGCGCACTGCGCCGCCAGCTCGAGGGTGGTGAGTGCGACGCGCGCGTCTCCGCCCGCCATGTTGACGATGGCATCTTCGGCGTCCTCATCGAGAGCGGCCGCCGCCTTGAGTCCACGCTCATCGACGAGCGCGCTGCGCACGATCTCGCGAACGTCCTCATCGGAGAGCGGCTGCAACTCGATAACACGTGAGCGGCTGATGAGCGGGGCGTTCACCTCGAAGAAGGGGTTCTCCGTAGTGGCTCCGATCAGCACCACGATGCGGTCCTCGACCGCGTGCAAGAGCGCGTCTTGCTGTGACTTGCTGAAGCGGTGGATCTCGTCGATGAACAGGATCGTGCGCCGGCCCGACATCTCGAGACGCGCCGAAGCGCCGTCGATCGCTTTGCGCAGATCGGCGACGCCGGATGTCACGGCCGATACCTCTTCGAAGTGGGCGGACGTCGCCTCCGCGATCACGCGTGCGAGGCTCGTCTTCCCCGTTCCAGCAGGACCATAGAGGATTACCGAGGAGAGCGTGTCGGATTCGATCGCGCGCCGAAGCCACGTGCCCTCTCCCACCACGGCCTGCTGCCCGACGAACTCGTCGAGGACGCGCGGGCGCATGCGAGCGGCAAGCGGTGCGGCTTTCGCCCGTGCCTCACGCGCCTGATCGCCGAAGAGTGAGTCCACGAGTGGCTACTGGGCAGCCCGTTCGATCTGGCGGTCGAGCAGGCCAGCGTCGATGTAGCCCTTGGCTGTGAATATCATCAGGCCCTGGTCGTCGATGACCACCGTGTACGGCGTGCCCGTCACCTTCAGCTCGCGAGCGAGCGAGATCGCTGCGGCTAGCTTCTCGTCGTCTTTGAGAATGGTCGGGTCGACGGTGATCGCCCCGGCCGAGTCGGTCGATGTCGCTTTGCCGAGGTTGTACTCGATCAAGTTCACCATGCCGGTGTTGTCGTCTGCGACCTTCTCGACTTGCTTGCGCGCGTCATCGGTGACCTTCTGGTCGCCGTTGTAGAAGAACAGGATCATGGCCTGCTTGTTGGCGAGATTCTCTGTGACCTCTTCCGGCAGCGACTTGATCGTGCTGACCTCAAAGCTGGTCTCGGTGGACTCAGCGGATCGGTCTGCGATCGGATTGGGGTCGTCCGACTGCGATGTCGCGGTCGACGTGGGGGTCGCACTCGCGGTGGCTCCTTCGGCGGGAGCGGCCGCGTCTTCCTTCTTGCCGCCGCATCCGGTGAGGCTGAGTGCGAGAAGTGCCACGATTGCTGCTACGACTAGTCTACGCATGGTGCCTTCCTCCAAGCCGCCATGTTGATGGCCCGCCCTGCTGCAGCCCGATGTGGTGAACCTGCTCGAAGCAGGTGGGTGCCCGCACCGTGACATCCAGCTTCCCCTCGAGGGGGATCCCTGTCCGTCACGAAATGTGAGGCTCCCGTAGGTGAAGCGTTGGTTCTACCGTTTAATCGAGCCACAGACAAGGCGAAGCCTATTCGAAGTGTAACTGCGCACAGAAGCCCGAACAACCGCCGTCACGTGACCGCGGACACTCAAGTTCGAACTCCTCCACAACCATTAATCGACGCGCAGGTGCACATCCTTGAGCTGCTGGCTGCTTACGGCGTCAGGCGCGGCCGTCATGGGGTCTCCGCCCGAAGATGTCTTCGGGAATGCGATAACGTCGCGAATCGAGTGCGAACCCGCGAGAAGCATGACGATGCGGTCGAGTCCCAGGGCGATACCACCGTGCGGCGGCGCGCCGAAGGAGAGTGCTTCGAGCAGGAAGCCGAACTTGTCG
Source organism: Coriobacteriia bacterium (assembly GCA_035687245.1). Classification (GTDB taxonomy): domain Bacteria; phylum Actinomycetota; class Coriobacteriia; order Anaerosomatales; family PHET01; genus DASRYH01. The sequence goes on from DASRYH010000050.1 coordinate 88,041, forward strand.
GCGGCTTCCGTATCGTCCATCCCCATCAGGTGGAACACGCGCATCTGGAGCTCGGGCGAGTGGATACGCAGCGTGCCGCCACCGATCTCGTAGCCGTTCATGACGAGGTCGTAGCTGTAGCCGCGCGCGGCAGCCGGATCGACTTCGAGCGAGTCGACGTGCTCCGCGAAGGGCAGCATGAACGGGTTGTGGCTCGCGTCCCAGCGCTTGCCGTCTTCGTCCCACGTGAACAGCGGGAAGCCGGTCACCCACAGCAGGTCGAAGCCAACCCGCTCGATCTCGAGATCGTCGGCCAGGCGCAGGCGGAGCGTGCCAAGAACCTCGTTGGCGATCTTGCGTGCGTCGGCCACCATGCAGATGAGGTCGCCGGGCTCGACTGCGGCAGCAGCCTTGAGAGCGGCCATTTCGGCGTCGGTGAAGAACTTCGCGACGGGCGACTTGATCTCGCCCTCGCTGGTGAAGGCCACCCAAGCCAAGCCCTTGGCGCCCGAGTCGATCGCGAGCTGGTTGAGCGCGTCGATACGGCCGCGGCTCCAGTCGCCGGCACCCTTGGCGTTGATCGCTTTGATGGCACCGCCGCTTCCAAGCGCGCCGGAAAAGACCTTGAACTCGCTGGATGCGAAGACACCCGAGACGTCAACGAGCTCAAGGCCGAAGCGCGTGTCGGGGCGGTCGGAGCCGAATCGCTCCATCGCGTCGTCATACGAGATGCGCGGAAGCGGCAGGTCCAGGTCGTGATTCGCACTGTGCATGACCTCGCGCATGACGTCTTCCATGAGCGTGAGGACGTCCTCGAGCTCCATGAAGCTCATCTCGATGTCCACCTGAGTGAACTCAGGCTGACGATCGGCGCGCAGGTCCTCGTCGCGGAAGCAGCGTGCGATCTGGTAGTAGCGCTCGATGCCGCCCACCATCAGCAGCTGCTTGAACAGCTGGGGCGACTGCGGCAGCGCGTAGAACTTGCCGGGGTTCAGGCGACTCGGAACGATGAAGTCGCGCGCGCCCTCAGGCGTCGACTTAGTGAGAATCGGCGTCTCGACCTCCATGAAGCCGCGACCCTCCAGCGAGCGGCGGAAGCGCTGCGTCACGCGGTCGCGCAGCTCGAGCGCGGCGAAGACCTCGGGGCGGCGGATGTCGAGGTAACGCCACTTCAAGCGCGTCAACTCGTCGGTCTCGATGCCGGCCTCGATCTCGAACGGCGGCGTCTCGCTCTTGTTGAGCACCGTGGCCGACGTGATCTCGACCTCTACCTCGCCGGTGGCCATGTTCGGGTTGACCGTGCCCTCGGGGCGCCTGCGTACCTTGCCCTCGAGCAGCACGACCCACTCGGGGCGCACCTGCTCGGCGGTCACGAAGGCCGCACCCGACGCATCAGGGTCGAAGGTGCACTGCACAATACCCGTGCGGTCACGCAGGTCTAGGAAGATGAGCCCGCCGTGGTCGCGGCGCTTGCCTACCCAGCCGGCGAGTCGAACGGTCTCCCCCACCGATTCGGCGGTTATCGAGCCACACGTGTGCGAACGGATCGAGTATCGAGCGTCGAGCATGAGCGCCATCCGGCCTTTCATCCATGCCGCCGAAGGCTTCGGCAGCGAGGTTCTTTATCAAGAGCGTGCCCGTACGGGCCTGCAACTATGCGAGGATAGCCGATTCCAGTTCCAAGAACATGGCCAGCGCCACGCCCCGCCCGCTCGATACAACGAGCTACGCCAAGCGTGCACGGACCGCTTCGGCAAGCCCGTCGAGCGCGACGCGGGCCTCTTCCTTGGTGGTCATGTCGCGCACGGTCACCTCTTCGGCAGCCAGCTCGTCGGGACCGACCACCACAACGAGCCGCGCACCGAGCCGGTCAGCCTGCTTGAACTGCGACTTGAGCGAGCGGGCCTGGTGGTCCATCTCAGCGGCAATGCCTGCGTGACGGAGCTGGGCGGTGATGCCGAATACCTCGGCGCCCACGCAGTCGTCCACGCGCGCGACGTAGACCTCCGCGAGCGACGGCGAGGGCACTTGGGCGCCCACGGCCTGCAGCGCGAGCATCGTACGCTCGAAGCCAAGCGCGAAGCCGAGGCCCGGGGTGGGTGCGCCGCCGTAGGACTCCATGAGCTTGTCATAGCGGCCACCGCCGCCGATGGCGTTTTGGGAGCCGAGGCCGGCGTCGACCTGTACCTCAAAGACGGTACGCGTGTAGTAGTCCAGGCCGCGCACGAGCTTCGGGTCCTCGATGTAGTCGATCCCGAGGCCGTCGAGATGCGCTTTGACGGCCGCGTAGTGCTCGGCGCAGGGCTCGCAGAGCTCGTCGCGCAGCAGCGGCGCTTGGGCCATTACGACGCGGCAGCCCTCGTTCTTGCAGTCGAAGGCGCGCAGCGGGTTGGTCTCGGCGCGGCGGTTACACTCCTCGCACAACTCAGTGCCGTGCTCGCGAATGAAGTTCGCGACCTTCTCGCGATAGGCCGGGCGGCAGTCCTGATCGCCCATCGAGTTGATGAGCAGACGCATGCTTTCGCGCGGCACGCCGACCGCCTCGAAGAACGCCATGAGCATCTCGATCATCTCGGCGTCCGCGGAGGCCTCGGGCATGTTCAGCGACTCGGCACCGATCTGCCAGAACTGGCGATAGCGGCCCTTCTGCGGGCGCTCGTAGCGAAACATCGGCGCCGCGTAGTAGAGCTTGGCGGCCTGGCCGTTGGCGGTCAGATTGTGCTCGAGCGCGGCGCGCACCACGCTTGCGGTGTTCTCAGGACGTAGCGTGATGGAGCGGTCGCCCTTGTCGGTGAAGGTGTACATCTCCTTGCCGACGATGTCGGTGGCCTCACCGATGCCGCGAGTGAAGACCTCCGTATGCTCGAAGACCGGCGTGTAGATCGGTTCAAACCCATAGCGGGCGAAGAGCGTCTGGGCGGTTCGCGTGAGGTGCTCCCACGCGCGCGCGGTGTCCGGAAGCATGTCGGGAGTGCCCTTGGGGGCTCGGTAGTTCACGGCGAAGTCGGCCTTTCGAGTACGGGTGCGGTGCGACCCACGATTATGAAGCATGCAGGCGAAGGGCACCACGACCCGCCGAATACGAGCCGGTCCTAGTCGCCCCCTGGTCCTACTACAGTGCGCGACCGAGGACGATGCCTGCCCAACAACCCGCGAGTCCCAAAGCAAGGCTGCCGAAGGCGTAGAGTGCCGCGACATCGTAGCGTCCGCGCATCGCCAGCTCGACGGTCTCGAGCGAGAACGTCGAGAAGGTCGTGTAGCCGCCGAGAATCCCCACTGCGAGCAGCGGACGCCACCAACCCGGCCAGCCGTGGCGCGCGGCCATGGCGAGCAGCAGGCCGATGAGGAACGCGCCGCTGAGGTTGATGACGAAGGTGTGCCACGGGAAGAGCGCGGGCGAGGTGGCCTTCATCAGGCGCCCGACGCCGTAGCGCGCCGCCGCGCCCACACCGCCACCGACGGCAACGAGACCTATCTCGGTCATGGTGCTCACCGTTGCCCCCTAAGCCCGCGGCCAGAACGGGTTGATGCGCTGCTCGCGTCCGATCGTCGTGTCAGGACCGTGCCCGGGGTGCACGCGCACATCGGCCTCGAGTGGCGCGAGCTTTTCGGCAATCGATCGCGCAAGCACGCGACCGTCGCCGCCGACGAAGTCAGTTCGGCCCACCGAGCCCGCAAACAGCGTGTCGCCGGAGAACAGGTCTGTGCAGCCGCCTTCGCTGCATCCGAGCAAGCAGATGCCGCCCTGTGTGTGCCCGGGCGTGTGTAGAACCGTGAGGGTGACCGCACCGGCCTTGATCACGTCGCCGTCCGCTAGCAGACGGTCGGCCGGGGGTGCGGTGACACCGGCGAAACCGAATACCGCGCCACCCGTGCCCGCGGGCGCGTCGGAGCTCAAACGACCCGCGTCGGCCTCGTGCACGAGCAGCTGCGCGCCGGTCGCCTCCTTCAGCTCGCGTACCGCGCCGATGTGGTCGAAGTGCCCGTGCGTTAGCACGAGCGCCGCCACCTCGCGACCGGCCAGTGCTTCTTCGATCGCGCAAGCGTCGTCACCCGGATCTATCACGACCGCGGGGCCGCCCGAGCCGTCTGAGACGATCCAGCAGTTCACCTCGAGCGGGCCGACGACTATGCGTTCGACCTTCATCGCTGCTGGCCACCCTTCTTCTGCGTGGCTTCGCCGGGGAGCATGCGGCGCGCTTCGAAGACGCCGTCGACCTTGCGAACCTCACGGAGCAAGCCATCGAGCCGGCTCATCTCGCCGATCTCGAAGAGGAAGCGCATGTCGACGATGCCATCTCGATGCGTGGTCGTGGCCGACGACAGGATGTTCACGCCCGATTCGGCAATCGCCATCGTGACGTCTTGCAGCAGGCGAAGGCGGTCGAGCGCCTCGACGAAGATCTCGACTTGGTAGGTGGCCTTGCTGCCCTGGTCCCACTCGACCTCGATGATGCGTTCGGGGGTGGAGAGCAGCTCGTTGGCGTTGGGACACGACTTGCGGTGCACGGAAACGCCGCGCCCGCGCGTAACGAATCCGATGATGTCGTCGCCCGGTACCGGGTTGCAGCAGCGCGCGAGGCGCACGAGAACGTCGTCGATGCCCTTGACCACGACACCGCCGCCAGTGCGCGTGCGCGCCTTGCGAGGCGGCGTCATCGGCTGTGAGAGCGGGAGCGGCTCTTCGACGGGCTTGGCGACCTCGGGGGCGACACCCTCCTTGCTCATGCGCTTGAGCAGGCGCGTGCCCACAAGCTTCGCCGAAAGCTTGCCGCCGCCGATCTGGGCGAGGACGTCCACGCCCTTGGCGTAGTTCATCTCGACGGCGACCGCATCCAGCGCCTTTTCGGCGGACTTACTGCCGATTCCGGTGCCGTGCTTGCGCATGACCTTGGCGAGCTCGTCGCGGCCGTGCTGAACGTCGTCGACGCGGGTGACTTTGCTGAAGTAGTTGCGAATCTTGGAGCGGGCTGACGATGTCTTGACGATGTTGAGCCAGTCGCGGCTCGGGCTCGCGCTCTTGTTGGTGAGCACGTCGACCCGGTCGCCCATCTGCAGCTCGTAGCCGAGCGGCACGATCGAGCCGTTGATCTTGGCGCCGACGCAGTGGTTGCCGACCTCTGTGTGGATCGCATAGGCGAAGTCGATGGGCGTCGAGCCCCGACGCAAGCTGATGACGTCGCCCTTCGGCGTGAAGACGAAGACCTCCTCGTCGAAGAGGTCGATCTTCAAGGCTTCCATGAACTCGCGGGGGTCCTTGAGCTCCGTCTGCCATTCGAGCATCTGACGAAGCCAGGCGAGCCGCTCGTCGAAGGTCTCTTCGCCCTTGCGGCCTTCCTTGTAGCGCCAGTGGGCGGCGATGCCGTACTCGGAGGTGCGGTGCATGTCCTCGGTACGAATCTGAATCTCGAGCGGGCGGCCCATCGGCCCGATCACGGTCGTATGCAGCGACTGGTACATATTGAACTTCGGCATCGCAACGTAGTCTTTGAAGCGGCCCGGAACAGGCTTGTATATCGAGTGCACCGTACCCAGCGCGCCGTAGCAGTCCTTCACCGACTCGACGATGATGCGCAACGCGATTAGGTCGTAGATCTCTTTGAAGTCCTTACCTTTGCCCGACATCTTCTGGTAGATGCTGTAGAGGTGCTTGGGGCGACCGCCGATCTCGGCGTCGATACCGACCGCCGCCAGCTCGTCGTGCAGCTGGTCGACGACCTGCTGGGCGAAGCTCTCTCGCTCCGCGCGGCTTTCGGCGACCATCTTCGAGACCTGGTGAAACTTGACCGGCTCGAGGTAGAAGAACGCGAGGTCCTCGAGCTCCCACTTGACCTGTGATATGCCGAGACGGTGCGCCAGCGGCGCGTAGATCTCCATCGTCTCGCGCGCCTTCTCGAGCCTCCGCTCGGGCGGCAGCGCTGCGAGCGTGCGCATGTTGTGCAGCCGGTCGGCAAGCTTGATGAGGATGACGCGGATGTCCTTCGCCATAGCGATGAGCATCTTGCGCAGGTTGTTGGACTGAGCCTCAGACAGCGACTCGAACTCGATCTTGCCGAGCTTGGTCACGCCGTCGACGAGCTCGGCAACCTCATCGCCGAACCGCTCGCGGATCTCGGAGAGCTGGACATCGGAGTCCTCCACCACATCGTGGAGAAGCGCCGCCTTGAGCGTCGCGGTGTCCAGATGCAGGTCGGCGAGGATGAGCGCGACCTCGAGTGGGTGATTGACGAACGGTTCGCCGCTCTTGCGCAGCTGGCCCTCGTGGGCGCCTAATGCGAAGTCGAAGGCGTCGTCGAGCCCGGTCAGATCCGCGTCGGGATTGTAGGCGCGTATGCGAGATTCGATCTGTTCGAGCGTGGCGGGCATTCGACTCCTTGAAGCGCGTGTCGTGACAGTCCTGCGAGCTGGCCACGCCGGTGCGCGGCTACGATCAGCGCGTCACCACGGTGTAGGTGACTTTCGTAGTATACGTGCCCGGGTCGATGTCCCACGGCACATCAAGTGCATAGCCGAAGACGTAGTCCTTCCTCCACGTCGAAGAGGCGCCCACGTTCGTGTCGACCGAGTACTGTGCGGTGCTGAAGGGTAGCTCGGGGTGGTTGACCTCGCCGCTCGTCGTGAAAGCGAGGGCCTGCGCCGGCAGGAGCACGCTGGCACCCGGCTCGGTGCGCACGAAGTCCTGGGCGGAGCAGAGCAGCTCGTAGGGCACGGTACCCACACCACTGACGGAAGCCGTGACGGCCACCGCCTTCGCAGCTCGCGTGCCTGGGTCCACCGAATCGAAGGTGACCGTCAACGTGTCGAGAGTGAGTTGCAGCTCGTTGTAGGGCACGCGCACGCTCGCGGCCGGGCAAGCGGCGGAGCGGTTGCCCGCGACGTCGACCGCACGCACCTCGTAGCTGTACTCGGTGCCGGACTCGAGGCCGACGTCGTCGTAGTAGGTGTCGTAGGCGTAGTCGATGACGACGCCGTCGCGCAGCACTTCGTAGAGGTCGACACCAGAGACCGAGTCGGTCGAGGCTTCCCACGTGAGTTCGACCGACGATGTGGTGTCCGCGCTCGCTGCCAGGCTCGTGGGAACCGACGGCGCGACAGTGTCGATGCGGACGGTGGCCGTGCGCGTGCTCTCGATGTGTCCGGCGGCGTCCACTGAGTAATACTGCAACGTCGAAGTGCCTTCGGCAGACACCGAGACCGGTGCGGCGTAGTCGGCCCAACCAGCGATGTCGAGCTTGTAGCGCGTCGCCACCAGCGTCCCGGCGTCAGTCGGCGTGAGTGCGACCGCTACCGGCGACGTCTGCCATCCGGCAGGCGCGTTGTCGGTCGTCACCGGCGCGACGGTGTCGATCAGGAACGGGCCGAGTGAAGCGGTCGTCGCCCAGTTACCCGCGTTGTCTTGCGTCCGTAGCCCGAAGTACCAGCGGCCGTCGGCAAGCGAGGCGACCGTGTGCGTCGTCGTGGCCACAGATGTCGTGCTCGTGTAGCCGTTGACTTCGACGTCGTCCCAGTCGGCGTATTCGCCAGCTCCTGCCACAGACGCGGCGAAGCGCACGCGCACCGTCCCGCCGACGGGCAGCGCGTAGTTGCGTCGAGTCCACGGCGAAGCCGCAGTCAGGTTCTGAAGCGTCGTGTAGCTCGTCCCGCCGTTTGTGGAGTACTCAACCATGGCATAGTCGCCGCCACCCGCCAGCGCGGACACGTTGTCCCAGAAGCTCAAGGTCGCCGAAGAGTAGCCGGCCAGGTTGTAGTCGCGGTAGTAGTTCACCGTTCGCCGGGTATTGCTGCTCGCCCACGCTTCGGCAGCGTACGTGCCGTGGTTGCGGCCCGCTGTGTTGGTCAGCCGGAGGTAGGTCGCGTTCGAGCGCGTCCACCCGGTCGGCCACGTCGCCGTGGCGAAGGTCTGCGAGTCGACGGTGGTCGTTGTGACGGTAGTCGTAGTGGTAGTCACGGAAGGGTCGAGGGTCGCATCTGGCGTGCCTGCCGCATCTCGGAACCACTCATAGCTGAAGCCCTGTACTCCCGAGCAGAGGTCTGATGAACCCGATGAGTCCGTGGTCACCGACGGTGAGGCCGACCATGTGCTCGTGGTGTGGGAAGGGCTTGAGAGTGTCGGGTTGGTTGGCGCAGTGGTGTCGGCGACCACGATCGATTGGAGCGCGGTGGATGTGCCGCCGACGTTGTCAGTCGCCGTCCACGTGACGCTGGTTGCGCCCAGCGGCAGGAACGCGGGCCGGTTGTTGGTGAGGCTGGCAACCGTGCCATCCTCGTCGGTCGCCGTGGCATCGCCCGTGCCCGCATAGCCCGTGTACCCGCCAGAGGAGTTGCCCTCGAGCACGCGGTCGACGGCTGTCACGTGAGGCAACATGTTGGGCGCCGCACCGTTGCGGACCTGCCAGACGTAGCGGCCGAGCTGCCCCTCGCTGTTCATCGAGTTCTGGATAAGCGAGGTCGCTGACGGCGAGGCGTCGAGCAGCGTGCTGGCCGAGGCCTGCGCAACACCGGATCCAGCCAGTTCATAACTGGTACCCGTGCGGGCCCACCCCGCACGTGCGCGGTATGTAGAAGCGCTGGTTGCGATGTCCCACGTCACCTTGTCGTAGTTGTACATGAAGTCGAAGTTGCCCGCGCCCGTGTCGGAGCGGTCGACGATGACGAGCTGGAACGAGTTCAGTGGAGAAGCCTGGTTGTTGTAGGCAGCGACGTTGATCCAGTTCACCAAGAACGCCGGATGCCCGTTCACCTGCGGCGTCGTACCCACCGCCGTAGAGCTGTAGGTGACCTGGCCAGTCGCTGTGTTACGGGTGTCGATGTCGGCCCAGAACGGCGCAAGAATGCTCAGGTTAGTGCCCGCCAGCGTCGTGGAAGGGTTGTAGCCCGAGTACGCCGCGCCGAACGTGCAGTTGCCGTTCATGTTGATGTAGATGTTCGTGTAGCTCGTCCCGTTCCAGTTCATGGAGAACGGGAGGTTCACTACGTAGTTGCTGGTGTCGTCGCCGCGCGGCACGGTGTTGAGGTCGTAGCCTGTGGGCTTGAGAATCGCGTTGGGGCCCTCGGCGGCGGCTGGAGGGGGCACGAGAAGGGCGAGCGCGCACATCGCCGCGCACGCACAAGCTATGAGCCGCATGGCCCCTCTGCGGTCCAGTGAATCCGCCTCTCGAGTGTGATCTGCATGATGCTCACACCCACAACATGTTGTGGCGGCATCAACCCTTCGAAACAGGATAGTGTAGGCAGTCTGAAACTGCCAGCAACGAACTGTCAGTTCGAGGGCGCGAGATCGGCCGAAGGCAGGATCGGCCGGTTGAAGCGCGCGAGCAGATCGTCGGGCGTGGCCTGGAGCGCCCAGCGCTTGAACTCGCCGAACTCCGCTATCTCGTCGAGGCCCTCGGCGTAGCGAACGCTTTGAGCCAGCTCGACCTTGCCTTCGGATGCAGGAACCGTGAGCCGGCGATATGCGCCGTGACCCTCACCGGTCACAAGCCCCAGATCGCGGAAGATGCCCACGCCGGAGGAGACGCCTCGATCATCGAGCGAGAAGCTTCGCTCCCACCCGCGGCACCTCTCGGCGAGTTCAGCGTTGGTGATCTCAAAGCCGGGCCCATGCTCTTTGGCCAGCTCGCGCAGGACCCGGTAGAGCACGGCCAGGTCCTCACGGCTGGGCGCGAGCGAGGAGAGGATCGTCTCGTTAAGGCGACCGTCGCGTTCGCCGTAGAGGAGGTGAATGCGTGCAGTCGCGCCGTCACGCCCAGCGCGGCCAGACATCTGGTTGAACTCGACCTCGTTGAAGGGCAAGTGGTACAGCACGACGTTGCGAATGTCGGGGATGTTCACGCCTTCGCCGAAGGCGCTCGTGGCAACAACCACGCGGATCTCGCCATTCCGGAAGGCCCGTTCCACGGCGTGGCGCACTGAGCGAGAAAGGCCGCCGTTGTAGAAGGCCGAGGCGAACGCGAGCTCGGGCACGCGCTTGCGCAACATGCGCGCGATCTGTACCGAGCGCTCCCGCGAGTTGACGTAGATGACGCACTTGCCGCCTTCTGCGACAAGCTTGGCGACGTAGGCGTCCTTGTCGGCGTTACTGCGCGCGTCGGCCACTGCGAGGTTGTCACGCACCGTCGGATCCAAAACGAACGCCTGGATGCCCAGAAGATCGCGAATCTGGATGGTCACGTCGTCGGAGGCCGTGGCTGTGACTGCGAGGACCTGCGGCTCACCGATCAGACGGCAGGCGTCGCCCAGACGAGCGTAGGCCGGGCGGTGCCCCGCGCGCGACAGGCCGACATGGTGCGCCTCGTCGACAACTACAAAACCGACTCGGCCCGTCGCAGCGAAGCGGTTCGCATGGAAGTGCAGGAACTCGGGCGTTGTGAGCACGCAGTCGAGCTCTCCCGCCTTTAGCGCGGCGAACGCCTCGTCGCGTTCTGTCTGCGACGTCTCGCCCGTGACGGTGCGGACGGTCAACCCCACGCTCGCGAATGATTCGGCGAGGTGGAAGGCCTGATCGGCCACGAGCGCGCGCAGCGGATAGACGAAGACCGATGCCCTGCCTTCGCGTAGCGCGATGCGAGCGGCGTGCAGGTGGAAGATGAGCGACTTGCCGCGACCGGTCGCCATGACCGCGAGCGTGTTGCGGCCGGCCTCCAGATGCGCGAGCGCCTCTACCTGCGCGCCATGAAGCGAGCGTTCGCCAATGAATCGCCGAACGAGTTCGACCTCCAGCTCGTCGGCGGGTAGCGCGGCAAGTTCTTCGCGCGCCTCGCGGGCACGGGCCGCTTCGTCGACCTGCGCAGCCGCTGCATCGCGGCGCTCGAGGTAGACGTTGACGCCGAGCGCCTGCCCGTCGCCCCCGCCGGTCACCTCTGTGACGGCGACGTCGTACTCGACGCCAGAGTCGATGGCGGGCGCGAGCACGGCCGCAAGCCGGCGATTGAGGAAGCCGACCTGAGCTCCCGAAGGCTCGAACAGCGCGCACGCGTTGGCGTCGTAAGGGTTGTCCGGCTGGCGTTCGAGACGCAGCGCCGTGCCGCCCGTGAGCTTCGCCAGCACATCTTGGCGTCCCTCGAAGCTCACGCCCGCAAGCTTCGTGTGGAAGCCGGGAGCGTCCTCGATGCCCGCGTACTCTTCGCGGGCGAGCAGCTCGTCCGCACGCGCGAACAGGTCCTCGACCAGTGCTGCCGAGGGGCTGTCCGCTCCGGGAAGGTCGTGACGAGCGACGTCACGCACGAGCATCTGCGCACGCACTCGACCTCGCCACTCGTCGACCTCGAGCTCGAAGGCTATGTCGACCTGTGCTTCGTGCTCGACGAGCTCCTCGATGTCACGGCAGCGAAACGCAATCGCAGGTACGGAGGCCGCACCATCGAACGCGGTGAACTTCAAGTGCTCCATTCCCCGCCCGACCCGCTGGCGCCCGTTCATGAAGACGCCGTTGACCGCCAGGCGCGGCTTGGGGTTGCTGTGGCCGAACGGCTCGAGCTGCTTCAGCTCGGTTCCGAGTTCGATGCTAACGTCGTCGAGCGCGACCTCGGCATCTACAAACGACGTGACCTCGAACTGCTCGTCAGGAAGCGCATCGAGATGTTCGAGCATCAGTTCGCGGAAGCACTCGAGGTCACTGGCGGGCAGTGTGACTCCGACAGCTGCCTCGTGACCGCCGAATCGTGTCAGCACGCTCGCGCACGACGAGACCGCGGCAAAGAGGTCCACCTTCCCAACCGATCGGCCGGAGCCACGCGCGATGTCGTCCTCAATCGAGAAGAGGAAGCTCGGAACGCCGTAGCGGTGTGTCATCCGTGACGCGACGATGCCCTTCACGCCCTCGTGCCAACCATCGCCCGCCAAGACGAGCACGCGCTCGCCGTGGTAGATGCGCTTGGCCAGAGCCTCAGCAGCCTCGGAGAGCTCAGCCTCAACCGACTGACGCACGCGATTGAGCTCGTCGAGTGTGCGAGCCAACTCCTCGGCCGCGAATGGGTCGTCCGCCATCAGCAAGTCGAGCGCGACCGCGGAGTCTGCCATGCGACCGGCGGCGTTGAGCCGAGGTGCGAGGAAGTAGGCGACCGTGTCGCTTGAGAGCGCTGGCGGCGCCACGTTGGCGATCGCTGCAAGCGCTGCGATGCAGGGCCGCGGCGCCGTGCGCATCCGCGCGATACCGTCGGTCACAAGCGCGCGGTTCTCCGCAACGAGCGGGACGATATCGGCGATCGTGCCGAGCGTGGCGAGATCGGTCAGCGAGCGCCAGACGTCGCGCTCCCCCACGAGCTCTCCCACTGCCTCGACGAGCTTGAGCGCTACGCCCGCGCCCGCGAGGTCGCGCGACGCGCATCCCTCTGCGAGCTTGGGATCGGCCACCGGCACCTCGGCGGGCACGCTGCCTGAGGGCTCATGGTGGTCGGTGATGACGACGTCGACGCCGCGCCGCTTGAGCTCCGCGGTCTCCTCCGCACTAGAGATTCCGCAGTCCACCGTCACGAGAAGCGACGGCTGGAACTCCATGGCGCGCTCTATCGCGGCCTGGCTCAGACCGTAGCCCTCGCGGAAGCGGTGCGGCACCATCACGTCGACAGTGCCGCCCATGGCTCGTAGCCCGCGTGTCGCCACGGCCGCTGCTGAGACGCCGTCGAGATCGAAGTCCCCGAAGACGAGGATGCGCTCGCCACTGCGAATGGCAGCGGCAACCCTTTCGGCAGCGCCGCGCATTCCGGGAATCACGGCGGGATGCAACCAGTCGCGGTCCAAAGATGGCGAAAGGAAGCTGCGAACCTGCTCCTCATCTCGGATGCCGCGCACGGCAAGCACACGCGCGACCACCGACGAGAGCCCCGTCGAACTCGCGAGAGACGCGACCTCTCCGGCGTCGGCCGGAGCGAGCGTCCAGGGAGTCTGAGGGCAGGGCTGTGTCATACAAGCCATCCTATCGGACGGGGCCGACACTGGTGAGTGCCGGCCCCGGTCGTCAACGTGCGAAACGTGCGATGTGTAGGTACGGCGAGCTTAAGCGTTCGCGTACTTCTTCTTGAGAGCGGCGAACTTCGGCTCGGTCTCTTTCCACAGAACGTAGATCGGAGTCGCGACACCGATTGAGGAGTACGCGCCGACGAGCATGCCGATCGCGAGAGCAAGCGCGAAGTCGCGCAGGGTCTCGCCACCGAAGAACAGCATCGCAAGCACCGGGATGAGCGATGTGATCGAGGTGTTCATCGTACGAACGATGACCTCGTTGAGTGACTCGTTCGCCATCGACATGAAGCTCTGCTTCTGCAGGCCTTCGGCGTTTTCCTTGATGCGGTGGAAGACGACGACCGTGTCGTAGAGCGAGTAGCCGAGGATCGTCAGCAGCGCCGAGATCGTGTTCGGCGTCACCTCGCGGCCGACGAGCGCATAGATGCCTAGCGTGATCAGCACGTCGTGAACGAGCGCGATGACCGCGGTGATCGACATCTTGTACTCGAAGCGCAGCGAGATGTAGAGCAGGATCGCTGCGATGGAGAGCGCGAGCGCCATCATCGCTCGGTTGGTGACGTTGGCGCCCCAGCCCGGACCGATCGTCGTGACCTGGAACGCGTTGCTCGGAAGACCGAGCTTCTTGGCGACGTCGATGGCCTCTGAGTTGGCCTGATCAGGATCGGTGACGCTCGTGCGGACGATGTAGCCCTTGGTGCCCTGGCCAGCCGTGGACTGGATGCTGGGCTCCACGACGCCGGCCTGCTTCAGCGCGTCTTCTAGCTGCGCCTCGGTGACGCTGCCCGAGTTCACGACGTTGATGACGGTTCCGCCCTTGAACTCGACGCCGAACTGGAGGCCGCGAACGGCCAGTGCGCCAATCGAGACGATCAAGAGCACGACCGAGACACCGAACATGATGTTGCGCATTCCGAGGAAGTCGATCTGGAACTTACGCATTCGCGACACCCCCCTTCTGCGACTTGCCAGGTGTGTTGCCGGTCTCCTTGCTGACGCCCCAGAACGCGGGCATCTTGCCGATGGCCGACTCGGCCAGAAGCATCAGACTCGGACGCTTGAACATCAGCATCATGATGATGTCGCACGCGATACCGATCATCAGCGTGAGCGCGAAACCCTTGACCGGGCCGATGGCCACGAAGTAGAGCACGGCTGCGGAAACGAGGGTGACGAGGTCGGCATCGACCGAAGTCTGAATGCCATGGCGCGAACCGGAGTTCGACGCCGAGCGGTAGGTCTTACCCATCCGCACTTCCTCGCGGAAGCGTTCGAGGATGAGAATCGAGCTGTCGGCCGCGAGACCGATTGTCAGCACGATACCCGCGATACCCGGAAGCGTGAGAGCGAATACGCCCAGTTGCGACAGGACCGCGAGGATGCCCACGTAGAAGGAGCCGAAGACTCCGAGGGCCCCTACGGTCAGCAGACCGAGGCCGCGGTAGAAGGCGAAGATGTAGATCGCAACGAGGCTGAGGCCGATGAGCACGGCGAGCACGCCTTCGCGCAGCGACTGCTGACCGAGCGTCGGGCCGACCACACGCGACTCGGAGAAGACGAGCGTGACCGGCAGCGCGCCGGTCTCAAGAACCGTCTTAAGCTGCTTTGCCGACTCCGGCGTGAAGCTACCCGAGATCTCGGTGCGGCCATCGGTGATAGCCGAGCGAACGACGGGTGCGGACTGCACGCGACCGTCGAGCACGATGGCGACCTGCTTGCCGATATTGGCGGTGGTGAAGTCGCCCCACGTCTTGGTGCCGGCCTTGTTCATCGTCAGGTTGACGGTGATCTCACCGGCCTGGTTCTGACCGACAAGGGCCTGAGTAACGACCTCGCCGGTCATGAACGGCTTGTAGGTGCCCTTCTTGAGCAACACGCCGTCCTGCGCGGCCGCCAGCGCGGCGACAGTCGCGGAGTCGTTGATCGACTCTACGGCAACGAACTCGAGCTGACCCGTGGAGCCCAGGGCGTCCAGAGCCTGCTGAGGATCGCTGATTCCAGGGATCTGCACGAGGATCGAGTCGTTGCCCTGGCGCTGAATCGAAGCCTCGCGCACGCCGAGACCGTCGACTCGGCTGCGGATGATCGTCTCCGCGCGCGTCATGTCATCGGCACTCACCGTCGAGGACGACTCAGCGGTCAAGATGACCGACAGGCCGCCGCGGACGTCGAGTCCCTGCGTGATCTTCTCGGCCGGAGGCCAGAAGAAGAAGCATGACAGCGCCACAAGGACGACTGTCACCCCCAGTAGCAGTATGTTCAGTTGTTTCTGGTCCATGCCCTCGCCTTCCGTACCTTCTCTGTCTCAATGCTCCCGCTAGAGGAGCTTGACTCCATTGATAACCAGCGCGAACTTCGCCTCGAGAACGAGCGCGGCCTTTCGGCAGAGCGCCATGCGATCGATGAAGATCTCGAAGTACTCCATGATCTGCGTCTCGGTCGTGTCGATGTCGATTTCGAGTGTCAGGGTGCGCTCTTCGGTGTTCACACGCAAGAACGAGCGCTTCACCGCGTAGTTCACGCGGTCGTGGATGTCGAAAGTCGCCGGCTCGACTGCCCGCACGCGAGTGTGGTGCACGTCGGTCTTGTCGGCGAGGATGACTGCGGCTGCGACCGGCGTCGCCGGGTCCGAGGCGTCCTCTTCGTGGTTGCCCACCGCGTTCATCACCGTGGCGATCTCGTAGTAGGGCATCCCCATGCGCGAGAGTGCCGCGCGAGCGATGAACGCCGCGCTGATCCAGTGGTTGGAGCGCGAGACGCAGTTGCCGATGTCGTGGCAGAAGCCGGCGATCGCTGCGACTTCGGCGGTACGCTCGTCGTAGCCGAGCCTGCGCAGGACGTTGCCGGAGATGTGTGCGCTCAGATTCGCGTGCCGAAGGCCGTGCTCGGTGTAGCCGATCACGCCAAGATAGTCGTCGCCCATCTGCATGTAGGCGAGCAGCTCGGGATCGGCCTGCACCATCTGCAGGGTCACGACCGGCTCGATGGGGGCCTTCAACGCAGCCTCCACCGCCGCGCGCTGCTCAGCCGCACGCTGTTCGGCGACGTCACGCATCCGTGTCGTCCCCTTCGGCGAGCTCAGGCATCTCGACGTCTTCAGCGACATCCTCGTCGACGTCGGCGTCGTCGGCATCGTCTTCCGGTGCGACGACGTTGGCGATCGCCTGCGGGGCGATCTCGAACTCGGTCCCGCCGACAGTACGCACGCGGATACGGTCGCCTGCATCGACGACCGTGCCGAAGATACCGCCGATGGTAACGATCTCGTCGCCAGCCTTGAGCTCGGAAAGCATCTCGCGCTGCTGCTTCTGGCGCTGCTGCTGCGGCCTCATGATGAGGAACCAGAAGGCGCCCACCATCACGGCGAGGAAGATCAGTTGAGTTGTCTGGTTCATGGGCTGCCTTAGCTACGAAAAACGGCCCTCTTCGGGCGAGGGCGACCAGCGGAATATCTTACTCGTTCGCCCTGCCTGAAGGAAGCTTTCGGCGCGTCGTATTGCGCAGCAGTCCGCTTAGTAGTCGTTTGAGGCTGGCGAAGAGCGCCACTTCGTAAGGAACTCGCCGTAGGTGCCCACCTCGATCGCCGCCCGCGCCTGACGCGTGAGATCGAGCAGATAGTGCAGGTTGTGGTGCGTGAGCAAGATCGCCCCCAGCATCTCTTTGGTGTTCACGAGATGCCGGATGTAGGCGCGCGAGTACTGCGTGCAGGTCGAGCACGTGCACTGCGGGTCAAGCGGGCCGAAGTCGCGCGCAAAGCGGGCGTTGCGCATGTTGAGGCGCCCCTCGCTGGAGAACGCGGTGCCCAGGCGGGCGGTACGCGTGGGCAACACGCAGTCGAACATGTCCACGCCCAGAGCAATCGCTTCGAGAATCGTAGTGGGGTTGCCTACGCCCATCAGATAGCGGGGCCGGTCCTTCGGCAAGAGCTCACAGACGGGGCCGAGCGACTCGAGCATCAGGTCGTGGGGCTCGCCCACAGAGTAGCCGCCAATGCCGTAGCCGTAGAAGCCGATCTCGGCGAGGCGCTGGGCGCTCTCGGCGCGCAGGTCCCCGTGTACGCCGCCCTGCACGATGCCGAAGAGCGCCTGGTCCTCGCGGGTGTGGGCGGCTTTGCAGCGGGCGGCCCATTCGGCGCTTCGACGTACCGCAGTCTCGACGAACTCGCGCTCCGCGGGGTACGGCGGGCACTGGTCGAGCTGCATGATGATGTCGGCGCCCAGCTCAGACTGGATGCGCATGTTGTCCTCGGGCGACCAGAAGTGCCACGCGCCGTCGATGATCGAGCGGAACTTCACGCCTTCGTCAGTGAGCTTGAGCGTGTCGGCGAGGCTGAAGATCTGGAAGCCGCCGGAGTCGGTCAGTATCGCGCGGTCCCAGTTCATGAAGCGGTGCAGCCCGCCGGCTTCGGCGATCAGGTCAGAGCCTGGGCGTAAGAACAGGTGGTAGGTGTTAGAGAGGATGACGTGCGCGTCGAGTTCGTGTAGCTGCTCGACGGTCATTCCCTTGACGGTGGCACGCGTGCCAACCGGCATGAATATCGGCGTCTCTATCACGCCGTGCGTGGTGTGGAAGCGACCGCGGCGCGCTGACGTGGTGGCATCAGTTGCGAGCAGGTCGTAAGTGAATGGTGTCATGGCGGCGATTGTACCGAATAGCGTCGGCTGTCACGCCCAAACGAACATGCAACCGCTAGACTGACCAATGACGCGTGAACGGAAAGCCGTTCGGATACGTCTTAAGGGACAGAATGGACAAGCGGGCAGCGGACGACGCTACTCAGATTGCAGCAGCGCGCGCGGGTGATCTCGATGCATTCGAGACGCTCGTTCGTCGTCACACGCCCGCCGTGTACTCGCATGCACTGCGCTTCTTCGGCGAGTCTACAGCTGCCGAAGACGTGGTCCAGGAGGTCTTCATCAAGGTGTTCCGCTCGCTGGGAAGCTTCGACAACCGTTCGCAGTTCAGCACGTGGCTCTATCAAGTCACGCGCAACACCTGCCTCGACCAGGTCAGAGCCGGTCGCAGGCGCCCTGTACCGGTAGACCCCTTCCTGATGTCGGCCACCGACCCCATAGATATCGCCGACTCCGTGGCCGTTTCCGCCTCGGTCGAGCATGCACTTGCGTCGCTTCCCAACGACGACCGCGATGCGCTTCTGGCCGTCGCGCTCTTCGGCCTCACCTACGACGAGGCCGCGCGCGTCTTCGAGATTCCGGCAGGGACCGTGAAGTCGCGCGTCTTCCGCGCCCGTCGCACGATCGCACTCTCTCTCAACATCGCGGACGGTGGTCTCTCATGAACTGCCTGCGCGCCCAACAGACGATCGCAGACGCCCTCGACAGCAAGGGTGTGACACCCCAGGACCTCGAGGCCGCGAAGAAGCACTGCCGAAGCTGCGCCGAATGCGGTCGCTTCGTCACCGCACAGCTCGCAGTCAAGCGCACGCTCGTCGCAGAGCCACCCGCCGATCTCACCGATCGCGTGATGGCCACTGTCCGCGCCGAGGCTGCTGCCGCTGCCGCGGCTGCCGCAGCCCCCGAAGTCGATGAGGCGAAGGTTGCTGCGGCAGTCCTCGCGTCGGACTTCGAGGCCGCAACTGCTGCCTCGCGCTTGGGCAAGTCGCGCTCCAAGAACGCAGGTCGTGTGTGGCTCGCTTCGGCGGCCGGCATCCTGTTGCTGCTCGGTGTGGGCACGATCCTGACCGCGACTCTGGTCTCGCGCTCCATCGGCGAGCGCACCAAGGCGCTCAACTACGGCGTCGACGGCAACGCACCTGCTGCGGGAACCACCGCCGCCCCACAAGCGGCCGAGAGCGGGCAGGCCGGAACCGCTGCCGACGCGGCCTCTGTCACCGCCGGGACCGCAGTTTCGGGACCCTCGCTCATCACGATCCAAGACGTCGTCTACTCCTTCACCGGGGACGCGACGGTGTCACGCGGGTCGCTCACGTCGGTAGGCTCCACGAGCAGCTCTCTCGACGCAGGCACCGCAGCACCAATCTCGCTCACGGTGCTTTCGGCAGGCGGCGACACCGACGTCATCTACATCGAGTACCAGCAGCGGATGCTCGCGTTCCAGAAGGTGACGCGCGAATACGCAGGCAAGACCTACGTACTGCACTCGGGCACGATCCCGGGTTTCGGCGTCTGGCCCAGCCTGCCCTCCGGCATCGCCCAGCCCACCGCGGCCGACGGGTCGCCCTCGCTGCAGTCCACGGACGCTTCCGCAGGCGTGACCGCCTTTGTGAAGGTCGGATCCAGCGCCGCCGAAGGCATCGCGTTCCCGCCGGGCTCCGCCGGTCCGGGCGGAGTTTCGGGCGCGCCGGTGTGGACCTGGTGGACGCCCGAGTAGGTCGCGTCCCCTGTCTTTCGGCAGGCCGCTCGAGCTGCTAGAGAATCAGCATCGCATCGCCGAAGCTGAGGAAGCGGTAGCGCCGCTCCATCGCCTCAGCGTAGGCGTGCATGATCGTCTCGCGCCCAGCGAACGCGCTCACCATCATCATCAGCGTGGAACGCGGCACGTGGAAGTTCGTGACCATCGCGTCGACCACCTCGAAACGGTAGCCCGGCGTGATGAACAATCTCGTGGCGCCTTCCGACGCCTTGAGCTCGCCGGTGCTGCGGTCCAGAGCGCTCTCCAGCGCGCGCACCGAGGTCGTGCCGACGGCGATGATGCGACCGCCGCGCCGCTTGGTCTCGAGCACGGCATCGACGGTGCGCTGCGGCACGCGGAAGTGCTCGGTGTGGATCGCGTGGTCCTCGATGTTGTCGACCGCTACCGGCCGAAAGGTGTCCAGCCCCACGTCGAGCTCGACGGTCTCGAGCGCCACGCCCGCCTCAGCGATACGCTCTAGCAGAGCGGGCGTGAAGTGCAGCCCTGCGGTCGGCGCAGCGGCGGAACGCTCGTCGCGCGCGAAGATGGTCTGGTAAAGCTCGGGGTCGCCAAGCGACTCGGTGATGTAGGGCGGCAGGGGCATCTCGCCCACCTGATGGATCGCCTCGCGAAAGCTCGTCCCATGCGGCGTGAACTGCACGAGGCGCCCTCCGGAGTCGTCGATCTGGTCGACGATGAGTCCCGTCATGAGGCCGTCGCCGAAGATGATGCGAGCGCCGGGCTTCAGGCGCCTGCCTGGCTTCACGAGGCACTCCCACGCGTTCTCGTAGCGCTCGCGCAGCAGCAGCACTTCGGCAGCTCCGCCCGTCTCGTCCTTGGCGCCGATGAGGCGGGCCGGCAGCACGCGCGTCTCGTTGACCACGAGGAGGTCGCCCGCGCGCAGGTAGTCGATGATATCGGTGAAGGTGCGGTGGTCGATCTGGCCGCTCGAGCGATCGAGAACGAGCAGCCTGCAGCTGTCGCGAGGCTCGGCAGGGTGCTGGGCGATCAGGCCGCTGGGCAGGTTGTAGTCGAAGTCGTCGGTGCGCACGTCGCGGGCCTTTCGCGCTCGATTCAAAACTGGATGCCGACGAGTGTACCCCACCCCTGCCCCTCGGGTGCTACCATACGCACGCCATGGGAACCCCTTTCTCCACCGCAGACCTCCACGTCCACACCACCGCATCCGACGGCACGGCCACGCCTGCCGAAGTGCTGGAGTGGGCCTCCGAGGCCACCGACCTCGCTGTCGTGGCTATCTGCGACCACAACACGAACGAGGGCGCGCTTGAGGCGGCTTCCATCGCGCACCGCTACCGCGTCGATGTCGTGGTAGGCCAGGAAGTCGAGAGCTCCGAGGGCCACATCCTCGGCCTGTGGACGCCCAAGATCGTGACCCCGGGCCGCTCAGCATCCCAGACCGTCGCCGACATCCATGCACAAGGCGGTCTCGCGATCGTCGCGCACCCCTTCGCGCCGAAGTGGTGGCACAAGCACGGTCTGTGTCGCGGCGATCGTGACGTCTACGACCACGTCGAGTTCGACGGCGTGGAGGTCGCCAACTCCACGCCGCTTCTGCTGGCGGCCAACTTCCGCGCTCGTGGCTACTGGCGCAAGAACCGCACGCGTCTTGCCGCGACCGGAGGTAGCGACGCCCACATGCTCTCGGTCGTGGGCACGAGCCGCACCTGGTTCACTGGGGCCACGACCGATGAGCTGCGCGCCGCCATCGAGAACAAGACCACGAGCGGATGGGGTCCCTCTATCCAGCCGCTGCGCGCTCTGCGCTACGCGATGAAGGTTCCCGAGATCAAAGCTCGCGATGCCGAGCGCAAGCAGCGCGAGGCCGAGCGGGGCATCGAGCCCTGCGCCGAGTGCGACTCCGCCGACTCCTGCGGGCGCGGCTAGGCGCTACGCGCCCGACTCGCCCTGCTGTGCGGCCTTCTGGGCCTTGGCTGCTGCCCGCTCCGCGCGCCTGCGCTCCCGGTCTTCTCGCGCTTCGACCTCGCTGAGAGAGCAGCCGCAGTAGTTCTGGCGATACATCCCCAGCTCACGAGAGCGGCGCGTCGCCTCTGGGTAGCGCTCGCGGAAGTCCCGCCGAATGAAGCTGATGCCCACCTCGGCGGCCGCGCGCTCCCCTTCTTCGGCGATGATCTCGGCATCCTGGTAGGGGCTCACCGTGAGCGTCGTCGAGAGGGCGTCGTAGCCGTTGTCTGCCGCCCACCTCGCCACCTGCGTCAGGCGCAGCCGGTAGCACGCACGGCAGCGCTGTGTGCGATCGCGTCCGTGCGGCGCTGCCACCTCGCCCCACGAACTCGGGTCATAGGGCAGCTCGACGACGGTCGCGCCGATGTCGCGCGCATAGGCCATCAGCGTGTCGCGCCTGCGCTCGTACTCTTCGGCAGGGTGGATGTTGGAGTTGCCGAATACGACGACGACTTCTTCGGCCTCAGTGGCCAGCGCGTCGAGCGGCTCGAGCAGACAGGGTCCGCAGCATGCGTGTAGGGCGAGTCTCATGGCGCCTAGGGTACTCCTCGCGGCCGGCCGGGTCGCGCTAGCGCGCGAGCAGCGCCGAGCCGATTGAGAGCACGCCGAAGCCGAGGAAGATAGCGCCGGAGATGCGGCGCATCAGAAGCTCGGGCATGTTTCGGCCCAAGAGCCGGCCGATGAGGATCGCGATCGCGTCGGCGATGACCATGCCGAAGGTCGAGCCTAGCGTGACGGCCCAGAAGCGCGCCATCGGAGCCACGTTGTCAGGCGAGCCCAGCACCGAGAGCCAGCCGGCGACCGTGGGGCCCGCGCTCCTGAGGTAGGTGACGAGTGCGGAGCCGGGGTCGACCGAGATCGCGAGCGTCATGATCTGGGTCTTGTCGCCCAGCTCGGCGAGAAAGAAGGCGATGAAGGTAGCCACGATGGGGCCGAAACGGCTACCCCTGTCCGCTTCCTCGTCCTCGACCTTGTCGCCGCGAAGTGTCCAGATACCGAAGCCGATGAAGAGCACGCCGGTGATCCACGGGATGACGCCCTGCGGGATCGCCGACCCCACAAGCTGGCCGACGAGTGCGGTGAAGAAGTGCACCACGAAGGTCGCGGCGAAGATGCCGATGATGACCTGCCACGCCTTGTAGCGCGTCGCGAGCAGAAGCGCGAGCAGCTGCGACTTGTCGGCGAGCTCACCGATCATGATGAGCACCAGGGCGACGATGAAGATGTAGGCCACGGCAGTTTTCCAATCGGCGGTGCAGTAGCGTGATAGGGCTGTCGAACCCTACCGAAACGTCGGTACCCGGGTCAAACGCAAACCGGGGCGACTTCTTGGTAGAAGCCGCCCCGGTCGGTGTCGTTTGTGATTGAGGAGCGCTACGCCTTGCGGACGTTGCTGGCCTGCTCTTTGCCGTTGCGCCCGACGGTCACGTCGAAGCTCACGGCCTGACCTTCGTCCAGCGTCTTGAAGCCGTCAGACTGGATCTCACTGAAGTGAACGAACAGATCGTCGCCGTCTTCGCGCGAGATGAAGCCGTAGCCCTTGTCCGCATTGAACCACTTGACCGTACCGTCAGCCATGCTTGCCTGTCCTCTCAGTCCCCTCAGGGCACACACCGGCGATGCAGGACCCCCCTGCGTCGCGAACCTACGAGCGACGTACGCGCCCGCTAATTGGCAGCATATCCCTACGCCCAATCAGGCGGCAACGATAACCGACCACGCAGTTCAGAAAGTGGGGCCACGCAGGGGCTATCGACGCTTGGCGCGCTCTGTCTTGATCACCACGGCGAGCACCACGAGCAGCACCAGCGCGAGGCCTGCAAGAACCGCGATAAGTGTCGAGGACGACGATGTCGACGCTGGTGCGCCTGTAGTGCCCACACTGCTTCCCGCGGCGATGCGGTAGGCCGCCGTGATCGTACGAGCATCGCCTTCCTTGAGCTGGGCTGCGGGCAAGGTGTAGAGCGACTCGCCGACATCGTTCTTGTCCGGCCCGCTCGCTGGTGTGGGCGAGATCTGCACGTCGGACGCACCGGCGGGCAGGCGCACAGAGAAGCCGGTCTCGCCGGCGGGGGCCGTCTGCACGTAGTCGAGCTTGATCGAG
>DASRYH010000051.1:0-5502 GCA_035687245.1 Coriobacteriia bacterium
GTCCCCGCCGCCGCCCTCCAGTACGGCCCTTCCGAAGGTGAGCCTGTCCTGCGCGAAGCGATCGCCGCCCGCGCCCGCTGCCTCGGCATCGACTGCGACACTTCGCAAGTCCTCGTGGTCTCCGGCTCGCAGCAGGGCATCGACCTAGTCGCCAAGCTCTTCATCGACCCCGGCACGCCGGTGATCACCGAGTCCCCCACCTACCTCGCCGCGCTGCAGGTCTTCGAGCTGTTCGGCGCGGCGTGTCACGGCATGCCGCTGGGCCCCGGCGGCACCGACCCGGACCGCCTCCGCAAGCTCGCCCGCCTCACCGGCGCCAAGCTCGCCTACCTCATCCCCACGTTCCAGAACCCCAGCGGCACCTGCTATTCGGCCGAGACGCGTATCGCGATTGCCCAAGCTGCCGAAGAGTCCGACGTCGTGATCTTCGAAGACGACCCGTACCGCGAGCTCGCCTACGAGGACGTGGACCGCACCCCCATCTGCGCGCACATACGCGGCGGCTCGTGGATCTACCAGGGCAGCTTCAGCAAGTCCTTCATCCCGGGCGTGCGCGTGGGCTACCTGATCGCGTCGCCCGACCTCATGCCGCACCTCGTGCGCCTCAAGCAAGCCGCCGACCTGCACACCAACCGCATCGGCCAGCACCTCGCCGCCGGTCAGCTCAACTCCCCCGACCTCGACGCGCACCTCGCCCGCCTGCGCGCCACCTACACCGCCAAGCGCGACGCGATGCAGCAAGCCCTCGAGGCGCACTTCTCCGACCTTGCCGAATGGCAGCTGCCGCCCGGCGGCCTCTTTTTCTGGCTGAAGATGCGCGAGCGAGTCGACATGCGCGAGCTGCTCCCCGAGATGCTTGAGCGCGGCGTGGCGTTCATGCCGGGCGAGGTGTTCTTCCCGAGCGGGAGCGGCGAGGTGGGGTACGCGCGGCTTAACTTCAGCCACGCGACGGCGGCGGAGATGGAGCGCGGCATCAGCGTCCTAGCTGCGGCGATGCAGAGCTGATCGTCGACCCCACTAGCGAGAGATGCGGGCCCGGGCGAACAGAGTCCACCACGGGCCCGCAGCAAGCTACTTCACGCTGAACTTGTGGTAGGGCCCGTAGGTACGGGCGAAGCTATAGCCGGCCTGCGATCTTGATTGACCGCTGTAGCGCAGCCGCACCCGGTACGAACCCCTGGCAGCAAGCGTGGTCTTGGCGCTCAACTTGGTGTAGCTGAAGTGCGCGGAGGCCTTCAACTTCACTGACTTCACGAACTTGAAAGAGCCGATCTTCTGCTTCTTGTAGAACTCTGCAGTGACGGGAAAGGTCCCCGACCTGAACTTTGGCTTCAAATAGCCCGAGATCGTGAACGACCGCTTTGACTTCGGGCTTCTGAGCGACAGCTTTGGTGGCCCAAGGCTCACGATTGCAGTCGCGTTCTGGATGCTGGTTGAGGACAGGTAGGTCGCTTCGCCTGCGAACACCGCCCGAAGAACATGGTTGCGCTCGTACGCCGCTGCGGGGTTGTAGAGGTAGGACCACGAGCCGTCCGCCCCAGTCAGCACCTGGGCAACGTCCGCCCACGTAGTGCCGCCGTCCGACGAGCATTGAATGTTCACGAGGCGGCCAGGAAGCGCCTGGCCCAAGGCGGTCAGGGAGCCGCCAAGATGAGCAGCTCCCGAGTGCAGGAACGTCGGGGCATTCAGGCTCAGCGAGGTAGGGGCCGCGACCGCGAGCAGTGCGCTGCCGGTGATATCTGATCCGTCTTGCGCACGCGCGACGACAGCTGTGAGGCCGGGCGACTTCGCAGTCACCACACCATCACTCGACACCACCGCAACTCCAGGGTTGCTGGAAGTCCACTGCACGCGTGGGTCGGTGGCGTTCGAGGGAGCCACGATCGCCGTGCAAACGCCGCTCGCCCCGACCACGAGAGTCGACGATGGCAGTGCGACGGTGACCCCGGATACGGGCACGACCCTGACAACATTCACGCTGCCCGACGCGCCCGCCCCTGCACCATTGACCGCCCGTACATGAATCGCGTTCGCGCCGACGCTCAGCCCCGTCACTTGTGCCGACGTCGCGTCCACTCGAGTCCACGGATCTGAGCCGCCGATGCTCCACTCGTAGTAGTCCGCACCATCGACAGGCGCCCACGAGACGAGAACCTGGTCGCTCTTTGCGATTGCAGATGCCGTCGGCACCGGCGCAGAAGCCGGCGGATAGGCGATTCTCACGCTGAAGGACACTGTTCGCTCAGTGCCGGCAATCGGCCCAGCCGAACCGAGTGCCCGCGCAGTGGCGACATACTCGCCGTCCGGCAGCTGTGCACACCAGCTCCAAGCCGCCGTGCTTGCTCCCCAGCCACCCGCGGGCTCTGCCACCGAGTACCACGACGCCCCGCCGTCAAGCGACACCTGCGCGCCTTCAATGGGTTGGGTTGTGACGTTGATCTCGCCATCGAGCGTGGTGACCGCATTCGTCACCGGAACGCCCCCGCGGACCGCAAGGTCCATCACGATGTGCTCGGGGTTGGACAGAGTGCCCATTAGACTCAATGGCTTGTTCTCGAGGATCGAATCAGTCCCATCGGTGAGGTCTACGAGGCTGGTTCCCGTAAGACGATAGGCGCCCGATGGGGGCAGCTTCCCAATCAGGTCGTTGACCGAGAAGATCGCACTGGCCGTTCCAGAATCGCCTGCCACGAGCTTCAGCACGCCCTTGCTCTGCGCCACAACCGTTACCCCGTCGCCCGTGGACAGGTCGGCGTGCACGGCCACCGTGCAGTCCTCGCTCGCCTGTACCCCGACGTTCACCGATAGGGTCGCGATCTTCCCGGAAGCACCCGCCACCTGCTGCACCACGCAGTCGTCCGTGAGAGTCGCACGCTGCCGAACGGCATTGCACAAGGCGATGCCCTCGCGCGCGAACTCAATCCCACCTGACGCCTGTCCAGTGGCGCGCACCTTCACGCGAGCGATGCCGCTCTCAGGCATAGTCACGCTGCCCGCGAACACGCCGTCTGCAGCAGTAGCGTCGGGCGAGACTCCGTCGTCGCGCATCTCGGTCGTGAAGCCGCCGTCGACGCCAAGGACGAACGTCCCGCCCTTCGCAACCGCTTCGCCGTCGTCAACTGCGGCGGTAACCACTTGTGTCGATCCGGATGCAGCTACAGGGGGACACGAGATATGCAGACTCGGCGAGCCTCCATCAATAGCGGTGTAGCCGACATCTGCAGGCGTGATTCCTGAGACGTGGTGGACGCGCAGGCGGTACTGCCCTGGCGTGAGATTGCCTGCGGCGACAGATGCTACCCCCGTCTCGGGGTTGAAGTCGGCGATTGCGGGAACTGCCGCGCCGCCCGCCGTTTCCAGTGACAGCGCGATCTCCGCCGACGGCGCCATCGCAGAAGCGAGGAGTGTGTCGCTCGAAACGATCACCGATACGAACTCGTCATCCTGGCTGCTGATAGACAGCTCA
Organism: Coriobacteriia bacterium; assembly: GCA_035687245.1. GTDB lineage: Bacteria > Actinomycetota > Coriobacteriia > Anaerosomatales > PHET01 > DASRYH01. Next base: position 3,467 of record DASRYH010000051.1, read on the forward strand.
CCCATGGCGACGGTCGTCCAAGGCTCCATGTCGAGCAGCTCGGTCGCTGAGGTGGCACCCTCGGCAATGCGAGGGGCAGTGCGGTTCGTCCCGCCGGTGGAGGCAACAGCAGCGAGTGGCGTCGGACATATGCCAGCAGAAGCGTTCTCAACCGCCCTCTTCACGGTACGCAATATGGCCGCTTCCACCGGGTCTGCGCTGCCCGTCGGCACGACCCGCGCTGCGCTGCTCTTCCAGAAGTCCAAACCGACCGCATCGTGCGCGTGAATCGCTGGGCATATCTCGCGAGAGACAACGCCCCACTTCGGGTACTTGAAGACACTCCTCGTCGAGACCGCTCCATCGTGCGCCACGGGCCCGAATGCGAGGGTAAGGACCGCGAGAGCCACCTTCTTGTGGTAGTCGAAGTGACCGGTAGCGGCGAGCGCGTACAGCGGGAAGTAGTCCCCAGCCACCTGATAGACAGGCACCATTTTGGCGTTGGTATAGGCCGAGTTGAACCACGAGATCGTGTAGAGATTCTCCGACAGGCCGTAAATGGCGTCCGATGTGTCGCCGGCGATATGAACCCCGTCGCCTAGGAAGGCCATGATGGCCGCCTCCGGGGACCCCGCATTCGGCGTCGCCAGCTGGACGATTGCCAGCGGCTCGCACTTGCTCGTCAGTCCTCGCCAGTCGCGTGCGTAGGCCCGAGCGATGAGACCGCCCATGGAGTGACCGACTAGCACAATCTGGCGGCCCGGAAACCTGTTCTTCAGATAGGCATCGAGCCGATCGGCCGCGGTGATGTAGCTGCCCGAGGAGTCGATCTTGTCGGCCGCTTTCGCACCCCGGCTGCTGGGAATGGTGGCCACGTGATACGTGTCGCCGAAGTACTGCCGCAGATAGCCGAAAAGGCCGTCAGTGTCAGTGTCCTTGCAGTTGGAGTCCAGACCGCCAACGAAGACGATGACTGGCTTCTTGGCCTTCTCGTCACTGGTTGTGTTGCCTGGAACGACCGGGTCTGTCGACGTTCCCTGCGCTAGCGCGACCTCGGCCGGAGTGCGGACTATTCCAGCTGGGCCCAGTCCGACCGCACCCCAGTCGGCGTTGTTGCCCCACGCCCAGAGAGCCGTCGACCCTTTCACTCCGAGTGTGTGCGTGCCCCCCGCCGCAACCGCTGAGTAGCCGGTGCCTACCTTGGTCGGCGTCAGAGCATTTGTGGGGACGTCTTCATCACCGAGTTGGCCATACTCATTGGAGCCCCACGCCCACAGGGATCCATCAGACTTCGTGGCCACAGAGTGATACTCGCCGGCGCTCACACTCGCCCAGTCCGTCTCATCTCCGATGTGGGTGGGGACAGAACGGTACTCCGTCGTCGCATCGCCGATCTCGCCCCTGGAGTTCTCACCCCACGCCCACAGTGAACCGTCGGCCTTGATGCCAAGCGAGTGGTACGTGCCTGCGGCGACACACTCCCAGTCGGTGTCTGTCCCAATGCGAAATGGGCTAATGCGACCACTGCCGTATCCCGATGATCCGTCTCCGAGCTGGCCGGAGTAGTTCATGCCCCACGCCCAGAGGCTGCCGTCCTTCTGGACTCCAAGTGCGTGGTACTTGCCGGCCGACACCGATACCCAGTTGTTCGAGGTGCCGACCCGAGTGGGAATAGCCACGTCGGCGCTGTCCGCAAGGCCGGTCGCGTAGCTACCACCGTCGCCCCAGGCCCAGAGTGAACCGTCGGACTTGATGCCAAGCGAGTACATCCATCCGGCTGCGACGGCCACCCAAGGGCTTCCAGATCCATCGTCCGCCTGGACGGGCTTCGTACGCAGTGTCCTAGTGGAATCCCCCAGCTCTCCGGAGCCGTTGAAGCCCCACGCCCACAATGAGCCGTCGCTTTGAATCGCCAGCGAGTGCAGCGCTCCGGCGGATACGTTCTGCCAGTCGGTGTCGCTTCCAATCCGCTTCGGGTACCTCTGGTCGACGGCTGTGCCATCGCCGAGCTGCCCGTACTCACCCCGACCCCAGGCCCACAGAGCGCCGTCCGGGGC
>DASRYH010000052.1:0-29216 GCA_035687245.1 Coriobacteriia bacterium
ACCGTGGTGCCGCGTGTCACCTTCTCCCCTGCCGAAGGTGACTGCTCGAGCACTTGACCCGGGTCCACGCCGCTCGTGGTCTCGGTCGTGGTGCGCGTGTTGAGGCCGAACGCGCGAAGTTGCGTGATGGCGTCGTCCTGGCTCATGCCCACGACGTCGGGCACGGCGAGCAGCGGCTCGCCGGTGGAGACCACGATGTCGATCTTGCTGCCCTCGCGGACACGCACCGCCGCATGCGGGCTCTGCGCGGCCACTTCGCCTTCCTTGACCTTGTCGCTCTCGGCTTCCGAGACGCGGCCGACCTCGAAGTTGGCGGCCTCTATCGCCTTGATGGCATCTTCTTGGGTGAGCCCGACCACGTCGGGGACGATCACCGTCATCGGCATGAGGAAGTAGACTGCGGCCAGCCCGACTGCCATCGCAACCAAGCCTGCGGTGATCCAGATCCACCACATCGGCTTCTTCCGGGGAACGGCGCTTAGCCACGCCTCATTCGGAAGCTGAGACATGACGACGCCGGTGGGTACGGTGGGGCTGTACTCGCGAACCAGCTGCGGCGAGAGGCGCGCGGCCTGCAGCTCCGAGACTGCGTCGGTCTCAGACATCCCCACGACGTCTGGCAGCACGACGAGCGAGCCGTAGTGGGTAGCGCCGCCCGAGGAGACGAGCAGTACCACCTCGGAGCCCGCCACAACGCTCACGCCCGCATTCGGCAGCTGACCCATGACCTCACCGCGCTTGAACGCCTCGGTGTAGTCGTTGACGACGCGCGCCTGCAATCCCGCATCCTGCAGCTTGGTGAGGGCTGCTCCCTGCGCGAGGCCGACGACCTGAGGTACTTCGGTATAGCCGGGGCGCTCGGCACTCGGGCCTTGGGACACGACTATGACAACGCGAGAACCGGATGGGACCATCCCGGCCTGCGGATCGATCTCGACTTGCGACATCACTACCTCCTCGCGCGGCCGCCGCCTTCTGCGGCCGACTCACACCTTCTGATTCTCCCCGAGGATGAGCGATTCCGCGAGCACTTGCCGAAGGGAAGCTGTGCCGCGACCCGATCTGGCGCGCCTGGAGTGACGCTAGCAGCACTCCGAGCCGCCACCGCAGTCGCAGCTTGGCTCCGTGCCGGTGAGCCAGCCGCGGATGATTGCTGCAGCACAGCCGACGCCCGCGTCCACGCTCAGGGCACCGTAAGCGCAGTTGCGCTCGCAGGCGCCGCACTCCATGCACGCCCCGCGGTCCGCCACGAACGCGCGCTTGTCGCGCATCTCGAAGACGCCGCGCGGGCAGACCTCGACGCACCTTCGGCAGCCGGTGCACTTGTCGGCATCGAACTGAAGAGTGACGACATCTTCGTAGTAGCGCAGTCCGCTCATGGCGGTTCCTTTCAGATGAACGCGGAGACGATCCAGAGCCCGACGCTGACGACGGCGCCGGCGATCTGCCACGGTATGGCGCGCCTCATCTCGTGCTCGACTCCAGAGGGAGACGTGATCGGTGAGGTTCCGGTGAAGTTCATCGCAGCATACGAGGCGAACACGACGGTCGCTAGGGCTACTGCGGGTGCGGCCAGCGAGCCGATGCTGTCGAAGAGCAGGGCCGACAGCCCGATACCGAAGACGGCGCCAACCAGCGCTCCCTTCGCGGAGAAGGCGCGGAAGGGCAGCCATGGCAGGAGCAGCGGCGTCACAAAGGCTCCGGCCAGCAGCCCGACGAGTGCGGTGAGAACCGCCGCGCCGCCCCTCACGAGCAGCGAGTGCCACGAGTAGCTGAGGCCGACGACACCGCTCGCGAGTGCGACCGCGACGAGTATGGCGAGCGTCTTGAGTTGCCAAGCGACTGAGAGCTCGACGCCGGTGAGGACGAAGCGTTCGCGCAAGTCGAAGGTGGCGCTTCGCATCTCGGGCGTCGCCTTCATGCCCGCATCGAGAAATGCCGGCAGGTCATCGATGCGCACGGGGCCGTAGACAACGCGGAAGCCGGTGAACTGCTGCACCTCGTGCGCAGCCACCCCCGGCGCCCCCAGCTGTGGCAGAACCAGCGTGGTGTGGTCGACGACCTCGTAGAGGTTGGCCTTGAGCACGCGCTCGCATAGCTCTTTGGTGCCGAAGGTGCCCTTGCCTGCAGCGCACCATACGTTGATGCCCTTCGTATCGATGACGAGCAGCCAGGCGTCAAGGCCGGGAAGTGCGGATCGCACGACGTCGAAGGTGAGCTTGTAGTTGCAGGTGACCAGCACGGGCGAGCTCGGGCCGGGCTCGCCAAGCCGATAGAGTCCCGGCTCCACGCGGTATCGGTAGCGCCCGATGTTGAGCCGCATGCGGAGCGCACCCAGCTTGTCGCCGAGCGTGAGCTCACTGCTCGCCTTGGGCACGTCGAGGGCCGCCGGGCGCACCGGCGACGGGGCCGTCAGCGTGCCACCAGTCAGATCACCCATTGCGTAGCGCCTCCGCGAGTCGTGCGGGTAGTCCTGCCATGACGAGCCGACGAGCCACCGCATCGACGTCGTAAGCGACGCGGTGCACGCGAATCGCGACGTTTGCTGCGCCGGCACATTCGGCAGCCTCGTCATTGGGCGCGGCGGCGTCGAGCTCCTCGGGCGCGCCGATCAAGACCTCGACCCAGCCAGCACGCGGGTCGCCGTCCTTCGGCTTGCCTACGCTGCCTGATGAGATGTAGTGCACGATGCGGCCCGAGGCGAGCTTGACCGCGCGGTGGTATGGCATGTGGACGTGACCGACGCAGACGACGTCGGCCTCAGCACCTTCGGCAAGTCGTGCGAGGAAGTCGTCGGTGCGGTCGGGCAGAAGGTACTCGTTGATCTTGCGCGGGGAGCCGTGCGCAAGAAGAATCCGCACACCGTCGGCCACGATGCGGTGCTCGTCGGGAAGCGCGGCGAGATAGGCGTGCTCGGCGTCATCGAGCGCAGCGTCGGTCCAAGCGTAGCTCGCTTCGCCATCGGCCTTCGCCTCGGGCGTGGCGTAGTAGCAGCCGCACTGACCGGCGCGGTGCCCCACACCGTCGTCGTAGTTGCCTCGAATCACGACATCGCCGGTCTCGCGGATGCGCGCGATGACCGCCGAAGGGTCGGGGCCGTAGCCCACGAGGTCGCCGAGGCAGTAGCGTTCGGGGACGCCGGCGACGGCGATGTCGGCGAGCACTGCGTCGAGCGCCTCGATGTTGCCGTGGAGGTCGGAGTAGAGCGCGAAGCGGCGCATCAGGCGTCGCCTTCTTCGCGCAGCAGGTCACTTACAAGGCAGGCATCTTCGGCGACTTCGGCGGCCGTGAGCAGCTCGGCTTCGGCGGGCATGGGTTCGTCGGCGAAGAATCGCTTCTTGAAGGCGATCGCCACATTCACGAGTCCGATGAGCACCGGCACCTCGACGAGTGGGCCGATCACCGCGGCAAACGCAGCACCGGAGTTGATTCCGAAGACCGCGACGCAGACCGCGATGGCGAGCTCGAAGTTGTTGCTGGCGGCCGTGAACGCGAGCGTGGTGGTCTTGGCGTAGCGCAGGCCGATGGCGCGGGCGATGAAGAACGTCGCGAAGAACATGATCGCGAAGTAGAGAAGCATTGGGACGGCCACGCGCACGACGTCGAGCGGAATCTGCACGATCAGGTCGCCCTTGAGCGAGAACATCACGAAGATCGTGAAGAGCAGCGCCACGAGCGTCACCGGGCCGACCTTCGGCACGAACTGCGTCTCGTACCAGGCGAGCCCCTTCGCACGCACGAGCGCGAACCGGGTGATGAAACCCGCGGCGAACGGAATGCCTAGGTAGATGGCGACGGTGCGCGCGATCTCAGCGATCGAGATGTCGACGATCGCACCCGTCACGCCGAAGAGCGGCGGCAGCACGGTCACGAAGAACCACGCGTAGACACTGAAGAAGAGCACCTGCATGACGCTGTTGATGGCAACGAGCCCGGCGGCGAACTCGCAGTCACCGTCGGCTAGGCCGTTCCAGACGATGACCATCGCGATACACGGCGCGATGCCGATGACGATGAGGCCCACGAGATACTCGGGGTAGGCGCGCATCGTCGTGACAGCGAGCAGAAACATCACGGAGGGCGCGATGACCCAGTTCATCAGCATGGCGAGGCCGAGCGCCTTCTTGTCGCGCATGGCGTCGGGCAGCTCTTCGTAGTGCACCTTGGCGAGCGCCGGATACATCATCGCGATGAGGCCGATGGCGATCGGGATGTTGGTGGTACCCACGGCCATCCGCCCAATGGCGGCCGGGATGGCGGGGATGAGTGCGCCCGCGCCGACACCGAGCGCCATGGCAGCAAAGATCCACAGTGTCAGGTAGCGATCGAGGAACGACAGCCGCTTAGCGATTCCCTGCGACATCTAGCAACCCCCCGTCGAACAGGCACCGCTGCTCGTGCAGCACGCGCGCTCCTCAAGGATCCTGGAGACAAACGACGCGACTGCCGAAAGTGCTTCGGGCGCGAGGCAGTAGACCATGGCCGGGCCGTCGGGAGAGCTGTCCACGATGCCCGCTTCGCGCAGGACCTTCAGGTGCTCGGAGATCGTCGACTGCGCGAGCGGCAGCTCGCCGAATACGTCGGCTCCGCGGCACTCCGCTTGTCGCGCAAGCAACTCCACTATCTGGACGCGCGTGGGGTGGCCGAGCGCCTTGGCGATCCCGGCAATGCGTTCTATCTCAGACGCTGGTGCGCTCATCGGTGCTCCTTCTCTTAATCGCCAATCGCCGATTAACGATAACAGCGCCGTTCACCGGATGCAAACCAAGGCGGCGAGCCACGTCTATACGCTGCTACGATTGAGGCGTTCGTGGAAAGTACTGCTAAAGACCCTTGGCAGATGGGACCTAACGATGGCCGCAGACACCAGGCGTGGCGACGCGCTCCAGCTGATCTTCTCGTTCTTCCTCGCGATCTTGCTGGTCGTGCTCATTGGCGTGGGCGTATGGACCTTCTATCCCGAGCCGTTCGGCCAGAGCTCCCCTGAGCAGCAGAAGATCGAGAAGCTCAGCCAGGAGCAGAACCAGATAATGAACAGCACCGTGGGCAAGCAGCTCACGCCGGCCCAGCAGGCGAAGGTCGATAGCATCCAGAAGCAGATCGACGAGATCAACAAGTCGATGCAGAGGGAGCGCGACGCGTGGGCGGTCAACACGAGCATCATCCTGCTGGTCTTCGCCACGATCCTTATGGCGATCTCGCTGTTCCTGCCCGACCACATGCGCGTGTTCTCCAACGGTGTGCTGCTCGGCGGGCTGTTCACCGTCATCTACGGCACGGGCTGGTCGTTCGCCGGCGGTGACTCGCGCGCGCGCTTCTTCGTCGTGCTCGTGGCCGTGGCGTTGGCGGTGGCCTTCGGCTACCTGCGCTTCATCCGAGGGAAGCAGGCGGCAGCGATCGCACCCGCAGCCTCCCCGGCCGGCGCATCGGCGGCTGCAGGCGCCGAGGTCGACACCAGCGCGCTCGCGACACTTTCGGCGCGCGTAGAGGCGCTTGAGGAGCGTGCAGAGGCCGCGGCCGCGGCGCTTTCGGCAGGCAAGCACGGGGATCGCGCGTGATTCGCATGCGTGCCTCGGAAGTGTGACGACGTGTTGCTCGCGAGTGTTGCGGCATCGGTGAGCGCTTCGGCGACCTCGCTCATGGCTACAGGAGCGGCGCTGGCCAGCGCCACCGCGAGCTCAGCGGTCGATACCTCGACCGTTGGGCAGGTGGCCTCGGCCATCACCTCGGCACTGCCCTCGGCGATCACCACGACGGCACCGGTCTCCACCACGCCGATCGGGCTACCCGTCGCCTTCGAAGTGCTCGCGATCTTCACCGGTGCGCTATCGGGCTCCATGATCGCGGTGAACCGCCGCTTCGACCTCACCGGCGTCTTCATGCTCGCAATCGTAAACGGCCTGGGTGGCGGCATCATTCGCGACCTGCTCCTACAGAATCATGGCATCTTCGCGCTCGAGAACCCGCGCGCGCTCATCTCTGTGGTGGCTGCCGGTATTCTCGCGTCGTTCTTTATCTCCGCCGCCGAACGCCTCAAACCGGCGATCCGGGTGGTGGACGCGTTCTCGCTCGCCCTGTTCTGCCTCGTCGGCGCGGACAAGGCGCTGGTGGCTGGATTCGCCGCGGTTCCGGCGGTGTTGCTGGGCACGGTGACGTCGATCGGCGGCGGTGTGCTGCGCGACATGCTCACCGGTGAGGTGCCCGCCGTCATGCGGCGCGGCAGCCTCTACTCGATTGCAGCGTTCACCGGAACGACGGTCTTCGTCGCGCTCGCCGAGCTTCACGTCACCAAGCCCATCGCACTGATGATGGGCGGCCTGGTCGCCTTCATCCTGCGGGTCGGCTCGCTATGGTTCGGTTGGGAGTCGCCCGAGCCACTCGACATCACGCCTGCCATGGTCGAGATGCCGCGGCTGCTCATCACCACGAGCCGGCGGTTGCTGGGCCCTAGGCGCGCTCGTCGTGCTATCGACGCTGAGGCCGAGGCCGCCGAAGATGACCGCATAGCGCCGCCTGATGCGGGCGCCTAGGGCGATGCGACAGGCGTTGCGACTGGTCAGAAGCAGCCCGAACGGTAAGAATCTGGGACTACAGCAAAGACATCCAAATGAGGAGCGCTATCCCCGGTGAGCCAGACCGACCTCTCATCGCTTCGACTGAACGTGCGCCACGACAGCGGCGACGGCCCGCTGTTCGTCTTGTTGCACGGCATCAACGCGAACGCGTCGGACTGGCAATCCGTGATCAATCGCATCGGGCCCGAGTACCGCTGCATCGCGGTCGACCTTCTTGGCTTCGGCGACTCGCCCAAGCCGCTCGACATCGACTACACCGCTGACGATCACGCGCTCGTTCTGCACAACACCCTGCGCGACCTCGGCATTCGCGAACGCTTCGTGCTCGCCGGCTACTCGCTTGGCGGAGATATCGCAATCCGTTACGCCTCGCGCCACCCCGAGTGCCTGCGGCGCCTCTTCCTTCTCTCGGCACCGTTCTACCTGCCGGCGGGAGCCATCAGCGGCCGCAACTTCGGCGGGCAGGTCTTCTCCGAGATGCTCTTCCATAGCGTGTGGAACATGCTTGCGCACCAGAAGAAGCGCAACGGCGTCATCTACCGCATGGCCGAGGGGCAGCTCGAGTCGTTTGCGAAGGCGTTTCTCAAGACCGACGACATCTCCCAGAACTGGGAGATCATGTCCAAGAACCTCGAGAACACGATCATCGATGCGACTTTCGTCGACGACCTGCCGAAGCTGTCGATGCCCACGGTCTTCGCGCTCGGGGTCCGCGACCCCATCGTGCGTCCCGACCTGACTCCCTCGCTCAAAGCACTCAAGCCCGATATCGAGATTCGTCGCATCAACGGCCTTTCGGCAGACCACTTCATGCTCGACAACCTGCCGGAACGCGTTGCCGAAGAGCTGCTGCGCGACGAGGTCACCGAGCTCGGCATCGCCTTCCACGAGGGCAACGGGCCAGGCGTCGTGCTCGTCCCTGGAATCACGGGTGAGGCCGAGAGCCTCGAGCCAATGGGCAAGGCCCTCGCTCTCGAGAACGACGTGATGATCGTGGACCTGCTCGGTTTCGGGCGCTCTCCGGTGCCGCTCTCCTCGCACTACACGCTCGAGGACCATGTCGCCGCGCTCGTTTCCACAATCGAGCACCACTTCGGCGCCGCGCCGGTGCGCATCGCCGGTTACGGCTTCGGAGCGACAGTCGCACTTGGATGCGCCGCCCTGCGGCCGCGCATGTTCGTCGACGTCACTGCCTACTCTCCCGTGCTGCTGCCGCCGGGCACGACCGTCGCAGAGGCCACGAGCGACCCGCTGGTGGCGCGCATCGTGGCCAACCGCGAGGAGATCGCATTCCTCGCCCGCGACCCCCGCGCGCAGGTACTCAACGGCGAGCGGCTCGAGGCGCGAACCGTTCCGCCGGTGCGCTCCTACGACTCCGCCCTCGAGGTCGACGCCGCCTCCCTCCTCGACCGCGTGAAGACGCCGACTCGCTTCGTCGTGCCGGACGGCGACAAGCGCACGCCGCGAGGGTGGCTGGCCTCGGTCGTCGAGAAGCGCGCCGAGTTCGAGATCGCGGAGCCGCATGGCACCGAGAAGCTCCCGTTCGAGCGTGTCGCCGACGCGCTCTCGGTCATGGGTGGCATCACGCAGTCGCAGCTCTACGCGGCAAGCGTCGCCAAGCCGCCGAAGCCGGCCCAACGCCCGCTGCTCGAATCGCTCGTTGGCACCGCGAACTCGCAACTGGTGAGGCGTGGAACACTCCACGTCGCGGCTGGTGCGCTACTGCTGGCAGTACCGAGGATTCCGCCGCGCGTGGTCACGCTCGGCTTCGCTCTGTGGCTCCTAGTCGAGGCGATCCAGACGGTCGTTGGTGCGTTCGGGCTGAGGCGCACGGGTAAGCAGTGGCTGCCGTGGATGCTCATTGCGGCGGTCAGCACCGTGTTCGCCGCAGTCGTTGCCGCACGCGACATGGTGGGCTTCGTGGCAGTTGGACTCGTCATCTCTTGGGGGCTGCTCGCACGCGGCATTGCAGATCTCGTCGTGGCGTGGCAGCTCAAGGACCTCGCACTCAGGCGTTGGGCGCTCGGCATCGCCGGAACGCTTGCCATCGTCCTGTTCGCACTGATCTGGCTGGTTCCCGATGTCGGCAACACGCTGTTGCGCTATGGCCTCGGCGGCTATCTCGTGGCCACCGGTCTGGACAACCTCTTCTTCGGTTGGCGAATACACCGCGCCACGAAGAAGCGCATCGCGCAGTTCCTCGCCGAGCATCCGGTGCCCAAGAGCCGCCGACACTAGGCGGACAGGCGCTCCCTCGCACACCGCGAACGGGCTCCCCGCGGGGAGCCCGTCTTGATCTGCGGCATACGTGCAGGTCGAGCCTTGCCGGCTAGCGGCTAGCGCGTGACCGTCTGGCGAACGAGCGCAACGACGGAGTCGGTCGGCTTGTGGCCGTCGTGCACTCGCACGATGGTGTCGACCGTACCAGCACGGGTAGCGAGGTATGCGGAGGTCGGTTGGGTGAGCGTGGTACTGGCTACCGGCACCACTAGCCCGCCGCCTTCGGCGATTGCGACACCACCGGCAATCGACGCGGGCCAGTCACGGCCCCACACGACGCCGATGACAGCTGAGCGCGACGGGTCGACGCGCGTCAGGTAGGTGTTGACCGCTGCGGCAGTCTTGTAGCGAGTGCTCCCGCCAAGTCGCGTGTAGGTGCCCTTGGTGCGAGACGCGAGCTTCTTCGCGAGCTTGGACGACACCGAGGACTTCGGGCCGACCACGACGACGTTGCGCCACTTCACGCTGCCCATGAAGCTCTTCACGGACCTAGAGGCAGAGCCGGTGCGGGTCATCAGGATGGGCGCGTCGAGCTCATTGGCCAGCGGAACGACTGCCAGCGCGTCGGCGTAGTTGGCACCGTTGACGATGATGACCTTCTTGGAGAAGTGCGTGCCTTCCAGCTTCTTGATGCGCTTGGCGACGAGCGCTGAGGTCTCGTAGCGGCTCTTGCCACCGATACGCACGACATCGACGCCCATGCCCTTGAGGGTGGAGGCGACCTTCTGCTTGATGGCGAGCTTGCCACCCAAAACGATTGCATTCTTCGCGCCTAGGCGCTCGATCTCAGCGCGCGTGGACGCTGACAGCGAGGACTTGCCGGTCAGCAGCAGCGGCGCGCCGTAGACGCGGGCCAGGCTCGTGCCGATCAATGCATCAGCGCTGTCGTCGTCGCGGGCGATGATGACGGTCTTAGCGCCAGTAAAACCCCATGCCGAGTAGGATGCTGCCGCGGACTGCGGCGAGCGGTTGCCCACCGACTGCACCTCGATGATCGAGATCGAGAAGTGAGCGGTCGCGGTCGCGCTGTTCCCAGCCTTGTCGGTCGCGGTAGCAACAACCACGTGGCTGCCCTCCGAACCGACCTTCGAGCCCGAAGTGAACGGCGCGCCGTCCAGCGTCATGACGATAGTCGCGCCCGGGTCGGGCGAGGTGCCCGTCGGATATACGGCTGCCGAATAGGCGCCACCTTCGGCAACGCCTGAGATCGAGACCGCAGGTGCGGTCCGGTCGATGATGAAGTCGATCGTGGCCATCGCGGAGTTGCCGTGGTCGTCGATCGCCGTCACTACGAGCCGGTAGACGCCGTCGGTCAGAACCTGCGTGCCGAGGACGTACGGCTCACCGTTGAGCGTTGCCGAAAGCACGGCACCCGGGTCGTCACACGTCGCGTTCGGCGTCACGGGGTTGGCGTACAGCCGCTCGTCGACGACGCCCGTAACCGTGATGACCGGCGCGGTGTAGTCGATCTCGAAGCGGATCGTAGTGGTGTTTGTGTTGCCCGCCGCATCGGTCGCGACGATGACGATCGTGTGCCAACCCTCTTCTGTGATCGGCGTGCCAGGCGTGTAGAGCTCGCCATCAAGCGTGATCTCGAGGGTCGCATCGTCGTCGTCGGTCGTGATGTCGGGTGTGACCTCACGGTTGTAGGTGGTCTCGTCGCTCACGTCTTCGACAGTGATCTCGGGTGGCGTCGTGTCGAGGATGATCGTGTCGGTGAGCTCGAGCTCGTTTCCGGCGCTGTCGCTGTAGTGTGCGACGACGGTCTTCTCTCCATCACCCGTCGGCAGCGTGACGTCACGCTCATCGACGTAGCCATCCGGGCTCGTGGGACCGGAGCCATCCACTACGTCGAAGCACATCTCGTCGGCACCGTTGACGTCGGAGTCGAGCGAGACACCCTCGTCGCGCGTGAACGCGGCTCCGCCGTCGAGCTGCATCGTGCCCGTCGGAGCGGTCTTGTCGATGGTGAACTCGCCAGAGGCCTCGGCGGTGTTGCCCGCCGGGTCGGTAGCCGTGGCGACGACCTGGTAAGTCCCCTCACCAGTCGCCGTGCCGCCCGGCGTGAACTCCTCGCCATCGAGCGTCATGGCGATGACTGCGGTCGGGTCGCCCGATTCGGCGTCCGGCTCGATGTCGGTGTTGTAGTGCTCCTGGTCAGTGAAGCCAAGCAGCGAGACGTCGGGGTCGACCGTATCGAGCTTGAGATAGGCCGAACGGACATCCTCGATATTGCCGCTCTTGTCGACGGAGTAGAACTCCAGCAGATACTGGCCATCGATGGTCACGGAGATCGACCCTGAGTACGTCTGCCACGATCCGCCGTCGATGCGGTACTTCGTGGTCTCAACGCCGCTCTGCGTGTCGGTCGGGGTGAGCGCTACGTCAAACGGCGCGTTCTTCCACACGATGGGGGCATCAGAGGTCGTAACCGGAGCGGTTCGATCCATCCCGAAGACCTGGATTCGATCGTTCTGTTCGTCCCCGACGTAGATGAATCCATCGCTGTCGCTGGCGAGACCCGTCGGCGAGTCAAACTGGCCGTGCGAGCTGCCGGAGGTACCCCAGCGGTACATGAACGTGCCGGTATCGGAGAACACCTGCACGTTGTTGTTGTCGGCATCGGAGACGTAGACGTTGCCATCTGTCGAGACGGCGATGCCGTGAGCTTCCATGAACTGGCCGGTCGCTGCACCGGCCGAACCGAACGCGCGCACGTAGGTGCCAGACGAGTTGAACTCCACGATCCGGTTGTGGCCCGTGTCGCAAACCCAGAAGTTGCCCGACCCGTCGGCCGCGATGTCGCGCGGCGAGCTGAGCGAGCCACTTCCTGACGTGCCGAACTGCGACTGGTAGACACCGGCGCTGTTGAACTTGGCGACGCGGCTCTTGCCCATGTCGGAGACGTAGATGTTGCCGGCAGAGTCGAAGGCGATCGAGTGCGGCTGGCTCAGGCGCGCGGACGTGGTGCCCGAGGTGCCGAAAGCCATGACGAAGGCACCGGCGCTAGTGAACTTCTGAATACGGTTGTTGCCCATATCGGCGACATAGACGTTGCCGGCCGAATCGCACGACACGCCCCTCGGGTTATTGAGTAGCCCGCTGGCAGAGCCAGATCCGCCGAATGACAGCACGAAGTTGCCTGCCGAATCGAACTTCTGGATGCGGTTGTTGTCCAAGTCGCACGCGTAGACGTTGCCGCCTCCGTCGACCGTGACGTTGTGCGCTCCGCGGAACTGGCCGTTGCCGGTGCCATTCGTGCCCCAGGTTCGCACGAAGTACGGCGGCGCCGCATCGGCAGCAGACGGCACAAGTGCCATGAATGCCGCCACCACGAGCGCGACTGCGATGACCGTCCGGATCCTCTTCCACAACATTGCGTGGCCCCCTAGCCAATAGCGGATGCCGCAGCATCCCGGGGAGTCACTTTTGTGATGTAGGTCACGTGCACTTGAAAGACCCCCTCACCTTCCCAATCGGTAAGGGGCGGGGGTCTGTTAACACCGCGACCACGAATGGCGTACGAATGGTGCACGCACGAGGACGAATGACAGCATCCTCCAGAAGAATCGTGCGTGATGCCAAGAGTTCGTGCGTGCTGCTTAGCGCGTGGCGAGGCTCTGCAGCAACAGCACCTGGGCGACGATCATGCGCTCGATCTCGTCGGGGTGGACGCTCTCATTCGCGCCGTGGATGTTGGCGGAGTAGTCCTCTGCGCCCCACAGGATGAACTCTGCGCCCGGCGACGCGGCGAGCAGAGTGTCCAGCAACGGAATCGAGCCACCGCTGCCGACCTCGGAGGGTTCGACGCCGTAGGCCGCGGAAAGCGCCTCCTTGGCCGCAGACACCGCAGGCCCTCCCTCAGGCGCTATGAAGCCGCCGGCAGCTGTCACGTTTTCGATAGTGACGCGCGCATTCCACGGCGCGACATCCAGCAGGTGCCTCTCGAGCTTGGCAACCTCCATGGCGGGTTCCGCCCCCGGTGCGATGCGCATAGAGACGCGTGCACGGGCCGACGGAATCAAGACGTTGCCCGCCTCGGCAACACTCGGAGCGTCGATTCCGATGACGTTGATGACCGGCTTGCTCCACAGTCTGGTTGCCACGGAGCCGTCCCCGATCAGTTCGACGCCGGGCAGCACGCCGGTGAGTTCGCGGTAGAGCTCCTCGGGGTAGTCGGCGCCAGGCCAGTCGAAACTGACGAGGCCCTCGACGGTGGGGTTGCCGGCGTCATCTTGAAGCGAGGCCAGCATGCGGATGAGCGTCATTAGCGCGTCCGGTGCCGGCCCGCCGAAGGCTCCTGAGTGCTGCGGACGTTCCACCGTGTCGACCCGTACCGTAAGTGCGGTCATTCCACGCAGGCGTGTGGTAAGCACTGGCTGCCCGCACACGATATTGCCCATGTCGGCGATGAGCATCACGTCGGCGGCGAAGCGCTCCGGATAGCGCTGCACGTAGGCATCGAGATGCGAGGCTGTCTCCTCCTCCCCCTCAATGAGCACCTTCACGCCAACGGGCAGGTCGTCGGCTAACGCGCGCAGGCTGCCGACATGAATCGCGATTCCGCTCTTGTCGTCGGCGGCTCCACGGCCGTAGAGACGGCCGTCTGCTTTGACGACGGGCTCAAATGGGTCGGTCACCCACCCCTGGTCCATCGGTGCCGGCTGGATGTCGTAGTGCGCGTACATGAGAACGGTTGGCGAACCCTCGGGCCCGGGCTTCTCCGCCCAGACGGCAGGGTAGCCGCCAGCCTCCAAGTCGAGTTGCTCGGCGTCGAAACCACTGCGCTTGAGCATGTCGACCACGAACGCGCAGGCCCCATGTACCGGCTCAGACGGGAAGCCGGGGAATGAACAGGACGGGTACGAAACGAGCGTAGAGAGGTCCTCTCTGATGCCGGGCATCAGCCCGGAGACGACCTTCTGAGTATCTGTAAGGTTCACTTCTGCTGCCTTTCGCGATCGAGGTTGCCCGTTTCGCCCGCCAAAGCGTTCGCGTGACACCCGCGCCCGGCAGTGGAAGACTCATTCAGACAACAACCGGACACACCCAAAGGTGTTCGGTTGTACACACTCACGATACGACATGGAGGGGACTATGTCGGATGGCGACAAGACCACAGTGCCTGCGGATTCGCGCCTGCAAGCTGCGATGCGTCGCGTGCCCGCCGGGCTACTGGGCGCGGGCATCAGCAGCTGGCTGCTGATTGGCATTGCAGCCGTGCTCGCGCTGTTCGCGTGGTTCATCTCCTATAGCTCGACGATCTCGATCCCGCTGCTGCTCGCGGTTGTGATAGGCATGGTCGCCTTCCCCGTGTGCGAGGCGATGACCAAGCGCGGTCTGCCGAAGGCAGTGGCCGCGGCACTCGTCCTACTGCTCCTGCTCGCGCTCGTGGTTCTGGTGGTGTACGTGACGACTGCGGGCATCTTGGGCCAGTGGTCGGCTATCCAAGACAACCTCCAGAACGGCACGACCGCGCTGTGGCACCAGCTTGCGACGTGGGGCATCGACACCGACGTTCTGCGAGCCGAAATCGCCAAGGCCATGCAGTCCGGCAGCGGCACGGCGGGTTCGAGCCCGCTTGTGTCCGGCATAGTGAAGTCGCTCGGTTCGTGGGTCTCGGCGGGGCTGTCGGGCACGATGACCTTCCTCTTCGGGCTGTTCATCTCTTTGACGCTTCTGTTCTACGTCCTCACGGACTTCCCGCGTATCGCCGACTGGACGGCACACCACATGGGCGGCCTCCCGCCCGAGCTGGGCCGCGGCATCGTGCAGGACGCTGTCCGCGCGATGAGGGGCTACTTCCGCGGGACGACAATCTCGGGCTTTGCCGTGGCGATCATCATCGCGATAGCCATGCTGGTCATGAAGGTCCCGCTCGCTGCAGCCGTCGGTCTCGTGACGTTTCTCACCTGCTACATCCCGTTCTTCGGCGCCATCGTATCCGGAGCGTTCGCGTTCCTGGTGGCATTGGGCTCCACCGGCCTGACGCCGGCGCTCATACTCCTGGCGATCGTGCTAATCACGCAGAACGTGCTACAGACGGTGATCAACGCGCGCGTGATGGGCGACTCGCTGAACCTGCACCCGCTGGTGGTCTTGGTCGTGACGATGCTGGGCGGCATCTTCGGCGGGCTGCTTGGCGCGGCGCTTGGGGCTCCGCTGGCGGCGCTGCTCGTCAACGCTGCGCGACGCTTGCGCGCGGCCTACGGCTCGCCCGCCGACGCCACCGAGGGCTGAGACCCGCACGACACCGCTGGCCCTGCGCATTGATGCCGTGATTAGCGCATTTTGACTGGCGCGCGCTCGCTGGCCCTCAGCTATCATCGACGTCATGACACTCGAAACTGACTTCAACGCATTCGTCGAGCGCTATCCCGCCTACGCGGAGACGTCGCTGCTCGACAGGCTGCGCACAACCGACTTCGCCCGGCTCGACCGCGACGGCGACGTCTACCTCGACTACACGGGCGGCGGCCTGTACGCCGACTCGCAGATCCGCGAGCACTACCGCATGCTCGCCGACGGCATCTTCGGCAATCCGCACTCGCACAACCCGACATCGCTAGCCGCCACTGCGCTCGTAGAAGACGCGCGCGAGGCGGTACTCAGCTACTTCAACTCCGACCCCGCCGAATACGACGTCGTCTTCACCGCAAATGCGAGCGGCGCTCTCAAGCTCGTGGGCGAGGCGTACCCGTTCTGCCCCGGTGCCCGCTACCTGGTGAGCTACGACAACCACAACTCCGTGAACGGAATCCGCGAGTTCGCGCGCCGTTGCGACGCGGAGGTCACCTACATCCCGGTGCGCAACCCTGACCTGCGGCTCGACGAGGACCTAGTGCGCCGAGGGTTGCAGTTGCTCGAGCCAGGCCGTCGTGGGCTGTTCGCCTACCCCGCCCAGTCGAACTTCAGCGGTGTGCAGCACTCGCTAGAGTGGATCGCCGAAGCGCAGGAGCTTGGCTGGGACGTACTGCTGGATTCGGCGGCGTTCGTGCCCACGAACCGCCTCAACTTGAGCTCGGTCAAGCCGGACTTCGTGCCAGTCTCGTTCTACAAGATGATGGGCTACCCCACCGGCGTCGGTGCCCTGATTGCGCGCCACGAGGCGCTCGCCAAGCTCGAGCGGCCGTGGTTCGCCGGCGGCACGATCACGCTCGCGTCGGTGGGCGCGTCGGTGCACCACCTCGCGGCCGGGCATACCGGCTTCGAGGACGGCACCGTCGACTACCTCGGACTGCCTGCTGTCGCTATCGGCCTGCGCTACCTCAGCAAGATCGGGATCGACACCGTTCACTCCCGCGTGGAGTCCCTCGCGTCATGGCTCCTCGCGCAGATGGCCGATCTCCGGCACGACAACGGCGCGCCGCTCGTGCGCATCTTCGGCCCGGCTCGGATGGACCGTCGTGGGTCGACGATCGCCTTCTACCTGCTCGACCCCAGCGGTGCGGTCTTCGATGTCTACCGCATCGAATCGCTCGCCGGCGAGCAGCACATCTCTGTGCGCACGGGCTGCTTCTGCAATCCGGGCGACGGCGAAGTGGCGCACAACATCAGCGCTGATGAGATGGAGGGCTGCTTCGACGATGAGTGCGTGCCCGTCACGCTAATGGACTGTCAGCGCCTCATCCAAGATGCGACGGGCAAGGTACCCAACACGATTCGCGTCTCGCTGGGTATCGGCTCGAACTTCGCCGACGTGTGGCGATTCAGCGAGTTCATGGCGGGCTTTCGAAACGTCGACGCGCGGGCCATCTCCAAGTAGGCCGAATCGGCGGCGTCACCCCGCGGTGCCACTCGCTAGATGCTGTCGGCGAGCCTCGTTGGCATAGGGCCGAGTTCGAACGCGCACCTGCGCTTACCCGGCGGCGCCTTGGGGCCGATCCCGAAGCTCCCAAGTGCCTGCGGCTGCGAGATGACGTAGCCCTGTGCGAACTCGATACCCGCGGCCCGCACATGCGCGAGCGCTACTTCGTTTTCGACGTATTCGGCAACGGTCGTGATCTCAAGCCCCTTGCACATCTCGACAATCGCCTTGACGAAGTACTGGTCGCCGCCGGAGCTGTCGAGGCCACGGATGAGGCCACCGTCGATCTTGAGCACATCGACGGGAAGGTGCTTGAGGTAGTGGAAGGATGCCGTGCCCGTCCCGAAGTCGTCGAGAGCGAAGCCGACGCCCAGCTCGCGGACGAACTCAGAGAAGCGCCGCGCGGCCTCAAGATCGGCGACAGCGGCGGTCTCGCGTACTTCGACCGTCAGCTTCGAGACGTCTATGTCGTGGGCCGCAGCCTCGCTCAGAAGCGATGGTAGCGCGGCGTTGTGAAGCCCAGCCGCAGAGATGTTGACGGTGAACCGAGTCTCACGATTCTGGGACCTCTCGTAGCCGATGAGTCCGAGCGCGGTGCGCAAGACCCAGGCGTCCAGCTGATCGATGAGCGCCGAGCTCTCAGCTGCAGCGATGAACGCGGTCGGCGAGATGAGGCGACCGTCGTCGTCGATCATTCGGAGCAGCAGTTCGTAGCTGCCGGGCTCACCCGTCTTGAGGTTCATGGTTGGCATCGCGAGCAGCGTGAACCGGTCGTCCCGAAGGGCTGCACTCACGCGGGCGGCCCAGGTGACGCGCTCGCTTAGCTCCCCGTGGCCTTCGGCAGAGTGCCGGTATACCTGGTTTCCGCCGGCGCTCTTGGCGTGGTACATCGCAACGTCGGCGTATGCCAGTAGCGCATCGGCGCTGGCTGCATCGTCGGGACACATCGCCACGCCAACGCTCACGTGGACCTGCAGCAGATGGCCGGCGATCTCATACTCGGCCCCGCTGATGCAGCCCACGATTCGCTCCGCGGCCAGCACCGCTTCACGCTCGTCCGCTTCTGGGATGAGGATGGCGAACTCGTCGCCGCCAATTCGCGCAACCGACGTATAGTCGCGCGACTCACGCTTAAGAGTCTCAGCCAGCAGCGCTAGCAGCTGGTCGCCGGCGGCATGCCCGAAGCTGTCGTTGATGTCCTTGAAGCGGTCGAGGTCAAACCACAGCACCGCGAAGCCACGGCCGAAACGGCGATGCGCGGACAGCTGACGGTCCAGCTCCTGTTCGAAACGCCGACGGTTCGCCAACCCTGTGAGAACGTCGTGCTCGGCGAGGTAGCGCGCCTCGGTCTGGGCGTCATGCAGCGACGAGAGCATGTCATTGACGCCCTTGGCGACCACGGTGATCTCATCGTCGCCGTTCACGTGCACTCGCACATCCGTCGCCCGGCGCTCAGCGATCGCCTGGACCTCGGTGCCGAGTCTGCTCAGCCGCCTCAGAACCGTGTGATCGATCGTCAAGACCAGCGCGATGAGCATGAGCGTCACCGCGAGGATGCTGTAGATAATGACGAGCTTGGTGCTCTGTTCGACAAGAACGCGGGTGGTGCGAGGCTGGGTGATCGTCACGACCGCGACGGGCGTGCCGTCGATACCCTTGAGCGCATGCTGTCCTTGAATAGACTCGCCGCCGAAGTGGCGCGTCAGGAAGCCCACGTTTGCGTCTGGCCGGTGCCAGCCAGCGCCCGCGGCATTAGTCGCAATCGGTGTGATCTGGACCTTCTCGCCAACGATCGCGCTGACCTGCCGGCCCTGCTCGGAGCGGACGAACCGACCGATCACGAAGGTTCCGCGAGCAGGGCCTGATCCGTCGGAGCGCAAGATCGGTCGCGTGGCGATGAGCGCCGGCTTGTCACCCGGTGCGACCAGTCCGGAGATTGCAGCGCTCTTGGCGCTGACCCGAGCCAACCCCTGCTTGTTGACGAGGTAGTCAAGCATGTCGGGGTCGAGGTTCTCGATGCTCTGCCCCGACTTGCCGGCCTGAATCGCCGAGACCGGTGTGCCGTCCTGGTCGATGAAGAGCATGAAGTCGACGCCCAGCGCCCCCAGCGCGGTTCCACTTAGGTTGCTGCGAATGAAGCTCTCGTTGTGGTCGGCCATGTAGCCGTAGCTGTCGTCCCAGGTAGCCCAGTCCTTGCTAGTGCGGACGAGCTGACCGGTTTCGACCTTGATCGCCGAATCGACCCGCGACAGGGTCGACTGAACCTCGAGCGCTTCGCGCGTCTCGACGGCGTGGGAGACTATGGACGAACCCACCGCGTATGTGACCGCCGCCATGAACAAGACGACGACAGACAGAACGACGATGACTCGAGCTCTGAGGCCCATGGAAGTTCCCGATCAATGTGAGTGGCCCGCCTACACACATTCAATCGGCTTTTAGCTGCGGTGACTTGAACTCGCAACGGTCACATGCCGCCCGTCATGCCAGTCGGCAGACCCTGCTCACCTGTCCGTTTTGACGCTCTAGTTGCCGCCACTTCCCTGCACTGCGCATTCGTTGTCGGTCGCGTCCGGATCGGCCCCTTCGGCGTCACTGGCAAAGACCTTCACGTCGATGCGCCCGAGCTGCTCTGCGGCGATCTCTCTGAGCTTGTACTTCTGGATCTTTCCGGAGGCGGTCTGAGGGAACTCGTCGATGAAGAAGACGTGCTTGGGGCACTTATAGCGGGCGAGTCGGGCGCGCGTGAACTCTTGCACATCGCTCTCAGTGATCTCCGAGCCCTCGAAGCGCTTGATGAAGGCACCGACGACCTCGCCGTACTTGGCGTCGGGCACGCCTACGACCTGGACGTCTTTGACGCCAGGCATCGTGTAGAGGAACTCCTCGATCTCGCGCGGATAGATGTTCTCGCCGCCGCGGATGATCATGTCCTTGATTCGGCCAGTAATGCGGTAGTAGCCATGCTCGTCGATAGTGCCCAAGTCACCTGAGTGCAGATAGCCATCAGCATCGATAGCGGCGGCGGTCGCCTCGGGCATCCCGTAGTAGCCCTTCATGACGTTGTAACCGCGGCAGCACAGCTCGCCCGGGACGCCTGGGGGGCAGTCCTCGCCGGTCTCGGGGTCGACAACGCGCACCTCGACCTGGTCGTGCTTGCGCCCGACCGTCTCGCACTTGCGCTCAAGCGTGTCATCGACGGTCGTCTGCGTGAAGACGGGTGAGGTCTCGGTCAGGCCGTAGCAGATCGTCATCTCAGAGGCGTGCATGCGGTCGATTACCTGCTTCATCGTCTCGACCGGGCACGGCGAGCCCGCCATGATGCCCGTCCGCAGCGACGTCAGGTCAAACATGTCGAACATCGGGTGATCCAGTTCGGCGATGAACATCGTCGGCACGCCATAGAGTGCGGTCGCCTTCTCCTTCTGGATGGCAGCGAGCACAAGCAGCGGATCGAACTGCTCGACGCCGACGATAGCCGACCCGTGAGTGAGAACCGCCAGCACGCCCAGCACGCACCCGAAACAGTGGAAGTAGGGCACCGGCAGACAGACGCGGTCCGCAGTCGTGAGCTTCTGACGCTCGCCGATGTAGAAGCCGTTGTTGAGGATGTTTCGGCTGGTGAGCATGACGCCCTTGGGAAAACCGGTCGTCCCCGACGTGTACTGCATGTTGATGGTGGAGTTCTGGTCGAACTTCTCGGTGCACGCCATAAGCTCGTCGTCAGGCATGTGCTCGCCCAGAAGCAGCAGCTCAGGGACGGTGTAGAAGCCGCGATGCTTCTCCGGGCCCATGTAGATGAGGCTCTTGAGGCGCGGGAACTCCTTCGAGTCGAGGTGCCCGCGCTGCTGCGTGGCCGCCTCAGGCACGAGTTCGCGCACGATCTGGACGTAGTCAACATCGCGGAAGGTGTCGATGATGACGAGCGCCTTCATATCCGACTGCTTCATGACGTAAGCGAGCTCGTGACTCTTGTAGACCGGGTTCACGGTGACGAGCACGACGCCGATCTTCGCGGTCGCGAACATGAACGTCAGCCAGTCGGGCACGTTGCGCGCCCAGACCCCGAGGTGGTCGCCCGGCTCGAAGCCGATCGCGAGAAGTCCCTTTGCGAGGCGGTCGGTGCGCTCGTCGAAGTCCTTGTACGTCCAGCGCAGGTCGCGGTCCGGGTAGACGATGAAGTCGTTGTCGGGCAGTTCGGCGGCCTTGTTGCGGAAGTACTGGCCGATCGTGAGTTCGGTATGGAGCACAACACCGGGCACGTCGTAGGTGGCGTGAGAGGTCTCAGACATCTGTCGCTCCCTAGTACGGTGCGTAGACGACGGCGAGGAAGCGGGCGGGTGTGGGGCTACCCGCGCGGACCTCGTGCGGCACGATCGAGTCGTAGTAGATGCTGTCGCCGGGCTCGAGGCGGTAGACCTCTTTGCCGTACTCGATCTCGACGACGCCGTCGATCACGAAGATGAACTCCTCACCCTCGTGCGTGGAGAGATGGCCGTCGGCCGAACCTGGGTGCGCATCGATGAGGAAGGGCTCCATGTGCTTTGAGGCCTTGTCGCCGGCGAGCGAGGCGAAGTCGAGTGCGCCGGCCTCGCCACCGGTGCCCGCACCCTTGAAGCGCGTGACGGTGGCTGCGTCGCCCTTGCGGGTGACGACCGGACCCATGCTCTGCTCGTCGTCGAGCAGTGTGCCGAGACGGACGCCCAGCGCGCGAGTGATCTTGATGAGCGGAGCGAGCGACGGCGCGAGTGCGCCGGCCTCAAGGCTCTCGATGGTGGCTGCGTCACAGTCGCAGCGTTCGGCGAGCTCAGCCACGGACAGGCCGTGCGACTCGCGCAGAGTAGCGATCTTCGAACCGATGTTACCTTCGGCCATGAGGACCATCCCTTCCCCTTGCGCTGCTATGCGGCGCCCCTTGCGCTATTCGGCTGCGAGTATCCCTTGCGCTGAAGCGAGCAGCTAAAGTGCTAGCCCTCGCCGTCGATGCGATCGATGAACTCTTCGGTCTCGGCTTCGGCCATCTCGCGCTCGGCGCTGACGATGTCGCCGCCCTGCCCCGACAGCATCGATCCGACCTCAACAGCAAAACCGACGGCCTTGGCGGCACCGTCGCGTAGGTTCTCTTTCAGCGTGCGCTCGTCGCCCTCTTCTTCTGCCGAAGGCTCGGTGGGGTTCTTCTCGTCGGACATGACTACCTCCACATTGCGTGCGGACTGTGAGGCGAATTCTACGTTATCGCGCGCAAACGAGCGGAGCACAGTCGCGGACGGTGTTCGGCGCGGTGTCTTCGGTGTGCGGCGATGGCGGCGGCGACGTCTACTGAGGTGTCCGCGTCGACGACTCCGAGCAGCTGCTAGGCACCGAGTGCCGTGCGTACCAGCGAGAACGCGACCGAGAACATCACGAGCGCGATGGCTGCGTCGAGGATGCGCCAGGCGATGGGCCGCGCGAAGAGAGGCGCGAGGAAACGCGCGCCGAATGCGAGCGAGAAGAACCACGTGAACGACGCCGCCATTGCACCCAGCGCGAACGAGACGCGTGCCGCGGGCGGGTACTGCACGGCGACGCTGCCCACCAGCACGATCGTATCGAGGTAGACGTGCGGGTTGAGCAGGCTCACCGCAAGAGTCGCCGAAAGCACCGCGGCCAGCGTCTGCGTCGTCGCAGGCTCTCCGCCTCCGGCTTCAAGCGACTCGCTCTTGAAGGCCGAGCGCAGCGACAGCACGCCGTAGACGGCGAGGAAGGCCGCACCGGCCCAGGCTGCGACCGCGACGGCCTGCGGATAGCGGCCGACCACGCCGCCGAAGCCCGCGACCCCCACCGTGATGAGCGTGGCGTCGATGAGCGCGCACGTGAGCGCGACTGAGAAGACGTGACTGCGCCGCAGCCCCTGGCGCAAGACGAGCGCGTTCTGCGCACCGATCGCGATGATGAGGCCCGCCATCAGCACGAATGCGGCTACGGCAGCAGCAGCCGAGAAGGTCACGAGGTCTCCCCTTCGGCAAATACGTCGGTGATCAGGCGGTCCAGCGAGAACTCGAAGTGCTCGCGGTCGTCTTCGTCGAACTTCGAAGGGCCCTTGTGGCGACCGCCGGAGCGGCGGTGCACGGCTTCGGCATGCCGGACTTCCATCTCCATGTCGATGGTGACCGGCGTGTGAACGCGGCCGCGCGGGCTGATCGCGCGAGCGCCCCTGCCCAGCACCATCGCGGCAAGACCGATGTCTTGAGTCACCACGATGTCGCGCGGCTGGAGGTTCTCGATGATCGCGAAGTCTGCGGCGTCGCGTCCGCCCGACACCGAGATCGCCTCGACGCCGTCGCGCGATGCGTAGCGCTCGAGGTTCTGCGTGGCGTTGGCCACCATCACGACCGGCACCTTTCGGCGGCGGGCGATGGTGAGCGCCTCGCGAGTCACGGGGCAAGCATCTGCGTCGATGTAGAGCGTCGTCATGTGTTTCAGTGTAGCGGGAGGCGCGAGCGCGCTACTCGCCGAAGAAGGCGCAGGCCTCGGCCATGAGCTCAGGGATCGGCAGGCCCTGCGGGCAGATCTCGGCGCACTGGCCGCACGCGGTGCATAGCGATGCCTTGCCGTTCACGCGCAGGTAGCCGGTGGTGAACTGGTTCGGATCGTCCCAGATGGCGCCCTTGTTGAGCGCAGCCAGCACCGAAGGGATGTCGACGCCAGCCGGGCACGGCAGGCAGTAGCGGCAGGCGGTGCAGTCGGCCTTGATGCGCTCCTGCATCATCACGCGCGCAGCCTCGAGCGTGTCGTGTTCGGCTGCCGAAAGGCCGTCGACCTGAGCCTCGGAGACGACACGCACGTTCTCGACGAGCTGCTCGTGCGCGTTCATGCCCGAGAGAAGGAGGCTAACGCCCGGGTCGTCGAGGATGTAGCGCAGCGCCCATTCGGCAGGTGTGCGGGTCGGGTCGGCTTCGGCGAGCAGCTTGGCGAGCTCCCCGGGCGCCTTGTCGGCGAGCTTACCGCCCTTGAGCGGCTCCATCACCACAACTCCGATGCCCTTGTCGGCGGCATAGCGCAGGCCTTCGGCACCGGCCTGGTAGTCGACGTCCATGTAGTTGTACTGAATCTGCGCGAAGGCCCACGGGTAGGCATCCACGATGCGCTTGAAGTCCGCGAGTTCGCCGTGGAAGGAGAAGGCCGGGAAGCGCACGCGACCTTCGGCAACCGCGCGGTCGAGAAAGTCGAGCGCGCCGAACTCCACGCAACGGTCCCAGCTCTCGCCGTTGAGGCCGTGCAGCAGGTAGAAGTCGAGGTAGTCGGTCTGCAAGCGCTCGAGCTGCTCGGCCAAGAACGGCTCCATCTGCGAAGGCTCGCGCAGGATGTGCACCGGCATCTTGGTGGTGAGCAGCACCTTCTCGCGCAGGCCGCCTGCGAGAGCACGCCCCACGAACGGTTCGCTCGCGCCCGCCTGACCGAAGACCTCGGCGTGGTAGAAGTACGCCGTGTCGATGTAGTTGACGCCCATGTCGATCGCCTCGTGCAGAAGGCGCGTGGCGGCGGGCTCGTCGATGTCTTGAGGCTTGCCACCCAGAATCGGCAGTCTCATGCAGCCGAACCCGAGGGCGGAAGCCTCGACGCCTGTCTTGCCGATGCTGCGGTACTGCATGAAGCGCTCCCTGGTCCCATTGCCGCGATTGCCGCCTGCGCGGCTTCGTCGGCTACATGCGAAACGCCCGCACGACCGCGAAGCGGCGTACGGGCGTGGGTGATGTGCTGTTGGTGTTACTTGATGATCTTGACCGGAGTGCCCACCGGAACCTTCGGATAGAACTTCACGATGGTCTTGTTGCCCACACGCATGCAGCCGTGGCTCGCGGCGTGCCCGATCGAGTAGTACTTGTAGGTACCGTGGATGCGGATTCCCGGCGCGTTGAGGTACAGGGCGCGCAGGCCAAGCGGGTTGCGCGGGCCGGCCGGAATCATATCCGGCATGTTCTTGCCCCACGTGGTCTTGGCGGGGTTGCGCCAGATCGGAGCCGGGCTCTTGCGGATGATCTTGAAGTCGCCAGTCGGCGTCGGGTACTTCGGCTGGCCGATCGCGCAGCCTACCTTCATCTCAAGCTTCGAGCCCTTGTAGAGGTAGATCTTGCGCTCGGAGAGCACCACAAGGATCGCCTTGCCGATGTTCTTCGAGGTGACCTTCGGGCTGTAGGACTTGACCACGGCCACGACCTGCGCCGGCTTCAGAGTGCCGCCGCTCAGTGCCGCGTCGATCGACGCGGTGATCGCTGCGGTGGTGGCCGGACGATCGACCTTCCATCCCAGCTTCTCCTTGACGAGCTTCAGGCGCTTCTTCTTGAGCACTCGCTTGGCGTTGACACCGCTGCGGTCCACGGCCTTGGCCACGGTCACGCTCCACGCGGTCACGACAGCCTGCTTGACCTTGAACTTGGGCTGAACAGCGTAGGCTGCCGAAGGGTCAGCAGCCGTCGTGTAGGCCTGTGCGACCATGGCCGCGACATCAGGCTCAACGGCGGTCTTGGTGTCAAAGCTGAAGCTGTTGGGACCGTCGACGACGGCCAGCGCCTCTAGCGCGGGCGTCGCGGGCGGGTTCGCGGTGATGTAGGCGGTGATCGACGTCTCGTCCGAGCCGATCAGGCTCGTGCCGTTGTAGGTCACGTTGTTGGTGACCGCACCGCGACCGACAGCGTAGACCGGAGCGACGCTCACAACGAGGGCAACGAGAACGGACAGTGCGGCGACACGCCACACGTTACGAAGCTTCATGAAATCAGACCTCCGGAGATGAAGCGGACACGCCCCGCAGTATACGGAGCGCGCGTCACATAACGCCATAGCGAAAAGCAAGCCGATACACGATTGTCACCTGCGGAGTCTGAATTGTGACGCCGAAGGCCCGGGGATGCCGCGTGGGCACCGGTTCAGACTACAATCGTGCGAGTGCCAACACCGCCCTTCCCGACACCGGTGGAGCCAGCAGATGAGCCCGCGCGAAGAGTCGCCGCTCGAAGAGATAGAGCTCGTCGAAGACGTTCTCGAAGCGCACGATCAGAGTGCGCACGAAGAGGGTGTTCGGCAGGCGGTGAAGTCGGCCGGGGCCGACGCGCTGCGCTACGCACCTGTCCGCTTCATCCCCGCGCTCATCGCGCTGGTCTCGATACCGATCTTCACCGGGGCGATTCCACCCGCCGAGTATGGTGCGTACTTCCTCGTGACTTCGGCCGCGACGCTCGTCTCCAGCATCGCCATCGGGTGGCTGGCCTCGGCGGCGGTTCGGCACTACGTCTCCGCACGGAACGAAGAACGACTGGACGGCTACATGGCGACCGTCGTCTGGACTGCGCTTGCGTCGCTCGTGGCTGCGGCGTTGCTCTCAGGGGCGTTCGTCTGGCTTGTTCGAGGTTCGGTGTCTGCGCAGGTCCTGCGGCTGGTTCCCGCGGCGCTCGTCTTCCTCGTCTTCAACTTCATCACCGACGTGCTCTCGCAGGTGATGCGCGCGTCACGACAGGCGAGCGCGTTCGCCTTTGTGCAGCTGCTGGGCTCCGTCTCGGCAACCGCTATCTCGATCGGGCTGGTGCTCGCCACGCCCCTCGGCGCCAACGGCATCCTGCTGGGCGGGTCGGCGGGCTGGGCTATCGCGCTCGTCTTCATCCTGCGCAACCTCGCTTCGCAGGCGAGCATCTCTCCGGCCCACTTCAGCGTGCCCTTCGCGCGCGAGCTGCTCGCCTACGGTCTTCCGCTAGTGCCGATGTCAGTTGCTTCGTGGGCGCTCGTGTTCATCGACCGCTACGCCGTCGAGTTCTTCCGCGGATCGTTCGAGGTGGGCATGTACTCGGTCTCCTACTCGCTGGGTGAGCGCTTCATGCTGCTCGTGACCTCGCCTCTGCTGCTCACGATGGCGCCGTCGCTCATCGAAACCTACGAGACAGTCGGCGAGAAGGTGGCGTCGGGGCTGCAGAAGCAGTTCGTGCGCTACTTCGCGCTCGTGACGTTTCCGGTGCTGGCAGGCATCGCTTCGGCGGCGCCCGCGATCATGATCGTGCTCACCGCCCCCGCATACCGGCAGGCCTGGCCCGTGCTTCCCATCGTGGCCGCCGGCTCCTTGCTTGCGGGCTTCAGCCAGGTAGCTACATCAGGGCTCACGCTGCACAAGAAGACCGGCGTGATCATGCAGAACATCTTGGTGGCCACGGCCTTCAACATCGCCGCGAACATCCTGTTCATCCCGGTGTTCGGCTACATTGCGGCGGCATGGGCAACGTTGGGCGCGTGGCTGATCATGATGGTGCTCTCGTGGTGGCGTTCCCGCAGCTACATGCCGCTTCGCGTGCCGTGGCTCGACCTGACACGCGTCGGGGGAGCCGCTCTGGTGATGGCCGCAGCCGTCTGGGGAGTGCTGGCCCTGTTCGGCACCCTGCCGAACCGGCCGGTTGCCCTGATTGCACTTGTCGCGGCTGCCGTCATCGGACTTGCCGCCTATGTCGGCACAGCCGTCGCGTTGCGGGCGGTGTCTGGGGCGGAGCTTTCGGCAGTTCGCAGGCGCATCACCGGCATGCTGCAAGGGCGCGACGCCGCCTGACCCTGCGCGCCGAACGACTCGCCGAAGGCTGGCCGCTAGTAGGCGCCTCGCGCGAACAGAACCGCGGGGATGGTCCGAGCGATGAGGCTCAGGTCGAAGGCGACCGACCAGTTCTCGATGTAGAACAGGTCGAGACGGATCATCTCCTCGAACGTGAGCGAGCTGCGTCCCGAGACCTGCCATAGCCCGGTCATCCCCGGGGGCACCTCCATGCGGCGCCAGTGGTAGTCGTTGTACTGGCCAGTCTCGGAGGGCAGCGGCGGGCGCGGGCCCACAAGCGACATCTCGCCCTTCAGCACGTTGATGAGCTGCGGGAACTCGTCGATGGAGAACTTGCGCAGCCACTTGCCCACTCGGGTGATGCGCGGGTCGTGCTTCATCTTGAACAGGGGGCCGCTCGCCTCGTTGTGCTCGGCGAGCTGTGCGAGCACGGCGTCGGCATCGGAGCGCATCGAGCGGAACTTGTACATGCCGAACTCGCGCCCGCCGCGACCGATACGAGTCTGCCGGTAGAAGACCGGGCCCGGGCTCTCGAGCTTGATAGCAGCAGCCACGAGCAGCCACACCGGCATCCCCGCCAGCACTATCGCTGAGGTGACCACCAGATCGAAGGTACGCTTGGCGAGCCTTCGGCCAGGTGAGAACGAGACGCCCTTGATCGAGATGAGGGGTATGCCGGAGACTTCGAGCACGCGCACTCGAGACGTGGCGACATCGAACATCGCCGAAGAGAGCTGGATCTCGACGGGGAAGCCGCGCATGTCGGTGATGACCCGCGCAAGGATGTCCGAGTCGAACGCGGTCGACGCGATGATGACGGTGTCGTAGAGCGTCTCGCGCAGAATCTGCTTGATCTCGCCGGTCGAGCCGATCACGGGCACGCCATCGACCATCTCGCCAAGCTCGAGCTGGTCAGCCTTCGACGACGCCAGCACTCCCGCCGGAACGAGGCCGTGCGACATGTCGCTGCGCAGCCGCCCGATGAGGCCGGACGCTTCGGCGTTGTAGCCGACGATCAACGCCTTGCGCGACATGAGCCCGCGCTTGCACGACCAGCGGTAGACCTCGCGTACGACAGCGCGGCCGGCAATTACGCACACGGTTGCCGCTGCGTACGAGCCGATGAGCCACGCACGGGAGATCTCGGGCAGCTTGAGCAGGTAGGTCGCCAGAACGAAGACCACGATTCCGATCGAGAGGGCTCGAACGACGCGCCGGTACTCACCGGTTCCCCAGAACACTGCGGCAAGGTCATACAGGTTCTCGTGCCATAGCGAGGCCAGCCAGATGAGCGCGATGATCAGCGACAAGTCGGCGAACTGCAGGTTCAGCGTCTCCGCCGGAATCGCCTGCACATGACGGAACTGGCCGAAGCGCACGTAGGTCACGAGCGCGGTAGAGAGCACAAGCATTACCGCGTCCGAAAGGAACAGCATGCTGCGTACGAAGTGGCGCCGGCCCGTCGGTGAGGCGACTGCTTCGCGGGCGGTCATCGCACACCTCCCGCACGTCTGCGCGCTGCCGAGCGCGCGAGCATACCCAGCGCGAAGGGCCCGTCGTCGACGAGATAGCGCTTGGCCAGGCGGCCGGGTTCGCGCGTAAGTCGGTGCAGCCACTCAAGGCCGGCGTCCTGGACGTGTCCGGGAGCCCGCTCGACGCGGCCGGCGAGGAAGTCGAAGGCGGCGCCTACGTTGAGCCAGCACGCTTTCGGCAGGGCGTGTCGCGCCGACGAGATGAGGCGCTCACCCTTCTCAGAGCCCAGCGAGACGAAGACGACGTCGGCCTTGGCGGTCTCGACGTCAGACGCCAGCTGAGCCAGGAACGCACTCTCGAACGACATCGGGTTCGGCAGTTCGATCGCGGCGAGCTGCTCGATGGCCGCACCGCGGCGGACCAGCTCGAGACGCGCGGCATCGGCAGATCCCCCGTCCCCTCCCAGCAACAGCACGCGCATGCCTGCCGAGGCGGCTGCGGCGGTCAGCGAGACGAT
>DASRYH010000053.1:0-5490 GCA_035687245.1 Coriobacteriia bacterium
AAGAACCGCATCACGCTCACCGGTATCCGCCGCGAGATCGAGCGACAGACCGGCGGCGTCTTCACCGCCGAGGACATCGTGCCGCTGCCCTGTGACATCGACCGCGTTGCGGTGAGCTACGCGATCAGGGGCGACGCGGGCTACGTGCCGGTGATGCGCAAGGTCAAGATCGAGGGCTACCTCGAGATCATCGACAACACGATGGACTTCCGCGCCGAAGACCTCGTGAAGAACGCGATCAAAGGCACGCTCACCAAGAGCATTGGCTGCGACTGCCTGCGCCTCAAAGACGAGATCGCCGAAGTGCTGCCCGAGGGCTACCTCACGTGGAGCTCAAAGCGCCGCGCCGCCTACATCGACACCAACACGTTCCGCATCACGATCTCGTCGTTCGTGGACCGCTACAACTTCGATGCGAAGTCGATTCGCAAGGAGTGCGTCCACATCATCACGCCTGACCTGCAGCGCATCCCGTTCTCGACCTACAACATGATCCACCGAGAGCGAGCTGCCGAAAGGGAGCGAGCGGCGGGGTCGCAGCAGTGAACCCGCTTGAGCTCCTGCGCAGCGCGCCGCTCTTTCAGCAGGCTCCGCTGGCGATCGCGATCAACGTTGTCGTCTACGTCTGCTTCCTGCTGATCGCTTTCTCCGTGGTGGCCGACTTCGCCGCCTATCACCGCCGAAGCGACATCGTGGTTCAGAGGCGCAGCTGGGTGGAGACCGGCAGCATGGCGGCCTTCGCCGTCGCCTACTACCTCGCGGTGCGCTTCCGGCTGCTCGAAGTACTCGTCCCCAAGCCGTGGCGCGGAGTCGTTCTTGTGGTGGGTATCGCGCTGATGCTGGCCGGCTCGGTTGTCAACGTGACAGGCCGGCTCTACCTGAAGTCGAACTGGGCCAATCAGATCCGGATCTACGAGGGCCACTGGCTCGTGACAGGCGGCCCCTTCGGCTTCGTGCGTCACCCGCTGTACGCGTCGCTCATCTGGATGTTTGTGGGCGGCTCGCTCGTCTACGGGAGTGTGGCCGGGCTGCTGCTGACCTTCGGCGTGTTCGTACCGATGATGTACGTGCGCGCCAAGAAAGAGGATGCTTTGCTCGCAGAGGCGTTCGGCGAGGCGCACGAGGCGTACCGCCGACGGACCGGGATGCTCTTCCCGCGACTGCCGAGGTGAGACGCATGGACTACGCCATCATCCAGAGGAACGCCTTCATCTTCTGCCGCTACTCGATTGCGGCGCTGATTTGGGTCGCTTTGCTGCTCCAGAACATCTGGGTGCTGTTGGCCGTCTTCGTCATCCTACTGGCCTCGGCGCTGCTCACCGTGCGCCGGGCGCCGATGATCATGCTGTGGACGTGGACGCTCGGGCGCGTCCTGCCTTCCGAAGAGGACGTTCTCGACATAAGGGCGATGCGCTTCGCGCACGGGATGGGCGCGATGCTGGCCCTGATAAGCCTGTCGCTGGTCTGGCACAACAACCCGCTCGCTTGGTGGTTCGTCGGGCTGTTCGCGATTCTCAAGACCACAAGCGCCCTCGGTTGGTGCCCGGCATACAAGATCTACGGCTGCCTCAAAGAGGGCGGCTGCTGCGCGCTCACCGGCAAGCGCTCCGCCGACGTGCAGCCCCGGGCGGTCGATGATCCCCGATAGCCATGTGACGCCAGACGCGTGGGGTGTGCGCCCCGTGCTGTTCAGCATCGGGCGCGTTCCCGTGAGCTCGTACTCGTTCTTCGTGCTGCTCGGGCTGGTCGCGGCGATCGCGCTCTACTTCTACAACACCCGCGGCAGGCGAAGCGGCCACGGACTCGCGGTTGCGACCGCGGCACTCGTGGGCGGCATCATCGGCGCCAAGGTACCGATCTGGCTCGTGAACCTGCCGAAGATCATCGCGAACCCGAGCGCGGCTGCCGTTCTCTCTGGCCGAACCATCGTGGGCGGGCTCATCGGCGGTGCGCTGGCCGTGTGGCTCGTGAAGCGCCGGCTGGGGATCCGCGAGCGTCTCGGCAACTACCTGGTGCCCTCGCTCGCGCTCGGCATCTTCTTCGGCAGGCTGGGCTGCTACTTCACGGGCTGCTGCTACGGCGTTGCCACGAAGCTGCCTTGGGGCGTGGACTTCGGCGATCAGATCGCGCGTCATCCCACGCAGCTCTACGAAGCGGCGTTCGCGCTCGTTCTACTCGCGATTGCACAGCTCACGCTGGATGGGTGGGCACCCGGAGTGCTCTTCCGCGCGTTCATGATCGTCTACTTCGTCTGGCGTTTTGCGATCGAGTTCATTCGCGTGAATCCTGCGAGTGCGCTCGGTCTGACGTACTATCAACTTGCGGCAGCCGCAGTCGTGCTGGGGTATGGGGTGCGGCTGTGGCTCAGTCCGACAGGGGAGGAGCCGCGATGAGCGAGAGCTACCCGCCGAATGGCGACCAGGTGCCCGAGGTGCCGGCCGAACAGCCGCCAATCGCGCCAGAAGTGCCGATTGCGCCAGAGCCCGCCGCGTTCTCGGTTGGGCAGCCGCCTTCCGTGCCGTCGCTCGAACCGGGCCAGAAGCCGCCTAAGAAGAAGATCGACTGGGTGTTCTTCGTGCTCGGCCTCCTAGCGCCGTCTGTGGTGCTGCTCATTGCCGGCGGGCTCATCAACTGGTTCTCGACGATTGGGGCTGCCGTGTCGCTGGTGGGCGGCCTTGGCGGGCTGCTTCAGCTCGCAGTGGTCGGAGGTGCGATCGCTGCCTATGTAGTCGGCAACCGCACGGGCAACAACAGGTGGCGCAGCTTCGGCATCGGCGCGCTATGGTCCTACATCGTCTACATGCTCGTTGCGCTGCTGGCCTTCGGCGCGTGCCTCATCTCGCTGGGTAGTGGCGGGAACTTCCTCGGCAACTGAGGTAGCACCCGGCCGAAACTCACTACGGAAACTGCTTGACAGTTCAGTTTCCACGGTGGAAACTGTAACAGCAATGAGTTTCCACGACGAGGAACCGAGGTACGCGTGAGCCAGAAGCAGCAGATCGCCGAAGCGTTCGAGCGCCAGGTCACGGCGGTCGGCTACTCGAAGGCGAACCTCGACGAGGTCTCCCGCGAGCTGCACATCAGCAAGAAGACGATCTACGTCCACTTCGATGGCAAGCGCGAGATCTACGCCTACGTGGTCGAGAAGCAGGCAGCCCGCGAGCAAGCGAAGCTGCGCGGCATGGTCGCGAACCTGCCGACCAATCGCGAGAGGGCGGAGGCGCTGTTGAAGTTCGTGATCGCCTCGGCTCGAGCGCACATCGCCGAGACGAGCCAAGAAGAGTGGCTGGCGGAGTACGAGATCGCCGCCGACGCGTTCCGAAAGGCCAACGGGGACTTGCTGCGAGAGATCGTCACCGAAGGCATCGACGCGGGTGAGTTCATCGCCGGCGATGCGGACCTGGTAGAGAAGATGGTCGCGGCGATGGTGCTCGACTACACCGTGCTGGTGAACTCAGCGCCGGAGTACGACCGTGACGAGGAGCTGGTCGAGCGCATCCTGCGCTTCATCGGCTAGGCGACTGGGGCTCGTGCCCGAGGTGGGCGAGCCCTTCTTTAGGCCCTATGGAAACTGCAAAGCGATGGAGTTTCCACGAGAAGAGGAGTTGGCAGTGATGGCAACTGGAGGTGCGCGATGAGTTGGATCTGGGTGGCTGGTGCGGCACTGGCGGCGCTGTGCAGCGTGGCATGTGGCGTGAACATCGGGGCGCGTGTGTCGAGCGGCAAGGAACCCGTTTGGAGCCCACAGGTCCTGATCTGGGTTGTCGGATTCCACGGCGCGGCCGGTGTTGCCGCTCTGATGATGCTGGTTCAATCGAGAGGCTAGGTGACTACGGTGAAGATGATTCCGGCAGTCCTTGGGTGGACGCTTCGGGCGAGCGCGGCGATCTGCATGACATGGATCATCGTCCAGGTCGCTACCGGGCAGATCAGCTCGCTGCCCGTGTTGCTGGGGTCGGTGGCGTGGCATGCCGCTTTCGCTCTGGGCGGAGTCGCGCTGGTTGGCGCATCGAAACGGGCGTCTGACCCCGCGCTCTAGGCGGAGTCCTCGGCCTGGTGCCGATGCTCACGTTTCATCTCGTACATCGCGTGGTCGGCCTGGCGGATTGCTTCGTTGAGAGCCGCCTGGCCGCCCCGGCAGTCACAGCTTGCGATTCCGACGCTGACGTCGAGGAAGGGCATCAACTCCCGCCCCGCATTGGCGCGATCGAGCGATTCGGCAAGTCGCGCGAGAATCGCTTCGTCGCCGGGCTCACGCGTCACGCACAGCACGCCGAACTCGTCACCGCCCAGCCGGCCGATAATGTCGGATTCGCGAAATGACTCGCGCAGTACGCGGGCGAGTCTGACGATCGTCTCGTCGCCGACGGCGTGACCATACTCGTCGTTGATGGCCTTGAGGCTGTCGACATCCATGAACACGACGGAGCACTCGCCTTCGGAGATATGCGACATGCGCGCGATCGCGTGGTCGTGGAACGCCCGTACGTTGAGGAGTCCGGTCAACGGATCGAGAGTCGAGAGCTCGACGAGACGCTGTTCGGCAAGCCGGCGATCGGTGATGTCGTGGAAGACGGTGAGGATCGTGAGTTGGCCGGCGGCCGACATCACCTCACCCGAGACTTCCGCGTCGAACTCGACGCCATCTTTGCGGCGCAGCCGCGCTTGCAGCGAGCGCAGGAGCCCCGTGAGGCCGACAATATCGAAGTAGTGTTGCCGAAGGTCGATGTCGACCCACAGGCCCAGATCGGCCGTCGTCTTGCCAATGACCTCGTCACGCGAGAAGCCGGTCGCCGTCTCGAAGCGGGCGTTGACCTCCTCGATCACGCCGGACTTGAAGTCCACGATGATGATCGGGTCTGGAACGCTGCGGAACGCTGCGCGGAAGCGCTCTTCGACGATTCGGCGCCGTGCGATGTCGGTTTCGAGCTCAAGGTGCAGGCGACGGTTCACAAGCAAGGTGAGCGAGAACGTCAGCAGCAGCACGAAGACCTGCTCCACCAGCAGCTGGAGGCTGTCTGCTCCGGTTGGACGAAACGCACCACCAGGCGCGAACGTTGCGAGGCTGTAGACGACCCGGACTGAGCAGATGAGCACGAGCAGCAGGAAGGCCACGCCGGTCATCGTGGTGACCTGCCGAAGGGGCTGCCCAACGGTGCGGAGCAGCAACCACGCCGCTCGCGCCGAGTAGAGGCCGACCGCTAGGTTGAGCACTGCCGTGCGAAGTGAGGCATTCGGGTAGCCGTAGGTCAGAAAGGTCTGGGCTGCGATGAACAAGCCGAACATGAGGAGGTTCGCTGTCTGCCGCCTGTGAACGCCCACGTAGCGCTCCAGACCGACAAGCAGCAAGACCATGCCGCCGATGAGCAACGCGTGGGCGAGCACGATTGAGAGGAGGTCGGGAATTCGCCCGCGAGCGATGATCAGGCCGAGGGCGAGCACTTGAGCCGCGAAGTCGGCGAACCACAGCTTCAGCATGGGGAACTGGGC
>DASRYH010000054.1:0-4801 GCA_035687245.1 Coriobacteriia bacterium
ACGCGGTTGATGCCGTCGACCTCGTTGATGATGCGGTTGCTCATCTTGGCGAGCAGGTCGTGCGGTAGCCGCGCCCAGTCGGCGGTCATGGCATCTGCCGAGGCGACCGCTCGGATGATGATCGGGTTCTCGTAGGTGCGCTCGTCACCCATCACGCCCACCGACTTGATGTCGGGGAGCACCGCGAAGTACTGCCAGACCTGTCGGTCGGTGTCCCAGTCGCCGATCTCCTCGCGCACGATGGCGTCGGCACGACGCAGCTTCTCCAGCTTCTCGTGCGTGATGTCGCCGATGATGCGCACGGCGAGGCCAGGGCCCGGGAAGGGCTGGCGGTGGACGATCTCGTCGGGCAAGCCGAGCTCGGAGCCGACTGCGCGGACCTCGTCTTTGAACAGCGCCTTGAGCGGCTCGATGAGGTCGAAGTGCACGCCCTCGGGGAACGGGATGAGGTTGTGGTGGCTCTTGATCTTGGCGGCGTGCTTGTTGCCCGACTCGATGACGTCGGGGTAGAGCGTCCCCTGCGCGAGCCACTTCACGCCCTCGAGCGTGGTCGCCTCCTCGAAGAAGATCTTCCAGAACTCCTCGCCGATGATGCGGCGCTTCTGCTCCGGGTCGCTGACCCCTGCGAGAAGCGAGAGATAGCGCTCTTCGGCATCGACATGTACGAGATTGACGTGGAAGGTGTCGCGGAAGGCGTGCACGACCTGTTCGGCCTCGTTGAGGCGCATCATGCCGTGGTCGACGAAGACGCAGGTGAGCTGGTCGCCGATCGCGCGGTGCAGCAGCGCTGCAACCACACTCGAGTCCACGCCGCCGGAAAGTCCGCAGATGACTTTCGCATCGCCAACCTGCGCGCGAACCGCGTCCACCGTCTCCTCGATAATGTTGAGCATCGTCCAGGTGGCGGGGATCTCAGCGATCTCGTGCAGGAAGGTGCGAATGATCTGCTGGCCGAACTCGGTGTGCGCGACCTCGGGGTGGAACTGCGTCGCGTAGAGCTTGCGGGCCGGGTCCTCCATCGAGGCGATCGCGGTGGTAGCGGTGCGGCCGGTGACGACAAAGCCCGCAGGAGCGGTACCCACGCTGTCGCGGTGGCTCATCCAGACCTGGCTCGTCTCGGGCAGCCCGTCGAGCAGCTTGCAGGCAGGCT
This sequence comes from Coriobacteriia bacterium, assembly GCA_035687245.1. Taxonomy (GTDB): domain Bacteria; phylum Actinomycetota; class Coriobacteriia; order Anaerosomatales; family PHET01; genus DASRYH01. The sequence continues at coordinate 1,151 of DASRYH010000054.1, forward strand.
CGAGCACCGTGAGTTCGGCGAAGCCGTACTCGCCGACATCGGTCTTGGGGATCTGGCCGCCCAGGTGCAGCGCCATCTCCTGAATGCCGTAGCAGAAGCCCAGCACGGGGATACCTAGGTCGAAGATGGCGGGATCCATGTGCGGTGCGCCTTCGGCGTACACGCTGGCAGGGCCGCCGGAAAGGATGATGGCGGCCGGAGCCCGGCGCGCCACCTCCTCAGCAGTTATGTCGAACGGCACGATCTCGCTGTAGACGCGCGCCTCGCGAACCCGGCGGGCGATCAGCTGAGCGTACTGCGCGCCGAAGTCGAGAACGAAGACGACGGCTTGCTGGTCGTGGTAGTCCCCCACGCCTAGCGACCCATTCCTACGCCCTGGGTGTTCTGCAGGACCTTGCCCTCGGTCTGAAGCGACGGGGCCACCATGACCTCGGCCTTCTGGAAGCTCTTGAGGTTCTCGTAGCCGCAGGTCGACATCGAGGTGCGCAGGCCGCCCAGGAGGTTCAGAGTGCCGTCGTTCTGGTGCGCCGGGCCAAGCAGAATCTCCTCGAGCGAGCCACGAACGCCGGCGCGAACGCGGGTGCCGCGAGGCAGGTCGGGGTGGAAGGTCGCCATACCCCAGTGGTAGCCGCGGCCGGGGGCCTCGGAGGCGCTGGCGAGCGGCGATCCGATCATGACCGAGTCGGCGCCGACGGCGATGGCCTTGGAGATGTCGCCACCGGTGCGCATGCCACCGTCGGCGATGATGTGCGCGTACTTGCCGGTCTCCTCAAGGTAGCGAGTGCGAGCAGCGGCGGCGTCCGCGATCGCGGTGGCCTGCGGCACGCCGATACCGAGCACGCGACGCGAGGTGCAAGCGTGGCCGGGGCCAACGCCCACCAGCACGCCGACGGCACCGGAGCGCATGAGGTGCAGAGCGCCCTGGTAGCTGCAGCAGCCACCGATGATGCACGGGATGTCGAGCGACTCGACGAAGGCGTTCAGGTCGAGCGGCTTGTCGAAGCTGGAGACGTGCTCTGCCGAAACGACCGTGCCCTGGATGATGAGGATGTCGAGTCCACCGTCCATGGCGGGACCGATGAAGCGCTCGACGTTCTGCGGGGTGAGCGAGGCGGCGGCCAGAACGCCACCGGCCTTGATCTCGGCCACGCGCTGCTTGATGAGCTCAGGCTTCACGTCTTCGGCAGCGTAGATCGCCTGCATCTTGGCGGTCGCCTCTTCCTTGTCGAAGGAAGCGATGGCGTCCAAGTGCGGCGTGGGATCTGCGTACTTGGTCTGAATGCCCTCGAGGTTCAGGACCGCGAGGCCGCCGAGCTTGCCCATCGTGATGGCGAAGTTCGGGTCGACGACGCCGTCCATCGCGGAGGCGAGGACCGGCAGCGGGAAGTTGTACTCCCTGTCTTTGAACGAGAACGACCAGGCGATATCGACATCTCGCGGGTCGCGCGTGCGGCGCGAGGGCACGATCGCGATGTCATCGAATCCGTAGGCGCGGCGTGCAGTCTTACCTCGACCGATCTCGATCTCCATGTGGAAGCATCCTCCTAGAAGTCACGCCGCTCCGCGGCCCTTTGCACCGTCCACACCGGGTCGCAGATACGACGAAACCAGGCAAGCTGATTCGCCGAGACACACGAGCGAGCTGCCTGGTTCGATGATCTGCTGCGACTGGCCCACATGGCCCTACATCAGGGCCGAACAAGCGCCCCCGGTTCGGGACATTCTAGTGCAGTGGGGCGTATCAATCTAGGGTCAGCGCGTATGAAACGAGCTCGATTTGGTGAACGGCCGCCGAAGGGGCGCCGCTAGACGTTGAACTTGAAGTGCACCACGTCGCCGTCGGCCATGACGTACTCCTTGCCTTCGAGGCGCATCTTGCCGGCCTCTTTGGCGCCCTTCTCCCCGCTCAGCGCGACGTAGTCGTCGAAGGCGATGACCTCGGCCTTGATGAAGCCGCGCTCGAAGTCGGTGTGGATGACGCCTGCCGCCTGGGGCGCCTTCGCACCGATAGGGATGGTCCAGGCGCGCACCTCCTGGACGCCAGCGGTGAAGTAGCTCTGCAGGCCCAACAGTCGGTAGGCCTCGCGGATCAGCGAATTCAGGCCAGGCTCGGCAAGGCCCATCGACTCAAGGTATTCGGCAGCTTCGGCGGCGTCGAGTTCGGCAAGGTCGGCCTCGACCTTGGCGCAGATCGGGATGGGACGGATGCCGTCGATCTCAGGGAGGTCGGCCGACAGCTGGTCCTCGTCGACGTTAGCGACATACAGCATCGGCTTCATCGTGAGCAGCTGCAGACTGCGCACGACATCGCGCTCCTCGTCGGTCATCTCGAGGCTGAAGGCGCGATGGCCGGCCTCGAGGTGCGCGAGCAGGCGGCGTGCAAGGTCGATGCGCGACTGCGCGGTCTTGTCGCCCTTGGCCTCTTTGATGAAGCGGGTGATCGACTTCTCGACCGTGGCCATATCGGCGAAGATCAGCTCGAGCTTGATCGTCTCGACGTCGGAGAGCGGGTCTACCTTGCCGTCCACGTGGATGACGTTCTCGTCGGAGAAGAAGCGCACGACCTCGGCGATCGCGTCGCACTCGCGGATGTTTGCGAGGAACTTGTTGCCCAGGCCCGCGCCTTCGGAAGCGCCCTTCACAAGTCCCGCGATGTCCACGAACTCGACGGTTGCCGGCAGGATGCGGTTCGGGTTTGCGATCTCGGCCAGCGCTTCGAGGCGCGCATCAGGTACCGGCACGATGCCCACGTTGGGCTCGATAGTCGCAAACGGGTAGTTCGCGGCGTCCACCTGGTTCTTGGTAAGTGCGGTGAACAGAGTCGACTTGCCGACGTTCGGCAGGCCGACGATACCGATGGACAGTGCCACGAGAACGCTCCTTTCAGCAGGTCGCAGACGGCATAGGGGCGCCCGCGCCTGCGGTATAGTACCACCCATGCCAAGCACAGGGACGATAGCTGTAGCCTACGCCGGAATCGGCTCCGGGCACCGCACGTGTGCCGAAGGTATCGCAGCCGAACTCGCGGGGCGAGACGACGCCCCCCGCGTCGAGCTGCTCGACATCCTCGACTACGCCAAGCCGCAGCTCTCTGGCAACCGTCTGACCTCGACGTTTACCGGCCCCACAGCTGGCATCTACGACGCCATGTGGGGCAGTCCGGCATGGGGCAGCCTGTCGCGCGCGGTCTCCGGCCCCCTCTACGACCTCATGTTCGCGGGCTTCATGCGCGCGCTGGACGAGCTCCAGCCGAAGGTGGTCGTGTGCACGCACGCGGCAGCTGCGGTCATGGCCTCGCGTGCGAAGGTGCGCGGCCGCGCTACGTGGGACGTCGTCAACGTCACCACCGACTTCGGCGTACACGGCTACTGGCCGCGCGACGGCGTCTCGCTGTTCTGCGTCGCCGACGAGATCTCTGCCGAAGTGCTGCTGCAGCGAGGCTTCGAGGAGTCCACGATCGCGGTGACCGGCATCCCCGTGCGCCGCCAGTTCGCCGTCGAGTACGACAAGGCCGCGTCGCTCGACCACTTCGGCCTGCAGCCCGACAAGCGCACGGTGCTCGCACTCGCTGGCGCATCGCTCCCCGGCCCTTACAAACGCTTCAAGGAGTCACTTGCAGTAGCTCTGCCCGCAATCGCGTCACTACCCAAC
>DASRYH010000055.1:0-6959 GCA_035687245.1 Coriobacteriia bacterium
CCTCTGAGTCGAGCGCGTCCGTGAGTTGATCTCGAGAGTCCGTGGCGACACGCCGAAACGGCCGCCAGCACTACCTATAGTGCGCCCGCCACGTGTCAGCAACGTCGAGCGGGTGTGGCGTTTGTGTGGACGATTGTGGAGCGACCCGTTGGGGCCGACCCGCAGCTTTCTTGCAGCGTCCCCGCTTTCGGCAAGTGCTACTGCGTACGTTGGTAGGAGTTGCCATTGCAACCGCGAAGCAGACAGATGGGGTGAGGAGCGTTGCACCGCATGTGGGACCTGTAACGGACGGGAGTACCCATGCGGCTGGTAGCGTCGTTCAAAGATCCGGTCACGCGCCCGCGGGCGATCATGTGGCTGGCAGTCGGCCTGTTCGCGTTCGCCGCCTTCTTCATCGCCGTGGGCGACATCGCGACATGCACAAGGTGGTTCTGCGCCAACATGTGCCACAAGGTGCAGGACGACACGATTCTGTCGTATGAGGCCTCCGCGCACTCGCACATCTCGTGCGTCACGTGCCACGAGCCGGTCAACGCGAACCCGGTCGTCTTCCTGCTGGCCAAGGCGCGCTCGCTCGGAGAGATTCCGCCGACGCTGACCAACACCTTCGAGCTGCCGCTCAATCCCGTTTCGGCGTACGGGCTCGGCGAAGAGATGCCAAGCACCCAGTGCACCCAATGCCATGGCAACACCCGAAAGATCACCCCGAGCGAAGGCATCATTATCGACCACAAGGTGCATGAGAAAGAGGGCATCACCTGCACCACGTGTCACAACCGCTGCGCGCACAACGACGAGGCCATCAAGCTCACGTTGCCCGGCAACAAGAAGCACAAGGACTACATGAAGATGGACGGCTGCTTCCGCTGCCATGCGCTTGAGGGCGAGCGTCGCGCCGAAGGTGAGTGCAAGCTGTGTCACCCGGCCGGCTTCGAGCTCGTCCCCGAGACGCACAAGGTCGCCGGCTGGCTGCCGAAGGGCCACGCCGATGCGGCGCGCGAGTCACTCACCGAGTTCGGCATGCAGAAGGTCGAGGCCGAGGAGCAGATCAAGGAAGGCGTGGACGAGGAGCTCGCGGTGGCGGTCGAGTACTGCTCGACGTGTCACAAGCGCTCGTTCTGCACCGACTGCCACGACAAGCTCGGCACGGCACTCAAGGACGCTGCGCCGGCGGCGAACGCGCCCGCTACAGTAGATACGACGACGAAGAAGAAGTGAGCGCCGGCTACTTCACTCGTACCGTGTAGTTGTCGACCTTCTTGCCACTGATCGAGTAGCACTCGAACGTCATGGTCGTGGCGGTGACGGTGACTCTCTGCGCGCCCCAGTTCTTGCGGTAGCGGACCTTGCTGCCCGATACCGGCGTGCCGAAGCTATAGCGCTTGGCACCGCCGATTCCGTTCACGAAATATGGGAAGCCCTTTCGGACGACGCGTTCGTAGACGTGGGCGTGGCCGGAGAGCATAGCGTCCGCGCCCCACGACTTGTAGGGCCAGCGCATCCACTTCGACGAGTGGTGAACGCTGTCGGAACAGTAGGGTGGGTGGTGGTCGTAGACGATGTTGAAGGTCGACCTCGACGCGGCCAGACGGCGCTTGAGCCACTTCGCCTGCTTCGAGGTGCTCGAGACGCCATCAGGCTCCTCGGGGTTCGAGTTCAGCACGAAGAAGTGCACGCGACCCCGTGCGAACTCGTAGTAGCGCTCGTTACCCGAGCTGTTCTTGTAGCCGGTGCCGGGAAGCTTGAAGTAGCTGGTGTAGCAGCTTGGTGAGGGAGTCGCGTCGCTGTAATCGTGATTGCCCATCGCCGGGAAGAAGCTGTTGATCGCGGCGGTTCCAGTGGGGGCCGCCGTCCCGGACGTGGTGATGTCTTTGAGGTAGCGCCGGTAGTACTTGCCGGTGGACTCGTCGTAGCGCGCGCCGCCGGTGCCGCCTGCCGGCTTGTAGTAGCCGTCGCCGGTGGCGATGACGAAGGAGGGTTTCCACGACTTCACGAGCTTGGCCACCGCTGCTTCGTGAGCGTCGTCCATGCCGTAGTCGCCGATGACTGCGAAGACCATCGGACGAGTCGCAGCTTGTGCGATGACTGCGGTAGCTACGGTGACGGCGACGAAGAGCAGCGCTGCAGCGATGACGGTGATGGCCCGAGAGCGTTTCATACCCTCATGGTAGACCCACACAGGCGAGGCCCCGTCCGTCTGGTAAGCGTGGGGCTCGTGCGCCTGTGGAGAGGCCGCCGCCGAAGGTCAACCGACCGTTGGTAGGAGTGGGCTTTCACGCGTTCGGCGGATGCAAGCACCGCCATTCGGCGGGCTACACTCATTGGGCTGGCCTCGTATGCGAAATCACACGCGCCTCTCAGGGGGAGACGCGGTGTCTCGCGTGGGGCAGGGGGGTCCTCATGATGCCGAAGTTCACGCCCAGCAAGTTCGCGGCGGCTCTCGTGGCCTGCGCGCTGGCCACGCTACTGCTTGTTCCGGCGACCGCGCACGCGGCGGGTGTCGTCGACTTCGATGCGGGCGATGACTTCAGTGTCGCCGTTCTGAGTGACGGCACCCTGTGGGGCTGGGGCTACAACGCATGGGGACAGCTGGGCGACGCCACGCACAGCAACAAGCACTTGGCGCCCGTGCGATCTACGACTGCAACCCAGTGGGCCGATGTCGCAGCGGGCAGCCTCCACACGCTGGCTTTGAAGAACAACGGCGAGTTGTGGGCGTGGGGTTGGAACAAGGACGGGGAGCTCGGCATCGGGCATGCCGAGAACACCGACACCCCTGCGCACTTCCACGACTCACCGGAGCGTGTGGGAACAGCATCGAACTGGATCGCCATCGACGCGGGTCTCGACCATTCAATCGCACTCGACAGCTCATTTCGTATCTGGGCGTGGGGCGGCAATGGCGTCGGCCAGCTTGGCGACGGAACGACGGCACCCACAGCGACGCCCAAGTTGATCAGCACCGAGCCCGCCGACGGCCTCACATGGAAACGAGTATGGGCCGATGACGACGTGACGTTCGCGCTGGCAAGCGATGGATCGCTTTGGCAATGGGGCGCTGGCGGCGGCTCGTCGCCAGGGCTGGTCGGCTTCCCTCTTGGCTGGCAACCGGCGGCTGACAGCTCATGGCGCACCTTGGCGCCACAGGCCGAGCGCGTGGCCGCGATTCTCGGCACGCAGCTCTGGGACTGGACACCTGCGTCAACGTCAGTCGTCCCGCAGGACTTCTCGCTACCCGTACTAGACGTTGCACAGGTCTCAGCGCCCGCGTACGACCTTGAAGCAGCCCTTGTCATCCGCAACGACAGCGGCCTGTACTGCGCAGTCGACCAGTACAGCTTCCCTCAGCGGCTTGTAAACAAGTACGGAGACCCCCTTCACCACTGGCGCGGTTTGGGGAACTCGCTCGACTGGACGGGCGTTGCGGGCGGGCGGAACCACTTCCTGATGTCGAAGGCGGACGGGTCCGTCTGGGCCTGGGGAATCAACGCGTTCGGTCAGCTTGGCGACGGCAGCGAAGTGACACGGAAGTCGAGTTCGCAAGAGCCGGTACGCACGATTCTGCCGACGCCAGTGCCTTACTTGGTCGGTCTCACTGAGAGTGATGCGACCGAGAAGATCGAGGAGATGGGCTTCGCAGTTGGGACCATCAAGCTCGAGACCAGCGACAGCGTGCCGATCACGCTGGTGATGCAGCAGACGCCAGTCCAAGACGCCCTCATCCTGCCGGGCGAGAAGGTCAACTTGGTTGTGTCGGCGGGGCTTCCAATCCCCGTGCCCAACGTCGTAGGCAAGACCGAGGCAGATGCGAGGTCGATCATTGGCGCAGCCCAACTCGGAGTCTCGACGGTGACCACGGCCTACAGCGCCCTCGTTCCGGAAGGATCCGTGATCTCACAGAACCCCGCGCCTGGGACCCCGGTGATCATTGCATCCAAGGTCTCGCTTGTCGTGTCGAAGGGTCCCCAGCCCACGACGGTACCGTTCACGACGAGTCAAAGCCTCGCTGCGGCGAAAGCCGCGCTCGAGGGGCGTGGGTTCGTCGTCGGCGATATCTTCTACGAGTACAGCACCGTCGTGACCAAGGATCGTGTGATCAGGACCGACCCGTTGGCCGGCACGGGCAGCTTCCAGGGCCAGAGGGTCAATCTCTTCGTGTCGATGGGCAAGCCGAAGGCATCGGTTACCACTCCGATAGCCAGAGCGAAGATGCGCAAAGGCAAGTACTACACGGTCTATGGCTATCTGAAGCCACTTCACGCCGCCGGCTCTACCTACGTGCGCGTCTACAAGTGGCACAAGACGAAGGCCGGTACCTGGGTTCCGTATGGCTACGTCAACGCCAAGCTCACCCCGCTAAAGGCGTCGTCCAAGTACTCGGTCAAGATCCGCCTCAAGACCGCTGGGCGTTGGCGCATCAAGGCGTACGCACCGGAGGACTCCGCTCACGCAGCGGCGTGGTCGACCGGGTACGACTACATCACCGTCAAATAGCTCGCTAGCCGAGACATCGGATGAGGAGACGCCCGGGGGTACGAGCCGGGCGTTTCCGCTGTTCTTGGGGGCCATCGCATGTCCCGCTGTAAGACCCCGGGACTGAGGTTGGTGGCGGCCCCTGCGGTGTTTTCGACTTGCCAGTGGGACAATGGGATTCGCGCAGCTAGACTGGGATGAGAGCACCGCCGCGATTCGGAGGTGCCAGAAGTCGTCGAGGGGGGCGGTCTTCGGTGAAACAGTCGATTCGGTGGGCGCTGGGATTCGTTCTTATCATCGCGCTGGTCGCACTGTGCGGCTGCAGTGGCGGTGGCGGGTCTTCGGCAGGTAAGCCGAGCGAAGAAGGACCGCCGAAGCAGGGGGATAGCGCCGCGACCTCCGCTTTCGAGCTGGACTCTATGGCAGCGATCACGCGCGAGGTGACGGCCGAGGGCGGCGGCGGTGTCGCCATCAAGCCCACCAAGGACTCGATCGTGCGCGTCAACTTCCCGGCGAAGTCGCTCGCCAAGGACTCCCCTGTCGTCGTGACGCCGCTCAAGAAAGCACCCGTCGAGGGGACGCTAGCAGCAGGCTGCATGGTGAGCGGGCCGGGCGGCGCGACGCTTCAGATGTCGGGCCCCGCGTTCGTCACCTACACGGTCGCGGGTGAGCTGCCGAAAGACACCGCTATCATCCGCTACTCCGAGGACGGCAAGAGCTTCGAGGCGCTGCCCTCCACGGTGGAGACGAACGGCAAGGCGACCGTTGTCACCGCGGCTGTCGATCACTTCTCGCCGTTCGGTCTTGGCAAGGGCTCGCGCAAGAACGACGGCACGTCGGACTACAACTGGGTCGTGCACGTCAACGACACCTACACCTTCAGCGATGCCATGACGCAGAAGCTCACGGTGAACCTCACGGCCACCAACACGAGCGGGAAGCTCACCGGCAACTACAAGGGCACGGCGACGTCCACGACCAGCGGAAGCATGACCGGTGCGAAGGGTTCGGCGAAGAACGTCGGCAGTGCCAAGGGCTCGATCAAGTTCTACATGACGAGCTACATCGAAGACCCGCTCGCACCCGTAACCGACGAAAGCCAACCCGATCCGCTCGCGTCTCTGACGGGCGTCGATGTTCCCGACAAAGACAAGCTCGCTCCGCTCGAGCCCGAGGACCCGAATCTCGCTCCGCTCGAGCCGACAGCACCCAAAGACGACGGCCCGCCCAAGCCGCCGGGTGGCAGTGCTGACCTCCAGGGCGAAGGCAGCATCACCATGGGCGGACAGGGCACCGCAACCGCGACCGCAAAGGGCGTGAGCAAGAGCGCCGGTCACGGCAGCAGCGATACTCTGGCTGTGACCGTCTTCGTGAGCGGTCCGCAGGTCTACCTGTACTGCAGCTTCCCCGACGACCTCGGCCGAGCAACCTTCAAGGGCTATCTGCTCGGCGAAGGCAAGAAGAAGTAGAGGAGACGCGTGCTTCGGGACTACTACTTTCATGACTTCACCCGGAGCACCTGCAGCACGTGTGGGCAGCTGTGTGACGCCAAGATCATCATCAAGGGCTCTTCGGCGTTTCTGCTGAAGCGCTGCATAGAACACGGCGAGCACGTCGAGCTCTTCGAGGAGGACGCGAGCTACCTGCTGGCGCGCCACGCCTACGACAAGCCCGGCAACACGATCAAGCCGGACGTGAGGGTCGCCGAAGGGTGTCCGTACGACTGTGGGCTGTGCGCGGACCACGAGCAGCACACATGCATCGGCGTCATCGAGGTGACGCAGCACTGCGACCTGGGCTGTCCCGTCTGCTACGCGAGCGCCGACGGCAACGGGCATTCGGCGGGACTTCCGCTCGCCAAGATCGACGAGATGATGGAGTTCTACAGGGCGCGCGAAGGTGGCAAGCCTGAGATTCTGCAGCTCTCTGGCGGCGAGCCCACAACGCACCCGCAGATCGAGGAGATCCTCAAGCTCGCCAAGAAGCAGCACTTCAAGTACCTGATGCTGAACACCAACGGGTTGCGCATCGCCGAAGACCCCGAGTTCGCGCGCTTCCTCGCCACGCTCACGCCCGGCTTCGAGGTCTACCTGCAGTTCGATGGCGTGAATGATGCGGTCTACACCAAGATGCGCGGGGCTAAGCTCTATGACACCAAGCAGCGCGCGATCGCGAACCTCGCGGCCGCAGGCGTGCCCATCACGCTGGTGGCCACCATTGCGCGCGGCGTGAACGACGACCAGATTGGCGAGATCGTCCGCTTCGGCATGGAGACCGACTTTGTGCGCGGAGCGAACTTCCAGCCGATGGCGTTCTTCGGCAGACGGCCTGCGGCGCACGACGTGAAGAACCGCATCACGCTCACCGGTATCCGCCGCGAGATCGAGCGACAGACCGGCGGCGTCTTCACCGCCGAGGACATCGTGCCGCTGCCCTGTGACATCGACCGCGTTGCGGTGAGCTACGCGATCAGGGGCGACGCGGGC
>DASRYH010000056.1:0-30687 GCA_035687245.1 Coriobacteriia bacterium
AAGCCCGCCTGCATGAAGAAGATGAGACACACACCCATGATCAAGAAGAAGAAGTTCATTCCTATCTTGACCGTGCCTGTGTCGGCCGCGACCTCGGCGAGGGTAGGTGCACCCGGCGTCTCAGCTGTTACAGCTGCTGCGCCCCCGTAGTTGCTGCCAGTGGCGTCCGCGCCAGCGAACGCCGCGAAGAGCGAGAATACCAGAATCGCCATGATCGTCAGCGCGACCGTGCGGACAGCTGCCCGCTTGAGGATCTCTGGCCCCATCCCAGCGATTGCGCTGGGATTCCAGGCCGATGTGAAGCGCTTCAACAACGCCCTCACCTCCTTGCCATGGCCCGCATGATTGCGAGCCGCCCGATACAGAGGCGCCGTGCGTCGTTGGACGGCGGAGTCCGGAGTGCGCTACTCCGAACCATTTGCGAGCCGGGTCTCCCCAGCTCGCCTCTCGACGGTAAAGGCCGTGTGTTTCGGTCGCGTTGCGACGCTGGAACGAGCTGGTGAAGCTTTGGTTTCCACCGGCGTCGTCTTTCCAGCGCAACTCGACGACCAGCGGAAACGTAGGGGCAACACTTCGGCGGTACCGTTGGTGAACGGCATGCGTCAGGGCAATGGGGCCCGCGCGAGATCGCCAGTCCAGGTGCCCCTGCTCATAGAAACGAAGCCGTCATGGAGTCCAGCGCCCCAAGCATCATCCTCTCGCTACTCATCGTCTTTGCCGCGGGCAAGTTCGGCGGCGAAGTCTTCTCCCGCCTGAAGCAGCCAGCGGTCATCGGCGAGCTGCTCGCCGGAGTCCTGGTTGGCCCCGGTCTACTTCACTGGGTCGCGCCGAGCGCCGTCCTCGAGACCGTCGCCATGATGGGCGTGGTCGTGCTCATGTTCGGCGTGGGGCTCGAGACCAAGCCCTCCGAACTGTTCAAGGTGGGCAAGACGGCGTTCCTGGTGGGCAGCGTAGGCGTGGTTGTCCCGCTAATCGCCGGCTGGCTGTTCGGCAGGGCGCTTGGCTACCCCGGTCCTGAGGCGATCTTCATCGGGACGGCGCTCGTGGCGACATCGGTGGGTATCACTGCACGCGTGCTGGCCGACTGCGGACTCATCGGCTGCGAAGAGGCGCGCATCGTGCTGGCAGCAGCCGTGATCGACGACGTGCTCGGCATGCTGGTGCTCTCGATTGTCACCGGCGCGGCAAAGGGAGGCGTCAACGTCGGCCACGTCGCGCTCGTTCTGCTGCAGGTTGCCGCGTTCGTGGGATTCGAGGTCTTCGTGGCACCGCGTCTAGTGAAGCGGCACGCGCACTGGTTCGACAAGCTGCACATCGACAACCCAGGCCTCGTGGTAGCGATGCTGGTGATGCTGGGCATGGCGGCCGTCTCCGAGACGATCGGGCTGGCGGGCATCGTGGGAGCGTTCTTCGCGGGCATGGTGTTCGCCGAGTCTGAGGAGCGCTGGGATCTCGCCACTCAGACCAAGCCCCTCTACGACTGGCTGGTGCCCTACTTCTTCGTTGTCACGGGCATGCAGGTGCAGGTCGCCGTCTTCCTCAAGCCGGAGGTGATTCTCCCGGGGATCGCGCTGGTGATGATCGCCTTCGTCACCAAGGTAGTGGGTGGCGGGCTGGGCGCAATCGCACTTGGACCGCGGCGTGCGTTTGCCATCGGCGTCGGTATGATCCCGCGCGGCGAGGTGGGGCTCATCGTCGCTTCGGCGGGGCTGGCGGCAGGAATCGTCTCCGATACCGTCTACGCGATGGTGGTACTCGTGGTGGCGGCGTCCACACTGCTCGTGCCGCCGCTGCTCGCCGTCGTATTCCCTTGGGCGACCGGGCAGAAGGCATCCAGCAAGCTGGCCCCTGCCGAGTCCTAGACTGGGGGGAGCGCTTCGGGCGAACGGTTGCTATACTGTCCGTCGCTCGGGGACGTAGCTCAGCTGGGAGAGCATCGGCTTTGCAAGCCGAGGGTCGAGGGTTCGAGCCCCTTCGTCTCCACCACGAATATGCAGAAGGCGGGCCTCATTCGAGGTCCGCCTTCTTCGTTTCGGCGCGGCGCGCTGCGCAAACGTACGCCGATTCAGATCTCGAATGCGACGACGCATCTCGAGCCATTTCGTGGCTGTGACTGGCGCCTTGCAATGTGCGGGTATACCCTGCACCTTTGTTGGGTACGCAGACGCTAGTGTGCGTCGAGACGTCGAGGAGTCTGATGGCCGGCCCGTTCAAGACACTCTTCCTGGGGGATCCGCTCCACAACCGGGAAGCGATGCACCAGCGTCTTAGCAACCCCGTGGCACTCGCGGTCTTCTCAAGCGACGCGCTCTCGTCGGTGGCCTACGCCCCCGGAGAGATCCTGCTCATGCTTGCGCTCGCCGGTACCGGAGCTTTGAAGCTCACACTTCCGATTGCCATCGCGATTGGCGTCCTGCTCGTGATCGTCGTGATGTCGTACAGGCAGACGATCCGTGAGTATCCGGGCGGCGGTGGCTCATACATCGTCGCGAAGGAGAACCTCGGCATCTATCCCGGCCTCATCGCGGGGGCCTCACTCCTTGTCGACTACATCCTCACGGTTGCCGTGTCCGTTTCAGCGGCGGTCGCTGCCATCACTTCGGCCGCACCGCAGCTGCTGCCCTACACCGTGCCAATCGCGGTGGGTTTCGTGCTGCTGCTGGCAGTGGCGAACTTGCGCGGTGTGAAGGAGTCCGGGGCGGTCTTCGCCGGTCCTACCTTCGCCTTCATCATTCTGCTCGGCGTGATGGTCGTGGCCGGTCTGTTCCGCTTCGTCACGGGCAATCCCTTCACCGTGCCTGTCCCGCACCACGCGGTCGAAGCTACCCAGACGCTCGGCGTGTTCCTCGTGCTCAAGGCCTTTGCCTCCGGCTGTACGGCCATGACGGGTGTTGAGGCCATCGCCAACGGTGTACAGGCCTTCCGCCAGCCTGAGGCGAAGAACGCGTCCACTACGCTCACGTGGATGGCCGGCATCCTGCTCTTCCTGTTCGTGGGCGTGGCGATCTTGGTGAAGCTCACCGGCGTGCAGCCGTCGCACACGGAGACGGTCATCAGCCAGATCTCGCGCGAGCTCTTCGGCACTGGCTGGCTCTACTACACGATCTCGGCAAGCGTCGCTGCGATCCTCGTGCTCGCCGCCAACACCGCCTATGCCGACTTCCCGCGACTCTCATCGTTCGTTGCCGAAGATGACTTCCTGCCGCACCAGCTCAAGGACCGTGGCCATCGCCTCGTCTTCAGCAACGGAATCATCCTGCTGACGCTGGCGGCGATCGCCCTGCTCGTGATCTTCGGCGGCGTTACGACCCGGCTCATTCCGCTCTACGCTATCGGCGTGTTCAGCTCGTTCACGCTCTCGCAGGCGGGTATGGTCGTCCATCACCTGCGCGTGAAGGAGCCAAACTACAAGCGATCCATCGTCATCAACACTCTAGGCGCTCTGACCACCGCCCTAGTGACGGGTGTCATCGCGGTGGCCAAGTTCCACGACGGCGCCTATATCGTTCTCATCCTGATCCCGATAATCGTCGCCTACTTCGTGTGGGTGCGTCGGCAGTACGACCGCGTTCGCGACGAGCTCGCAATTCGCCCCGAGGAGTACACCGACCTCGACTGGCAGTCCTTCAACCGTATGCACAACCACGTGATCTTGCTGGTTAAGGACATCGATCGCCGCCTGATTCGCGCCATGCAATACGCTAAGGGCCTGCGCGCGGATCGGCTCGAGGCAATATACGTCGACATCTCAGGGCATGCTGACGAGTTCAAGAAGAAGTGGGACGAGGCGGAGTTCGGTGTGCGCCTCACAATCGTGGACTCGCCATACCGCGAGATCCTTGGTCCGATCATGGACTACATCCGCTCAGTGCCGCGGCCCTCGAGTGACCATGTCGTGACCGTCATCCTCCCCGAATACGCGCCGGAGCACCCGGGCGACGCGATGCTGCACGACCAGACGTCGTTCTGGCTCAAGCAGCAGCTCTTCGGCGAGCCGGGCGTCATCCTGACAGACGTGCCGTACCACATCGGCGACGACCTGACGGGGGCGGCGCCGGCGACCTCGAACCCGCCTGAGCCCCCCGGCTAGCCCGGCTGGACTTGAACGAGCAAGCGAAAACGGCCGCCCATGGGGCGGCCGTTCGTTTCGCGGTCCATGACCGGCCGCGCGACAAGGCGGCCAGAGTACGCAGCGCCGCTAGTGGGCTCCCGCCTCGTCTTCATCGGTGCAGACCTCTTCGACGACTCCAAGCGCGTCGCGAATCGCCTGCTGGTCGATCTCTCCTTCGAAGAGCAGCAGCAGCTGATCGCCGCCGTCCAGCGTCGTTTCGCCGCGAGCGGCCCTAACACCGCCGCCAGCAGCCAGTATCGCCATGACGGTGACGTTAGAGGGCAGCGCTATGTCGGCAAGCGTCGAACCGACTGCCCTGGCGTTGTCCGGTAGACGGATCTCGCGCACGCTCATGTCCTCATCCTGAAGGTTGAGCAGGGTCACGATGTCGCCTAGGCCCAGGTCCTTGCCGATGAGGCCGTAGAGCACGGCGGGCGAGGAGACGGCGACGTCTACGCCCCACTCCTTGTCGAACAGCCACTGGTTGCGGGGGTGGTTCACTCGCGCGTAGACCTTGGTCGTCTCCGACAGGACCTTGGCGAGCATGGCCACGACGAGGTTGTCCTCGTCGTCTCCGGTGACCGCGACGACTAGATCTGCTTTGGGAGCGCCAGCGCCCTCGAGCACGAGCGGCTCGCAGGCGTCGCCCTCGATGATCTCGATGTCGGGCAGCGCCGAGCGCAGCCACACCACGCGCTCTTCACGCTGCTCAAGCAGCGTGACGGCGTGCTCCTTCTTCAACTCTCCTGCGAGGTAGGCGCCGGTCTTGCCGCCGCCAACGATGACGATGCGCATCAGGCCTGCTCCTATTCGAGTCCGACAAGCCGCTTGAGCTCCGGCATGTCGTCGCGGGCTACGGTGATCTTGAGTCGGTCAGCCACGTGGATCTCGAGACTGGGCGAGGGGATGAGCGCAACGAAGTCGCGCGTCATGGCAGTCACGTGGAACTTGCCCGGCACTTCCAGGTCGCTGATTCGCTTTCCGGCAATCGCCTCATGGGCGAGCACGGAGATGGTCACGACCTCGCCACCGCCGTAGACCGAGACCGTGTGGACGTCCGGGTCGATGATTGTGGCGAGAAGCACAGCGCTCGCCCAACGCACACTCGAGACCGTTGGGATGCCGAAGCGCTCGTAGATGGCGGCGCGGTTCGGGTCGTAGATGCGAGCGACCACGCACGGAACGTTGAAGCGCTCCCGCGCGAGACGGGCCGCGACGATGTTGCTGTTGTCGCCGCTGGTCACAGCCGCAAACGCGTCGGCATGCTCGATGCCGGCCTTGATGAGCGTGTCGCGGTCGAAGACCTCGCCCTTCAAACGGCGACCCTTGATGTCGACGCGGGATTCGGCGAAGGCGTGGTCGTTGCGATCGATCACCGCGACCGAGTGACCCTGGGACTCGAGCATCGAGGCGAGATAGCGGCCAACGCGGCCGTACCCACCGATGACGACATGCATTCTCGTCTCCTGACGACGTGTCCAACGTCGGTGGGTGCGCCCACCGAGTAACGCAACATGCTAGTACCCTCTCCGCGCTCATGCCAGTCTCAGTCCAAAGGTGGCTGTTGCAACGTCCCTGCGCAGGTTGGAGACTGGCCTTGGCAGGCGGCCGCCATCGTGCGGCCAACGGCACTCGTACCGGCGCGGGCTGCTGTAGGATTCCAGTCATATCTCGGTTGAGGGGACGCGCCGATGCGCATGCACGTAGTACAACACGTGCCTTTCGAAGGTCCGGCGATGATCGCCGAATGGGCGGCAGAGCGCGGCTTTGAGGTGACGACGAACCTCGCGATCACCGAGGAGTATCCCGACCCGGCCGAGATCGACTTCCTGGTAATCATGGGCGGCCCCATGGACGCCGACGACCACCTGATGAGCCCGTGGCTTGGGCCCGAGAAGGCCTTCCTGGTGCGGACTCTCTACGAAGACAAGCGCGTACTCGGCGTCTGCCTCGGCGCGCAGATCTTGGCTGAGACACTCGGCGGAGCGGTGCATCGGGGAGCACACGTGGAGATCGGCTGGTTCCCGCTGACTCGTACCGATGCCGCGGGAGCGCAGCCAGTCTTCGACTCGTTCTTCGACGGCATCATCGTGGGCCACTGGCACGGCGACACCTTCTCGCTGCCAGCAGGTGTGAATGCGACGCTATCGAGCGAGGCCACCGTCAACCAGGCGTTCTCAGCTCGGGGCGGACGCGTCGTTGGCCTGCAGTTCCACGCCGAGTGGACCGCCGAGGCCGCCTCTGCACTGATCGCCGAATCGGCCGACGACCTTGTGCTGGATTCGCCGTACGTGGCGACGCAGGCCGAGCTGGAGGCTGGTCTGCGTGAACACGGCGAGGCGTGTCGTGCCGCGCTGTGGGGCCTACTCGATGCGATGCTAGAGGCCGAGTGAGAGGAATGTCGGTGGACAGTGGCATTCTCGTCGTCGACGGGCTTGAGAAGCGCTTCGGCGAACTCGTGGCGGTCGACGGCGTCAGCTTCGCGGTCCGTGAGGGCGAGATCTTCGGACTGCTCGGCCCCAACGGTGCGGGCAAGACGACGACTATCTCGATGATCTCGTGTTTGCTTGCGCCTGACGGCGGCGACATCACCGTCGACGGCCACTCGGTGAAGACCGACGCGCTGGGCGTTCGGCGGGTGCTCGGCGTCGTACCGCAGGAGATCGCGCTCTACCCCACGCTCACCGCTGCGGAGAACCTGCGCTTCTGGGGCCGCATGTATGGCCTGTCGGGGAGCGCTCTCGAAGACGCCGTGGCCTACGGGTTGTCGATGGCTGGACTCGAAGACAAAGCAAAGGTGCGCATCGAGACGTTCTCCGGAGGCATGAAGCGCCGCATCAATATCGCAGCGGGCGTGCTGCACCGCCCGCGCGTGCTGCTCATGGACGAGCCGACCGTGGGCATCGACCCGCAGAGCCGCAACCACATCCTCGACAGCGTGCGGCAGCTCAATGCCGAGGGCATGACGATCGTCTACACGAGCCACTACATGGATGAAGTCGAGGCGCTCTGCGATCGCATCGCGATCGTCGATCACGGCCGCCTCATCGCCATCGGCACCCTCGACGAGCTGCGCGCGTTGGTGGGCGACTCCGACCGCATCCGCATCCAGCTCGATAGCGGATTGGGCGCAACCGGCGACGAATCCGCCGACGCGGAAGATGCGAGCGAGTCCGTCGAAGACGAACGTGCCGAAGAGGCCTCGCCCGAGGCGCTTCAGGCACTCGAGGCAATTCGGCAGGTCGAGGGAGTCACGCGCGCAGAAGCCATCGGGGCGTCGATCGAGGTCTTCGCAGCCGACGCCGCCGCAGTGCTCGCCGGGGTCGTCGAGGCGACAGGCAGCGCGGGCGTGCGGCTGCGGGCGATCGAGATTGTCGAGCCGGACCTCGAGAGCGTGTTCCTGCACCTCACCGGCAGAGGGCTTCGGGACTGATGTCGCGGGCGTGGCACATCGCGCTCAAGGACCTGCTGATATGGCTGCGCGACCCTGCGGCTCTGGGCGTGCTCATTGGCATGCCCATCGTGCTCATCTTCATCCTCGGATCGGCGCTGGGCGGGGTGGCAGACGGGAGCACGGCCTCGATCAAGGTCGCGGTGGTCGATCTTTCGCGTGGGCGAGTTACTGCCACCGGCACCGATAAGCCCCCCTCCGACGAGCTCGTCGATGCGATCGTCGACTCGAAGCGCATGCGCGACATCTTCGTCATCCGGGTGCTTCAGAGTGAGGCGGCGGCGCGTGACCTGGTGCGCAGCGGCTCAATCTCGGCGGCTTTGATCATCCCTCGCGACTTCGACGAGGATGTCGCGGCCGGGCGCGACACGAAGCTCGTGGTGCTCAAGGATCCGGGCAGCGAGACGACTTCGAGCATCTGGGACGGCGTGATCTCATCGCTCGCGGCGCGCTTCTCGGCGGCTTCGGTAAGCGCCCAAACCGTGGTGCAGACGGTCCAGCGCGCTAATCCCGCTGCGATGGCGAACGCTGGTGCGCTCATCGGGCAGGCCGTGGGCGCGGTCACCGAAGAGGGTGGGCTCGACAACGTGAGCGTGGTTGATGCGCGCGTGAGCGGCGTCGTCCACGTGGGGGCGATCGACTACTACGGCATGTCAATGAGCGCGATGTTCCTCATGTTCGGCGCGATGTTCGGCTCGTTTTCCACCATCCGCGAGATGCGCGAGCAGACGATGAGCCGGATGCTGTCGACACCCACCGCGCGCGCCTCGATCGTGGGCGGCAAGATGCTAGGCATCTTCATGCTCGGCATGTGCCAGTTCACAGTGCTCTACGTGTTCACGCGGTTCGTCTTTGGCGTGGAGTGGGGCGGGAACGCGGCGGCAACCTTCGTTGTGGCGGCCGCCGAGATGGCAGCGGTGACGGGGCTCGCGACGTTGATCTCTGCGCTTGCTCGCACCGAACGCGCGGCCGGAGGCATCGGCCCGCTCGTCATCCAGATCCAGGCGCTGTTGGGCGGCGCGTTCTTCGACCTCGCAGTGCTGCCTGCGTGGCTAGCGCCCATACGCTACCTCTCTGTGGTGGGCTGGACGATGGACGCGTGGTCGGCGATACAGGTGCGCGGCGCAGGCGTAGTCGACGTGCTCGGCCCGGTGACCGCGCTGCTAGGCATCGCTCTCGCGCTCTTCGGCGTGGGCGTGTGGCGGACGGAGGCGCGGCGATGAGTCGGATCTTCGCCATCGCCCGGCTCAACCTGCTGCAGCTCTTCCGCGACCGGAGTGAGCTGCTGAGCTTCATCGTGCTGCCGCTGGTACTGACGTGGGTCTTCGGCACCGCCTTCGGATCGGGCAACGCCGACAGGCCGCTGATGGTTCCCGTGGCCGACGCCGACGGGACCGTCTACTCAAAGGTCGTCGTGGAAGCGATTCACGGGCAGAGGTACACCGACACCTACCGGGTAACGGAGGGTTCGGCGCGCAAGCTCGTGGCCAACGGCACCGCGCCGGTGGCCATCATCGTCCCGGAGGGCTTCGGCAAGCGCATCGAGGACGACGAGAAGGCCCGCATCTACGTGCTGCGCGATCCGGCGTCGTCCAACGGGCAGATGGTGACTCAGGTAGTCGAGGGCGCCGCGACGCGCATCGCCGCCAACGCCGAAGCGGTCCGGGTCGCGTGCCGGGCGATGAACGGGGCCGACACGTTTGCCGACCTCTTCGCCTACGCCGACGACATGTGGGAGCCCCAACCGCCGGTGGGCGTCGAGTCGCGGGTAATCACTGCGAACGCCGCGCGCGTGAGCGAACTCGAGGCGCCGACTAACACTCAGTACTCGCTCGGCTTCACGGTCTTCTTCGTGATGATGGTGGCGTTGGGCAGTGCGGGCGGCATCATCGAGGAGCGTGAGATCGGCACGCTGCGCCGGCTGCTGGCCACGCCGGTCACGCGCATGCAGGTGCTCGTGGGCAAGACGCTCGGCGTCGCGCTGGTCGCGAGCTTCGAGGCCGCGATGCTGGTGGGATTCGGCGCTCTCGTCTTCGGCGTGCAGTGGGGCAAAGACCCGCTCGCGGTGGCCCTGATTCTCGTCTCGCTTGTGCTCGCGGCGACCGGGATCGGAGTGATGGTCTCGGCGCTCGTGCGCACGCGAAGCCAGATGGGCGCCATCACGCCGGTGCTCTCGACCGCCATGGCGATGCTGGGGGGCTGCTACTGGCCGCTCGACATCACCAGCCCGCTCATGCAGCAGGTCGGCAGGCTCACGCCCACCGGCTGGGCGATGATCGGTCTCAAGGACATCGTTGCACGCGGCATGGGAATCGAGGCGGCGCTTCTCCCCGCGGCCGTACTGCTCTCGATGGCGGCCGTGACGCTCGTCATCGGCATGACGCGGCTTCGTCTCGAGTAAGCTTGTCTGCACAACCCACGAGGCGATCGAGGAGACGCGCTACACGATGACCGACGAGCAGCGGCCCGCCCCACGCACTTGGATAGCACTCGCAATCGCCCTGCTGCTGTGGGCATCCGCTTTCCCCGGAATTCGCGCCGGCCTTGCGGCCGTGGGGGCGACTCCCGGGCCCGACGGCTACGGTCCCGGCGAGCTCGCACTGCTGCGCTTCGGCACCGCGTCCATCGCGCTCGTCATCTACGCGTTCATCGTGCGTCTTCGCCTGCCGAAGCGTGAGGACTTGCCGCGCGTCGCGCTCGCCGGTCTGCTGGGTATTGCGATCTACCACGTCTGCCTCAACTTCGGCGAGCGCACGGTGGCCTCCGGCGCAGCTGCGGTGCTCATCGCTCTCTCCCCGGTCATCACGGCGATGCTCGCAACGCGCTTTCTGGGAGAGCGACTATCGGGCTGGGGGTGGGCGGGTATCGCCGTCTCGTTCGCAGGCGGACTGCTGGTGGCCTTCGGCGAAGGCGGCGGTGGTCTGTCGCTCGATCCCGGTGCGCTGCTGATCCTCGTGGCCACCGTGAGCACGTCGCTCTACTTCTTCGTGAGCAAGCCTGCGCTCAAGCGCTACACGGCACTCGAGTTCACCTCGTACGCGATCTGGGCCGGGACGATCCCCATGCTCTTCTTCGCACCCACACTCGTGCGCCAGATTGCGCAGGCGCCGATGCCCGCCACTATCGCGGGTGTCTACCTTGGCATCTTTCCCGGCGCGATCGCCTACGTCTTGTGGAGCTACGGTCTGTCGAAGATGCCGGCGAGCCGCGTTTCAGCCTTCCTCTATCTGCAGCCGGTCAACGCGGCGATCATCGCGTGGTTCTGGCTCGGCGAGGTGCCGGTTCTAGGCGTCGTGATCGGCGGCATCGTGTCGATTGCCGGCGTCGTCATCGTCAACACGCTGGGGAAGTTCGGGCCTTCGCCCGAGGAGACCGCGCTTGCGGAGGACGCCGCCCATGCCTGAGCGGAGCATCGTCCCCGTCGCCGACGAGGATCTCGCCACGATCGAGGAGATCCGCGAGCTCTTCGCCGAGTACTACGAGTGGCTGGGAGAGGTGGTGTGCTCCTATCGCCTTGCCGAAGAGATCGCGAACCTGCCAGGCCCCTACGCGGCGCCGAGCGGCCGGCTCTTCATCGCGCGTGACGCCGCCGGCGGCGTTCTGGGATGTGCAGGTGTGCGTCCGCACTCGCCCGGACGCGCCGAGATCAAGCGGCTCTACGTTCGGCCAGCTGCACGCGGGACCGGGCTCGGCCGCGCGCTCGCCGAAGCGGCGATCGAAGCCGCACGCCAGCTGGGATACGTCGAGGCTCTCATCAGCACGCTGCCCGACTCGATGCCGGTAGCAGCGCCGATGTACGCACGCATGGGCTTCGTTGAGACGGAGTGCTTCGCGGACCACGATCACGCCGACGAAGGCGTGACGATGCTCTACCTCGCCAAGCGGCTCTAGAGTTCTGGCGGTCGCCAGCCGCCCCCGTCGTCGGCTAGGATTGCGAAACCCGTCGCGCCGGTGAGCCCCACCGTGCGCTCTTCGAACTCGGTCACCAGGGCGTGCTCAGGTCCGTGTCGCGCCCACTCCACAGCTTCGGCGACCTTCTCCTCGGGACCTTCGAACAGCGCTTCCACGCGCCCGTCATCGAGGTTTCGCACCCAGCCAGCGAGGCCGAGAGACTCGGCCACCTGGCGCGTCGACTCTCTGAACCACACTCGTTGGACGCGACCGCCTGCGGAGATCAGTACGCTCGTTGGGGCCATGACGGTCTCTCCCTTGGTCGCGGGTATAGAAGAAGGGTTCCCATCCTCACCGACTATCGCGCACCGCTCACCTGCTTGGCGTGGGACGCGCATGATAATCGTGAGGGATAAGCGCTAAAGTGTGCGTCACCATTTGAAGCATCTACCGAAGGAGGGCGGCCTTGAGCGAGGTCGCATTCGATAACTCCCGAATCAAGGAACGCCGCCCGTACTCGATGGGCGAAGAGATTGCCAACAGCGTCATCCACGGCATCGGTGTCGCGCTCTCTATCGCCGCACTCGTGCTGCTGGTGACCTTTGCTGGGTTCACGGGCGATAGCTTCAAGCTTGCCGCGAGCATCGTCTTCGGCATCACGCTCGTGCTCGAGTACGCGGCGTCGACGCTCTATCACGCGTTCCCTCAAGACAACGTGAAGCACGTCTTCAAGATCCTCGATCACTGCGGGATCTATCTGCTCATCGCCGGCAGCTACACGCCGTTCTGCCTGGTCACCCTGCGTGGCAGTGGCGGGTGGGTGTTGTTCTGGGTCGTGTGGGGCCTGGCCGTTGCGGGCATCGCGATGGAGTCGTTCTGGGCGTACCGCCCGCGCTGGCTGTCCGCTGCCGTCTACTTGGGGCTCGGCTGGATAGTCGTGCTCCTGATTGGCCCGCTGATGGCGCAGCTGCCGCCGGCGGGGCTGTGGTTGCTGGTGGCCGGAGGCTTGTCCTACACCCTTGGCACCGTCTTCTACGTGTTGAAGAAGATTCCGTACATGCACGCGATCTGGCACGTCTTCGTGCTGGGCGGCAGCATCTGCCACTTCCTCGCCGTGCTGCTGTACGTGGTGCGCTAGGCGGCCTACTTCTTCGGCAGGTCGCCTGAGTTGTCGTAGCCGCGCTTCTCCCAGAAGCCCTCGAACGAGGCGTCGTTTGAGACCTCGATCGACGTGACCCACTTCGCCCACTTGTAGCCCCACTTGTCTTCGGCCACGACCTGGAACGGGAAGCCGCGCTCACGGGGCAGGTCGACGCCGTTCATCTTAGAGGCGAGCAGGATCTTGTTGCCGACGACGAAGTCGAGAGGCAGCGAGGTTGAGTAGCCGTCCTTGCAGCGGAAGATGACCACCTTCGCGCTTCTGTCGTAGCCAGCCTGTTCGAGCAGGTCGGAGATGAGCACGCCCTCCCACAGGATATCGACGCTCCAGCCTTCGACGCAGTTGAGGCGGACGACCTTCTCGTACTGCGTCCGATCGATTGCCTGGTCGTAGGTGAGCGTGAGTGGCTTGGACACCTCACCGAGCACTTTGAGCCGGTACGCCTTGATGTCGACGGTCTGTGGTCCCTTGATCGAGTTCTCGCGAAAGTCGTCGACCGAGTCGAGGCGCTTACCCTTGTACTGGAGGACCTCAGCGGGGGCGAGGCGCTTGGTTGGAGTCTCGGTGCTGCCCGTCCCCGGCACCTTCGGCACGCCGGAGCAGCCCGAAAGGAGGGCGGCAGCGAGCACGGCGACGGCGGTGAGGCATGTGATGAGGCGTACTCGCACAGGATCGCCTTCGGGGTTTCGGCGTGAGAACCTTCGCTGGGGTATGTTCCCCATGGGTCGGCTGCCGGAAGGGGCGAGGGTGCAAACGTTCGAAACACCTGTTCAACGCATCGAGGAATGTGGGGCCGACATCGTGACGGTGCGCCTCGAGCAGCCAGAAGGCTACGAGTTCCGGGCAGGGCAGTGGTTTCGGCTCACCCTGCTGACCGCGCAGGGTCCTGACACCCGGACGCTCTCGCACGCATCGTCCCCGCACGACGGTTGGATCGAGCTCACCACTCGCCGCTCTGATTCGGCGTTCAAGCAGGCGCTCTTCACTCTTGCCGAAGGGGACATCGTCGAAGTCACCGCGGCAGGCGGGCGCTTTACGCTGCCAGAAGGCGACACTTTCGCGGCGCTCATCGGCGGCATCGGTATCACTCCGATCCACAGCATGCTGCGCACGGCCGTTGCCGAAGGCCGGGCTTTCGGCGACGGACTCCTCGTATACGGAAACCGCGACACGACCTGCGAGCCGTACTTGGCCGAGTTCGAGGCGATGGGCCGAAACGGAGTCCGTGTCGTGCGCGTGCTCGAGCACCCGCCGGAAGAGTGGACGGGCGAGCGCGGCTTCATCTCTGCCGACATCGTCAGCCGCCATCTGGGCACCGACGACGGCCGGCCGTTCGTGGTCTCTGGGCCGCCAGTGATGGTGAATGCAATGGCTGCGGTTCTCGACGTGATGGGCATCGACCAGGCACGCCGGCACATGGAACCGTTTGGTTCCATGCGAAGTGGGGGAAATGCGAGCGCGACGTAGTTAATTGCGTCACACTGAATAGGGGAAGAATATCCCAAGGAGAAGAGGCGCGACCGGCTAGGGCTGGTTTCCAGGAGAGGAGCAGGCTCATGGAGCTGCTTGCACGCACCTGCAACACAGAGGCAATGAACGCATCGCGCATCTTCGCGCGACTCTTCGTCATCTTCGGAGGGCTGTTCTGGGTTTCGGCCGTCTGGGGAGCGAAGTCGGTATACCAGGGTGCTCCGCTGTCCGAGGCGGCCGGCTCGGCCGCTATCTTCGCTGCGGTGATCGCCGTGGTCTTCGTCCTCGGGCTGTTCTTCGAGTATCTGACGTCCGCCCTTCTGGCCGTCGGTGCCCTCGTGCTGCTCGTCGCCGGCGTGTTCCTGGGCTGGGAGCCGGGCGTGTGGGCGACGGTCGTATTCTTCTTCGTACTGCCGATGATCATCTCCGCGGCGCTGTATTTCTCCGCCGCTCGTATGCAGAGAATCTGCACGCTGGCAGAGTAGTCGCTTGTGGCGGGTGCGAGGGGCTCGCTAGTAGCCTGTCGCACCCGCGTGTGACCAGCGATAGCATCTAGGTGCAGGGTCGTGCTGCGGGGTTACTTCGCGGGCGCGCTCCCGTTAGACTTCGTTGCGGGGGCGAGCATCTTGGTTCGCAGCAGCAAGTCTTGGCAGCTGAAGGCGGTTGAAGTTGTACGACGTGGAGGCCGTGCTAGGCCCCTCTGTCACACGGTTCGTCGATCGCTACGTCAACAGTCTGTTGGCGTGGGACATCATCGTTTTCTTCGAACGCAACCCTGACGCGCGCCTCGAGAACCACGAACTCGCGGCGTCCCTTGGCCGCCATCCTGAGCAGACCGCTCCGGAGGTTGCGCATCTGTGTGATGGCGGAATCCTTCACTGTCAGGGCAGTGAGGTGGCATTCGGCCCGGACTCCGAGCAGGCCGAAGCGATTCAGGGCTTCGTCAACGCGTGCGAAGATCACTCGAAGCGGCTCGCGCTCATCGCGATGGTGCTCCATCGCATCGGCCCCACTTCGGCCGCCTGACATCGCCAGGTGCGCTTACAACTGCTCCTCCACTGGTAATGTAGGGGTATGAGCAGTCCACTATTCGACATCGGCCTCATCGTCGTCCTCGTCATCCTCAACGGCTACTTCGCGGCTGCCGAAATCGCGCTGATCAGCGCGCGCCGCGCCGCGCTGATGCGGCGAGCCGACGAAGGTTCGAAGGGCGCTCGGACAGCGATCGAGCTCACTGAGAACCCGACGCGCCTGCTCGCCACGATTCAGGTGGGCATCACGCTCGTCGGCTTCCTGGCCTCGGCCGCCGCGGCAGTCTCGCTTGCCAAGCCGATTCAGACGTGGCTACAAGGCTTCGGCATTCCGTGGCTCTCAGGCATCGCCGCCGGGCTCTCGGTTCTGCTGGTCACCCTCGTGGTCTCGTACGTGACGCTCGTCTTCGGCGAGCTCGTGCCCAAGCGGCTTGGGCTGCAGAACGCTGAGCGCGTCGCAGTCTCTGTTGCCGGTCCCGTCGCGTTCATCGCGCGCTTCACCTCTCCACTCGTCTGGTTCCTCTCGGCATCTACCACCATCATTGCGCGGATGATTGGCGTGAAGGGGGAAGGCGGTCGAGAGGCCGTCTCCGAAGAGGAGATCAAGCTGCTCGTCACTGAGCAAGGCTCGCTGCTTGAAGAAGAGAAGCGGATGATCCACGAGATCTTCGAGCTGGGGGACACCGTGGCGCGCGAGGTCATGGTGCCGCGCGTGGACATGGTGCTCGTGGAGGACGACAAGACGGTGGGCGACGTCGCCGAGACGATGCGAGGCAGCGGCTTCTCACGACTGCCCGTCTATCACGACAACCGCGACGTGATCGTGGGCATCGCGATGATCAAAGACCTCGTGCGCCCACTCGTGGATGGCCACGCCGGCGACCTGATCACCGAGCACGTGCGCCCGCCGATGTTCGTGCCCGAGACGAAGGGCATCCTGCCTCTGCTCTCTGAGATGCAGGACAACCACAACCAGGTCGTCATCGTCGTCGACGAGTACGGTGGCACAGCGGGGCTGGTGACGGTGGAAGATATCGTCGAGGAGGTCGTTGGCGAGATCGCCGACGAGTTCGACCGGGACCGCAAGTACATCGACGAACAGTCGCCGGGGCACTGGCTGCTCGATGGTCGGCTGCCGATTGAAGACGCGCAGGGGCTGGGGCTGCCTGTTGCCGAGTCAGACGAGTACGAGACCGTCGCCGGGTGGGTACTGGCAGAGATAGGACACATACCGCAGGTCGGTGAGGCCTTCGAGCACGATGGCTACTCCTTCCAGGTGCGTGCGATGCGCCGAAGGAGGATCGCCCGGCTCGAGGTCGTCGCCTCGACCGTGGAGCAGTAGGGGGGCATCAAGATGGACGAACGTACGGACGACGCGGGATACGTCCCGCAACCGCCCCAAGCACCAGCACCACCGCAAGCACCTCCACCTGCCGAAAGCCCGTCGCCGGCAAGGCGGAGCGGCTCGGGCGCGGGTGCGGGCGTGTGGCTCATCGTCATTGGCAGCGTGATACTCGCGGCGCAGTTCATACCTGGCGTTGCCTGGTGGAATGCGTGGCCTCTCATCATCGTGGTGGCCGGCGTTATTCACGCCTTCACGCCAGGCGACGAGGGCTGGGGAGTGCACCGGCTCTTCGATGGGCTCGTCACCGTGAGCTGGGGACTCGTCTTCTTGGCAATCACCACCGGCTACGTTGGCTTCGGCGTGATGTGGTCGATTCTTCGGCTGTGGCCGGTCTTGCTGATCGCCATCGGTTTCGACCTGCTCGGCAAGGCGCTGCGTCTCTCGTGGGTGCGGGTGCTCGGTTCGCTCGCGATCATCGCCGCGCTGGCGTTCGCTGTGACCACGACCAGCGGCTACGTACCCTCCGTCACTACGCGCACGACGAGCTCTCAAGTTCTCACAGAGCCGGTTGACGGTGTTCAGACCGCGAACCTCGCCGTCTCCGCAGGCGCAGGTCCGATCAGCGTATCGAAGGGCACGGACCTCGTGAGCGTTTCGGGCTCGGCACCGTGGGGAGAGCCGACCCTGACCGTCGACCGTAGCGGGTCTCAAGCGAGCGTCTCGGTGCAGACTCCCGAGCCGAACGGCGTCGTTACAGGCTTCGAAGACGCAGCGCTCGACATCGGGCTCTCCGACAGCGTGTTGTGGGAAGCCAACGTGTCGAGTGGTGTCTCGCAGGCCAACCTCGACCTGACCGGGCTTGCAGTGAAGTCGGTCTCCTACAAGACGGGCGTTGGCGAGTGCAGGCTTCGACTCGATGCAGTGCCTGAAGGCGTCGATCACGCGACTGCGACCGTGGATGCGGGGGTATCGTCAGTGACGGTGCTCGTACCACGCGGCGTCGCAGCGCGAGTGCAGTCCGATAGCGGGCTAGCGGGACACAGTGTGCAAGGGGACTTCGAGCCGCAGGGCAACCGCACTTGGGAGACGCCCAGCTACGCGAAGGCTAGCGCACAGGGCGCACCCGTGTGGGATATCACCATCAAGACGGGGATCGGAGCGGTCACCGTTGATACGTACTAGGAGGCACCCGTGAACGGCAACGATAGGCGCAACGACTGGACTCTAGTGACAGCGGTGGCGCTCGTGGTTCTTGGCGCTTGGTTCTTGATGCGCAACATCTTCGGCGATGTGTGGGCTGAGACGATCGGCCGTGCGATGAAGCTGGCCTGGCCTGTGGGTCTGATTGCGCTTGGCGTGATGCTGCTCGTGGCATCGAAGAGCGCTCGCTCGACCTCCGGGGGCAAGCGGCTCTACCGCTCGCGCGAGAAGATGATCGGAGGCGTGCTCGGTGGAGTCGCCGACTACTTCGGCGTCGACCCTACGATCGTGCGCGTGCTCTACGTCGTCTTCGCGTTCCTTACTTCGTTCGGACCCGCGGTGGTGGCCTACATCATCGCGATGATCGTCATTCCCGAGGAGCCTGCGGGTGGGCCGGTCTCGTCGCCTTCGTGGCCCGATATCGGCGGAACGACGGTGAGCACGCCGCCGAACCCGCACTACGGATGGCCGCATTCAGCGGGCACGGAGACAGTGCAGACTCCGCCGGCACCTGAGCCGCCGAGCGCACCCGCACCGCCGGCGGCACCCGAGCCGCCCGCATCCGACGCCCCTTCGGCGACACAGGGAGAGTAGTCAGCCTATGAGCTGGGAGATCGAAGAGGCACCGGCAACCCAACCGGGTGATGTCATCGACACGCACGTCCACCTGTTCACGGTAGGCCTGATGATGGAGATGGTCGATCGCCCGGGCGTTCCGCCGCGCTTCAAGGAGGCGCTCAAGGCACGCAAGTGGGGACGCAATGGCGAGCAGACGCTGCCCGAGCTCTCCGCCGAAGAGTGCGCCGCTTGGTACGTCGAGCGTCTCAAGGCCGCCGACGTGGCCAAGGCGCTGATCGTGTCGGTGATGCCGGACTCGCAGTACACGCGCGACTTCCTCGTTGCCGCCAAGGGCCACGTGCACGCGCTCTGCAACGTCGACCCGCGCGAGCCTGGCGCCCCCGAACTGCTCGAGCGCGAGATGGCGGCGGGATACCGCGGCTGCAAACTCTACCCCGTCAACCGCGGCTACAAGCTCTCAGACCCCGCCTTCCGCCCGCTGTTCGAGAAGGCCAACGAGCTCAAAGCGAACTTCATCATCCACTACGGGGTGACCGTTGATCCGACCGGAGACCTGCGCTGCGCAGACCCCATCGATCTCTCGCCGGTGGCTCGCGACTTTCCCGACGTGAAGTTCGTGATCGCGCACTTCGGCGCGGGCTGGCTCGATAGCGTGCTGCGCCTGGCCTACCAGTGCAAGAACGTCTGCGTCGACACGAGCGGAACGAACAACTGGATGGACTACTACGTGCCGAAGATGACGCTTCCCGAGGTCTTCGAGCGCTGCCTGATAGCCATGGGTCCGGAGCGCGTTCTGTTCGGCACCGACTCAGGCACGACCGCGCCGTACCGCACGTGGATTCGCTACATGCAGCAGCGCACGATCGAGGAGATGGGGCTGTCGGAGACCGACCGAGATCTCATTCTGCGCGGCAATGCCTCGCGCATCTTCCGCCTCGACGAGCCGCTCGTCTGAGCAGGGCGACTGTGAGAGACACTGCCTGATTCACGCCGAACGGTTCACGAAAGGCCGCGCATGACCGCACACGATCACCCGCACGCCGCACCTCAGGTCGACTACGACACCTTCGTGAACTGGACCGCGAGGCTGGAGCGCGAAGCACCCTTCTTCCGCAGCGTATTCGACGAGGTCGACGCGAAGCGCGTGATCGACGTGGGTGCCGGCAGCGCGCGGCACTCGATCATGTTCGGCACGTGGGGCCTCTCGGTCGACGCGATTGATCCGGACGACTCGATGCTCGAGGCGGCCGAAAGCAACATCGCGGAGGCTGCAGAGGCGATCGCGGAGGCCGGCGGGGCCGTGCGGCTCGCCCGCGGCGGCTTCGGCGATCTGGAGGGTCTCGGGCTGGCGGGCGCGGACGCGCTCGTCTGCACCGGCAACGCGTTGCCTCACGTGAACGACGTCGATGGACTGCGAGCGGCCTTTGCCGACTTCGCTGCGGTGCTGCGCCCGGGCGGCGCACTCGTGCTGCACCTGCTCAACCATGCGCGGCTGCTCGACAAGAAGCCACGTGCGATTCCGCCGGTCGTGCGCGAAACGTCCGAGGGCACAATGGTGTTCCTGCGCGTCATCAGCTACGCCGAAGATGTGCTCGATTTCGACTTCATCACGCTCTTGCGCGACGCCGAAGGCGAGTGGGAGCTCAACCACCGCCGCTCTCCGCACGTCGCGCTGCCCGCCGATCTGCTGCAGCGTGAGCTCGAGGCGGCTGGTTTCGGCGAGGTGCGGCTGCTCGGGGGGCACGACGGGCACGCCCTGAGCGATGCTGATGAGAGCGTCATCGTCGTGGCGAAGCGCCGTTAGGCGAGCTGGGGTCCGAGTTCGCAGGTACGGCCGAGCAGCATGTCGCAGGCCGCACACGGCGACTTCGGCGTCTGCGGCAGGCACCCGGGGGCGTCGGGCCCGGTGAGGTGCTGGTAGAGGTGGCAGAGCGGCAGGCCGGCCACGTTGTTGAAGCACTCCGTCGCCGCGACGTCTGCGACTTGGCCTTCGATGTTGTATGCGCCTGCGCAGCCGCGGAACTCACCGCTGCCCATCCACTCGATGATCCGGGCGTCAGAGAGATCGTCCATCTGCACACGCGTGGTCACGGCAAAGGCCGTCGGCGATTCCTCGTCGGGACAGAGCAGTGCGACGCCGGTGACCACCTCGTGAGTGCGGCCCGAGAGGGAGCGCAGCATCCGCCACGCATCCTCGTCGTCGGCCGGCTTGCCCATGACACTGCCCTCGTGGACGACGATCGTGTCGAAGGCCAGCACCAAAGCCTCTTCAGCAAGCCCTTCGGTGCGCGCCGCCAGGGCCTTTTCGGCTGCCAGGTGCGCGGCGAGAGTTGCCGGGTCGGCGGCCATCGGGGTGTCGAGCTCCTCAGGCGTCTCGACTGCCGCCATATCGAAGTCGAGGCCGAGGAGAGTGAGGAGCCTGCGCCGTCGGGGCGAGTGCGATGCGAGCAGAATGCGATGCGCAAGCTGATGCTGTGTCATACGGAGATAATAGCGGGTGGATATGGCGGACAGGCGGCTCATATATGACCTGACCGATGCGTATACTGTTCCCATGTCCGAAACCGCACGGAAGAGCCAAGCAATCCAACTTATGAGATTGGCTCAGTGATAGAGACCCGCAGAGTCCCTACAACCATTCAACGCTTCGCCAAGTCACTTGTGGTGACGGCGAAGGCGGTACTTCTCTATCCGCCCTCGAGCAACATGCCCGTGCAGACCGCGAAGACCGCTGCCGACGCGCTCGTCGAAGCCTTTCAGGAGTTCGACGAAGTCGTTCTCGGTATCACGAAGGCCGGGTTCGAATACGAGGGCATTCCCATCTCGCCCGGTGTAGCGGCCTACCGCTCGCTCGCCATCGAGTTCTACCAGCGGCGAGTCGCCGAGATCATCTTCCACCCCGGGACCGGCGCCAGGGAGTTGGTCGGTTTCCTTACGGTGCTCGACATGAGTCCCGAGGACCTCGAGAGCTCTGGCGGCTACGAGAACAAGCTTTGGGAGATGCAGATCGGCACGATCGCACTCTCGCAGGTGCACATAAACATCGCGGTGGGCACCGTCGACCTCAACGACGACGTGAGCCGCCTCGAAGGCATCGAGCTCGAGGGCGCCGAGGAGACCGTGGTCGACCGGTCCCGGCTTACCCTCCAGCGATTCACCGCCGACCACGAGCAGACAGCGGCCAAGCTCCTTGCCGGGTGGGGCAACGGTGGCCAGGACGGGCTCGACGCCATGGCCGCCGCCTTCGTCGAGTTCGCCGAGATGGCCAACAAGGCCAAGACGGAGGAGGAAAGGCACCTCGTCGCGGGCGACCTGAAGGAGTCGCTGCTGACAATCGACCCGAACGTGCGCAGGAAGGTCATGGCGCAGCGGATACTTGCCGAAGCCACGACCAATTCGGCGGTCGGCGGCGTCTTGAAGGAGATCGGGATCAAAGACGTCGCACAGCTGCTCTTGATGGGCGTTGGCGAAGATGAGGTGTCGCGCTCGGGAATCAGCCGCGCGATTCGGATCATGTCGCAGGTCAGCGGCGAGTCGCGAGAGGAGTCGGCGGCCGTCTTCAGCGAGAGGATGCGCGAAGAGGGCATCCGCGAAGGCGTCATCTCAGGCGTGCTTCAGGACACGGCGCCGGTTCGCGTTGTGATGCGCCGGCCTCACCACATGGAGTCTGCGCCCGTGGCCGCAGCGGTGAAGCTGGTCAACCTCGTTCCCGCAGCCGACCGCGGTGAGGCCGTTCACAGCGAGGACGTCAGCGCGCTGCTCGACGAGGTCCGGATAGGGATCAGCGACGGCGACGTCGTGATGGCGCTACTGGCGCTGTGCCACTACGACGTCCGGGAAGGCCCGTTCTCCTCCACGATGTCGGTTCTCGAGGACTCGCTCGATGTGCTGCTCAGCCGGGGCGATCTTGAGAAAGCCGCCGAAGCAGTCGAGGCCTTGCGCAGCCTTTCACAAGACCTGAGCCTTTCGCCGTCACAGCGACGCAGAGTCGAGGGCGCGGTGGGCAAGCTCACCAAGCCGAGTGACGTCCAGACCATCATCTTTGCTCTGCGACACCAACCCGTCGGAAGCCTCGAGCACGATGCAGCACAGCGTCTGCTGCAGGGACTGGGCCCGTACGCGATCGACTCACTGATCCACCGGCTTGGTGACGAGCCGGACATGGCCATGCGCAAGACCATCGTCGAGGTGCTCTCGGAGCTGGCACCCGGGCATATCGAGGACCTCGGGACGTTCGTCAATAACCCACGCTGGTATGTGGTTCGAAACGTCGTGAGCGTGCTGGGTTCCGTGAAGGATCCGGCGTCGATTCGTTTCCTACGCAAGGCGATGCGCCATATCGAGGCGCGAGTCAGGCGCGAGGTCGTTCGCTCACTCGGCGACATGCCCTTCAACGAGGCATACGAGCTGCTACCGCTCGCGCTCAACGACCAGGACGCTCAAGTCGTTCAGCTGGCAGCGAAGTACCTTGGCGCCGCGCGCTTCGAGCTTGCGACGGGCGCGCTCGGCGAGGTCGCACGCGGTCAAGGCGCCGGAAACCGCGAGATAGGTCCGCGTATCGAAGCCATCGATGCGCTTGCGCGCATCGGCGGCTTAGAGGCGGTATCGATTCTCCAGCCGCTCGCGAAGAAGAGGGCCTTCGGTGGTGGCGGCGTTCACAAAGACGTTCGGGCTGCCGCGGAGACCGCGCTCGCACGGATCAGCGCGATGGGAGGTGCTGGCCAGTGAGCGAGGAGAACGAGCCACACGACGAAGTAGTCGAAGCCACCCCCGAGGTAGAGCCGGCAGCTCTCGAGCCGACCGCCGAATCGGAGGGCGTGCTCGGCACCAGCGTGCGCTACTCGAACCGCCAGCTCATGCGCACGCGAGAGTTGCTGTCCCGCATCGACGCGGC
Organism: Coriobacteriia bacterium; assembly: GCA_035687245.1. Lineage (GTDB taxonomy): Bacteria > Actinomycetota > Coriobacteriia > Anaerosomatales > PHET01 > DASRYH01. The sequence goes on from DASRYH010000056.1 coordinate 23,132, forward strand.
ACGTCGGGCGGCGCGCTTCTATCCGCCCGCGCACCCTCTGTCCCAAGAGACGGTGTCGGACCTCTTCGACGCTATCCGGGCACTTCACCGCGACGAGGTCGACGTCCAGCTCACCTTCTATCAGGGCGAGATCCTGATGGGAGACCAGCTCCTGCCGGAAGAGAGCGTGCTCTTCGACGGGCTGGCGCGCGACATCTCCTCATCTGGTGGGCGCTCGTTCCTGTTCAAGCGAGGGCTGACCCCCATCGAGGTCAGGACCTTCGTCGGCTGCCTTGCGGCCGGCGAAGACGAGATTCGCAAGCGCGGCGGGCTGTCGGAGATGCTGAGTGCCGAAGGCGTGGTGAACATACGCGTCAGCGCGGTTGGGATGCTCGGCGACGACATCGTCTTGGACTCGAGCCCGTCCGACGCCTACACCGATGCGATCACGCTGGTCCACGAGATCGATCGCCAGGGACTCACCGGGGGCGTACCCGACGTTCGTCGCACGACGAAGGTGGTCCGCTCCCTCGTCGACAACGTGCTCACCGACCGCGCAGCAATCCTCAGGCTGACCGGTCTACACGACTTCGACCAGTACACCTTCTACCACTCGGCCAACGTGGGCGTGCTCTCGGTCGCAATCGGCTCGATGATCTCCCAAGATCACCGGTTCCTGTCGATTCTTGGCGTTGCGGGCCTGCTGCACGACGTGGGTAAGCTCGCGCTCTCGTCCGAGATCATCAACAAGCCGGGTGCGCTTTCGCCCGATGAGTGGGCGGCCATGCGAGCGCACCCGGTCATTGGTGCGCAGATGGTCGCAGCGATGCCGGGCATCGACAAGGCGGCCGTCGTGGCCGTGCTCGAGCACCACCAGCGCTTCGACGGCACCGGCTACCCGAAGCCGCTCGGTAGCCAGCGCCAGCATCTGGTCTCAAGGATCATCGCGCTGGCCGATGCCTACGACGCTATGACCTCGCGTCGCAGCTACTCGGCCGCGCGCCAGCACGACCACGCACTCTCCATCATCACATCGTCGATGGGCACGTCTTTCGACCCGTCGCTCGTCCAGCTGCTCATCAAGATGCTGGGCGTCTACCCGCCGCGTTCCATCGTTCGGCTCTCTGACGGCACCCTCGGAATCGTCGTCGAGGCCAGTGAGGACGCCGAAAGGCCGACGGTGCGAGTTGTGACAGATTCGCAGGAACTGTTCATCACGCCGTACGATGTGAACCTAGAGGAGCGCTCGGAGCTCTCGGTGGCGGGATCGGTCGATCCGAGACTGACCAACATCGTCATCGACGACTACATCTGACTAAGGGCGTGAGGTCATGGGTTCCCGTCGCTGGCTGACAGCCGCGATCGTTGCTGTGGTTGTCGTCTTCGTGATCGCGCTGCCGTTCGTGGGTTGGCTCGCGCGCGTCTGGACCGACTACCTGTGGTACTCGGACGTGGGACAAGCATCGGTCTTCGTGACGCGCATCGTCTCGCAGCTCGCCGTGGGCGGAATCTTCGGCATCACTGCGTTCGTGGCGCTGTTCGCGACGATGCGGGTTGCCCGCAGTCTCGCGCCGCAGAACGCGTCCTTCACCCTGCCGCCAGGTGCGCCTGAGCAGTGGGCCGTGGCGATCGAAGCTGTCCGGCGATGGATCACCCCCATGTTCGACAAGGCGATACTCATAGGGGCGCTGTGGTTCGGCTTCACGAATGGTGCAGCGATCTCATCGGAGTGGGAGACCTTCCGAATCGCCCTCGAAGGGGCCCGCTTCGGCATGGCGGACCCGCAGTTCGGGCGCGACATCGGCTTCTACATGTTCACGCTACCTGCGCTCGAGTCGACTCTGTCGTGGCTGACCGGGCTCCTCGTGCTCGCGACGATGCTCACGCTTATCGTCCACCTGCTCGACGGTGCGATTCAGCCGTGGAAGGGCCTGCGCGACATCGAGCCGCACGTCAAGGCGCACGTCTCCGTGCTGCTTGCGGCGTTCGTGCTCCTGCGCGCATTTGGCTACTGGCTCGCAATCTGGAACCTCAACTTTTCGCCGCGCGGCCAGGTGCTTGGCGCGTCCTACACCGACATCCACGCCCAACTGCCGGCGTACTGGATTCTCATCGTCGTGTCCGTGCTGACCGCTGGCGGCCTCATGCTCAACATCCGCTATCGCGGGTGGCGTCTGCCGCTGGTCTCGCTCGGAGTGTGGATCGCGATCTCGGTGGTCGTTGGCGGAGTCTATCCGGCGCTCGTCCAGCAGTTCCGCGTCTCGCCCAACGAGCTCGCGCTCGAGGCTCCCTACATCGAGCGCAACATCAAGATGACGCGGGAGGCTTTCGGGCTTTCGGACCTTCAGGGAGGCAGCTTCCCGGCCGCCAGCGACCTCACGTCCAAAGACGTGACCGAGAACCGTGACACGCTCTCCAACGTGCGGTTGTGGGACCCCAACGTCGTGGCGCAGGGCTACTCGCAGCTGCAGTCGATCCGCTCGTACTACGACTTCAAGGACGTGGACGTCGATCGCTACGAGATCGGCGGCCGTGAGCGCCAGGTGCTCGTCTCCGCGCGCGAGCTCAACAGCAGCCTGCTCGACGCCAAGGCGCAGAACTGGGTGAACCAGCACCTCGTCTACACGCACGGGTTCGGCATCGTCATGAGCCCCGTCAACGAAGCGGACAGCCGCGGCCTGCCGAAGTTCGTCGTGGGCGACATCCCGCCGAAGGTCTCCAACGTGGAGTCCGGGACCGCTGGCGACCTTGAGGTCAAGCAGCCGCGCATCTACTTCGGCGAAGACACGAGTGACTACGTCATCGTCGATACCGGCAAGGACGAGTTCGACTATCCGAAGGGCGCGGGCAACGCGTACTTCACCTACACCGGCCAGACAGGTCCAGAGATCGGCGGTTTCGTCCGCCGCGTCGCGTGGGCGATGCGGCTCGGATCGAGCCAGATCCTCTTCTCCCAGTACGTGAAGCCGACGAGCCATGTGCTGATGCACAGAGACGTCCTGTCGCGCGCGAAGTCGCTGGCACCGTGGCTCACCTTCGAGGACGACCCCTACATCACGCTTGTGGATGGCAAGCTCGTCTGGATCGTGGACGCCTACACGCACTCGAATCGGTTCCCGTATTCGGAGCGCCTCGCGAGCGGCAACAACTACCTGCGCAACTCCGTGAAGGTCACGGTGGACGCATACACCGGCGCAACCACTTTCTACGCCTTCGATGAGAAGGATCCGGTTCTCAAGGCGTGGCGCGGCGTCTATCCGTCGCTCATCACCGACGGCTCGAAGATCCCCGCGAACATCGCGAAGCACTTCCGCTACCCGCAGGGGCTGTTCGAGGCCCAGGCAGAGGTCTACCGCACGTATCACATGACCGACGTGAACGTCTTCTACAACAAGGAAGACCAGTGGCAGATCCCGGGCGAGCGCCAGAACAAGATCATGCAGCCCTTCTTCGTCCTTCTGCGGCTGCCGGGTGAGACCAAAGAGCACTTCTACCTTATGCAGCCCTACACGCCGCGCAACAAGGACAACATGATCGGGTGGATCGCTGCGTCCAGTGATCCGGAGAACTACGGTGAGCGCACGGTCTTCCTCTTCCCGAAAGACCGCGTGATCCTCGGCCCCGACCAGGTCACCGCACGCATCAATCAGGACTCGGAGATATCGCCGCAACTCTCGCTGTGGAACCAGCGTGGCAGCCAAGTGATCTTCGGCAACATGCAGGTCATTCCGATCAGGGACTCGATCGTCTATATCCAGCCGGTCTTCCTTCAGGCCGAACAGACCGCCATCCCCGAACTCACTCGTGTCGTGGTTGCGTATGCCGACAAGGTCGAGATGGCGCGAACGCTAGAGGACGCGCTGCTGGGGATCTTCGGCGAGAGCAAGGGCCCGTCGAGTGAGTCGACATCGACGGCGGGCGGCGGCACGGGCAACGTGCAGGCCGACGCGGCCACGGCGCAGCAGCTCTACCAGCAGGCCGTAGCGGCTCAGAAACAGGGTGACTGGGCTCAGTATGGGCGGCTGATCAAGGAGCTTGGCGACGTCCTCGACCGGCTAGCCAGCCAGGACGCAACGCCCGCGCCGTAACGCGCCGCTTTGCCCTTACGAGGCACTTCTGTATAATTGCGACCCGTTGTTGAGTACGCGGCACTGCGCGTTCGGCCATACGACGACCTAGGGTGGCCGAGGGACCCGCGTGGCAGTAGCCGAGAGTACAACCTGGTCGGATCGGCCGAACGAGGCCCGCAAGTGCACCATCGCGGGCGCAGAGAGACCGAGATTCAAGATACAGACAGGGTCAAGCCAAAGAGCATAGCGCTTCTTCGGCACGAGACGGCGGCCACACGGCCCCCCGTGCTGAATGCGAGGCAGCTAGCCCCACGCACAATCCACCCCGCTGTCACCAAGGCACCGTTGTGCCTTGCCCTCCGCATTCGGACCGTCGTCTGTCACGTCCCCAAACGCGGAGGATCCTTTTGAGTACGACCTACAGCAAGCGTCTTGTCGGAATCGGCCTGAGTCTCGCCGCCACGTGCGCAGCGTTTGCGCTCGGCACCGGTGGAGTTCAGCCGGCGGCCGCGCAGCTGGTCGCATCGGCGACAGACTCCCAGGCCAGCCTTGGTTCGACGGCGACCGACCAGTGCGTCGCCGAGATCGTCAAAGAGCAGAAGATTGCGAAGAAGATCCACTGGAAGCGGGCCCGGGTGTCATGGTACGGCCCCGGCTTCTACGGAAACGGCATGGCTGGTGGCGGCAAGCTCCGTCGCAACAGCATGGTCGTCGCGCACCGCTCGCTGCCCTTCGGCACCAAGGTCAAGATCAAGTACCGCGGCAAGACAGTGACAGCGGTTGTGAGAGACAGAGGCCCGTTCATCCACGGCAGGACGTTCGACCTCGGCCCCGGCACCGCGAAGAAGCTCGGCTTCTCAGGGGTCGGCACGATCAAGTACACGATCCAGAAGAAGGCCAAGAAGAAGAAGGTCGTGCGGGCAGAGGCGTAGAGACTCCCGCAATCGAAGCTCTCGCAAGGAGCACGAGGTAGAGAACGGTACGGGCGACGTCGCTTGAGCGAAGCGGCGTCGCCTCTTTCTTCCAGCAACATCCGGAAAGCGTGCCCGATGGGGTACCTTAGTGGGTGACCACCGATTTCCCGGGAGGGTGTCATGCCGGAGCCGAGTGTGCCCGGACAGCCGGAGTCCGAATCTCAGGCCCCGCGAGCTGAAGAGCCGCGAGCCGAAGAGAAGCCGAACCTGATCGATTCGGCAACCGAACTGCTTCAGACGGCAGTCGCCTACGTGCGCCAGGAGACCGGCGACGTCGTGCGCGAGAAGATCGTGCTGCCCACGCAGAAGGCAGGCGCCACCGTCGGCCTTGCAATCGCCGTGGCGCTCCTCCTCGTACTCGGCATCGTCTACGTGCTGACAGGCGCACAGATCCTCCTCGCTCAGTTCGTGGGCTGGCCGGTCTCGCTGTTCATCACCGGCGGCCTGCTGATCATCGTCTCGCTGGTCGTTGCGTCCGTTCGCATGAGGAGCATGCAGAAATGAGCGCCAAAGAGCTGGAGCTGGCGGCCGAGCCGCGCGTGACCGTGGACGACCTGCGTCACCGCGCCGAGAATTTCAAGACGCAGGCGATGGAGGAGGCCAAGAGCGCGGCCAACGCTGTCGTCGCCCAGGAGGCGACCAAGACGATCCTCGTGGTTGCCGGCGTGGTCATCGTGGCAGCCTCGCTCGCGTACTTCCTCGGTACACGCCGCGGCCGTGCGGCCATCGTGGAGCAGGCCGGCCTCTAGCCGTGAGCGTGCTCAGCATCGAGCGTATCGACGTGGGCGAAGCTCGCGTCGAAGCTCTCGTCCGCGTCGCCGAACCCGCGCTCAAGACATCCACGTTCCCCGGACTTTCGGCACGCGCCTTCGCGGCCCTACCGGGGCTTGTGCGTCACTCCTGTCACAACGACGCGGGCGTGGACCTGCGCCGTGAGCTGGCCGACACTGAGACCGCGCACCTGCTCGAGCACGTCGCGTTCGAGCTGATGGCGCTGGCGGGCTCACCTCGCTCTCTGCGCGGCAAGACGCGGTGGGACTTCGCGCGGGATGGTCGCGGCACCTACCACGTGGAGCTCGACTACGACGACGACCTCGTGGCGATTGGTGCGCTGAAAGCGGCTGCCGAAGTCGTCGAGTGGCTGGTGTCTGGGGAGGGTGCAGCACCCGATATCGATGCCGAAGTGGCGCGGCTCGCGGGTCTTCGGCGCAGCTGAGCTGCTTGCATGCGCGGCGAGGCGGGTGCTAACCTTGCCGCCAACACTTCGGCAGGACAGGTGCCTGCGAAGAATGAACAGCCACCACGGACGTGAGGGAAGAGGGCGCACATGCTGCCCAGCCACCCCTCCTATGTCTCCCGCCAGGGCGCGCATGCGCGAGGGAAGCGGGTCGGTCCCGGAACCGGTATCTTCGGGAATGAGGTTCGCGACGGTCTGAAACAGGCTCGAGCGGACGAAGATAGGTGGTACCGCGATGCCCCCTCGCCCTATCAGGCCGAGGGGGTTTGTTGTTTTTCGGGACGGGTTCGGCGCAGCATCGGTGTGGGCGCCGGCGAGTCCGGAGAGGGTGTATGGCGATGGGTACCGCCAGAGTTGTGTTCGACCGTTGGAGCGACCGCTACGCGCAGCGGATCGCTGGGGTGCGCACGAGCGCCGTCCGCGACCTGTTCGCGGCAGCATCGCGTCCCGACATGATCTCGCTCTCGGGCGGGATGCCCGACGTGAGCAAGGTGCCTTCGGCGGCTGTGGCGCAGGCAGCGCACGACGCGATGCTGCACGAAGGCGCGCAGGCGCTGCAGTACGGAAGCAGCGAGGGGCGTGTGCAGATTCGCACGCTGGTGGCCGAGCTGATGGCCGAGATCGGCGTGCGGCTCTCGGCCGACGACGTCGTGATCACCGCAGGCGCGCAGCAGGCGCTCGACCTACTCGCGAAGGCCTTCCTCGATCCGGGCGACGTCATCATCACCGAGGGGCCGACCTACGTGGGCGCCCTGCAGGCGTTCTCTGCCTACGAGCCCGACATCCGCTGCGTGCAGATGGACGCCGACGGCATGCGGATGGACCTGCTCGAGGCCGAGCTCAAGCGCGTGGGCCCGCGCGGCGCGAAGTTCATCTACACGATTCCGAACTTCCAGAACCCGGCCGGCGTGACGATGTCGCCTGACCGCCGCCGTCGGCTGCTCGAGCTTGCGCGCGAGTACGACATCCCGGTCGTCGAAGACGATCCGTATGGGCGGCTGCGCTTTGACGGCGGCCATATGAAGCCGCTGCGCTCGCTCGACGAAGACGTCATCTACCTGGGAACCTTCAGCAAGATCTTCGCGCCCGGCCTTCGGCTGGGCTGGGTCACCGCGCCCAAGCCGATTCTGGCCAAGGTGCTGCTCGTGAAGCAGGCCGCAGACCTGTGCGGCAGCAACTTCGCCCAGGTCACCGCCGAGCGCTACTTCGTTGGCACCAAGTGGCGCAAGACGCTGCAGAACCTCACATCCACCTATGCAGAGCGCCGCGACGCGATGATCGCCGCGCTCGACGAGC
>DASRYH010000057.1:0-2878 GCA_035687245.1 Coriobacteriia bacterium
CATGGGTCGCTTTGCATGGCGCAGCGCGGAGGAGAAGGCGCGTGCCGTGGACATGGGCACCTGCAACATCGACGACGTGCTGACCATGGACTGCCTCGTCAACACCGATGAGGCCGCCTTCATCGCCACGGGTGTCACCGACGGCGAGATGCTGCGAGGCGTGAAGTACTTCGGCCACGGTGCGCGCACGCACTCGGTGGCTATGGATAACTCCACTGGTACGGTACGTTTCATCGAGACTGTTCACCGCAAGGGCACCGAGAAGTTCTGGGTGCGCATGGACTAAGGTTCGGCGCGGTTTTCGCCGAAGTAGCACTACGGCCGTTGCACCGGCCACCTTATTGGCATCAGCGCGTCAATTGCCCCGCCTATGGTGCGACGCGATTACGAAGAAGGGCCCCGCAGATGCGGGGCCCTTCTTGTTGCTCGGGGAGCTACTCGCCGCTCGCGGCCGGACAGCCGGCGCAACCGCCGCCTTCACTTGCCGAGGGGCAGGAGGGTGCGGTCGCAGACTCGCGCGGACTCGTGGACTTGTAGTCGGTGTTGTGAAAACCGGTGCCCTTGAAGGAGACGCCGACGGGGGCGAACACCTTCTTGGTGGGTGCGCCGCACTCGGGGCACGCCTCTTCGGCAGTCGAGCCCATCGGGCGCGTCACCTCGAACCGGTGATCGCAGGCGGTGCAGCGGAAGTCGTAGGTCGGCATGGGGCGACGCTCCTCTCGCGGGGTCGTGGCCGGCCAGATGCAGGCAAGGGAAGCAGGATACCTGCCATTTCTCCACACGGGCAAGGGATAGCTTCGGATACACTGGTGAGCCGTGAGTGACATCGAAGAACATAGCAGCGCCGACGAGACCGAGCCGCAGCAGCAGCCGGCCGATGCCGCTTCCGCCCGTTCCATGGGCACAAGCCGCCTGCCGGATCCCGGTGACTTCGACTTCGGCTCAATAGAGACCCCCGCCGAGCTGGCGCCCCATGTGGCACCGGTGATGTCACCGGTGCCCAAGACACCGGTGCTCGAGGCCTCCACGCTTCCGCCACCCATAGATCGAGTTCGCGCTGAGCGCGACCGGCTCGTGCCGCGGTGGATCTGGGGCGTGGTTGGCGGCGTCATCGGCGCAGTCGTGCTCATCGTGGTCGCGATCGTCTTGGTCACCAACGCATCGCGCGTCGTGGTGCCAAACGTGACCGGCATGTCTTATGGCGAGGCGCAGACGGCTCTTGCGGGTGCGGGCTTCGAGGCGCGCGTGGCTGAACGCAGGTTCAGCTCCGAGACCGCCGATGTCGTACTCACCCAGACTCCTGCCGGAGGCGCGCGCATCGCGCCCGGTAGCAAGGTGTCTGTGGTGGTCTCGGCCGGTATCGAGGAGTTCTCGATGCCCGACGTGGTTGGCGACGGCCTGCAGCTGGCCAAGGGCCTACTCGAGGAGCGCGGCCTTGCTGTCCGAGTCGAGAACGTCACCTCCGACGAGGCAAGCAACACCGTCCTCAGCTCGATTCCCGCCTCCGGCGCTACGGTGCGCAGTGGGGATGTAGTCCGCCTGCAGGTGGCTGCCCCGCAGGGCGCCGATACGACGCTCAAGCGCTACGACCTCAACGGTGTCGCGGTCATCATCGATCCGGGCAACCCGGCTACGGGCAAGGATGATGTGACCCTCGATATCGCGAGGCGAATTCGTTCGCTGGTCGAGGCGTCGGGCGGCAGCGTTCAGATGCTTCGTACCGATGATGGGGGAACGGTCTCCGAGTCACTCCGCGCCGAGCAGGCACGAGAGTCGAGCGCCGCCGCAGGCGTGGGGCTTTCGCTGCGTGTCGGTGGGGACGCGGGACGCGTCGTCTCTGGCTCCGGCAAGGCCTCCAAGGTCGCTTCGGACTTCCCCTCGGTTGCCGTTGGACAGCTGCAGATTGCGGTACCGCCCGTCTCTACCAGCAACGATACCGGCGACGACGTCTTCGGCGGCGTGGCCTACCCCTGGACCCGGATCGTGATCGGGTCGTGGGCCGCGCCTGACGACGATGCCGCCTTCAGCGATCCGCGCTGGGCAGACAGCGTCGCGAGGGCGGTGTACACGGCACTCGGCAAGTCCTTCGGCACGAGGATCAATCAGTGAGGCGCTTCGCTGCGATATCGCTGTGCATGATGCTGGTAACGGCGCTTGTCTGGCCGGCTACCGGCGCTGCCGAAACAGAGGCTCAGCTCTCCCGGCGTCTGCGTGCGCTGAAGGCTGAGACTGCATCCGCGGGCCGAGCATTCTCACGGGCCTACTGGAAGCTCGACGAGACAGAAGTCAAGCTGTCGCGTACGAACAAGGCCATCAAGAAGACCAACAAGAAGCTCGCAAAGGCCAAGGCCAAGCTCTCGTCGCGCGCCAACAACATCTACAGACGGGACCGCTCCGACCTCGTCGGCTTCCTTGTGGGGTCGCAGTCCTTCGAGGACTTCGTGACGCGGGCCGAGTATCTCGAGCGCATCGGGACAGAGGACGCGCGTGCCGTTGCCGAAGTGAAGCGGCTCAAGCGCGAGCAGTTGCAGCAGCAGGCGCAGCTCAAGATCCAGCGCAAGTCGCAGGCGTCCAGGGTGCGCGCGCTTCGCAAGGAACGGGACAAGCTCAACGGGCGGCTGCGCAAGGTCGAAGCGAGCTATCGTGCGGTCAAACGGCGTCTCGACGCGGTGCGCAGCGGCGGTAGCCTGCCCTCGGGAGTGACCGCTGCTGCCGGGCCTAACGGTATGGTCTTTCCGGTTGCTGGAGCGAACTACTACTCGAACACCTGGGGCGCGTCGCGCTCGGGCGGTCGGCGCCGCCATCAGGGCACCGACATCATGGCGCGTCGCGGCGTTCCGGTCGTGGCCGTGCTCCCAGGAACCGTGAGCTCAAAGAC
>DASRYH010000058.1:0-14352 GCA_035687245.1 Coriobacteriia bacterium
CGCCTCAAGAAGGTGTGATTCCCCATGAACATCCTCCAGAAGCTCCTCACTTTCGGTGAGGGGAAGCAGCTTCGCGCTTACGAAGGCCTCGTCACCCGAGTCAACGAGCTCGAGGACACGATGGTGCCTCTCACCGACGAGCAGCTTGCTGCCAAGACCGTGGACTTTCGCCAGCGGATCGAGCGCGGCGAGGACCTGCAGTCGCTGCTGCCGGAGGCCTTTGCTGCCACGCGCGAGGCGTCCAAGCGCGCGCTGGGCATGCGCCACTTCGACGTACAGCTCATCGGTGGCATGGTCCTCAACGACGGCATGATCGCCGAAATGAAGACCGGTGAAGGCAAGACGCTGGTTGCCACGCTCCCGGCCTATCTCAACGCCCTGCCGGGTACCGGCGTTCACTGCGTTACCGTCAACGACTACCTGGCCAAGCGCGACTCAGAGTGGATGGGCCGCATCTACCGCTTCATGGGTCTCGACGTCGGCATCATCCAGGCGCAGATGGACCCGTCGCGTCGCGTGCCGGCCTATCGGGCCGACATCACCTACGGCACGAACTCGGAGTTCGGCTTCGACTACCTTCGCGACAACATGGTCACGAGCGCTGAGGAGCGTTCGCAGCGCGGCCATGGTTACGCCATCGTCGACGAGGTCGACTCGATCCTTATCGACGAAGCGCGTACCCCGCTGATCATCTCGGGTGCCGGCACCAAGTCGGCCGAGATCTACAAGGACTTCGCGCGCATCATTCCGCGCCTGAAGCCTGAGGTCGACTTTGAACTCGACGAGGCCAAGAACACGATCGCGCCGACCGAAGAGGGTCTGGCCAAGGTCGAGAAGATGCTTGGCATCGAAGACATCTACGCGGATCCGTCCGGCCAGCTCGTCAACCATCTCCAGCAGGCCCTCAAGGCCCAGTTCCTCTTCAAGCTGGACGTGGACTACGTCGTCAAGGACGGCGAAGTCATGATCGTCGACGAGTTCACCGGCCGACTGATGTACGGCCGCCGTTATTCGGAAGGTCTGCACCAGGCGATCGAGGCCAAGGAGCGCGTGCACGTCCGCGAGGAGAACCAGACGCTCGCCACGATCACGCTGCAGAACTACTTCCGCATGTACTCCAAGATCTCGGGCATGACGGGTACTGCCGTCACCGAGGACAAGGAGTTCCGCGAGATCTACAACCTGCCGGTCATGGTCGTGCCGACCAACCGGCCGATGGTGCGCGACGACCGAAACGACCTCGTCTACCGCACGGTGGATGCGAAGTTCGATGCGGTTGCCGATGACATCGTCGAGCGCAACAAGAAGGGCCAGCCCTGCCTCGTGGGCACGATCTCCATCGAGAACTCGGAGCGTTTGAGCCGCGCGCTGCAGAAGCGCGGACTGAAGCACAACGTGCTCAACGCCAAGTTCCACGAGCAGGAAGCGTCGATCATCGCGCAGGCTGGCCGCATGGGTGCAGTCACCATCGCCACCAACATGGCAGGTCGTGGTACCGACATCTTGCTGGGCGGCAATCCCGAGCTGCTGTGGGAGGAGATCGTCAGGGCCCGCGGCGTGCAGCCCGAGGACGCCGACGAGCAGCAGCAGGCCGACGCGCTAGCCGAGGCCAAGCGCGTGTGCGCCGACGAGCACGTGAAGGTCGTTGAGGCCGGCGGTCTCGCTGTGCTCGGTACCGAGCGTCATGAGTCTCGCCGAATCGACAACCAGCTCCGAGGCCGTTCCGGCCGCCAGGGCGACCCGGGTGTCAGCCAGTTCTACCTCTCGCTCGAAGACGACCTCATGCGTCTCTTCGGCGGCGAGCGCATGGACCGAATCGGCTCGTTCATGGCCAAGGCAGATATCCCCGATGACATGCCGATCCAGGCGGGACTCGTCTCCAAGGCCGTCGAGAGTGCTCAGCACCAGATCGAGGCGATGAACTTCGCCTCCAGAAAGCATGTCCTCGAGTACGACGACGTCATGAACAAGCAGCGCGAGGTCATCTACGCCGAGCGCACGCGCGTGCTCGATGGTAAGGACATTCACGACCGTGTCGAAGAGATGATGCGCGACACCATCGCCTCGAACGCCCTCACGTTCTGTCCGGAGCGCAGCTACTCCGAGGACTGGGACTGGGATGGCCTTAGCGTGTGGTTCACCGAGCTCACGGGTCTCGACAACGTCGTCGAAGCGGTCCGGGGCGAGAGCGACAACGCGCACGAGCTCGCGGGCCTGCTATCGGATCGCGCACTCGCGGCCTACGCCGAGAAGGAAGCGGACCTGGGCGCGGAGAACCTGCGTGAACTCGAGCGCCAGGTCATGTTGCGCGTCATCGACACACGCTGGATGGATCACCTCCAGGAGATGGACTACCTCAAGGACGGTATCGGCCTTCGCGCGATGGGTCAGCGAGACCCGCTCGTCGAGTACAAGAACGAGGCGTACGACCAGTTCGCGGTGCTCGTTCAGTCGATCGCCGAGGACTTCCTGCGCACGGTCATGCACATGCAGATCGTCATCGAGACCGAGGTCGAGCCGAGCCCGACGCTCCGCAACGTGAGCTACTCGGGCGCCGACGAGTCCACCATCTTCGGCGGGGCGGCTCAGGCTGCCGCAAGCGCTGCGCTCAACGGCATCGGCGGGCCCACACCGGACCAGATTTCCGCGGCTGCTGCTGCGGCTGGCGGCGGCAAGGCCGCCCCGGTCGTCAAGGACAAGGAAGACCCCTGGGCGAACGTGGGTCGCAACGACCCATGCCCGTGCGGCAGCGGCAAGAAGTTCAAGAAGTGCCACGGGGCGAACGCATAACCGATGGTCGAGAACCGCACCACTGACATACAGGCGCTCCGCGACAGGGTAACGGCGATGGCCGAGTACCTCCACGTCGACGCGAAGCGCTCCGAGGTGATGGCGCTCGACGCTCGTGCGGCCGAGCCCGGCTTCTGGGACGACCAGAACTCGGCGCAGCAGGTTATGGCGCAGGCGTCCGGGCTGCGCGACGAGATCGAGGCCTACGAGTCGGTCGTTGCGCTGCTCGAAGACGCCGAAGTCGGAAACGAGCTCGCTCTTGCCGAAGGCGACGAGGAGATGGCTGCCGAACTCGGCGGCGACATCAAGGCGCTGTGCTCGCAGATCGACGCGCTCGAAGTGAACTCTTGGTTCACCGGCGAGTTCGACCACGGGGATGCCATTCTCACTATCACGCCCGGTCAGGGCGGCCTTGAGGCTCAGGACTGGGCCGAGATGCTGCTGCGCATGTACACCAAGTACGCCGAGCGCAAGAAGTGGAAGCTCGACTTGCACGACGCGCCTGCTGGCGTGGAACTCGGCATCGACCGCGCGGTCTTCACCGTCCACGGCCGCAACGCCTACGGCATGCTGTCGTCGGAGATGGGCGTGCACCGCCTCGTGCGTATCAGCCCCACCGACGAGAAGAAGCGTCGTCAGACGACGTTTGCCGGCGTCGAAGTGTTGCCAGTGCTTCCCGAAGACATCGAAGTCGACATCCGCGACGAGGACCTGCGCATCGACGTCTACCGCTCGAGCGGACCCGGCGGCCAGTCGGTCAACACGACCGATTCGGCAGTTCGCATCACGCACCTGCCCACCGGCATGGTCGTGACCTGCCAAAACGAGAAGTCGCAGCTCAAGAACAAGGACGCTGCGATGAAGATTCTGCGCTCGCGTCTCTACGAGATCGAGAAGCAGAAGCGCGACGCTGAGATCGACGAGCTACGCGGTCCCAAGCGCGAAATCACCTTCGGCAGCCAGATTCGCAACTACGTCCTCTACCCCTATCAGCTCGTCAAAGACGTGCGTTCCGGGCATGAGACCGGCAACGTCGATGCCGTGCTCGACGGGGACATAGAGGACTTCCTCATCACGTATCACCGCTGGCGCGTGGCTGGCGCGGCCCCCGTGGCCGTCGCCGATGACGAGCAGGTGTAGGAATGCGTCTGCTCGCCGATCTGCACACCCATACTGTCGCCTCGGGGCACGCCTACTCCACTGTCACGGAGCTGGCATGGGCCGCTGCCGACAAGGGCCTCGAGCTTATCGCCGTCACCGACCACGGGCCGACGGTGCCGCAGGGCGCCCATCCTTGGCACTTCTGGAACTTCAAGGTCGTACCGAGCGTGCTCAACGGCGTGCGGATCCTCAAGGGCTGCGAGGCCAACGTGCAGGCCGATACCGACAACGGCATCGATCTAGCCGATGAGCTGCTCGAGCTGCTCGACTTCGTCGCCGTGGGATTTCACCCGCTCACCGGCTTCGACGAGCGCGATTCGGCGAGGAATACCGAGGCGCTGCTGCGCGTGATCGAGAACCCGCTTGTCGACCAGATCACGCACCCCGGGAACGGCCACGAGTTCCCTATCGACGTCGACGCGATCGTTTCGGCAGCTGTGCGCAACCGCGTCATTCTCGAGCTCAACAACCACTCGTTCGAGCCATCGAGCTCGCGCGCGCTGTCCAACGACTTCGAGCGCGGCTTTGCGGCTGCGGCTCGTGATGCCGGGGCGCTCATCGCCATCGGAAGCGACGCGCACTATGCTCTGCATGTCGGGCGTTTCGACATGGCGGCGGCAGTCGCCGACGAGCTCGGAATCGCCGAAGAACGCCTGCTGAACCGCGACGCGAAGAGCGTGCTCGACTTCCTGCTCTCAAAGCGAGTGCGTCCGCGTCTGGATGTGGGCGGGGTGTGGACCTGGCCGTCGGGGCGTAGCGTGGATGCCGAAGGGGGTGCGTAGGTGGTGGTTGGGCGGATTCTGAAGTCCCACCGAGTTCGTGACTACGCGCTGATGACGATCGGCGTCGCGCTTACCGCATTCGCACTGGTCGCATTCCTGATTCCCAACAAGATCGCCGCAGGTGGCGTCTCGGGCCTCGCCACCGTCCTCTACTACTGGATGCGCGACCACCTGGGCCTCACGGTTACCGTGGGCGTTCAGATGCTCGTGATGAACGCGATCCTGCTCCTGGTGGCCTTCAGGGCGCGCGGGCTGCGCTACATCGCCATGACGGTGTACGGCGCCGTTCTGCTCTCGGCCTGTGTCGAGCTCTTCAGCTTCGTGCCGAACCTGGCGCCCCACGACCTTCTGCTTGCCGCGCTATACGGCGGCGCACTCTCCGGTCTCGGCATGGGACTCGTCTTCAAGGGCGGCGGCAACACCGGCGGCACCGACATCATCGGGCAGCTGTTGAGCCGCCGGCTGCCCTTCGGCGTCGGCCAGATCATCCTCGTGGTGGACGCGAGCATCACCGTGCTCGCCGCCTTCGAGTTCGGGCCCGAACTCGCGCTCTACGGCGCGGTCGCCATCTTCGTCGGCACCACGACGATCGACATCTTGCTCGAGGGTCTGCCCATCGAGAAGGCCGTCTACATCATCTCGAACGCCGCGCCCAAGATTGCCGAATCGGTCATGTCCGAGCTCGGTCGTGGCGCCACCTTCCTCGATGCGACCGGTGCGTTCTCGGGCGAGCCGCGCGGCATGCTGCTCGTGGTTCTCTCGCGCAACGAGCTCGACGACCTGAAGATGATCGTGCGCAGTCACGACGACCAAGCGATGGTCATCATCAGCAACGTCGCCGAGACGATCGGCGAGGGCTTCCGCGCCTTCAAGTAGCCCGCTTGCGGCACGTCGTGGTGCATTCGCCGGATTGAGGGCGTTTGGGTGGGTTTCGAGGTAGACCGCGCCGCGGTGTACCGTCATCATACGGACGCACACACTCGCGATTCGCGCACCAAGAAGTGCTGCGGTTTCGGGGCTTCGTTGAAAGCACCAATCGGATTGGGGAGAGGCATGGGCGAGCAGGCCTTCGACGCACAGGTAGTGCAGCGCAAAGCAGCCGGAATGCGGCGCGACATCGTCGAGATGATCTCGCTGGCAGGCTCGGGACATCCGGGTGGCTCTCTTTCGGCAGCCGACATCGTCGCCACGCTCTACTTCGGCGGCGTCCTGCGCCACGATCCATCGGACCCGAAGTGGGCAGATCGCGATCGTTTCGTGCTCTCCAAGGGACACGCGGGCCCGGTGCTCTATGCCGCGCTGTGCGAGGCTGGCTACTTCGGCCGCGACCACCTCAAGACGCTGCGCAAGCTGGGCTCGATCCTTCAGGGCCACCCCGATAGCCGAAAGGTACCGGGCGTCGAGATCTCGACCGGCTCGTTGGGCCAGGGCCTCTCCATCGCAGCCGGCATCGCTGCGGGGTTGAGCAAGCCCGCCGGTGACGACCGCACGGTCTTCGCCCTGATGGGCGACGGCGAGCTACAGGAGGGCCAGATCTGGGAGGCGGCCATGTTCGCAGCCCATCAGGGCCTGAGCAACCTCGTCGGCATCGTTGACTACAACGGCCTACAGATCGACGGCGCGTGTAACGACGTTATGTGTCTGGGCGAGGTGGGCGCGAAGTTCGCCGCCTTCGGCTGGAAGGTCATCGAAGCCGACGGGCACGACGTCGAAGCGCTCCACGCGGCACTGATGGACGCTCGTGCCTACACCGGTGGGCCGGCGGTCGTCGTCGCTCACACCGTGAAGGGCAAGGGCGTCTCGTTCATGGAAGGTGACTACGGCTGGCACGGCAAGAGCCCGTCCGCCGATGAGACCGCACAGGCGCTGGCCGAGATCGCGCCGTTGACCGAAGGGGGAGCGCAGTGACCAGGGCAACCCGTGAGGCCTTCGGCGAGACTCTCGTCGAGCTGGCAAACGAAGGCGTCGATGTCGTCGTAGTCGAGGCGGACCTTTCCAAGTCGACGACGACTTCCAAGCTTGCCGACGCCTACCCCGACCGCTTCTTCAACGTTGGTATCGCCGAGCAGAACATGATCGATGTCGCCGCCGGTCTCGCCGTTGCGGGGCACATCGCGTTCACGGGCTCGTTCGCCGTCTTCGCGACGGGTCGCGCCTACGACCAGGTGCGCAACACCGTCTGCTACTCGGGGCTCGACGTGAAGCTGGCCCCGACGCACTCGGGCATCACGGTGGGCCCCGACGGCGGTAGCCACCAGATGATCGAAGACCTCGCGCTCATGCGCGTCCTGCCCGGCATGCGCGTACTCGTGCCGGCCGACTTCGCTTCGGCGAAGGCCGCCCTGCGCGCCGCTGCCACAACGCCGGGTCCGTTCTACGTCCGCCTGGGCCGCGCGACCTTTGCCGACATCTACGACGCCGACTTCGAGTTCGTGGTCGGGCGCGCCAACGTGCTGCGTGAGGGCACCGACGTCACCATCGCCGCATGCGGCATCATGGTCGCCGAAGCGCTTGCTGCTGCCGACAAGCTCGCCGAGTCCGGCGTATCTGCCGAGGTCATCGATGTTGCGACGGTCAAGCCGATCGATGTCGAGACGCTCGCGGCCAGCGTGGCCAAGACCGGCCGAATCGTGACCGCCGAAGAGCACTCGGTGCTCGGTGGCATGGGCTCGGCAGTCTCCGAAGTGCTCTCCGAAGTCTGTCCGGTGCCGACGCGGCGCGTGGGCGTCGCGGACGTCTTCGGCACCTCGGGCGAGCCCCGCGAACTGATGGAGCACTTCGGCCTCACAGCCGACGATATCGTGCGCGCGGCGCGCGAGCTCATGGCCCTGTAGGGCCGCTCCACGGAATCAACATACGTCGGTACGGTGACGCGCGACGGTCGGTGGCTGCTTCTTTGCTAAACTGACCGGCGGGAATCGTCGTACTGAAATTGGAGTTCCTTTTGACTGACATGATCCCAATGCCCGACCAGCAGGCGCCCGATCAGGTCATCTCGGCCCCGCGTACGGGCCCGCTGATGATCAACATGCGGGGCGTCAGCAAGTTCTATGTATCTGAGAAGGCAGCGCTTGCCGACTGCGATCTCGAAATCGGCTCCGGCGAGTTCGTCTTCATCGTCGGCCACTCGGGTTCGGGCAAGTCGACCTTCATTCGCCTGTTGCTCCGTGAGCTGCTGCCCACCAAGGGCCAGATCATCGTGGCGGGCCAGGACCTCGTGAAGCTCAAGAACTGGAAGGTCCCGTACCTGCGGCGCAATATCGGCTGCGTCTTCCAGGACTTCAAGCTTCTGCCGAACAAGACCGCCTTCGAGAATGTGGCGTTCGCGCTCGAGGTAATCGGCAAGAGCCGCCACGTCATTCGCACGCAGGTGCCTGAGGTTCTTCGCCTCGTGGGGCTTGAGGAGAAGATCGATAGCTACCCAGACGAGCTCTCCGGTGGTGAGCAGCAGCGTGTCTCGATCGCGCGTGCATTCGTCAACCGTCCGCCGCTGCTTCTGTGCGACGAGCCGACGGGTAACCTCGACCCCCAGACGTCGCTCGGCATCATGAAGCTGCTCGAGCGCATCAACAAGACCGGTACGACCGTGCTCGTGGCGACTCACGACCGCGACATGGTCGACAACATGCGTCGCCGCGTTATCGCCCTCGAAGGTGGCCGCGTCGTGCGTGACCAGGACCGAGGAGTCTACGGATATGTCGATTAACGTCGGGTACTTCGCTCGCGAGTCCTGGCAGAACTTCCAGCGCAACTGGGTGATGAGCCTCGGTGCTGTCATCACTATCTATCTGTCGCTGCTGCTGGTGGGCGTCTTCCTCATCACGGGTGTCGTGGTCAACGGCATCGTGAAGGGTGTAGAGAACAAGGTCACGGTCCAGATCTTCCTGAAGGACGGCGCCGCGACTGAAGACGTCGATGCGCTACAGCGTCAGCTCGATTCGGACCCGCAGGTCGAGACGGTCGACTACACGAGCAAGGCCGAGGCGCTCGAGAAGTTCAAGAAGAACATGGGCACGCCCGAGATCGTCGATCAGCTCGAGGGCAACCCGCTTCCGGCATCGCTCGATCTCGCGCTCAAGGATCCGCGCCAGGTTCGAGTCATGGCGGCCAAGATCATGAAGAACGAGCTCTTCCTCAAGGTGGCCGACCGCCCCGATGACCCCGCGCGCTCGCTGCGCTACGGCCAGGAGATCGTCGACAGGCTCTTCGCGTTCACGCGCGTCATCCGCCTGATCGAGGTCGTCTTCATCGTCATGCTCGCCGTCGTGAGCCTCATCTTCATCAGCAACACCATTCGGCTGGCCATCTTCGCGCGCCGCAAGGAGATCGGGATCATGCGTCTCGTCGGCGCGAGCAACTGGTTCATCCGCACGCCGTTCTTGCTTGAGGGCGTCATCCAAGCGCTTATCGGTGCGGGACTTGCGATTCTCTCGCTCGCCGCGATGCGTGCCGTGATCATGCCTAGGCTTGCTGAGACCCTGAAGTTCCTGTCCCTGTCGCTGTCGGGCGGCGCCATGGCGCAGATATCAATCGCGCTGGTCGTCTCGGGCATCTTCATCGGACTGCTTGGCTCGCTGTTTGCGATGCGTCGCTTCCTGAAGGTCTAACAGCAGCTCTCCCGATTTCCATACACAAAGGCACGGAGTCATATGAACAAGACGATTAAGGCGGTCGTAGCTATCGCCGTCGCCGTCATTCTGCTTTCCGGCGGCTTCATCGGTGGCTACTTCCTCGGCAACTCCAAGAAGGACTCGCCGCTCGTCATCAACACCGGTGGCTCGGGCACCAAGATCGCCAAAGAGGTAGACGAGGTCAACGCCCTGCTGAAGGACCGCGCGCTCAATCCGCCGAGCGAGACGTCGGCGACCGCGGGTGCCGTGCAGGGCCTGCTCGACAGCACCGGTGACAAGTACGCGCTCTACTTCGACGCGAAGCACTACCAGTACTTCGCCGAAGACAGCATGGGCGAGTTCGGCGGTATCGGCGTGGTGCTGGGCGAGAAGGACGGCGCGGCCTACGTGGTAGAGGTCTACAAGGACACGCCTGCCAAGAAGGCCGGTCTCAAGTCCGGCGACCTGTTCTCGAGCATCGACGGCGTCACGCGCAAGAAGTGGACGACCCAAGAGGTCGTCAAGCGGGTGCGCGGCAAGGAAGGCACCAAGGTCAAGCTGACGATGGTGCGGCCTGGCGAGAAGGGTAAGCCGGGCAAGACCTTCACCGTCGAGTGCACGCGCGCGATGATCCAGCTTCCCAACCTTCGCAGCTCTCTGAAGGGCGACGTTGGCTACATCCGGCTCGGCCAGTTCAACGCTAAGTCCGCCGAGGACATCGGCAAGGCCGTGAAGCGCTTGGAGAAGAAGGGCGCGAAGTCGTTCGTGCTCGACCTGCGCGATAACCCAGGTGGGCTGCTGTCGGAGGCGGTCGACGTGACGTCGTTGTTCGTGAAGGATGGCGCGGTCGTCCGAATCGATGAGCGCGGCAAAGAAGAGACGGTCGAGAACGTCACCGGCAACACCATCACCAAGGCGCCGCTCGTGGTGCTTATCAACAGCAACTCCGCTTCGGCATCCGAGATCGTCGGCGGCGCATTGCAGGACCACAAGCGGGCAACGCTCGTGGGTGAGAAGAGCTTTGGCAAGGGCAGCGTGCAGACCGTCGAGGAGCTCAACGACGGCGGTGCCGTGAAGTTCACGATCGCGCACTATCTCACGCCGAAGAGCCGCGTCATCGACCACAAGGGCCTCACGCCCGACGTCGTCGTGAAGATGAAGGAAGAGGCGCAGGCCAAGGAGTCGACCGACATCCAGCTCAAGCGCGCGCTGCAGATCGCCGCGAGCGAGGCGCGCTAGCTGACTGCCTCTCACACATACCGCACCAACGACGAGGGCCGCCCCCAAAGGAGCGGCCCTCGTGCTGTTCTTGCTAGGACACACATCACGCAGCGAGGGGTACGGCGGCTAGTCTTCCTCGTCGTCATCGTCGAGAGCGATGAGCGCGTCGAGGTCGCCGGTGATCTCCTCTGAGAGAAGATGGGGGCGCGTGTCGCCGCTGTTCTCCTCCGTGTCCGGCAGCGCGACCAGCTCGAGCTGGGAGCCGTCGGCGTGCAGAACGAAGCGCCACTGGTCATCTTCGATGGTCTCGAAGTCCAGATAGCGGTATGAGGCGATATTGAGGAACAGGCAGCCGTTGACGATGAGCGTTGCCGACTCGTCGTCCATCATGAGCTTGACGAGTGCCGCATTGCCCTCGGAAACGCAGTTACCATCGACGACGAAGCGGTACGCTGTGTTCTCGAGGGTCTCGAGCGCGCGCACCATGTCGCGAGGGTTCGTCAGTGTGCCCGAGCCTATGAAGCTGGGGGCGAGAGGACGCTTGAGGTCCATGTGCAACTCCGTGTTAACCGTGGTCGGTTTCGGAGATTCTACCACCAGAGACTGAGGATGATTCGGCGCGTCTGGTCCGGGTTTGCGGACAACCGCTGCGAGCAGGCGAAACGAGGCAATTGTGGGCAACAACAAGCGCGGCGTGAGAGCGAAGCAGTCGGGTTTCCACGTAGGCCGGATCAGCATGACGCGCCACGGCTACGGCTTCGTGGACGCCGCCGAGGGCGACTTCTACATCAGCGCGCGTGACACCAACGGTGCGATGCACGGCGACATCGTCGCGGTCAAACCCGACGCGAAGCGCACGAAGCAGGGCCGAAGCGGCCGTGTGATGCGCATCGTCGAGCGCGCCAACACCGAAGTTGTGGGTCGCTTCGAGAAGCACGGCGCCATCGGCATCGTCATCCCCGCGGACCGTCGTCTGCGCTCTGATGTCTTCATCCCTAACAAGTTCATCGCCGGCGCCAAGACCGGCGATGTGGTGGTGGCGAGGCTGACCGGTTTCCCCACGCGCACCCAGCCAGCACAGGGCGTCATCGACGAGATCGTCGGTCGCGAAGACGACCCGAACATACAGATCGAGATCATCATCCGCGAGCACGGCCTGGCCACGGAGTTCTCCGAGGAGGCGCTTGCCGAAGCCGAAGGCATCAGGCTCGACGTCGAAAGCACGCTGGCGACAGACTCCCTTCGGCGAGACATCCGCGACCGCTTCACGTTCACGATCGATCCGGTGGACGCGCGCGACTTCGACGATGCAATCACCATCGCGCACGACGACGGGCTTATCCGCCTTGGCGTACACATCGCCGACGTCAGCCACTACGTACGCTGGGGCTCTCCAATCGACGAGGATGCGCGCCTGCGCGCCACGAGCGTCTATCTCGTGGACCGCGTGCTGCCGATGCTGCCCGAGGAGCTCTCCAACGGAATCTGCTCGCTGAACCCAGGCGAAGACCGGCTCTCGTTCACCGTGGACATGCTGATGGATGCCGACGCGGTCATTCAGCGCTACGAGGTCTACCCTTCGGCGATGCGCAGTGACCGGCGCTTCAACTACGAGCAGGTCCAGCGGATGCTCGAAGGCAAGGAGGCGTTCCCGGACGCGGAGAGCGAAGCGGCGTTGCGCGACTTCGCGCGCATGTCGGCCAAGATCGGCGAGCGTCGCATCGCGCGCGGCGGGCTCGACTTCGAGACGGTCGAGGCGAAGGTTCGGCTCGACGAGAACGGTAAGCCGCTCGAGGTGCTGGTACGCGAGCGCACGCAGGCCACCAACATGATTGAAGAGGCGATGATCGCCGCCAACGAGGTCGTGGCCAGGCACATGCGCGATGCCAAGGTGCCGATGATCTACCGCATCCACGAGAACCCCGATCCGGACGCGCTCACGCGTGTGGCTTCGGTGCTGAAAGAGTTCGACTACCCGATCAAAGACGTGCACGGCGCCTCGCCGGCGACCTTCCAACGCATCATCAAGTTCGCCCACACGCGCCCGGAGAAGCGGCTGATCAACACGCTGCTGCTGCGAGCACTCGAGCGTGCGCGCTACGTGGACTACCTGCATCCGCACTTCGGCCTGGCGAGCGAGGCCTACACGCACTTCACCTCGCCGATCCGCCGCTATCCCGACCTGATCGTCCACCGGCTGCTGCGCGGTCAGCTTTCAGGCGCGATGGAGCGCGACGCGAACGTGGTCGGCATGGTGCCCGAGCTGGCCTGGCTTGCCGAACACTCGTCGCTCATGGAGCGCGAGGCCGAGATGGCCGAGGACGACTCGGTGCGCCTGAAGCTCTGCGAGCTGATGGCCGACCACGTGGGCGAGGAGTTCCTCGGCACGATCACTGGCGTCACCGGCTTCGGCATGTTCGTCCAGCTCGACAACACCGCCGAAGGCCTCGTGCACGTGCAGTCGATGAACGACGACTACTACCACCACGACCCCGAGCGCTTCATGCTCATCGGCGAGGAGCGCGGCCGCACGTTCCGCCTGGGCGAGCCTGTGAAGGTGCGCATCACCAGCGTGGCGATCGCCGAGACGCGCATCGATATGGAGATCGCCGACCTGCCGAAGACGCGCAGCTGACAACGCTTCGGCAACGCGCGGCAAGCGGAGTCGCAACGGCTAGCGCAGCAATGCAGTGGGGCGAGGCATGCTGGAGACCCGACGAATCTTCGACTCGGAGGATCCCTATGTATGACATCGCAATCGTCGGCGCCGGCCCTGCTGGCGCGACGCTAGCCCGCATCCTCGGCGCCAGCCACAGCGTGCTGCTCGCCGACAAGCGCCCCGCCGCCGAAGCCTGCGCCCCGCACGCCCCTGGTGGCTCCAAGCTCTGCGGCGGCCTGCTCGCTCCGGCTGCGCAGAAGGAACTCGCTCGCCAAGAGCTCGGCCTCCCGCGCGAGCTGCTCGTAGGGCCACAGCTCTTCGCTGTCCGCAGCGTGGATGGCGACTCCGGCCTCGAGCGCCGCTACCAGCGCCACTACGTGAACATCGACCGTCTTGCTTTCGACGGCTGGCTCACCGGGCTTGCCGCCAAGGTCGCCGACTACCGTCCTGGCTGGCGCCTCGATAGCCTCGAGCTCGCCGGGCCCAACCCGCTGCTGCGCTTCGAGACCGCCGAAGGTGGCCGAGCGGCGTGCACGGCACGGCTCGTGGTGGGCGCTGACGGTGCGGCTTCGCTGATACGCCGCACGCTGGGCTTTGCCGCCCCGACCCGCTACATCGCCATGCAGGCCGAGTTCACCGCCGAAGGCGGGGAGTCGTCCTACGGCGCCTACTTCGACCGCCAGCTCACCGACCACTACGCGTGGTCGATCCCGAAGGCCGGCAGCGTGCTCGTGGGCGCCGCACTGCCTTCTGGCCCCGGTACCACGAAGCGCTTCAACGCCATCGTTGAGAAGATGCGCATCGCCGGCTTCGGCCTTGGCGAGGAGTCGGCTCGCTCGGCTGCACCCGTGGTACGCCCTCAGCGCCTGAGCGACATCGCGCTGGGTCGCCGTTCGGTTGCACTTCTGGGCGAGGCGGCCGGCCTCATAAGCCCCAGCTCCGCCGAAGGTGTGAGTTACGCGCTTCGCAGTGCCGCCGTGCTCGCACGCGCCATCGAGGTCGAGCTTCGCGACCCGGTTGCCGAGTACCGCCGCCTCGCGCGGCCACTCGTGGGTGAGGTCGCCGGCAAGGCTGTGAAGGCGCGGCTGCTCTCCAGCTCCACGTTCCGCGCGGCGGTCATGCTCTCGGG